>JANOQJ010000056.1:0-124681 GCA_031414805.1 Comamonadaceae bacterium
TGCAAGCGATGTCAGCTGACCCAGACACTGGCGCTGTCGATGTATCTGAATATTGCTTGGGGCTCATCAACGGTTACCGGTCAAAAGAAGGCCTTGCGCCTTATTACCTTCAGTCAAAAACTACAGAGGCTGTTTGTTGCCAAGCTGCCGAAGCTAAAACGGCTGCCGAAACTGGCGGTCACGCCAACGCTGGATGCGGCTGGAAGGCGCAAGGGTTTTGCGGCGGCGGACGCAACCCCAACGGAACTGTCAAGGCTTCTGTGGACTGGTGCCCAAAGTTGTTTTTTCAAGAAGGCCCTGCTGTACCTCCCGGTGCAAACCACTACACCGCCATGATGGAGCCCGCCCCGCGCGGTGTGATGTGCAGTTTCTATGGTGTTTCTCGAGACAAGCACTCTGTCGTTGTGAACTATTACTAGCGCTTTGAACAAATTAAGAAATGAAATAATGATGAGCAAAAAACTACACTTATTGCATTGCACCGCTATGGTGTTGATGCTGGCGCTAGTTGCAGCCTGCGGTGGTGGCGGTGCTAGCGAGTCTGCCCCAGCGGCAGCTGATACACCAGGCTCTCAAATAACGCCCACGGCGACTTTGACACCCACCACATCTACAACACCCACAACATCTACCACCCCCACTGTGCCCGCTGCGCCAATCGCAACAGGGGATTGCAAAGCTGCCACCGTAACTTGGCTAGTTGCGGGCAAGACCTGCAGCGCTACAGCTGGGGCAACAGCCAAAGGCACCAACGCATTAGCTACTGATCTTGTAGGCCCTGATTTTGGTTCGGCATCATTTTTGTGCACCAACGGCACACTGGCCGCCGACCCTTTGGCAACATCAGCTGCTACCTGCCTGAAAGCAGACCTTCTGAAATCAAGAATGCAGGGATACCTTTTAATTGACCGGCAGTCCGCGCCAAAAGAATACAGCGGCGGCTACTCTATGTATATGGCCGCTTGGCCGCTGTATAACAAATACCCCGGCGCTGCGGTTCAATCAGGCCTAGTTGGCACTTGGATGAATGCTTTTCTACCCCAGCCCAAGCCCATTGAATCTTATTCAACCATTGAAGGAGGCCTTGGCTGGTGGAACGACACCGTATTTGGGACCGAAACGCCTAAGTTCCATATGGGCGGCGTAGCCACTGACTTCAGCGGAGTCTCCAACGGGCCTGGCATTGGCAGGGGTGACTGGAGCAAATTTAGCCAGCCGAGCGGCAAGTACGGTGTGGCCCAGCTCAGCCCCCGGTTATTGTGGCCACCCGATGGCCTGAATATGAAGCAAGGCACAAACGGCGAACTGCTGGGCGCTGGTTATTTGCCCCTTCCGTTCACCAATGTCAAAGCCACTACTGGTGGAAAAAATATTCCAACGGGCGACCTCTCATGGACGCTGTTTTTGAATGCAGGCAACTTTAAAGGCCCGGCTGCGTTCTTCATGCCCTATTTTTGGTCTCGCTCAGCCATTGAGGGGTTAAAAAACAAGGATGGTTCAGATAAAGACACGTTAGGCAATCTTCTGGATTCACGCTTGGCGGATTCCGACAAAGCCATGCAAATGGAAAACCAATATGTACCCGCATTTCAGTCAAATGACGCCAAAGGCAACACTTATGCGCGCGTTGCACCCATCCAGTTTCCCCGGGATGCTAATGGCGATTCGGTATTGATCAACCGTGCACTGGTATTTAGGAAAAGCGCACTTTGGCCTGCGGTAGAGGCTTGGTTTAAAGGCGGCGGCCCAGTGGCAAGCAGCGAAATCAAAGTCAGTGAGTCGTTTGAGCAAGCCTTTAACAAAGGTCACGGGTCAACCATGGCGATTTACCAAGACTCCACTCCAGACGACAAAAGAGTGCGAATTGATTGGAGCTCTTTTTCAAAAGCGGCTAATTTGAACACCAGCACGTTGGGGTTTAGCTGGATTCAAAATTTGGTATCTAAAACAGATATCGGCAACGGCTCCGTCGTATCGCTGCCTGAGTATTACCGGTTGAGCAAAACTGCAGCGGGAAGCCCCATATGGTCGGTAGTGCAAGCCAAAGACGTACCGGCTGAAACCGGATTGGCGTCGATTGAATTTAAACGGGCTATCAGAAATAACCCACGTGCCTTTACAACCCCAATTGACGACTCAAGCCCTGCAAACGCTAGCAGCACTTGGAAGGTGCCTGGCCCTGCAAAAGGTGGCGGGCCGTTCCAAGTCAAATTAGGCGACGGCACCACAGTAACCTACTACTGGTACCTGTTTAAAAACCAGCCCACCATGCTCAACGCAGATCTCACCGACGCTGAGCGCGAAGAGGTGCAACAGCGGGTAGAAAAACTGCACAAAGAATGGACCATCAACAAAGAGTATTTGCCTGCGCCCACTGCGGGGAAACTGGCCGATATAGACCCGGCTTTGATCGTCACGCCGCCCAAAGGTTTTGAGATTGGCTATGTGCCCATTGCCACCCGGCAAGAACAAACACCCTAAGTGCAATTTACAGATTTAGTAGCCATGCTCGCGTCCTTGATAAAAGCTCGTCATAACTAAAGCAACTCCATGAAAAAAAAATACAAACTCTCTAAAGAAATAATGCCTTGCTTGAATCAACCAAAATGGTTTGTACCGAGTGTTGGGTTGGCAGTCATGTTGGCTATTGCGCCGCTGGCTGGCTGCGGTGGTGCCAATAGCGACAACCCACAGGCACAGGCACTAGTGCCTGTGCCTTCTCCTTTGCCATCTCCTGCGCCTGCGCCATCTCCTGCACCCGCACCTGCGCCATCTCCCGTACCTGCGCCTGTGATCACGGCACCGGCTATTACAGCGCAACCGGCGAACATCACAGTCACTGAACTGCAGCCCGCGTCTTTCAGCGTTACTGCCACAGGCGGTGTACCACTGAGCTACCAGTGGCGGCGCGACGGCGTGCCTGTCACCGGTGCCACATCGGCAACGCTTGCAATAACCTCTGCGCTGGCAGTTGACCATAATGCCAAGTACTCGGCCGTGGTGACCAACAGCGCTGGCTCCGTAACGAGCACCGAAGCCGTGCTGACCCAAGAGTTGCCTATGTTTTTGATGGCTGGACAATCCAACATGGAAGGCAACGTCGATACGACGCTGCTCCAATCGCTACTTACCGAACTGGCGAGCAGCGCGAGCACAGACACCATCAAGACGAATTTGGCAGAGAGTATTCGCTATTGGCATGTAGTTGCAAACAATGGCTACGCAAAATATGGATACACCCCCCAGATGGCCGCGTTTGAGGCGTCCGAATTGGTCCGGCTAAAAGCTACAGGGCTGGTGGGTGCCAATTTAACCACCCCCAACCCCAAGGTGCTCTGCGCATGGAATTCGGCGACCGTCTCGCAGCTGGTCTTCTCAACGCTCCCAACAAAGTGCGGCGGCCCTGGCCCCGAGTTAGTGTTGGGTGAGGCTTTGAGTAAAGCCGGGTACTCAACAACTTCACTGATAAAAGTGGCCGTAGGAGGGACGAATCTGTACTCGGACTGGCGCAGTCCGCTGTCGGTGCCCTCAGGCGGCAAAGAGGGCTATTTGTATACCCAGCTTCGCACACGCATCCAATCACTGAAGACGACTCCAGCCAGCGTGAACCCATTTTGCACAAACAAAGCCTGTAAATGGGCTGCGTTCGTCTGGTTTCAAGGAGAAGCCGATTCGGACAACAATCCGGAAAAGAGTAGTGCAAACGCAGATGCCTACGAGAAAAACCTAAAGAACCTTATTGCAGATGTTCGCAAAGATGCGGGCTCGCCAACTCTGCCTGTGGTGATTGTCCAAACCGGGGCATGGGCGCAATCTTTGGCATACGGTAAGACCATCGCGGCAGCACAAACCGCTGTGGTCGGCGCAGACAAATATGCGCGAATCGTCACCACTTCCGATTTAAGCGGGTTTTATCACTATGACCCAGCTGCACAATTCATTATTGGTGAGCGCGTTGCGCTGGCAGTGAAGGCACTTCTGGCTGCCGCACCAGCAGCAAAATAAGCGTCCCGATAATGCGCGCTTAAAGTGTTTCCCATTTGCAAGTCACCATGCTTAGGTTTTAGTGATTTTCTTTAGCATGGTTGATGGTGTACTTGGGTATCTCCACCACCAAGTCTTTTTGCGCCACAAAGGCTTGGCAACTAAGACGGCTATTAGGCTCTAGCCCCCAAGCGCGGTCGAGCAAGTCTTCTTCGTTTTCGTCCAACTCATTGAGCGACGCAAAACCCTCGCGCACGATGATGTGGCAGGTAGTGCAGGCACAGCTCATGTCGCAGGCGTGTTCTATTTCTACGCCGTGCTCTAGCAAGGCTTCGCAAATGCTGTCGCCTACATTGGCGTTAATGTCTTTACCCTGCGGGCAAATCTCGGCGTGGGGGAGGATTCTGATGATAGGCATAAAGTTTTCGGTGCTCGGTGTTATCAGGTAAATTAAACCGTCTCGATGTTTTTACCGGCTAAGGCTTTTTGGATACCGGCATTCATGCGTTGGGCGGCAAAGGCTTCTGTGCCATCGGCCAGTCGCTTAGTTTGCGCCTCAATAAAGGCAGCATCGTCAGAGGTTTTGGCCGCGCGTAGATCGTCCATCAGGCCTTCGATGCTTCGGTGTTCTTCGTCGCTTAGCAGCGCGCTGTCGGCGTTCAGCGCGGTTTGCGTGGCCAGCACCATACGGTCAGCATCTAGCCGCGCCTCAGCTAGCGCTCTGGCCTGCATGTCAACCTGCGCAGTGCTAAAACTGTCTTGCAGCATTTGGGCAATTTGGTCATCGCTTAAGCCGTAGCTTGGCTTCACATCAATCTGCGCTTCTACGCCGCTGATCTGCTCTTTGGCCGCTACGTTCAGCAGGCCATCGGCATCGACGGTAAACGTCACGCGAATGCGCGCTGCACCGGCCACCATGGGCGGTATGCCGCGCAGCTCAAAACGGGCCAAGCTGCGGCAGTCCACCACCAAATCGCGCTCGCCCTGCAGCACGTGCAGCGCCAGCGCGGTTTGACCGTCTTTGTAAGTGGTGAAGTCTTGCGCCATGGCTGTGGGTATGGTTTGGTTGCGCGGCACGATGCGCTCGACCAAACCGCCCATGGTCTCAATGCCCAGGCTGAGCGGAATCACGTCCAGCAGCAGCAAATCGCCACGGGGGTTGTTGCCTGCCAATTGGTTAGCCTGAATGGCCGCGCCCAGCGCCACCACTTCATCGGGGTTCAAGTTATTCAGTGGTGGCTTGCCAAAAAATTCTTCCACCGCGCGTTGCACCTGCGGCATGCGGGTAGAGCCGCCCACCATCACCACGCCTTGCACCTCGGTTTTGTCCAGCTTGGCATCGCGCAGCGCTTTGCGCACGGCTTGCATAGTTTTAGCGGTCAGGTGCGCTGTAGCATGCTCAAACGCTGCTTTATCAGTGACAAAATCGGCTGAAGTCCCTGTAAATACTGCTCGGGCAGCTACAGAATTAATAGTAGACAGCTGCTCTTTCACACTGCGTGCCAGCATTTTGATGGCCGCCTTGTCGTGTGCATTGTCAGCAGTGAGTCCGGTTTGAGCCAAGATCAAATCAGCCAACGCGCGGTCGTAGTCGTCACCACCTAGTGCGCTGTCGCCGCCAGTGGAAATCACCTCAAACACGCCCTTGGACAATCGCAGTATGGAGATGTCAAACGTGCCGCCGCCTAAATCGTAAATGGCGTACACGCCTTCACTGGCGTTGTCCAGGCCATAGGCAATAGCGGCGGCAGTGGGTTCGTTAATCAAACGCAGCACGTTAATGCCGGCAAGCTGCGCGGCGTCTTTGGTAGCTTGGCGTTGCGCGTCGTCAAAATAGGCAGGCACAGTAATAACTGCGCCGTAAATGTCGTCGGCCAAGCTGTCTTCGGCGCGAAAGCGCAACGTGGCTAAAATTTCAGCGCTCACCTCTACAGGCGATTTGTCGCCATAGGCCGTGGCAATTTTGACCATGCCGCCGCCTGTGCCTTTTTCAGCCATCAGCTTGAAGGGCAGCTTGTCAGCGTTGGCAATGTCGTTCATGCCGCGGCCCATTAGGCGCTTAACGCTGGTAATCGTGTTCTCGGGGTCGGCGCTTTGCGCGGCCTGGGCTAATGCGCCAATCTGGCGGCCGTTATCAGGCAGATAACGCACCACCGATGGCAAGATCACAGCGCCCTGCTCATCTGGCAAACATTCGGCCACGCCGCTTTTCACAGCGGCTACCAACGAATGGGTGGTGCCCAGGTCAATGCCCACCGCAATGCGGCGCGTATGCGGGTCAGGGCTTTGGCCGGGTTCAGAGATTTGCAAAAGTGCCATGGTGGTGTACTGCGCGCGGCTAATGTAGTGTGTTGTTATGTGCTGCTCTATGTGCTGCAGGTTCTAGGGCCTATTGTCCCAGAGCCTCGTAGCGCAGCTCGATGTCGTGCTGAAAGCGCTCTATGAACATAAGGGCTCTCACGGCTTGGGCGGCTTGGAGATAATTTTTATCAACGTCTAGCAATTGCTCTACTTTTGATAGCTGCTCAAGCAGTAAATGCTTGGACTGCTGGCTGATTTCATCTAAATTTTGCCCATTATCAGCATCATCCAGCGCCTCACGCAGCTCCATCTGTTGCATCAAAAACGCAGCGGGCATGGCGGTGTTGTTTTCGGCGTTGATCGGTGCTTGGTGCAGCTCGCACAGGTAAGCAGCGCGTTGCACGGGGTCTTTCAGGCGCTGGTAGGCTTCGTTGATGCGCACGCTCCACTGCATGGCAATGCGTTGGGCTGCTGCGCCTTGGGCAGCAAACTTATCAGGGTGGGCCTGGCGCTGCAGGTCTTTCCAGCGTGCGTCAATAGTCGCGCGGTCCTGCGCAAAATTTAGTGGCAGGTTAAAAAGTTCAAAGTCGTTGGACTGAAGATTCACGGCTTACCGCTAGCTAGGGCACATTTAAACGCGGAAGCTCTCGCCACAACCGCATTTATCACGCTCGTTGGGGTTGTTAAATTTAAAGCCTTCGTTCAGGCCTTCGCGCACAAAGTCTAGTTCGGTGCCATCTAAATACGCCAAGCTTTTGGGGTCCACCATCAGCTTGATGCCTTGGGTTTCAAACAGCACATCCTCGGGCGGCACTTCGTCCACGTATTCCAGCTTGTAAGCCAAGCCTGAACAGCCGGTGGTTTTAACGCCCAAGCGCACACCAATGCCCTTACCGCGCTTGGTAAGGTATTTGGTGACGTGCTTGGCTGCGGCGGGAGATAAGGTAACGGCCATGGTTCGCGTTTCGTTGGTAGGCTGAGCGGGTAGGAAGGCTTCGACAGGCTCAGCCCGAGCGGAGTTGATCGTGAATTATTCAGGCAGCAACAGCCGCGCCGTGCTTGGCTTTGTAGTCGTTGACTGCGGCTTTGATAGCGTCTTCGGCCAAAATAGAACAGTGAATTTTCACTGGCGGCAAGGCCAGCTCTTCAGCAATGGTGCTGTTCTTGAGCGCTGCTGCTTGGTCTAGCGTTTTGCCTTTAACCCACTCGGTGACGAGCGAGCTAGACGCAATGGCCGAGCCACAGCCGTAGGTTTTAAAGCGTGCGTCTTCGATGATGCCGGTGGTTGGGTTGACCTTGATTTGCAGCTTCATCACGTCGCCGCAGGCAGGTGCGCCCACCATGCCGGTGCCTACGGTATCGTCGCCTTTTTCAAAGCTGCCAACGTTGCGGGGGTTCTCGTAGTGGTCTACTACTTTGTCTGAATATGCCATTTTGTTTACCTCTTTACTTGTGTAACCTAAGATTTAATCAGTTGAGGACAGAGCAACCGGCTGCTACGCAGGTCGGTTGGTCTGTCCCGCAATGTTAATAGATTCATGAATTTTCATGTAAATTCTAACCATGCCACCCCACACCGCACAACCCCCCCGTTTTTCAGCCCCCGAGTTTCGTGCTGCGCTGGGCATGTTTGCCACGGGCGTCACCATCGTCACCGCCCGCACTGCCAGCGGGGACTTGGTGGGCCTGACGGCCAACTCGTTCAACTCCGTATCGCTGTCGCCGCCGCTGGTGCTGTGGAGCCTCGCACGTGCTGCGGGCTCGCTGGCCGCTTTCAGCACCGGCTCGCACTACGCCATCAACATCCTGGGGGCCGACCAGCAAGCGCTGGCGCAGCGCTTTGCCAGCAAAAACATCGATCGTTGGGCCGACGTGGCTTTCGAGGACGGCGCGGGCGGAGCGCCCTTGCTGGCTGGGTGCGCCGCCTCATTCGAGTGCTTCAACCGCAGCCGCTATGAAGAAGGTGACCACGTGATTTTTGTGGGCGAGGTGGAGCGCTGCAGCCACCGCGAGGGTGCCTCGCCACTGCTGTTTCATGGGGGCAAGTTTTTTACCGAGCACCCGCTCTGACGAGCGTGACCCAGCGCTTCGTCGACACCTACCTGGGCTACCTGCTGGGCCAGGCCAACCACGCCCTCTTCAAAGACTTTGAGGCCCAGGTGCAAGCCGCCGGGCTCACGTCCATCGAGTGGCGGGTGCTGGCCACGCTACACGACAGCGATGCGATGGCGGTGACCCAACTGGCGCAAGAGGTGCTGTCCAAACAACCCACCGTGACCAAGCTGGTGCAGCGCATGGCGGCGCAGGGCTGGGTTAGTTTGTGGGGCGACGCCCAAGACCAGAGGCGCACGCTGGTGGCCATCGAGAAGGCAGGTTTGCGTTTGGTCAAACCGTTGATTGAAGCGGCAAAACAGCAGGAAGCCCAGGTAATGAAAGGGCTTGATGCTACTGAAATTGAAGCAATCAAGGAATTGCTATTGAAGTTGACACGACTGGATTGAGGAAGGTTTTCCTCCCCCTACCCTACCGCTCGCAGCGCCCCTGTGCAGTCACCATGCCCCGCAGGTCGCTGGTCCAGGTTTGGGCGTCGGTGTCCAACTGGATGCGCTCGCCGTCAACCGCCGTGAGGATTTGCGTGCCGTTGAGGGAAAAGCTGTAGACCGGGGCGCCATCGACGCGTACCGCGAGCACGCGTTTGTCGTCATAGGCGATGTCGACGGTGCGCTTCCAGATGCTGCGCGCAGGCAGGTAAAACGGGCTGCAGTTCCAGGTGACGACAGCGGCTGGGTCGGCTGTGGATGTGACCGGCTTGTTTGTCGCCTGAGCAGCTACGGCGGCGATGAACACCATCGCGCAAACGGCCAACGCGTAGCGGATGGCATGAAGCGTCACACAGGATCCTCGGGCGTATCAGCCGCTCGCGCCAGTCTTTCACTGCGCCAATACACGTCATCGCCGCCATTCAGGCGATTCAGCACCCGTGCCAGCACAAACAGCAGATCGCTCAGCCGGTTCAGATAGTGGCGTGGGGTTTCTTTCAAGGGTTCAATCGCCCCGAGGGCCACCACGGCGCGCTCAGCGCGGCGGGCCACGGTGCGGCAGACATGGGCTTGCGACGCGGCGCGGCTGCCAGCAGGAAGAATGAACTCTTGCAGCTTGGGCAGTTGGGCGTTGTGGTCTGCCAGGGCTTGGTCGAGCACCAGCACGGCTTCGGGCTTGAGCAGCTCAAAGCCTGGAATGCTCAGCTCGCCACCCAGGTTGAACAGTTGGTGCTGCACCTCAACCAGCAGCTCGCGCACGTTGCCCGGCATGTCTTCGCACAGCAGCACGCCCAGGCACGAGTTCAGCTCGTCCACATCGCCCATGGCGTGCACGCGCAGGGCATCTTTGCGCACGCGGGTGTTGTCACCCAGCCCGGTGGTGCCATCGTCGCCGGTGCGCGTGGCTATTTGTGTGAGGCGTTGGCCCATCGGTTGAATATCCTTTTTCTGGCGAATCTGCGGCCCACAGGCTGCAAGGGAGTTAGGTTCCCTAGTGAATGGAGAGGCCGGCCGGTTGGCTGTTGCGCACGCCACCACCGCGTGTGCGGGGCTCGGGCTGCTGGGCCAAATGCTCGATGGCGTGGGCGACCACACTGTGGGCGTCTACGGGGCGCAGCAGGCGTTCACGGATCAGGCGCTCGCAACTGCGCCGGGTCATGGAGTGCGGCTGGCCGCCCTGGCTGGTAAACATAAACAGGGTTCCTTTGGTGCTGGCCCAAATCAGCTGGGCGCGCAACCAGCGGCGCTTGGAATACAAATCAACCCAGCAACCTTCGCGCAGCCCCGCCAGCACTTGGTCGGGGTCCAGCTCCACCACCTCGGGGGCTTGCACAAATTCGTTGACGAGTTCGTCATCGGGCTCCAGTGGCACGGTGTTGTCAGCATCGGATGGGTCGGAACGCACATATCGGTCGGCTGAATCGGCTGACAGTGCCGCGCCACTAGAGTCCACCGCGTCCTCGTCCAGCATCGACGAGCCGTCTGCCCTCATCAGCAAGGCATCCATGGACGGCACGGTGTCAAAGAAACCGGCTTCGTCGACCTCCTGCCGGGCCAGCCACACGTCCTGGTTGCCTCGGGCCTTGGGCTTGCGCTGCTCGGCGGTGGCCGGCATTTCATAGTCTTCCATGGGCGCAAGCGCTGCCATTTCAGAGTCGGAGGCGTCTTGCTGGCTCTTGGCGCGGCGCAGTTTGAGCACGGGGCGATGCAGCTTTTCCAGCGTGTCAAAAAACGCCTGGGTTTCCACCGGCTCATGACCCACTTTGGCCAAGCCATCGCGCAAGGTGCTGATCAACCGCGGAATCAACTCAAACAGCTTGGCTGGTGCTTTCAGCGTGACCTCGCGCTTGACGCTCCACAGCAGATCGCTGACCACCAGGCCATACACACCCGCGTCGTCGCGGCCGGAGGTAATTCTGGCGTGCGCAATCACCAGCGCCCACGGGCCAAACAGGAAGTCCAGCACCGCCCCAGGCACTTTGTCCAGGTCCGGTCGCTTGCTCAGATCCCAGGACACCTGGTCTGCCAGGCTCTGGCGCTGCTCGGCCAGGCGCATAGCGGCAACGGCTTTGTCGCGCTGCTCCTGATCGGCTGCGTCTTCGCCTTGCCACAGCTGCTCAAACTGCTGCAAGGCCACGCTGAAGGGCTGGGCATCTTCAAACGTCTGCTCTTCGTTCAGCAGGTTGAATACGGGTGAAACCTGGCCGAAAAAGTGCGCGAATTCGGCTGCGTACTCGTCGTTGTATTTGAAGCTGCGCTCGGCCACCCGCTCGATCAAGCGTCGACCGGGGTGTTGTTCGTCGCTCAAGAAGCGCGGGTCCACCATGGCCAGACGCAGCAGCGAGGGCTCCAGCGCAACGATCGCCTCGCGCACCGGCGCCAGCAGTCGGGGGTCTTGCGCCACTTGGCCCACCACCTTGCGCACCACCTCCAGGCCCAGCACCTGGCCAACTTGTTTGGCTTCTTTGCGTAGCTGGCTGCGCACCAAAGAGCGCTGACGCGCGCCGCTGTACTGACCCCAGGTATGCGGGTTCAACGGGCTGTCAACAGCCACCTCGCGCATGGGCCGCTCCACCACGGGCATGCGCCGGTAGCGGCGGGCCAGGGGTTCGGCATACACCGGCTCGTCGTCCTCGTACAGCTCTTGCAGGGCATTCAGCTCCTGGTCAATCGCTTCGTAGTAGGCCGGTGCGAGGGCTTGCTGCGCATGGGGCGCGCCGTGGTACAAAAAGTTTTGAAACAGCGCGTCTTGCACACCGTAGGCCGACAGGTCGGCGTAGCTGGCCGGCTGGGCGTAGACCTGTTGATTGGGGTCACCCCCGTCTTGCTCGTTGCCTGGCTCGCCCGGGCCATACCCGCTTGCACCACCGGGGGCGCCTGGGCGACCGGAGCCACCGCGCCCCGCCGCTGCGCGAGGGGCGTTGCCTGTCGCAGGGTTGGCACCCGCGCGCGCAGCACCTGCGCCACCACCGCCTCCACCCACGCTGGAGGGGGTTTGCAAGACGCGGTAGCTGGCCACCTGCACATTGGCGGACTGCAGGCGGGTGGTGAGTGTTTTGTAAATTTCTTTGAGTTCGCGGGCAAAGCTGGGCGCGATGTGACGAATCCACAGCGCCGAGCGGTCACTGTCGGCATTAGCGCCCTCAGACAACAGGCTGCGCAAGGTGTCGGCAAACACCTGCGGGCGCATGGGGTTTCGGTCAGGCTGCACGCTGGGCAGGCCAAGGGCCGTGCTCATCAAGCCGTCCAGCTCGCCCAGTTGCTGCTCGACGGCGGGCAACAACACCTGCATCAAACGCGACGATTCAATGGTTCTGGCGACCTGAGAGTCGTCCACCAAGGACAACTCCGAAAAATTTGAACTTTGATAAGCAGGGGCAGGCGCTGCCTTCGCGTCGGATTTGGCGTCCAGCGCATCGTGAAAAGCCCCTAGCAAGGCGATGGGAAACTGCACGCCCCAGTTGGTTTTCTGCTTTTGCAGTGCCGACCAGGCCTCCGCCAGGTTGTTGCGCTGGAACACCACGCTGCTGCGGCTTTCCGCATCCTGCATGGCGGCAACCGCGTGCTCCAGCGACGCATCCAGAGCCTTTTTGGCCATGTCAGACGCTTCGCGGAAACACTGTTGAATAACGGGGGAAACAGACGGCATGGAATGTCAGATCGGGAAAGACGTTTTTGTCAAAGTGTACGGGGGGCCGGTGACAAACCTATCACTTCTTTACTAGGGCTGGGGTAGAACCTAGGGGTACTTGAGACATAAGCCACATGGCGCTCAAACCACAGAAGTTCAACAGATTAAATGCAAAATTGGCCTTCAGCCCTTATGGAATATGCTCAAACAGCTATATATTTAGTAGCAAATCAAGCACCTGCTGAGGCCGTAGGTCTTGCAGGCAACGGGTATGGCCCAGTGGGCACTCGCGTGCAAAACACGGCGCGCAGTCCAGCGCAGGTTGGTAATGCGGGTCTTGCTTGAGCCACAACACCTGCGCCTTGGCATTTAAAGGCGGCGTGTGCAGTGGGCTGGACGAGCCAAACACCGCCACCTGGCGGATGCCCAGCGCGGCGGCCACGTGCATCAGGCCGCTGTCGTTGCTCACGACGGCTTGTGCGCCGGCCAGCACGGCCATGGCCTGGGCCAGCGTGGTGTGGCCTGCCAGGTTGATGCAGTTCGGCGCGCGATCGGCAATTTCCCGGCATAAATCGGCTTCTTTAGCGGAGCCGAGCAACACCACGGGCTGGCCCATAAGACGGGCCAGCTGCGAAAAATGGCTGGCGGGCCAGCGCTTGGCGCTGCCGTATTCGCTGCCAGGCGCGAAGGCCGCGTAAGCCGCAGGCAGCTGAAAAGGGGCGAGCGCCTGAGCAGCCTGCTGGGGTGATACACGCAGCTGCGGGCGGTCGCTGGCCACGTCGCTATGGCCGCTCAGAGCCGAGTAAAACGGAACCATCGCGGGCCGCGTGCCCTTGGCGGGGTTTTTCAACCGGTGCGTGAGCAGCCCTAAGCGAGCCTCGCCCAGGTAGCCCACCCGCTTGGGAATACTGGCCAGCCAGGGCAGCAAGGCGGACTTGAGCGAGTTGGGCAGCACATAGGCCACCCCGAACTGGTTTTTGATCTGGCTGGCTAGCTGCCGACGACCCCGCAAGTCGAGTCGCCCGTGGGCAAACGGCAAATCAATGCACGCAAACACCGACCCCATGGCCCGATACACCGGGCTGATGTGCGGCAACGCTGCCACCGTGATGCGCTCGCCGCGCGCGTGCAGGCGGCGCAGCAAAGGCTCGGTCATCACGGCGTCACCAATCCATTGGGGGGCAATGACCAGGGAATGATGGATGACCTCGCGCGGGGCGCTCGATGACAGAGGACCCATACGAGCGCTACGCCCTGTCATCCTTCATCGAGCGCGCAGCGCAAGGTCATCTGTCATTGATCAATGCGCGTGAACGTGCTCGCCGGCCGCCAGTTGGTACTGCGTGCCGCAATACGGGCACTTGACGGGCTCGCCCGATGCGGCGGCGGTGGCCACATCCAGAAACACCCGGGGATGGCCGCTCCACAGCTCCATGCCGGCCAGTTTATTGGGGCAAAACACGCCGCCCTGGGGGTTCAGCTGGGCGGCTTTGAGTTCGATGGTTTTGCTCATATCAAGCCTGCTTAAACCTTGGCCAGCCAGCTGGCGTACTTCGCGTTGCGGCCACCCACGATGTCGAAAAACGCCGCCTGAATTTTCTCGGTGATGGGCCCGCGCGAGCCGCCATCGCCCCTGTTGCCAATTTCCACCCGATCCAGTTCGCGAATCGGCGTGACCTCGGCTGCGGTACCGCTGAAAAACGCCTCGTCCGCGATGTAGATCTCGTCGCGGGTGATAGGTTTTTCCACCAGCTTGATGCCCAAATCAGCGCAGATGGAAAAAATGGTGTTGCGGGTGATGCCGTTGAGTGCACCGGCGCTGGAGTCCGGTGTGTAGACCACGCCTTTGCGCACGATGAACACGTTTTCGCCCGCACCTTCCGACACAAAGCCTTGTGGGTCCAGCAGTAGCGCCTCGTCATAGCCTTCGTCGGTGGCTTCCATGTTGGCCAGAATCGAGTTGGTGTAGTTGCTCACTGCCTTGGCGTGAATCATGGTGATGTTCACGTGATGGCGCGTGAAGCTGGAGGTTTTCACGCGGATGCCGCGCTTCAAACCTTCTTCGCCCAGGTACGCACCCCATGGCCAGGCGGCAATCATCAAGTGCACGGTGTTGCCCTTGGGCGAGACGCCCAGTTTCTCGGAGCCAATCCAGGTCAGCGGGCGGATGTAGCAGCTGGGCAGCTTGTTAGCGCGCACCACGTCCAAGGTGGCTTGCATGACTTCTGCCTGCGTGAACGGGATCTTCATACGCAAAATTTTGGCGCTGTTGAACAACCGCTCAGTGTGTTCTTCCAGGCGAAAAACCCCGGTGCTGCCGTCTTGCAGATGGTAGGCACGCACACCTTCAAATGCGCCGCAACCGTAGTGCAGGGTGTGCGTGAGCACATGAATCTTGGCGTCACGCCACTCGACCAACTGGCCATCCATCCAGATTTTGCCGTCGCGGTCATGCAAGGCGGTGGCGGTGGCGGGGGTGGTGGCAGTGGCGCTCATCAGGTGTCCTTGTGCAGGGAAAGTGGCAAAGCACCAGATTTTACGGTTGACCATCCGCTGATGGTTCGGGCGTCGGCCGTACCAGCTCCCAGGTGGTCAGCTTGCCGCCCACAAAGGTGCCAGTGACATGCGACTGGCCTTCGTCTGTCCAGCGAAACAACTCGGGTTGCTCGTCGCGTGGCGACAGTTGTTGGCCCAGGGATTTGGTCATTCCAACCACGTGCAGCAGGGTCACGCCGGGCTGCAGGCGGGCATTCAGCATGACCGCGCTGGCCACAAAGCCAATCGGCTGGTTGGCTGCTTTGCGCAGTACCTGCATAGTGCGCGTCAGGTGCAACAGCAGCCACATCACCATGGCCCCTGCCGCCACGGCTACGCCGGCCCAGCTGTATTGGCGGTAGGCAAATGCGGTCAACAAAACGGCGGCCGCGGCAATCAGAATGGTTTGGAATCTCATGCGGTTAATTGTTGCAGGCGCGCGCGTGGGATTTGCGCCAACTACGTAGCGCACTGAAAACTCACGCAGTCATGCGCCCCGTGCGCAAGGCAATCGCCCAATCCGCCCGGCCGCGTTGCTCAGCCAGCTGGGCCATCGGCTCAAAGTCATAGGCCACGCAGCGCAAGTCCGCCGACCACCCGGCTGCTGTCTGGCGCACCATGGCATAGCGTGCGTGGGGGCTGCCGGTTTCGATGTGGTGCACAAATGGATGGGCATCGTCGTAAGCCGGCAAGCCCACGCTGCCCGGGTTAACGATGGTGATGGACTGCAACGTGTCGGGCGAGGCCACCACCGCCACGCGCGGCACGTGGGTGTGGCCGCAGATGATCAGGCAGGCGCGGGTGTGCGCGCCCGTGCCCAGGCGCGAGGCGATTTCTGCCTGCGACGCGGCCCGCACACCGCGCGAGCCGTGTTGGCCGAAATCGTCGGTCACCGTTTCCAGCCAGTAGTGCAAGTCACTGCTGGGCGTGCCGTGGCACACAAACACTTGGTCGCTCAGCCACCGGGTGGGCGGCGCGCTGGCCAGCCAGGCACGGTGGGCAGGTGTGATTTCGCTGGCCGTGCAGGCGTCGCTGCGGCTCAGGCGCTCGGGCGGCAGCGTCAGCAACTGGCGCTCGTGGTTGCCGGCAATCATCGGAATGCGCCGCGCCATCAGCAAATCAGCCGTGGCGGCTGAGGCCAGCGGGCCACCCAAGGTGTCGCCGGGGTTGATGATGATGTCGACACCTTCGCGGTCAATATCAGCCAACACCGCCTGCAGGGCGGGCAGGTTGCCGTGGATGTCGGAAATCACTGCAATTTTCATTGAATTAGCCTCCAGCCCTTGTAAATACTGCTCAAGCAGCTATTAATTCAGTAGCAATCTCAGTTTAAACCCCGCACCACCTCCAGCGCCTGCTCAATCCGCTCCACGGCGTGAATCGTCAGGCCCTCAATCTCCTTGCTACCCTTCTTGGGCGCATTGGCTTTGGGCACGATGGCCACGCTAAACCCCAGCTTGGCCGCCTCGCGCAGCCGCTCCTGGCCACGTGGCGCGGGGCGCACCTCGCCGGCCAGGCCCACTTCGCCAAACGCCAAAAAGCCCTTGGGCAGCGGCTTGCCGCGCAGGCTGGAAGTGATCGCCAGCATCACCGCCAAGTCAGCCGCGGGCTCGGTGATGCGCACACCGCCGACCGCATTCACAAACACGTCTTGATCCATACACGCCACACCCGCATGGCGGTGCAGCACGGCCAGCAGCATGGCCAGGCGGTCGCGGTCCAGGCCCACACTCAGGCGACGGGGTGAAGGACCACCGCTGTCCACCAGCGCCTGGATTTCAACCAGCAGCGGGCGCGTGCCCTCCAAGGTCACCATCACGCAGCTGCCCGGCACCGGCTCGGCGTGCTGACTCAAGAAGATGGCGCTGGGGTTGCTCACGCCCTTCAAACCCTTCTCCGTCATGGCAAACACGCCAATTTCGTTCACTGCACCAAAGCGGTTCTTGATGGCGCGCACCAGCCGAAAGCTGCTGTGCGTGTCGCCCTCAAAGTACAACACCGTGTCCACCATGTGCTCCAGCACGCGCGGCCCGGCCAACGCGCCTTCCTTGGTCACATGCCCCACCAGCACGATGGCCACGCCGCTGGCTTTGGCGATACGCGTCAGATGCGCCGCGCATTCGCGCACCTGCGAGACCGAGCCGGGCGCCGAGCTGAGCTGGTCGGAGTACATGGTTTGAATCGAGTCAATCACCGCAATGCCCGGCTGCTGCGCCTGCAAAGTGGCCAGGATTTTTTCCAGCTGCGTCTCCGCCAGCACATTCACCCGCGAGCCATCCAGCCCCAAGCGCCGCGCCCGCATGGCCACTTGCGCGCCGGATTCTTCGCCTGTCACATATAAGGTTTTCAAAGCCGCGCGCTGCATGCTGTCCAGCGCCTGCAGCAGCAAGGTCGATTTGCCAATGCCCGGGTCGCCACCAATCAACACCACCCCGCCTTCCACCATGCCCCCGCCCAGCACGCGATCCAGTTCGTCCAGCCCGGTGGGCGTGCGGTCAATCTCGCTGGCGTCGATGTCGGCCAGTGCCGTCACGGCGGAGGCAGGCGCGAGCGAGGCATGTTGGCCACCCAGCCGGTTCTTGCTGGGCGCGCTACTTTGCGCGACCGATTCGACCAGCGTGTTCCACGCCTTGCAATGCGGGCACTGCCCCAACCAGCGCGGGGTTTCACCGCCGCACTCGCTACAGGTGTAGATAGTTTTTTCTTTGGCCATGGGTACTCAATCGGGATAAAATCGTGTCTTCGAGAGACAAAAGTCGGCTTCATGCGGTGTGGTGATTCGGTTCACCCTATATCTCTCGATCCTTATTCCAGACACCCGCTCTACGTGCCAAAGTCAGCGGGTTTTTTTCGTTGAACTCCACCCCGCCTAACACGGGTCTGCCCCTGGTTTTGGGCGCTGGCGCATCCAGGTCAAGTACCCGCGAAAACTTGGGCCACAGCGCGTGCAGGTACCGCTCTTCGTTACGCTCATAAAAGCGCTGCAAAGCCCACAGCAAATAGTCACAGGCTTGCAGCCCCGCGCTTTTGGCGGGGTAGCTGCTGACCACCGTGGTGTGGCCATGCGGGGCAAAGCCAAAATCGCCTTCAAAACCCTTGTCTATTGTGTCCAGCACGGTTTTAAGTGCCGCCGTGCGCGGCTTGCTGCCCCGCACGGCGAATGTCACATGCCGCTGCGCACCAAACTCACCAAAACGGCCAAACAGCCGGGCAATCAAGTCGTCATAAATCTCATGCCCGTCGGCCTTGTATCGGTAGCTGGGGTTGGCGGCTTCGTGCCCGCGCACATCGGCCAGCAGGTGGTGCTTTTCTTTCACCACGGCAGACATGCGCAAGTCGTGCCGCATCAGCAGCTTGAAGACAGCATGCCGCACTTCAGGCACATCGTCTTTGGCGTGAAAGAACAGAGCGGTTTTGCCAGCATCCGCCTTCATTGACGGCACAGCTTGCAGCAGCGGGTCAGCCAGCAGTTCAGCGCGCAGGGCGGCTGTATCAGCTTCCAACGCATCCACGTCGTCCACTTCGAGCCGGCCCACGATGAAAAATCGCGAAACCGCTTCGGTGCCCACCAGCACCTTGCCATGGCGTCCAAACAGCGTGGTGTCGCCTGCCTCGTCTACAAAATAGTGCGAGGGTGGCAGTGCAGGGCCAATCACTTAGCGACCACCTATCGGCTTGCTCGGGTCGGCCTGGTAGCTTGGAGCTTTCCAGTCGTGGTCGCTGTTGTCAGCGATCAGCAATGCGTCGCCTGTCTTCGGCATTTAGTTCACCCTTCTTTTTTCAAACCAATCGTACTGTACTGGGTTTGTTTACAGCTTGGTTTGTGTGCTGTCAACACCGCCACGAGGCTCCTACACTGGCTTACTAGCCGACCCACACCATCCAGGCATGAACCCCCACCTTCCGTCACGATTCAGTACAGCCGTTACGGACGAACTCCCACCGGCGCAAGGGTCGCGCAAGACGTTGCTGAAATCGGCATGACCATTGACCAACTGACGCAAATGACACGTGAATAGGGCTGGAACAAGGTATGACCCAACACTCCCGGATTGGCACGGTCTACGGCGTGCTGATGAACACCCCCAGCGAGTGGCGCGCGCTCGAATTGGCCATAGCGGCCCCGCCGTACCAAGCGCCGCCGCAGGCACCCGTGCTCTACATCAAACCCGCCAACACCTTCAGCGCCAGCGGCGATCCGGTGCGTTTGCCCGCCGGGGTGTCAGAAATCGAAGCGTGGGTGACGGTTGCTATGTGTTTTAGTGCTCCCGCCCTTGTAGATACTGATCAAGCAGCTATCGATTTAATAGTGAATACGGTTTTGATTTGCGACTGGACCGTGCCTCACGCCAGCTACTTTCGCCCACCGGTGCGCACCAAATGCTGGGATGGCTCGTTGGCGATTGGCTCGGTACAAGGCCAGGCGGCCGACGTTCGGCACACGCCCATACAGGTGCAGATCAACGGCCTGGCGCAACACCCCATTTCGCTGGCCGAACTCGTTCGCAGCCCCGCGCAATTGGTGGCCGATGTCAGCGCCTTCATGACTCTGCAGCCCGGCGACCTGTTGATGCTCGGCAGCCCCGCGCCCCGCCTGCGCTTGAAAGCGGGTGACCATATTCGCATCAGCGCGGCTGGCCTGGGCGAAATTGCGCAAGAGGTGCTGGCATGAAGCACGCGCGTGTTGTGTTCGAAGGCCGCGTACATACGGCTCCCGTACACGACAACGCGTGGCTACGCCTGGATGATGGCCGTACGGTCGCGCTGGACGCCGTGCAGCAGTGGCTACCGCCGGTTGCGCCGCTCGCCAATAGGCCCCGCACCATCCTCGCCCTGGGCCTGAACTACGCCGACCACGCCAAAGAACTGGCTTTCAAAGCCCCCGACGAACCGCTGGCTTTTTTGAAGGGCGAAAACGCGTTGATCGGCCACAAAGCCCAAACGCCCCGTCCGCCCGGCGTGCGCTTCATGCACTACGAATGCGAGCTGGTCGTGGTCATTGGCCGCACCGCCAAAAACGTGAAGCAGGCCGACGCTTACGAGCACATCGCGGGCTACACCGTGGCCAACGACTACGCCATTCGCGATTACCTGGAAAACTGGTACCGCCCTAACCTGCGCGTGAAAAACCGCGACGCCTGCACGCCGATTGGCCCTTGGATCATTGACGCCAAAGACCTGCCCGACCCCATGAACCTGACCCTGCACACCACGGTGAATGGGAAAATCACCCAACAGGGCAACACCCGCGACATGATTTTCAGCGTGTCTTACTTAATCGAATACTTCAGCAATTTCATGACCCTGCAGCCGGGTGACATCATCCTGACCGGCACGCCCGATGGGGTGGTGGACTGCCAGCCGGGCGATGTGGTGGTCACGCAGATTGAAGGCATTGGCGCTTTGGAGAACACCATTTATGCAGCAACCTAAACGCGTCATTCACCACCTCATCAACGGCAAGCTCGTCACCAGCCCCACGTACTTCGAAACCCTGAACCCCGCCACTCAAGAGGTGCTGGCCCAGGTCGCATCTGGCGGCCAGGCTGAGGTGAACCAAGCCGTCGCCGCCGCCAAAGCCGCCTTCCCACAATGGGCCGCCACACCCGCGCCGCAACGCGCCAGGCTCATGCACAAACTGGGTGACTTGATCGCTGCCCACATTCCTGAAATCGCCCAGCTGGAAACCAACGACTGCGGCCAGGTGATCGCCCAAACCGGCAAGCAACTCATTCCCCGCGCGGCAGACAACTTTCACTACTTTGCCGAAATGTGTACCCGCGTGGACGGCCACACCTACCCCACTGACACGCACTTGAACTACACGCTGTTTCACCCGGTGGGCGTTTGCGCGTTGATCAGCCCGTGGAACGTGCCGTTCATGACGGCCACGTGGAAAGTCGCGCCCTGCCTGGCTTTTGGCAACACGGCGGTGCTGAAGATGAGTGAGTTGTCGCCGATGTCGGCCGCGCGGCTGGGCGAGTTGGCCCTGGAGGCCGGCATTCCGCCCGGCGTGTTGAACATCGTGCATGGCTACGGCGCAGAGGTGGGCGAGCCGCTGGTGGCGCACCCCGATGTACGGGCAATTTCATTCACCGGCTCCACCGTGACGGGCCACCGCATCGTGCGCGCAGCGGGCTTGAAAAAGTTCAGCATGGAACTGGGCGGCAAATCGCCGTTTGTGGTGTTTGAAGACGCTGATCTGGAGCGTGCGCTGGATGCCGCCATCTTCATGATCTTCTCCAACAACGGCGAGCGCTGCACGGCGGGCAGCCGCATCCTGGTGCAGCAGGGCATCTACGCCGAGTTCTGCGCTAGGTTTGCGCAGCGCGCGCAGCGCATTGCGGTGGGTGACCCGCTGGATGACACAACCATCGTGGGCCCGATGATTTCCAAAGCGCATCTGGCCAAAGTGCGCAGCTATATCGCGCTGGGCACGCAGGAAGGCGCGCGCTTGCTGTGCGGTGGGCTGCATGTGCCTGCTCTGCCAGCGCGCGTGACGCAGGGAAACTACGTGGTGCCCACCGTATTTGCCGACGTGGACAACCGCATGCGCATTGCGCAAGAAGAGATCTTTGGCCCGGTGGCCTGCCTGATCGCGTTCACCGACGAGGCCGACGCGATTGCCCAAGCCAACGACACGGTTTACGGCCTTTCCAGCTACGTGTGGACGGAGAACCTGGGACGCGCCCACCGCGTGGCCGCCGCCATTGAAGCCGGCATGTGCTTTGTCAACAGTCAGAACGTGCGCGACCTGCGTCAGCCCTTTGGCGGCACCAAGGCCAGCGGCACCGGGCGGGAGGGCGGCAGTTGGAGCTATGAAGTGTTTTGCGAGCCCAAGAATGTGGCGGTGTCGCTGGGGGTGCATCACATACCGCGTTGGGGCGCTTAGGCTTGCCAGACAGGCGCGGATGTCATACATTTCGGTTTCGATTTGTCATACATTTTCAGAGGAACTAGCCATGCTGTCTGTCCGCCTCCCCGATCACCTTGAAACCCAGCTATCGGCCTATTGCGAATCCATGGCCGTCACCAAATCGTCTGTTGTGCAGCAGGCGTTGGAAAAGCATATGCAAAGCCTGCCGGTGAAGCGGAAAAGAGCCAAGAAAGTTGACCCATTCCTGGCCTTGATTGGCAGTGGCAATGGCAAATACACGACCGATGAAATCATGCGCATGACCCGTGGTGATGACTGGAACAAGCCGTGATCCTGGTCGATGCCAATGTATGGATTGACCTCATCGAACGTGACGCGGTCTGGCTGGATTGGTCTTTATCCCAACTGCAGTTGGCACGCGCAGAAAAGCGGGTGGCGATCAATCCGGTGATCTATGCCGAGCTGGCACCGGCTTACGACAGCGCCGCCGAATTGGCCACCTTCATACGCGAAAGCAAAGCGCAAATAAAAGCCTTTTCAGCTGAATGCGCTTACGCGGCAGGCCGTGCATTTCTGCAATATCGCAAGCAGAAAGGCACCAAAACCGGCGTGCTCCCCGACTTCTTCATCGGTGCCCAAGCCCAAACCGAAGGCTGGACCATCCTCACGCGCGATGCGGGCCGCTACAAAACCTACTTCCCCCGCGTCAAGCTGATCTGCCCCTGATACCGACAAGGAAGAACACATGGGAACTCTCGCAACCACACAAGGCACTCGCCATGGGTAGGCTCGCAACCACACAGGGCGCTCGCCATGGGTAAGCTCGCCCTCGCCGCCAAAATCACCCATGTGCCCTCCATGTACCTGTCGGAGTTCGAAGGCCCGCATTTCGGTTGCCGCCAGGCCGCCATAGACGGCCACAAAGAAATCGACCGGCGCTGCCGCGCGCTGGGCGTGGACACCATCGTCGTGTGCGACGTGCACTGGCAGGTCAACAGCGAATACCACATCAATTGCGCGCCGAAGTTTGAAGCCGTGTTCACCAGCAACGAGCTGCCGCACTTCATCAAAAACATGCCCTATGCCTACCCCGGCAACCCCGCGCTGGGCCACTTGATGGCCGACACAGCCAACGCCATGGGCATCAAAAGCCGCGCCCACAGCGACACCACCCTGGAGCTGGGCTACGGTACCCTGGTGCCCATGCGCTACATGAACGCCGACCAGCATTACCAGGTCATCAGCGTCAGTGGCTGGTGCGACTGGCACGACCTGCACGAGTCCGGCCAGTTCGGCCTGGCCATGCGCCGCGCGATTGAAGAAGACTACGACGGCACCGTGGCCCTCTTTGCCAGCGGCAGCTTGAGCCACCACTTCGCCGACAACGGCCGCGCCCCCGAGTTCATGCACAAGGTCTACGACCCTTTCCTGGAGCAAGTCGACCGCCGCGTGGTGGAGCTATGGGAAAAAGGCGACTGGAAAACCTTTATCGCCATGCTGCCCATGTACGCCGACAAGTGCTGGGGCGAAGGCGACATGCACGACACCGCGATGCTGCTCGGCGCGCTGGGCTGGGACGCCTACACAGCGCCGGCGGAAGTGATCACACCGTACTTTGGCAGCTCGGGGACGGGGCAGATCAATGCGGTGTTTCCGGTGACGGCACTGTCCGCCGAACAGACTGCACGGTAGTTAATGGTGATCTGACCCCAATTAATTCTTATGCCTCACCTCGTCATCCTCTACACCGCCAACCTGGAGCGCGAAACCGACATGGGCGCGCTGTGTCGCAGCCTGGCGGATACGTTGCTGGCGGTGAGTGATGAGCAGAACAAGCAGGTGTTCCCAACCGGTGGCACGCGGGTGCTGGCGTATCCGGCTGCGCACAGTGCGGTGGCGGATGGGAAGGGGGACTATGCGTTCGTTTACTTGAATCTGCGCATGGGCAAGGGGCGCAGTGATGCTATTAAAAACATAGCTGGTCGAGCAATATTGGATAGGGCTAGAGCCCACTTTGACTTGAATTTCAAGCAACGGCACCTGGGATTGACGGTGCAGATTGACGAAGGGCAGGAGGTGTTTGATGGCAAGCACAGCAACCTGCATCCTTTATTTGCCGCTCCAACTTTGTAGGCGTGAACGCCAAATGCTTGATTCATCACTCATCCACCAACTCGCCCAAGAGCTGCAAACCGCCGAGCAAACCCGTGTGCAGCTCACGCACTTCTCCCGCCGCTTTCCGGGCATGACCATGCAAGACGGCTACGAAATCTCCCGCGCCTGGATGCAGCTCAAGCTGGCACAAGGTCGCAGCGTCATTGGCCACAAAATTGGCCTGACCTCGCGCGCGATGCAGCAGGCCAGCCAGATCAACGAGCCCGACTACGGCACCTTGCTGGACAACATGCTGTTTGCCCCGGGCAACATTCCCACGCAGCGCTTCATTGCACCACGCGTGGAGGTGGAGCTGGCTTTTGTGCTCAAGCACAAGCTGGAAGGCCCACAGGTGTCGGTGGACGATGTGCTGGCCGCCACCGACTACATCACCCCCGCCATTGAAATCATCGACGCACGCATCGAGCAGGTCTGCCGCGACACGAAGCAAATGCGTAAAGTGCAAGACACCATCAGCGACAACGCGGCGAACGCGGGCATCGTGATCGACGGCCATCGCGTCAAACCCGATGCCGTGGACTTACCCTGGTGTGGTGCAGTGCTGCGGCAAAACGGCGTGGTCGAAGAAACTGGTTTGGCGGCGGGCGTGCAAGGGCACCCGGCGATTGGCGTGGCCTGGCTGGCGCAAAAACTGTCTGCTTGGGGCGAGTGCCTGCAAGCCGGCGAAATCGTGCTGGCGGGCTCGTTCACCCGCCCGGTTGTAGCGAAACACGGCGATGTGTTTGACGCCGATTACGGCCCGTTGGGTCGCTTTGAATTTCGATTCGTTTAGGCCATGAAAACACCATGAAAACCCCCGCCAACCTCTTCAAGCAAGCCCTTCAAAACAAACAACCCCAAATCGGCCTGTGGCTCGGCCTCGCCGACCCGTACTGCGCAGAGATCTGCGCCGGGGCGGGCTTTGACTGGTTGTTGATTGACGGCGAGCATGCGCCCAACGATGTGCGCAGTGTGCTGAGTCAGTTGCAGGCCGTGGCGCCCTACCCCTCGCATACGGTGGCGCGCATTCCGGTGGGCTCGGGCCACATCGGCACCACGCTTGTCAAGCAATACCTGGACATTGGGGCGCAGACCCTGCTGGTACCGATGGTGGACACGGCTGAAGAAGCGCAGGCCATCGTGCGCGCCAGCCGCTACCCGCCGCAGGGCATACGCGGCATGGGCGCGGCGCTGGCGCGAGCCTCGCGCTGGCAGGCTCACCCAGATTACGTACACGAGGCCAACGACCAGGTGTGTGTGCTGGTGCAGGCCGAGACGGCACTGGCGATGCGCAACATCGACGCCATCGCGGCAACGCCTGGGGTGGATGGCGTGTTCATCGGCCCTGCCGACCTCTCGGCCTCGATGGGCTATCCGGGCAACGCGGGCCACCCCGAAGTGCAGGCCGCTATTGAAGACGGCATTCGCCGCATCCTGCAAGCGAGCAAAGCGCCCGGCATTCTGGCCACCACGGAGGCCAGCGCCCGCAAGTGGCTGGATGCCGGGGCCTTGTTTGTCGCGGTGGGGGTGGACACGATGCTGCTGCGAAGCGCCGCGCAAGATTTGGCACAACGATTTAAATCATGACGATGACAAACCCCTTGATGCACCCCCTGATCCATCCTGAAGAGCAAGCCGCCCGCCTCCAACTGGCCGCTTGCTACCGCGTGTTCGCCCTGCTGGGCTGGACCGAGATGATTTACAACCACATCACCGTGCGGCTACCCGAGTCCGTCAGTGGTGTTGACAAACACTTCCTCATCAACCCCTTCGGCCTGCACTACAGCGAAGTCACCGCCAGCAACCTGGTCAAGATCAATGTGCAGGGCCAAAAGCTCGACAGCGACAACCCCTGGCCCGTGAACCCTGCTGGCTTCACGGTGCACGCGGCCATTCACAGCCATCTGCCCGAGGCGCACTGCGTCATGCACACCCACACGACCTCGGGCCTGGCCGTGGCCTGCAGCCAGGCAGCCCTTAAGCAAAACAACTTTTACTCGGCCCAGCTGCACGACCAGGTGGCCTACCACGACTTTGAAGGCATCACCATCCATGCCGATGAAGCACCGCGACTGCTGGCCAACATCGGCAACAAACCGCTGGTCATCCTGCGCAACCACGGCCTGCTGGCCTGGGGCGCGACCTTGCCGCTGGCCTTTGTGCGCCTGTGGACCTTGCAGCGTGCCTGTGACGTGCAGGTGGCCCAAGCCGCGCTCGGCCCCGCGATTGCCGTGCCCGAAGCCCTGGCCCGCAAAACGACGCAGGACGCGCTGCAGTTCGACGCGAAGTTTGGCTCGGGGCAGGACGTGTTTGACGCGTTGGTGCGGCAGGTCGACAAGCTGGATGCCAGCTACCGCAGCTAGCCGCAAGGGTGCTGACTCACCTGCGTTCGCCCTAAAGAAGCTGTGCTGACTGTCCTGAGGTGTCGAAGGAAGTGCTAGCGAGGGCTTCGATACCTCAGCCCGAACGGGAGTTCGCGAGTAAATCGTTCCGAGTCAAGAACCAGGTCGAAACTGCAGGCGCAACTGGGCGCAATAGTCAGTCGGTGGTAACGCGGGTGTGACCCACAGCAGGTCCGCTACCGCTTCATTTTTGATAGCTGCTTGAGCAGTATCCACAAGGGCTATCAGCACTTTTGACTTGAATTCCGGTGGCAAGTGCAACGGCACGCCCAACTGGCGGTTCACGTGCGCCGCGCCGGCCAGCAGCAGCACCGTTTGCCCCGGGCGGGCCGCTTGTTGCACGGTGCGGGCCATGGCCACATCGCGGGCAATCTGAATGCGCGTCATGCCCGCAACCTGGCTGGCCGGCAGCAACTGGCAATGGCCGTCGACGATGGCCTGGCGTTGGACGGCCAGGGCCGCCGCACTCAGCCGCTGATCGAGTGCCTCTTCGCGCATGGCCTCGCGCATGTGCGCACGTGGCAGGTTGGCACCCAGCACGGGAACACCGGCTCGCACCGCCGCCATCACCACCGGGCCATAGCGGGTCCAGGGCCAGGCCTGTGTTTGCCAGTTCAAGGCGGCCTGGACCGCCTCCTCAGTGGCGTCGGGTTTCAATGCTGCCGTACTGGCGGGGCTTTCGGCCATTTCAAGGGCCAGTGCCGCCAGGGCATTGGCCTGGGTCAGTGCGCGCACCGCTGCCTGAGCCAGACTGGCATGCTCGGGCGCGTCGTGTTGCTCGCCCAATAGCACCGCTTGCGTGGGCAGTAGCTTCAGCACTTGCTCGCCGGAGGACTTCAGTGGCGCCATCGGTGCACACGCGACCAGCGTCATCACTAGACCGGCCAACAACCCACTGCAACCAAAAGACAAAACCCTGTGCAAACCGGTAGGCGCGTTGTCCATCGCCGCTCAGCTTAACCAGCGGGTGTTGGCTTGCAATTCGCTGAAAAACTCGCGCAGCGCGAGCGGGCTCATGCCGTAAGGGTCAAATTCGGCACCCGGGCTGTACTTCAGGAACAAGGCCTGATTTTCAGCAATGGAAGACACCAGTCCCATGCTCCAAACGCCAAACTCGCGCTTATGGATCTCTACGAAATCCAGAATCGCCGGGTCGGTGTGGCGGCTGTCCAGCAAGATGCGGTGATACAGGGTGTTGACCGCGGCACGCTCACCCTCCAGACACTGCAAAAAGATGCCGTTTGACAAGCACAGCGCACCCGTTACGCCAATGGAACGGTTGTTGCGGCGGGAGCTGTCCAGAATGTCTTTGACATCCATGGGGCCGACATTTTTCGTGCGGCTGGCATAAATAAGGCGTATCAACATCAGAAAAATCCTAAAAAAAACGGCAAGGTGGTTGATACCACCCTGCCGTTTGGCTGGACGAGCGCAGGGCCAACAGCCCATGCGATCACTGGGGATTACTTCGGCATGATGACCGTGTCGATCGCGTGGATCACGCCGTTGTCGGCGGCCACATCGGCTGCGATCACTTTGGCACCGTTGACGGTCACGCCGCCAGCTGTAGCCAGGGTGATGTCAGAGCCTTGCACGGTTTTGACCATGCCGGCTTTCACGTCCTTGGCCATTACCTTGCCTGGCACCACGTGGTAGGTCAACACGGCAGTCAGCTTGGCTTTGTCTTTCAACAGGGCGTCCAGATCAGCCTTGGGGATTTTTGCGAATGCTTCGTCGGTCGGTGCGAACACGGTGAAGGGGCCTTTGCCTTTCAGGGTGTCGACCAGACCTGCGGCTTGCAGGGCGGTGGCCAGGGTTTTGAAGTTGCCAGCGCCGACGGCGGTGTCAACGATGTCTTTTGCAAATGCGGAACCGGCTACGCCCACTGCCAGGGCCATTGCGATGATTGACTTTTTCATGAGAACTCCGAAGGTAGTTGAACAAAAACTGCCCGCCTCTCCGGCGATGCAGGCTGCATTCTATACCAATGAGTACACTTAAAAACCATGTGGTAATTTGTAAGACCCTAAAGTCTTATGTATCAGTAGAAACCCTAGTATTTCTTGGGTTAATGCACCAGTATCGGGTTTTGCGCCATCTGGGCGTAGCCGTCCAGCGTGTCTTCCACTTCTTCTTGCGTAGGCGTTTTCAGCTGCCAGGCGGTGATTTGCTGCTGAAAGAGTTCGGCCCACGAGCCATCAAGGTAGACCTCTTTGTTGGAACGTTTGTCAACAATTTCAAAGCCGTGGCGGGCCAGGGCGGGCACATCAGGGCGGCTGGGGTCACTCAAGGGTTCGCCCGCCTGCAGGTGGACCACCACAAACGACTCCGAGTCATACAGCATTTGCATGGGATGGCTTTCTTTCTGGGTTGTTGGGGGAGTGGGGCGATCAGTGGACATATGTTTATTAGCTAGCAACGTACGGGCCAGTTTCAAGGTGCACACGCAATGAAGGCACTAGGGTACATCCGTAGCCCGCCACTGCTGATCCAAAAAATCGCCGTTTGGCCATTCGGTGCGCCAGCGCACCGGCAAGTACTGCCATTCGGGCGCCAGCCAGACTTGAATGCTTGCATCGTAGTCGCCCAGGGGCAGGCGACGCAGTTTGAGGGTTTTGCGCATACCGCCAGGCAGATCCAGCGGCTGCACGCCATCCACTTCAAACACCCAGTTGCCCGCCTCTCGGGTGGTGGCGGTGGGCAGCGTGATCTGGCTGGCCACCGGGTAGCCACTCGGGTTGGCCGCCACCACGCTGGCCAGTTGTAGCCACACGCTCAGCGCGTCCTGCATGCCGGTTTGCCAGGCCGCGTCGGGCGTGTTGGCGCTGAAACGAACGCGTGCCTGGTCGGGCTCGAAATGGGCAGCCTGTTCGCTGCGGGTCTTGTCGGCATAGCGCTCGGGCTGCAAGCCGCCAGCCACCACGCGGCCTGCGCTGGTTTGACTTCGCCGGGCGGCTGCCAACCCATCGCCTGTGGCCTGCACACTCATACGGGCCTGGTACTGACTGCCGTCGTGCTGCCACATCAGCTGCGCCTGGCCCCGCCAAATTTGCTGGCGGGTCTGGCCCTGCGTGTCGTACAGCAGGCGGGTAGAGCCGGGTAGTTGCGCGGCCAGGTCATTGGCTGGGGTGCTTGCTGCGGTGAGGGTTGGGACTGGTGCGCTGGCGGCTTGTTCAGGTGCTGGCACTGTCGCCCTTGGCGACCCAAGGGGTTCTGGCTTTTTGACCGCTACTATATTGATAGCTGCTTGAGCAGTATCTAAAAGGGCTGGTGGCCGATTTGGCTTAAAAGCAGGTAAAACAGCTGCGTCAACGGGTTTTGCAGGCACCTGCGGCAACGGCGCGGGCCACGCGGGCCGCAGCGTGCCCTGAAGCGCAGGCAGCGCGGCCGGCGCGTGAGACACATGGGTCAGTGGCAGCTGTGTGGCCAACCAGCCATGCACCAGCCCCACCGCCACCACCAAGCCCGCCATACCGCGCCAACCCGCCAGGCCAAGCCAGCGCGGAGAGGGCCCAGCCACTTTCACCTCACATGCCCCAAGTCAGCCGAGAGCTGCTGCGCCGCTTGCGCCAGGGGGCCATGCACTGCGCCGTTCCATTCCGCGTCAAAGGTCGCCGCCGACCCGAGCGCTACCAGACCCAGCGCCATGTGGCCATCGGCATCGAATACCGGCACGCAAAACCCCACGACGCCAGGCAGCAGCGTGTCGATCACCCGCGCTGCACCCCGCTCGCGCACTTCGCGCAGTAGCGCGTCGGCCTGGGTGCGCGTGGTGGGCAGATCGCTGCGCACCGCATCACGCTGTGCCAGCAGTTTGGCCTGAGCCAACTCACGTTCCAGCAGCTTGGCCATGGATTCATACGGCCGATGCGCGGCAAAACAGCGCCCGGTGGCCGACGAGAGCAGCGGCATCACATCGCCCAGGCGCAGGTTGACGGTAATGGCTTGGGGCGACTCCTCCCAATGCACGATGGTCGGCCCGTGGTTGCCCCACACCGCCAGCGCCAGCGTGTGGCCAATCGGCGCAATCAATTGCGCCACGCGCTCGCGGGCCAGCTTCACCGCGTCCAGCCGCGAGAGGCTGGCCAGCCCCAGGCGCAACGCCGCAGGCCCCAGGTCGTAGCGGGTGGTGGCCGGGTCTTGCACCACCAGGCCGAGACGCTGAAAACTCACCAGGTAGCGATGCGCTTTGGCGGCGCTCATCTGGGCCGCTGCAGCCAGGTCGCGCAGCATGATGGCGCCGGGCGCTTGGGCCAGCACCTCCAGCAGCGCAAAGCCGACTTCAACCGATTGAATGCCTGCGCGGGCAAGGCCGTGGGACACTGTCTTATCCAATGCAACACCCACGACTAAAATTTCGATTAGTTAAATTCATTTCACTATGCGTAATTTCAAGCGCTCAGCCCAACCGGAGAACAACCCATGAAACTGGCAACCTACAAAGACGGCTCGCGTGATGGCCAATTGGTGGTCGTCTCACGTGATTTAAGCCAGGCTCATTATGCGACTGGCATTGCCGACACCTTGCAGCAAGTACTGGACGACTGGGGTTTCATGTCGCCCCAATTGCAGGATTTGTACGACGCGCTGAATCGCGCTGGCGACGGCGCTTCCAGTGGCCGCAAAAGCGCCCACCCATTCCCGTTTGACCCCGCCCAGTGCATGGCACCCTTGCCCCGCGCTTACCAGTGGGCCGACGGCTCTGCCTTCATCAACCACGTGGAGCTGGTGCGCCTGGCGCGCAACAGCGAAGTGCCCGCGAATTACTACACCGAGCCGCTGATGTACCAGGGCGGCAGCGACGACTTTTTGGGCCCACGCGACGATTCGCCCGTGCCCTCGGAAGCGTTCGGCATCGACTTTGAAGCCGAGGTGGCCGTGGTCACTGGCGACGTGCCCATGGGCAGCACACCCGACCAGGCGCTGGACGGCATTCGCCTGGTGATGCTGGCCAACGACTGGAGCCTGCGCCACCTGATTCCCGACGAACTGGCCAAGGGTTTCGGCTTCTTCCAGAGCAAACCCGCCACTGCCTTCAGCCCCGTGGCCGTCACCCTGGACGAGCTGGGCGACAGCTGGAACAAAGGCCGCCTGCACCTGACCATTCAAAGCCAGTGGAACGGCCGCACCGTGGGCCGCTGCGACGCCGGAGGTGAGATGACCTTTCACTTCGGCCAACTCATTGCCCACATCTGCAAAACTCGCAACGTGCGCTCGGGTTCCATCGTGGGCAGCGGTACGGTCAGCAACCGCGCGACGGAAGTCGATGGCAAAAAGGAATGGACGAAGGGCTACAGCTGCATCGCCGAAAAACGCGCGATCGAGACCATACAAGACGGCAAACCGGCGACCGACTACATGAAGTTCGGTGACACGATCCGCATCGAGATGAAGGGCAAGGACGGCGGGAGCATGTTTGGGGCGATAGACCAAACGGTGGTCAAGCGGCCGTGAGCGGAAAGCGGCAGAGGCTACGTGTGCATGACGGATTGCAGCCCGGCAGGGCAAAGCGTTGACCCTCGAGCCAAATAGGCCTTCAGCCCTATTGGAAACTGCTCAAGCAGCTACAAAATATATAGCATTTTCAGGTACTGGGACAACGCAACAAAAGCATCGCTCCTGCGATGCAATCACGGTGATTCCGTATACATCGTTGCTCTGACCTGGAAGTGGGGAATCTCAGCCCATCGTTTGCGTTGACTGGCAGTTGATTCGTCACTGCTCATGGTGATTTCAAAGCGTTGTCCGCGCCACACATAAAAACCGGTTCTGGTTTGCGCCTTAGGCGATTTGGGGATCGATTCCCAGCCGCAACACAAGAAGCGTAGCGGCGGCATGTGCGCGCTCTTGACAAAGTAGGCCTCAATGGCCGCAGCATCAGCACCCGCCATGCGGTATCTAGCCACGAGCGCAGGTGTGCCGTACTGGCGAATTTTTTCGCAGCTGACAAATTCCAGCTTGGGCGGCTTTTTGCGCAGCTGAGCCAGAAAGTCTGTGCACGCGATGTCGGCGACCCCTGGTACTGCCTCGCCGGGTTTTTGCGTTGTATCTGTTTTCGCATCAGCCCCAGCCACGAACGCCAACAGCAAAACACTGGCAGCCAAAACGCGCAGTGCACCTGCGTTTTTTGCAGCGTTCACTTGGCTCTTTCAGGCTTGCCCGTGACCACGAGCGTTCCCACGTATTTGCCATCAGGTGATCGGTGGCTGACCAATTCTTGGCAGATAGAAGCCCAGGCGTTCAGGTCCACCACGGTGACACAGCCTTCGGAAACGTTACCGACATGCACGTAGCGGCTGTTGTCGCCGTATTGAATTGGAAACCAGACTTGATCATGTTTGAGTCGATCAGCTACAGCGCGATAAAAGCGGGTCATGTTGCCAGCGTGCGGTACGTCGGGGACCATGATTTTGTATGAGCCCGCCGGCAATGGAAAGAATTGGACGCCCCACACGGTGTTCATGGTTACTTGCGCTGTGGTGGCTCCGACCTTCAAGTTTGCAAATTGTTGATCCAGTTTTTCACCGCGCCGCGCGACCGATACCCATCCCTCCTGGTATTTTCCGTAGGTGACAGTCACTACCGCAGCTGCGATTTTGGGTGCTGCTGTGCCGAGATAAATTTTGGCATTGGCCTCATATAAGACGGCAAACCGGCGACCGACTACATGAAGTTTGGTGACACGATCCGCATCGAGATGAAGGGCAAGGACGGCGGGAGCCTGTTTGGGGCGATTGAGCAAACGGTCGTCAAACGCCCCTGAGCAGACGTTCATGACACAAAAGTCGGGAATTTCAGTCAAATAGGCCTGCAGCCCTTGTGGAAATTGCTCAAGCAGCTATCAAATAAGTAGCATTTGATGCAAATCCACTCTGCAGGCTAGCGACGAAGGCGCGCAATCAGCGCTTGTTGACCCAGACGCAAACGCTCCAGCGCCTGTGACAGGCCGTCAAATTCTGCAATGTTGGCCACCGTCACCTTTTGGTCAACCTTGCCTTTGCTGATTTGATCCACTGCTTCGGTCAGTTGCGCCAGCGGTCCTGAAACCGCTTTAGGTAGGGTAAAAATGAGGCCTAACGCGACCAGAATGCCGACCGCAACGGTCACCAGCACCGCGGTTAACAGCTGGTTGAACCGGTTGCTTGCCAACTCGGCGAGTCCCAGCGTTTGCTTGGTTTTCTCGGCCGCCATGGTCGACACGCCCTTGATCAACACCCCGGAAAACCTGTCTTTTCCAGCGGTAATCATGCCGTTGACTTCGATGGGCGACAGCGCGGTAGGTGTCACCGTCAACGAGCCCGATGTAGTGGGTGCGCTCGGTTGCGCGTTGACGAGTTCAAAAATGCGCCGCATCTCACCATTGTAAAAATCAGCTGCTTGCGTCCACGTCGTGACAGCGGCCACATCTTCGCCGGTGAAAGCTTTGTCCGGGTTGGCACGGATGTTTTCCAGCAATTTGCCCATCTTGTCTGCCGTTGCATTCCACTCCTTGGTGTAGCCGTCCCGCCGTTCGCGGTTGCTGACATACACGAAGTACTCTTTTTCATAGCGGCGGATTTGTTGCGCGAGAACCGCCAGTTCGCTGAGCTGGGATGAGGCGACGGTGTTTTTGCGCGTGGCGTCCACCACGTCGCGCCTCGCGTTGTCCTGGCCCCACCAGACCAGCGCGGCCTGAGCCACAAAGAACAAAATGATCAGTGCCAGACCGGCCGTCAGGCGTGAGCGGATGGATGTCATGAGCAGCTCCTTGATAAGTCAGTAAGAACGGGGTTGATGTGGCGCATCACGGCTGCGGCTTTAAGGCAGCCGCTTTGATGATTGCCGCTTTGACTTTGACAAAAGGCACTTCGGGCGGCAGCAACTTGCCCAGGCAAATGAGAAAGACCATTTCTTGCAGTTGGGGTTTGCTGGCAAAAGCAGGGCTCTTGCTGGCTTCCTCAAAGGCATCGTCGACAACAAACTCCGCTGCAATGCCCATGTAATGCGCTACCGCATCAATGGCTGCAGACCGGAGTTTTTCGTTTGTCATGAGTTCAGTAGCATTAATTAACACCTAAGTTTAAGGCCGGAGAAGGCTTAAACACGTCGGCCTCGGTACTTTCACCTAGGCACGCGGCGTCTCTTTTGAGCGAATCGGCAATGGCGTGCCATTCGCATCAGTGATGCCTACGGCGTGGCAGGCACGCTGAAATCGCTCAACTTCTTGCCAAACTTGATCATCCACAGCCGCTGTGTGCGGTCCAGGTCGCTGTTGCGGGCGACGCGGGCAGTGACGCCACCCGCTGCGGCGCAGCCGGTCAGCACGCCAGCCGCGTTCACGGTGCAGGCGGTCACGTCGGCACCGGCGATTGAGGCACCGGTGGCATCCAGCACGTTGGTTTTCATGCCGAAGTCGGTGTCGTTGGTCAAAACCAGGGTGTTGTCGTCCACCAGGGCCAGGCCTTCGGCTTTTTCGGCCAGCCAGCCGGTTTTGTTCAAGTCCAGCAGCAGGGTTTTCTTCAGCTTCACCACTTCGCTGTAGGCGGTGGGGCTGGCGAATGTCGCACTCATGCTGTTCTTTTCCAACTCGCTGCCGATGGCTGCGATGTTGGTGGCGTTGGCGGGCACTTCTACCAGCATGAGCCAGTTGAACACCTTGCCGGCGGCGCTCAGGCCCTGCTCGATGACCACGAATTTGCCGTTGCCCAGAGCGGTCAGGTCACCCAGTTTGGCGCTGCCGGTGCGGCCCCGGTCATAGATCGCGCCGTCAATCGGGTAAGCGTAGAGCTTGGTGGTTTCGGTGGTGGGGTCGAATTCCACCCAGCGGGCGAACTGGGCAAAGTCTTGCACGTTGCGGGTACCCACGGCGCCGTCTGATAGGGGGCTTTGCAGGAAGCCATGCAGTTTTTTGCTGGTGGGGTCCAGCGCCAGGCCTTCCATGCCGCGGTTGGCGCGACGCTTGAGCAAAATGTTCGGCAGATCGGTGGCACCGGTGCCAGGCTGGTATTTCTTCAAAATCACGCCGGTGGTCGGGTCAATTTTCAAGATGAACGGGCCGTATTCGTCAGACACCCACAGCGCATTGCGGGCCGGGTCGGCCACCACCGATTCAGGGTCGATGCCGTTGTCGCTGTAGTTAGCTTTGGTGGGCTCGTACTTCAGCGCATCGGTCAGCGGGGCTTCGCCGGTGGCACCCACGCGGCCTGGGGGAACAGACAGGCCGTTGGTGTTGACGCTGGCGCTGACCTTGATGGGCAGACGTGACTTGAGCACCGCGCCGTCTTTGCCCAGGGTGATGATGCCCAGGGAGGGCACGAAACTCGGTGACGGGAAAATTTTCGCATCCGACGTGCCGCTGGCGGTGGACGACTCCAGGATCGACCGGGCGATCTTCGGGCCGTCGCCGTTCGGGCCGCGGTCGGTGATGGCGTAAAACTCCAGCGTGCCATCGGCCAGCCTGCCTTTGTAGGCCAGGCCGGAGCCGTAGGCGGGCAGGAAACCGTTGGCGTATTCCGCTTTCGAGGCGGCGTTGCCTGTGCCTTCGTAAGGAATATAGAAAGAGCTGGAAGCTTGCACGGCGTAGCGCGTGACGGTGACGGCCACGGTGCCCAGGGCGTTGGTTTGCGAGAAGGTTTCGTTCACAGGGGCTCCTAAACGGGATGCCAGTGTGTCTTCAAAATGCTCGCGCGCCTGCAGGCGGCGGTCTTCGTCGACCACGCGCGTTTTGTAGGCATTGGGCAACAAGGCCAAAGTGGCTGTCAACGCGGCATTGAAGGCGGCGGGTGCGAGCGAAAAGTCCATGGTGCGAGCGGCCAGGGCGGTGCGCACTTCGGGGGTGAGCTTGATGCCGTTGAACGCGTCAAAGTCTTCGTCCAGCGTTTGCAGGGCCAGCGCACGGTTGACCACGCCGTCGTTTTTCACGTCCACGCTGCCCACCAGCATCAGCGGGGTGATGGTGGTGCTGCACGGGGCTGCGCCCAGTGCCATGGCACCGACAAAGAAACTCACGTTGTCGCCCACGCGGCAGGTAAAGCCGCCGCTGGCAGAGGTCAGGGTTTTGGTGGCGTTGGTGCTGGTGGTGTATTCCAGGCCTTCGACGGCGGAATCCAGAAACACGCCCTGCAAGGTGGCTGGGGCAGTTATAGATGCGATTGGGGCCACCGCTGCGTCATCGCCGCCGCAGGCAGCCAGCAAGGCGGCAGTGAACAGAGCGCCCAGTAAGGCGGGTGGTTTTGTAATCATGCGACTTCTCCTGGTGAGTGCCCGGCGAGTAAGCACTTGAAACAGTGACGCTGCTGTGACAGCGCCGCGGCTCAATAACCCGCGCCAGCCCAGACCTTTTGGCAACCCGTAAGCTGCGCGCCCCTGCCATCACACACTGACTTTTTCATGCACTCCCTGTTTTCGCCGCTCCAAGTGGGCCCTCTGCTTCTGCCCAACCGCATCGTCATGGCCCCGCTCACGCGCAACCGCTCCCCCAGCGCGGTGCCCGGGCCGCTGGCCGCGACCTACTACGCACAGCGTGCCAGCGCAGGCTTGCTCATCACTGAGGCCACGGCCATCAGCCACCAGGGACAGGGCTATGCCGATGTGCCGGGTCTGTACGCGCCCGAGCAGTTGGCCGAATGGAAAAAAGTGACCGATGCGGTGCATGCCGCCGGTGGCCGCATCGTGGTGCAGCTGTGGCATGTGGGCCGCGTCTCGCACACCAGCCTGCAGCCCGGTGGGCAAGCGCCGGTGGCACCATCGGCCCTTGCGGCCAAGACCAAAACCTTTGTCATTCATGACGGCGTGGGCTCATTTGTAGAAACCTCCCTGCCCCGTGCGCTGGACGCTGCCGAGCTGCCCGGCATCGTCGCCGACTACGTGCGGGCTGCGCACGATGCCATCCATGTGGCGGGTTTTGACGGTGTGGAGGTGCATGCGGCCAATGGCTACCTGATCGACCAGTTCCTGAAAACTGGCAGCAACCACCGCACCGACGCGTATGGCGGCAGCATCGAGAACCGTGCCCGCCTGCTGCTGGAAGTGATGACGGCTGTCACGCAAAAAATCGGTGGCGACCGCACCGCGCTGCGCATCTCCCCGGTCACCCCGGCCAACGATGTGGTCGACGCCGATCCGCAAGCCCTGTTTGCATACGTGGCCGAGAAGCTGGCACCGATGGGTTTGTCATACATCCACATCATCGAAGGCGCCACCGGTGGCCCGCGCGAACTGCCCGATCGCCCGTTTGACTACGCCGCCCTGAAAGCCACCTACAACGCCGCCGGCGGCCGTGCGGCCTGGATGGTGAACAACGGCTATGACAAAGCGCTGGCCAAACACTCGCTGCAAGCTGGCGCCGACCTGATTGCCTTTGGCAAGCTATACATCGCCAACCCCGATCTGGTGGAGCGGCTGCGTACCGATGCACCGCTGAACACGCCCGACAAAGCGACGTTTTATGGCGGTGGTGAGAAGGGGTACACCGACTATCCGACGCTATGAATTCGATAGCTGCTTGAGCAGTATCTATAAGGGCTGTCAGTGCTTTTGGCTGAAATTCTTGAAAAACGTCTTGAAATCAGCCCAACAGCGTCTTCAACTCCCCCGTCGCCATCAACCGCGCTAAATCGTCCGCACCACCGATCAGCGTACCGTTGACAAACACCATCGGAAACGTCGGCCAGCCCGTCCACACCTTCAGCGCATTGCGCTCGCGCCAGCGGCTCAGGTAGTTGCCGTAGTCCAGGTCGTGGTGGGCAATGCCCGCCGCATCGAGCGCCTTGCGAGCTTTTTTGGGGAACGGGTTTTGTGCCATGCCCACCACCACCACGGGGTGCACCGCCACCGCCGCTTGCACCTCTTGCACGATGGCGCTGTGCAGTGTGGCGACGCGCTCGCGGATAGCTGGGTGGATGTGTTGCTCGGAAAGGATGGGGCGGGGCATGCGGGCTCCTGTAGTGGTCCTTGAGCCTACAGCACCGGTATAGCGCTACTATTTCTATAGCTGTTTGAGCAGTATCTATAAGGGCTCATGGCCATTTTTACGTAAAAACGGCCCTGGGCTGTGTCAGTAGGTTTTGTAAGGCAAAAACTTGCCCGACAGCACCACGTTCACGCGGTCGCCCTTGGGGTCGGGCTGGCGCACGATGTCCATGGAAAAGTCGATGGCGCTCATGATGCCGTCGCCAAATTCTTCGTGAATCAGCTCTTTGATGGTGGTGCCATAGACGCTGACGATCTCGTACCAGCGGTAGATCAGCGGGTCGGTGGGCACGGGCGTGGGCAGGGAGCCTTTGTAGGGCACGACTTGCAGCCATTTTTGCTCTTCTGCCGTTAAGCCAAAGATCTTGCCGATCACTTTGGCCTGTTCGGGCGTGGCCGTCATCTGGCCCAGGCACAGCGCGGTGGTCCACTCCTTGGAATGGCCCACTTTTGCAGCCACGTCGGCCCATTGAATGCCCTTGGCCACCTTGACGGTGATGATTTTCTCGGTGATGTCGTTGCGGTTCATGGGGGTCTCCTTTGATGGTGGGGTGGTTTGAAAACGGGGAAAGCAATCGGGGAAATTTGAACGCAGAGGACGCGAAAATTGCGCAGAGTGCGCAGAAGGAGATGGCAAAACTTCGGGCTTTACTTTTGCGTCCTCTGCGTTCGGCTGTTTAATTCTCCTTGTGTTCGGCTTTGGCGCGGGTGACCAGGAAATCAACAATGTGGTTGCGCAGCTCGTAGTAGCCACTCAGGTGGTGCAGCCCAGCGCGCTTGCGGTCGCGCGGCAGGGTATTGGTGACGGTTTCGGCAATGCCGCCGGGGACATAGCCGCCAGGCGCATCGCTGTTCGCGCCGCCCGGCAAGTCCTGCCCATTCGTCATCAAAATAATCCGGTCGGCCAGCAGGATGGCTTCGTCCACATCGTGGGTGATCATGAAAACCGTTTGCTGGGTTTGCCGCACGATGCTCATCAGCTCGTCTTGAATCGTGCCGCGTGTCAGCGCATCCAACGCGCCAAACGGTTCGTCCAGCAGCAGCATCTTGGGCTGAATGGCAAAGGCCCGCGCTATGCCCACGCGTTGCTTCATGCCACCCGACAGTTGGGAAGGCTTTTTGTCAATCGCCGGCATCAGCCCCACCAGGGCCACAAACTTTTCCACATGCACGTTGACTTGCGCGGCCGACCACTCGGGCCAGCGCGAGACCACGGCAAACGCGATGTTTTTGCGCACGCTCAGCCAGGGCATGAGCGCATGGCTTTGAAACACCACGCCGCGCTCCAGGCTGGGGCCCACCAGTTCCCGACCATCCATGAACACATTGCCGCTGGTGGCGGTGTCCAGCCCGGCCAGCACGTTCAGGATGGTGGTTTTGCCGCAGCCCGAGTGGCCAATGATGCAAACGAACTCACCCTTGTCCAACGTGAACGACACGTTGGCAAACACCGGCTTGTCAGCGGCGAATGCTTTGGACAGGCCTTCGATTCGCAGGAAGTCTTTCATCGCTGTGTCTTTCTTGGACGTGGCAACGGGAATACGTGCGTCAGAATCACTCCACATACGTCACCATCTTCTGCAACTGCGCAAACATCAAGTCCAGCAGCATGCCCACCACGCCAATCACCAAAATGGCAAAGATCACATTGGTCAGCGACAGGTTGTTCCACTCGTTCCATACAAAGTAGCCCACGCCAGTGCCGCCCACCAGCATTTCGGCGGCCACGATCACCAGCCACGCAATGCCCATGCTGATGCGCATGCCGGTCAGGATGGTGGGCGCGGCGGCGGGCAAGATCACCTGGAAGGCCTTGCGCAGCGGCTTGACCTCCAGCGTGCTGGCCACGTTCAGCCACTCGCGCTTGACTGAGGCCACGCCAAATGCGGTGTTCAGCAACATGGGCCATACCGAGCAGATGAAGATGACGAACACCCCAGAGATCGACGAGTCTTTGATGGTGTATAGCGCCAGCGGCATCCAGGCCAGCGGGCTGATGGGCTTGAGCACCTGAATGAAGGGGTCAAACGCGCGCTGCAGCAGCGGGCTCATGCCAATCACAAACCCCAGCGGAATGGCCACCAGACAGGCCAGCAGAAAGCCCAGCCCCACGCGACCCAGCGAGTGGGCCAGCTGAATGGCGATGCCTTTATCGTTCGGCCCGTTGTCGTAGAACGGATCGGACAGCTGCTTGACCACGGTGGCGCCCATTTGCCCCAGCGTGGGAAAACCGGTGGTTTTGGTGCTGCCGGCGTCTTTGCCCATCATCTTGTTGTATTCGGCCTGTTCGGCACTCAGGGCTGCAGCAGCAGCGGGCGTGCCGCCACCGCTGGGCAGCGTGGCGACGAACCACAGGCCCAGAAAACTCAAAAAGATGAGCAGGGAAACGAGGGCCGCTTTCGCGTTCAGAGATTTCATGCAGGCCTTTGCAGATACGTTGAAGCCGCCATGCACGTCATCCCCGCGAAGGCGGGGATCCAGGCGCGAAGACCTTGCGGCAGGCAGCGTTTGCGGGTGCCGGGGTGGATTCCCGCCTGCGCGGGAATGACGCAGATTCTTTGGGTGTGTTTCACGTCGGTGTGGTCTTGTGAATCAGCCCATCTTGTTAATAGCAAAGCTCTTCACATACTCATCGGGTTTGGCCGGGTCAAACTCCTTGCCCATCACCTTGAACTTCTTGTACGCGCCCTCGGGCGGCGTGAAGCCCGCCAGCTTCATCTGCTTTTTCGCGTCGGTCAGCAAGAAGACTTTTTCGGCAATCTGCTTGTAATTGATGTCGCCCTTCACGTAGCCCCAGCGCTTCATTTGCGTGAGCATCCACACGGCCATGCTTTGCCACGGCACCGGGTCAAAGTTGGCACGGTCGGGCACGTTTTTGATGTTGCCCAGGCCGTCGGCAAACTTGCCGGTGAGCACCTGTTGCAGCACGGCCTCGGGCTGGTTCAGGTACTGGGTGGGGGCAATCACCCGGGCAATCAGCTCGCGGTCTTTGGGCTGGCTGGCCATGAAGCTGGCCGAGAGCACGGCGCGGTACAGCGCGGCAAAGGTGTTGGGGTTTTGCTTGATGAACTCGTCACTCACGCCAAACGCACAGCACGGGTGACCGTCCCAGATTTCTTTGGACAGGATGTGGATGAAGCCCACCTCGTCGTACACCGCACGCTGGTTGAACGGATCAGGGCCGAGAAAACCGTCGATGTTTCCCGCGCGCAGATTGGCCACCATTTCGGGTGGTGGCGTCACACGAATTTGCACGTCGGTGTCGGGGTTCACGCCGTTTTCGGCCAGGTAGTAGCGCAGCAGGAAGTTGTGCATGCTGAACTCAAACGGCACGGCAAACTTGAAGCCTTTCCAGCTCTTTGGGTCGCGTTTGTCTTTGTGTTTGATGTGCAGCGTGATGGCCTGTCCGTTGGTGTTTTGAATGCTGGCCACATTCATGTTCACCTGGTTGGAGCCCAGCCCCATGGTCATGGCCAGCGGCATGGGCGACAGGAAATGGCTGGCGTCATGCTCTTTGTTGATCATCTTGTCGCGGATCAAGGCCCAGCCAGCGGTCTTGTTCAGCTGCACATTCAAGCCTTCTTTTTTGTACATGCCCAGTGGGTCGGCCATGATGAGCGGGCTGGCGCAGGTGATCGCAATGAAGCCGATCTTCAGGTCTTTCTTTTCCAGCGGGCCTTTGTCTTGTGCCATGGCCTGCAACGCGCCCAGCGGCAGCACCGACGCAATGGCGGCGCGGGCGGTGTTGGCACCCACGGCGCGCAGAAACCCGCGGCGCACGCTGTCGATTGGAAACAGCGCCTTGACCAGGCTGGCTTCCATGAAGCTGTGGCCCTGCTGCTGTTCGCTGGCGGCGTGTTCACCGGGTGCGTGGTCCTGGCCGCAGGCGCAGCGCAGCATCAGGGGACGGTCAGCATCGTAGGCATCAAAACGGTTGGACATGGTGCACCTCGGTGTTTGGGATGTCAGCACTGGTGCAAGGCCTGGGCCTGCGGCGCAGCCTGCGCGAGATGTCGCGGTAAATCGCGGGAGATGTGTCTATGCCTTGTAGGGCTGGCCCTACAAAACACCGCAGGTGAGCTATTTAGGTGCTGGTTTTCCCGTGGCGCTGGGCATACAAAGCCAGCTCCACATCGTTGCGCGCACCGGTTTTTTCCAGAATGCGGGCGCGGTAGGTGCTCACCGTATTGGGTGCCAGATCCAGTTGTGCACCAATTTCGCTCACGCTATGCCCCGAAATGAGGAGCTGAAATACCTGGTGCTCGCGGTGCGACAGGGCTTGCAAGCCGGTTTTGCTGGCGACTTGGCCCGCCGCCAGCGCCAGCGCCTCTGCAGTGGCGGGCGTCACGTACAGGCCACCGGCGGCCACTTTGCGCACGGCGGCCACCATGTCCAGCGGGTCGGCACCTTTGTTCAAGTAGCCCGCTGCGCCCAACTGAATGCAGCGCACCGCGTACTGCCGCTCGGGGTAGGTGCTGAGCATCAGCACTGGCAACTGCGGCCAGGTTTGGCGCAGCGCCTGCAGCACGTCCAGTCCATCGCGCTCAGGCAGGGCGATGTCCAGCAAGACCAAGTGCAACATGTCGGGTTGGCTTTGCAAGGCGGCAACCTGTGTCAGCACGTCGGGGCCTGTGGCCGCCTCGGCCACCACCTCAATCTCGGGCGGGCCGTTGGCGGGGTCGGACAGCACCTGCTTCAAGCCCTCGCGCACGATGCGGTGGTCGTCGCCCAGCAGAACGCGGATTCGGGTCATGGCTTCAATCGCTCTCATTTTGATAGCTGCCCCAGCAATCTGAACGTGCTCCCCAGCCCGATTTGGCTTGAAATCTCGATTTTTCCGTTCAGCAGCCGGGCCCGCTCGCGCATGCCCATCACCCCGTAGGCGTTGGCCGCTTCAAAGGCTTCGGCGGGTGCGCCGCAGCCGTTGTCTGCCACGGTCAGGGCCAGGGTGTGTGCATCGGCGCTGATGCGCACCGTCAAGCCGGTGGCGTGGGCATGGCGGCCCACGTTGGACAGCATTTCCTGAAATATGCGAAACACCGCCATGGCCTGCGGCTCGGGCAACTCGGGCGCCTGCGCCACGTCTATTTGCCACTGCAACGCCAGCTCGGCCGTGCGGGCAAATTCATGGGCTTGCCAGTCCAGCGCGGCCCAAAGGCCCTGGTGGTCCAGGATGCTGGGGCGCAGGTCGGTGATGATGCGGCCCACGTTGTCCACCGCGCCTTCAATCAAGGTGCTCATGTGCTGGCATTTGCTGCGCAAGGCCTCGTTGGGCGCGCTGTGCACCGCATCAGACTCACCCAAACGGCGATCCAGCCAGTTCACATCCATCTTCAGCGCCACCAGCAGGCTGCCCAGTTCGTCGTGCACCTCGCGTGCGATGCGGGTGCGCTCTTCCTCGCGTACCTGCTCGGAGTAGGCCGACAGCTCGCGCAGGCGCGACAGGGCTTGCGACAACTCGGCGGTGCGCTCGTTCACGCGAATTTCTAATTCATCCCTGGCGCGGCGTAACTCGTCGCCCGCCCGCTTGCGCTCGGTGATGTCCACAAAGGTGATGACCGCGCCGCGCACCTGCTGCCCGTCCAGGATGGGGTAGCTGGAGTATTCGACGGCAAAAGCGGTGCGGTCGGCGCACCAGAACACCTCGGTGTCCAACCGGCACGGCAGGCCCCGGCGGAAGGCGTTGAAGATCGGGCAATCGGTGTCGGGGTAGTGGCTGCCGTCGGGGTGCGAATGGTGCGTCAGCTCATGCATGTTGCGGCCCAGCACCTCAGCGGGCGCATAGCCCAGCATCTGGGCACCGGCGCGGTTGATGAACATGCAAAGGCCGTCCAGGTCGATGCCAAAAATGCCCTCGCCGGTGGACTGCAGCAGCAAGTCGAGCTGGTTGTGCCACAGCGGGTCGGTGGTTGCGGCTTGCGGCATCAGCGCCATCTGGTTTTGCACCCTATCGAGCCGCGTTACAGCCCCAGGTCGCTCAAGCTGGCGTGGTCATCGGGCCTGCGACCCAGGGGCCAGAAGAACTTACGGTCTGCTGCTTTCATGGGCATGTCGTTGATGCTGGCAAAGCGCCGCTGCATGAAACCCTGGGCGTTGAAATCCCAGTTTTCATTGCCGTAGCTGCGGTACCAATGACCGGAGTCGTCATGCCACTCGTAGGCAAAGCGCACCGCAATGCGGTGGTCGGTGAAGGCCCACAGCTCTTTGATGAGCCGGTAGTCCAGCTCTTTGGCCCATTTGCGCTGCAAAAACTCGCGCACCTCGGCGCGCCCCACCGGGAACTCGGCGCGGTTGCGCCAGCGCGTGTCGTCGGTGTAGACCTGCACCACCCGGTCCGGGTCGCGGGTGTTCCAGGCGTCTTCGGCCATGCGGACTTTCTGCGTGGCGGTGTCAACGGTGAAGGGGGGAAGTGGGGGTTTTGTTTCCATGGCAAGCTTTGCAGAATTTAGGAATTCACTGTGCCACAAACGCTTTGTGGTGCGATGCGCACAATGCCCTGCCATGTTGACAGCACCGATCCCAATGCGCTTTCCAAGCCACAGCACCCGCCGCCAGCTCCTGGCCGCGTCCGCGTTGGCGCTGGCGGGCTGTCGCCCCGCGCATGAAATCACCGGCGGCTTCAACGGGGTTTCGCACGCGCGCGGGCACCTGCTGCGTGAGCCGATCGCAAACACCCGGCCACCGGTTCAGCGGCGCACCCAGATCCTGATTGCAGGCGGTGGCGTGGCGGGTTTGGCCGCAGCGCGGGCTTTGCGCCAACGCGGCATTCAAGACTTTGCGCTGCTGGAGCTGGAAGATCAGGCCGGGGGCAACAGCCGGGGCACGCAGGTTGGCGGTATTACCTGCCCGCTGGGCGCGCACTACCTGCCCGTGCCCAGCGACGACGCGCCAGCCGTGCAAAACCTGCTTGAAGAGCTGGGTCTGCGAAAACGAATTTCAGGCCGCTGGCAGTATGACGAGCGCCACCTGTGCCACAGCCCGCAGGAGCGGCTGCACTTCAACGGACAGTGGCAGCCGGGCCTGCTGCCGGTGGACGGCGTGGGGCCTGAAACCCTGGCGCAATACCAGCGCTTTGCCCAGGCGATTGAGACGCTGCAAAAGCAAGCCAAATTTGCCGTTCCCATGCTGAGTGTGCCGCTAGCCCCTGCGCAAATTGCGCTGGACGCTATCACTTTCGCAGCGTGGCTGGATGCTCAGGGTTTGACCGACCCGCAGCTGCGCTGGTACCTGGACTACGCCTGCCGCGACGACTACGGCGCTGGCATTGCCACCGTGTCGGCCTGGGCGGGCGTGCACTACTTTGCCAGCCGCCATGGCTTTACCGCGCCACGCTTGGACGGCAGTGCACCGCCCGCACCCGCTGACGAATTTGGCGGCGTATTGACCTGGCCCGAGGGCAATGGCTGGCTCACCCAGCAACTGGCCGCGCCACTGCAAGACCGCCTGAAAACCGGCCGCGTGGTCACCCGCATCGCCGCGGCAAAACACGGCGTGGAAGTCGATGCGCTGGACGTGGCCACCGGCACACTGGAGCGCTGGCAAGCGGCGCACTGCATCGTGGCCCTGCCGATCTTCATTGCCGCGCGGGTGCTGCAAAACCCGCCCGCCGTACTGCGCCAAGCCGCCACTGCCGTGCGCTACGCCCCCTGGCTGGTGGCCAACATCCACGTCCGCGAACCGCTGAGCGACCGGCCCGGCGCGGCGCCCGCATGGGACAACGTGGTTTACGGCAGCGCCAGCCTGGGCTACGTGAACGCCCGCCACCAAGCGCTCAGCCTGTCGACGGGTGCTTTTGTCGGCCCAACCGTCCTCACCATCTACCGCGCGTTAGGCGACTTGCCAGACGGGCGACAACAACTGATGCAGCGCACCTGGCAAAGCTGGCGCGATGAACTGCTGGCAGATCTTTCCACCGCCCACCCCGACCTGGCCACCAAAACCACCCAGATGCACATCACCCGCTACGGACACGCCATGGTCATGCCCACCCCCGGACTTTTAAGCCAAATCGGCCGAAAGCCCTTACAGAATATGCTCAAGCAGCTATTGAATCAGGAGCAATCGAGCAATCGCCTGAGTTTTGCGCACAGTGATTGGGCCGGGTATTCGGTGTTTGAGGAGGCGTTTACGTTGGGGGATGCTGCGGGTCGGGCGGCCTGAAGGTGTACTTGCGCCTTCGCGCGCTATTCCTTTTCCAAATCATTGCTGCAGTAGGCGCGACGACGAAGACAGTGCTCTAGCACGGCAAGGAGGAGCAACGACCTGCAGTGATGATTTGGATAAGGAATTACACCTGCGCCGCCAGCCGCGCCCCCTGATCAATGGCGCGCTTGGCGTCCAGCTCACCGGCTTCAAATGCGCCGCCAATGCACTGGGCGTTGGCGCCCAAGGCCAGCAGCTCGTCGGCCAGCGTGCGCAAGGGCTCCTGGCCTGCGCAAATCACCACGTGGTCTACCGGCAGCACCATGTCTTTGGTGCCGTCCACAGTGATGTGCAGGCCTGCGTCGTCGATGCGGCGGTAGGTCACGCCGGCCACCATTTCCACGCGCTTGTTTTTCAGGCGGGTGCGGTGAATCCAGCCGGTGGTTTTGCCCAGGCCGTCACCCACTTTGCTGGTTTTGCGCTGTAGCAAATAGATGTGGCGACCGGGCGCGTGCCACTGCGGCTGGCCGACGCCGCCAGGGGCCGCGGCTTCGCGGGTGATGCCCCACTCCGTCTCGAACGTTTGCGCAGCGTGTGCGGTCAGTGGCGTGTGGCTGAGGTATTCCGCCGTGTCAAAGCCAATGCCGCCCGCCCCGATGATGGCGACCGATGCGCCGACGGCTTGCTCGCCGCGAATCACGTCGCGGTATTGCAGCACCTTGGCATGGTCAATGCCCGGAATATTCAATTGCCGGGGCGTGATGCCTGCGGCCACGACGATGGTGTCGAACTTTTCGGCCACCAACTGCTCGGCGGTGACGCGCGTGTTCAGCTTCACCACTACGCCGGTGATGCGCAGTTGCTCGCCGAAGTAGCGCAGGGTTTCATAAAACTCTTCTTTGCCCGGAATGCGTTTGGCCAGGTTGAATTGCCCACCAATTTGCCCGGCGGCCTCAAACAATGTGACGTGGTGGCCGCGCTGCGCTGCCACCGTGGCATAGCTCAAGCCCGCAGGCCCCGCGCCCACCACGGCGATGCGCTGGGGCACGCTCGTGGGCAGGTAATTCAGCTCGGTTTCATGGCACGCACGCGGGTTGACCAGGCAGGAGGTGACTTTGCCTGCGAAGGTGTGGTCCAGGCAGGCCTGGTTGCAGCCAATGCAGGTGTTGATTTCGTGCGCTTTGCCAGCGGCGGCCTTCTGCACAAACAGCGGGTCGGCCAGAAACGGCCGAGCCATCGACACCATGTTGGCAAAGCCGTCGGCCAGCAGCTGTTCGGCCACGTCGGGCGTGTTGATGCGGTTGGTGGTGACCAGCGGAATGTTTACCGCACCCATCAGGCGTTTGGTGACCCAGGCGAACGCTGCGCGCGGCACGCTGGTGGCAATGGTGGGCACCCGCGCCTCGTGCCAGCCAATGCCGGTGTTGAGGATGGTGGCCCCGGCGGCTTCCAGTGCCTGGGCCAGTTGAACCACCTCGTCGAGCGTAGAGCCTTCGTCCACCAGATCGAGCATGGACAGGCGGAAGATGATGATGAAGTTGGGCCCGGCGATGGCCCGCACGCGGCGCACGGTTTCCACCGCAAAGCGCATGCGGTTGGCGTAGCTGCCGCCCCAGTCGTCGGTGCGGCGGTTGGTGCGGGTGGAGATGAATTCGTTGATGAGGTAGCCCTCGGAGCCCATGATTTCCACGCCGTCATAGCCCGCTGATTGGGCCAGCTGGGCACACCGTGCGTAGTCGTTCAGCGTTTGCTCGACCTCAGCGCCTGTCAGTTCGTGCGGCGTGAAGGGGTTGATGGGCGCTTTGATCGGGCTGGGGGCCACCTGGTTGGGCTGGTAAGAGTAGCGGCCAAAGTGCAGGATTTGCAGCGCAATTTTTCCGCCTGCCGCATGCACGGCTTCAGTGATGACGCGGTGCTCATTCGCCTCGTGCTCGGTGGTCAGCTTGGCACCGCCTTGCATCGGGCGGCCCTCGTCATTGGGCGCAATGCCGCCCGTCACGATCAGGCCTACGCCACCGCGCGCCCGCTCGGCATAAAACGCGGCCATGCGCTCGAAACCGTGTTCCACCTCCTCCAGGCCCACGTGCATGGAGCCCATCAGCACGCGGTTGGAGAGGGTGGTGAAGCCCAGGTCGAGCGGGGCTAGCAGATGGGGGTAAGTGCCGCCGGGTTTTTGGGCGGGGTAGAGCGGGGTCAGGGGTTGCACAGAAACTGGGTTTTGGGTTTTGACGCCGACCGGCGTTGGCTTGGCTGGTGCCGATGTGGTGGCAGTTGTGGTTGTGGTTACAGATGCTGGCGTGGGCGCGGCAGTCGGCGCGGGCTTGAACAGCGCGGCCAGCTTCATGGCAATCGACATGTCGCCATCAATCTTCATGCGCCCACCCATGAAGGCCTTCACCGGGTCGAGCCGCCCGGCCAGCATGTCGGCCATGTCGGTGGCTGACAAGCTCATCACGGTTTGCGGCGTGAGGGTGTTGTCTGGGCTGGCCGGCGTCACTTGGGCGGGGCTGGTGCGGGTGTCCAGAAACAGGCTGCCGTCAGCGCCCAGGTCGAACTGGATCAGGAATTTGCCGGCGTGGTTGGCGCTGGCTTGGGCCAGGAGTTGGGTGGCAAGGGGGTGGGTCATGTGAGGCTTCTTGGGGCTTGGGTGAGGTTGGAAGTCGGATTCAGCGATGTTGCCATCCAGGACCAGACGTTTCCGTCACGCCGGTGTCTCAGCCATTTACCTGCAAGCTGGTTTCGACAGCATGGTTTTCAAGCCAAATCGGCCAAAAGCCCTTGTAAATACTGCTCAAGCAGCTACAAATTTAGGAGTGACTGCTTGTCCAATACGGCTTTGCCACCACACAAAAAGCGGCGCACCGACGATCTCCAGCAGCGTGAACACAATGAACGGCAGTGGCGGCAGGCCGATAAAGACCATCGACAGCAAACGCCCCACGCCGCCTACAAAAATCATGCCCCACAAGATTCGAAAGATGGCGGTTTGCGTGTCGATGCGGGGCACCAGCCACAGCAAAGTCAAGCCCAGACCCAACCACACCCCACCGAAAAACCGCAGGTTGCTGTCCAGCAAAGGGTCGTGCGGAATGCCAGCGGCCACATACAACGGATCGGTCACGCCCATCAGGGTGACGCAGCCCGTGATGACCGGAATGAGCCCGAGCACGGCGGTGGTGTATTGCAAAGCGCGTTTCGTCATGGGAAACTCCCAAGTAGGTTGCACATTGAAAGCTAGTTGCCGAATCGTACACTGGCTTTCATATTGGAAGCAATCAATTTCTCTGAGTCACCATGCGATCCAATCTGACTGCGCTTCGAGACCAATGCTCCATCGCCCGCGCTGGCGACCTGATTGGCGATGCTTGGACCCTGATGCTGCTGCGCGAGCTGTTCTGGCGCAGCACACGCTATGAGCAGCTGGCGGAAAACACCGGCATGGCCAGCAACGTGCTGGCCCAGCGCCTGCGCAAGTTGGTGGACAAGGGCATCGTGACCAAAACCGTGGTGGAAAACGACGCCCGCCGGTTTGACTACACACTCACGCCCAAAGGGCTGGATTTGTTCCCGATGGTGATGGCCGTGATGGCCTGGGGCGACCGCTGGTCCAGCGGCGATGCCGGGCCCTTGATCGAGCTGCACCACACCGTGTGCGGCAAAAAAACTCTTCCGGGCACGGTGTGCAGTGCCTGCGGGGAGCCGCTGGCGCACGACACGATACGCGCCGAGGTGACCGAGGCTTACCAACAGGCCGACTAGTCGAGATGCGGGCGTTTTAAGCCAAATCGGCCACCAGCCCATGTAAATACTGCTCAGGCAGCTATCTATTCAGGAGCATTTAAATTGTCTGAGGGTGCCTGCGCCACCATCGTCACCCGGCTGGCCAGATACACCAGCACCAGCACCGGCAAACCCAGCAGCGCGGTGCTTACAAAAAACTGCTGGTAGCCAAAGGCATCAACAAAGCTGCCTGAAAAGCCCGCAATCCACTTGGGGGCCAGCACCATCATGGAGCTGAACAGGGCGTATTGCGTGGCCGAGTATTGAATGTTGGTCAGGCTGGACAGGTAGGCAATAAAGGCGGCCGAGGCGATGCCGCTGGACAGGTTGTCAGCGGAAATCACGGCAATCAAGGCGGTGACGTCGGCTTCGCGCGAGGCCAGCCAGGCGAATAGCAGGTTGCTGGCGGCTGACAGCACCGCGCCCAGCATCAGCACCCGCATCACACCCAGTCGCATGGCCATGGCCCCGCCGATGAAAGCGCCAACCAGGGTCATGATCACGCCATAGACCTTGGTGACGGCGGCCACCTGGTCTTTGGTGTAGCCCATGTCCACATAAAACGGGTTGGCCATGATGCCCATCACGATGTCGCTGATGCGGTAGACAGCAATCAAGGCCAGGATGAGTGCGGCCTGCCAGCGGTAGCGGGCGATGAATTCGGCAAACGGCTCCACCAGCGCACTGCGCAACCAGTCAGCGGCGTTGCGGGCAGGGGGAATGGTGCGGTGAGCGGGTTCGGGGGAAAACAGCACGGTGAGCACGCCCACCAGCATGCACGCAGCCATCACCAGGTAGGCGGTTTGCCAGGCGTTGTGTTGATAAGCCGCAACGTTGGCCACTTCCGCCCGCGCGGCAATCCACAGCACGCCAGCACCCGCCCAGATCATGGCCAGCCGGTAACCCGTTTGGTAGGTGGCGGCCAGAGCAGCCTGTCGCTGGGTGTCAGCCGATTCAATGCGATACGCGTCCAGCGCAATGTCTTGCGTGGCCGAGCCAAACGCCACCAGCAGCGCAAACCACACCACCGGGCCCAGCGTGAGCTTGGGATCAACCAGCGCCATGCCCACCAGCCCCACCATGATCAGCGACTGCGACAGCAGCAACCAGCTGCGCCTGCGACCTAAAACGCGCGTGAGCAGCGGAATCGGCAGCCGATCTACCAGCGGTGCCCAGCACCACTTGAACCCGTAGGCCAGACCCACCCAGCTCAAGTAGCCAATCGTGGTGCGGTCAATCCCCGCCTCGCGCAGGCGAAAACTCAAGGTGCCCAGGACCAGCAGCAGCGGCAAGCCTGCTGCAAAGCCCAGCGCCAGCATGCGCAGGCTGGCAGGCTCCAGGTAGACGCGCAGGGTGGCGGCCCAGGAGAGTTTTTCGGGGGGATTCACCGGGGCAGTGGAATCAGGCGTGGTTTGCATTGTTGTTTTGTGGTTTCGGCGGTGCGGTTTTGTTGTGCGGAATCAGAAGATGTAGAGCAGTCTTATTGAGACGGCCCGGTGAAATATGAACCGTTCGCCCTGAGGTAACTTCATACTTCATCAGGGCGTATCAATAAACCACTTGGGCTTGTGCATTCAACTTTCCTAACTATTATTGAGCCATGTGCCCACTCTGCCACCCCCAAACATCCCTCTCCCCCAACGCCTGGAACCGCCGCCGCGGCTTTCTGCTCGCCGCCGCATCAGCCGCAGCGACAGCGGCCACCCAACCGGCTTTTGCGCAGGTGGAGGTGGGCAAATCGTCCCAGGTACGCAACCTCGTGCCCGCCGAGTCGCTGGAAAAAGCGGCCAGCCAGCAATATGCGCAGACCCTGGGCGAAGCCCGCGCTAAAAGCGCACTGGCCCCTGATAACAACCCCCAACTCGTCAAGCTGCGCACCATCGCCCAGCGCCTGATCCCGTTCACGCCCCAATGGAATGGCCGTGTGACGAAGTGGAACTGGGAAATCAACCTCATCAACAGCAAGCAAATCAACGCCTGGTGCATGCCCGGCGGAAAAATTGCGTTTTACACAGGCATCTTGAACGAGCTGAAGCTGACCGACGACGAGATCGCCATGATCATGGGCCACGAAATGGCCCACGCGCTGCGCGAACACGCCCGCGAGCGTTTGGCCAAAAGCCAGGCCACCGGCATTGGCCTGTCGGTGCTCTCGCAAGTGCTGGGGTTGGGGCAAATGGGCGACGTGGCCGCCGGGCTGGGCACTCAGTTGCTCACCATGAAATTCAGCCGCGAAGACGAAACCGAAGCCGACTTGGTAGGCCTGGAAGTCGCCGCCCGCGGCGGCTTTGAGCCCAACGCCAGCGTGGCGCTGTGGGAAAAAATGGCCAAAGCCAGCGGCGGCCAGGGCGGCCCCGCCTTCCTGTCCACACACCCTAGCGGGCCGGAACGCATCAAGCAACTGCAGGCCAATGTGCCCAAGGTGCAGGGGTTGTATGAGAAGGCGCGGCGCGGGTAAGCACGCGCCTCAAATGGGCCGCAGCACACAGGTGGCCTCAAAAATTCTCCTGTGCAATGCTGAGCAGCATGACGGGGTGCTGCTGCGCAAGTCATTTCGCCATTAAAAACGCGCTCTGACTAAAAGCGTCGCGCACACCCAACTGTGCACGTACTCAACCATTGGCGCGCACCCGGTTTGTGTGAAACTGGTAGTTACTTCTACTCAGTTTTAGGTATGACATCTCCCGATGCTGCACGCACCATAGACCTCGTTGACCCGCAAATCGAGCCATCCGAGCTGCTTGCTTTGCCAATGCGACAAAAGGTGGTTCTGGTGATGGATTTGGTGGAATCGGTGCGGTTAATGGCATTTAACGAGCGCGCAGTGGTCGATCACTGCCGCGGTTTCGTGCGTCACGCCACATCCGACGTGCTACCCAGATGCCGGGGCCGTCTGGTCAAAGGTTTGGGCGACGGCATCATGGCCGAGTTTGACTCCGCGCGCGATGCCACCAGCGCGGCCATCGCCCTGCATCGTTACTTCGACACCGTCAACGCTGGCCTACCGCCCGACCAGCGGCTGTACCTGCGCGCTGGCCTGAACGCCACCCACGTCTACGTGGACGATGCAGACATCTACGGCAGCGGCGTCAACCTGGCCGCCCGCGTGGCTGGCTTGGCAGGGCCGGGAGAGATCATGGTCACCGCCGAGGTGCGCGATGGCCTGACCGACGGACTGGATGCGCAGGTAGAGGATATGGGTGAGTGCTATTTGAAGCATGTTGCGCAGCCTGTGCGGGCTTTTCGGGTTGGGGCGGCGGGGCCTGCGCCTAAATTGCTTCCACAGCGTGAATACGCATCGCCCTTGCAGCCGACGATTGCCGTTATCCCGTTCGAAACGCGCAACGTCGCCGCAGAGAGTTTTGCAGTAGGCCACCTGATTGCCGATGGCGTGATTGCCCAGTTGGGGCGCACGTCAGGCATCAAACTGATTTCGTCTTTGTCCACCGCCTCATTTGCGGGTTACCCTGCTTCGATAGCGGATATCAAGAGCCATTTGAATGCCAATTTTGTGGTTACGGGAAACCATGTTGTGGTTGGCGCACGCATCGTCATCACCGCCATGCTGTGCGCAAGCGATTCGACCCATATCCTGTGGAATGACCGTTTTCAAGGGGATTTAGCAGATCTGCTGGAGGCCAATAGTTCACTGTGTCAACACATCGCCGATGCCGTGCACCGTGAAATTCTCGAATCATCCGCTCAACAAGCGTTGACACGTCCCATGCCAACGCTGGCAAGCCAAGCCCTGATGCTGGGCAGTATCAGTTTGATGCACCGATCCGCGCCCGGCGACTTTCTTTCCAGCCGCCGTGCGTTGGATGTCTTGATTGAGCGCCATCCCAAAGCAGCCGCTTGTCGTGCCTGGCTTGCCAAGTGGTATGTGCTCAGTACCACCCGAGGCATGGCGCAGGACCCTGGTAGAGACGCCACTGATGCGCTGGAACAAACGCGGCGAGCGCTGGATGCAGAGCCTGCAAACAGCACCGCCCTGGCGATTGAGGGCTTTGTTTATCTGCACCTCAAAAAAGACCTTTCACTTGCACGAACCCGGCTTGAAGCGGCGACCCATGCGGGCCCGAATGATGCGCTTGGCTGGTTGTTCGCAAGCGTTGCTGCTGCCTTCCAGGGCGATGCGCAAGAGGCCGTAGTTGCAAGTTCACGCGCGCTGGCCTTGTCGCCGCTCGATCCGCTGCGTTACTACTTCGAAAGCCTAGCCGCGTCGAGTTCTCTGGCAGCCAATGACTGGGAAGCGGCCCAGTTGCTGTGCGAGTCTTCGCTTCGGCGCAATCGCATGCATGTGCACACCTACCGCGCATTGATAACAGCCTACTGGTTTAGCGAACAACCTGAACTGGCGCGAAGAACAGCTCAAGAACTGATGCGGATTGCACCCCAGGCAACCGTGTCGCGATTCTTGCAAGGCTCGGCCAGTGCTGAGTATGAGTTTGGGAAACGCATGGCCTCAGCTTTGCGGGGCGCTGGCATTTCTGAATAGCAATTTAAAAACGGAGGTATTCATGGCTTTTCTCGGTGGTTCAAGCTTGGGTGGTTCGGGCGGGTCTGGTGGTTCCGGGGGATCTGGTGGATCTGGTGGATCTGGTGGATCGGGCGGTTCGGGTGGCTCAGGTGGTTCGGGCACTCTGGCGGATGGTTTTGCCAATCCGCTGGTGGTCAATGCGCTGATGTTCAGTCGCGATGGCACGATGGATGCGGCAGACACCCATGGGCGGCAGGTCATTCCTGGCGAAAGTGACATTAACGATGCGGCCAACCTTTTGCGCTGGGAGCCTTGGGTGCGTGCGTCGATTGCTTCCACTGAGTTGTTCGATGCCCTGTCGTTTTCATCCACCACAAGCACAGGTGCCACGCGACAGGACGGCTATCAACTGTCTGTTGACGGCACCCCCATGATTTCACTTCCCCAACCAAGCAACACCTTTCTTGCCAATCAGTTGGCTTTGGTGCAAAGCTGGGCCGAACTGCGGGAGGAGCGTGCGGCTGAAATACTGACGCAAATCGACAACCAGATCGCATTTTTAGGTGCCGTGACGGGGTTGAACAGCACCCGACACCGCTGGACGCTCGAATGGCTGAATGTCGGCATACAGTTTGCCGTGGCGGTTGAGATGCGCTTCAAGCATGCACTGGCGTGCCCCCGGCCCGTGCACTTGTGTGCGCAAGTGCAGCCGATCATCACCACGCCCTTGCATGGCACTTATCCCATGGGGCATGCCGTTCAGGCGTATTTGGCGGCTTACGCCTTGCAAAAAATCATGGGTTGGGCAAACGCCGATACGGGAACTGTGCAGCTTCAGCGCCTGGCGGCTCGTATCAGCATCAACCGTGTGGTGGCGGGCGTTCACTTTCCTGTAGATGCCACAGCAGGTCAACTCATGGGACAGACGCTGGGTGAGTATTTCGTGATGCGCAGCGCCTTGCCGCAATGCAGCGCCTGGGATCCGCGCAGTATTTCCAGGGCTGATCTGGTCGCAATGAAGCCAGACTTTTTGCCACGGAACTTCACGCCTGCTTCTTTGCAGACAAAGGTGCCCGCCAGCACGCCAGGTGTTTTGCAAGCGCTGGCCAAGCTGGCCCGTAGCGAGTGGATGCAGGGCAGTTTGTCCAGCAGAATTCCTGCGATGCAATGACCCGGCATCAGGCCAACATGCAGCAGCTTCAATTTCCGCAATGCGCCGATGCTTACTTTGAGTGGGGGCTGCACGTCGGCTTCGCAGGTTTTGGCGATACGCAGCCCCTTCGCGTAGGCACCCAGATTGGCTTGCTGGTGGAGTGGAAAACACAGCCCATGCGGCCACAGGATTTGCCAGCCGAGATCAAAATAGCGGCGCTTTACCTGACGCAAAAATTTGCAACCTTGACAGTCGATGCGCCCTGGATTGAAACGCCCGCAGCCACGGAATTTTTTAACGCGTTTGTCAGGCGCCTCGAATTGGCAACGCCCGTCACCCCTTACGAACCCAGCCCCAGCAACCTGTTCGAGGCGGATTCACAAGAATTCTCTGGTTCAGCGCGCCCGCAGTGGCAGCCTGGCTCAGACGTCCTGGTGGCTTGCATCGATGATGCATTTCCCATTGGCAGCCCACGGTTTTTTAAAAACGGGCTCACGCGTGTGCTGCGAATATGGGACCAGCAGCGGCACTCGAGGGGCAATGCAGAACGACCGTGGTTACAACTGGACAATCAAAGAACTGGACTTCCTGGTACTGATTTCAGTTACGGCGGCGAATTGTTAAATCCCAAAGGCTTCCAGCCTTCTATGCCGTGGCCCCTACCCGCTCAACCGGTTCAATTGCCACAGCACGCGGATTTGGCTGACGATCAAGGCTACTACCAGCACGCGGGCCTTGCGCGCATGAGATTTCGTGCGACACATGGCGCCTACGTGCTTGATGTGCTGGCAGGCCCGATTCAGGTCAGAAGCCGGATTTCGCCAGACCGTGACTTGTATGCCGGCGGTAACGGTTCGACTTTCCAGCCGCCTGACTGGAAGCCCGCGACGGATGTCGCGAACCATTGCGACCTGGTCTTGGTACAGCTACCAGACTACGCGGTGAACGATCCCTCGGGGCGATGGCTGGGTCGCAATGTGCTGGATGGGCTTCATTACATTGCGCAGGCCGCAGGTCCCAGACCGAATGATGGTGGCCGCGTGAAGAAGGTGGTGGTGAATCTGAGCTGGGGGCCTCAGACGGGGCCACACGATGGAACATCCCTCCTGGAGCGCGCGATCGACGACTTGATCGACACCTCGAGAACAGGGGGGCGGGAGTTGGCAGTTGTTTTACCTGCCGGTAACAGTTTCTCTTCGCGCGCGCATGCCCAATTTCCATTGCGCAAAGGCTGCCAGGACTTGGTCTGGTGCGTGCCCCCCGGCTCCACCACACCTGCTTTTCTGGAGGTGTGGTGGCCACATGGCGCAACCACCGGTGCCATTTCTGTACGTGCACCGGATGGACAGGTGTTGACCTTGGCCACCACGGCCATTGAGGCAGCACCAAGCCGCGCGTGGGGCGTCACCTGTGTGGTGCATGGCAATCGCCGGATGGCGTTGCTGGCGTTGGCACCCACGTTCGGGCACACGCCCGCAGCCAGTACCGCGCCGCACGGGCAGTGGCGTATCTCGGTTGATCCAGATGCAACAGCGGCTGGTGATGTCCATTTGCTTGTCGCGCGAGCCGATCACAACATGGGGGCCAGGCGCAAATCACCGGCTTCCTACTTGTTCGATCCCTTGTATGAACAGATGTGGCGAGGCAGGGACGGTAAATTTGCCGCCGACTTGCCACGGGCAAGTGTGCGTCGTGACGCCACGTTGAATGGCTTGGCGACCGGACGCAGGACTTACGTGGCCGGTGGCTACCGACTGGCTGATCAACATGTCTCTTGGTATTCATCCTCCGGGCCAAGTCACACGCGGATTGGCCCGAATTACATTTATCCATGCGATGAAAGCATCGCGCTTTTTGGCCTTCAAGCGGGTGCGGTTCGAGACGGTACGGTGATCCGGCTGGTTGGAACGAGTGCTGCCGCGCCTCAGCTGGCGCGAGCGGTTGCGAGCAGCCCCCTCAATCTGACCGGTTTTCCTCCCGTCGAGCCTCGCGTGCCTCACAAGCGCAAGGGATTCGCAAGACGCTGAGAGGGGCGGATATTGCGCTTAGACGGCACGCGGCTACCACCTTGGCGGCAACCCCTTCAGCAACACCACCCGCCGCTCCCGCATTTCCACATACCCCCCCGCCTGCAAATCCCGCAACAAGCGGCCCACCATTTCCCGTGAGCAGGCCAGGTGGCTGGCGATTTGTTGGTGGGTCAGACGCTCCGTGATGATCCGGGTACCGTCAAGCGAAGGTGGGTCGGCCAGCTTGTCCAGCAGGCGGCTCATGCGGCCATACACGTCGATCAAAGCCAGGTTGCGGGCGCTGTCGGTGGCTAGGCGGGCGCGGCGGATCAGGCGGGCCATCATTTCCAGCGCAAATTCAGGGTGCGCCGCAATGTAGGCCAGCAATGCGGCGCGGGTGACCACGGCGCAGGTGGTGGGCTCCAGGGTTTCGACATTGGCCGAACGCGGGCCGCCGTCCAGCGACATTTCGCCCACATATTCGCCTGCGCCGTAAACACCCAGTGTGATTTCCTTGCCGCTGGCATCTGCGGAAAAGGCCCGCAAGCGGCCTGACTGCACGATGTACAGCGTGTCGCCGTAATCACCCTCTTGAATCAACACCACGTTTTTTCGATAACTGCGCACCACGCCTTGCGTGGCCAGATCGTGAACGTGGTTTGCAAGCGTCATGCAGAGGTTTGCCAGTAGCGCGTGGTGCGCGTCATCAGGTTTTGGACGGTGAGGCTGGCGGGCACGACAGGCGGCAGGGCGGCTACTTGTTGTACCAGCACGCGGATGCTATGGCATTGGGTTTTGTCGCGCAACGCGCGAATTTGGGTTCGGATGGTGGATTCGGCCACACCATGGGCCACTGCGATGTCGGGTATGTCCTGGCCTTTGCACAAAGCCCGCAGCACGCTTTCTTCAGCCTGGGTCAGGCGGTGATCGCGGGCGAAAAATGTGACCGCCAGATTTGGCGTTGCGCTCTGGCGGCCCAGCATCACCAGCACCGACGCGGCTTCGCCTTCAAACGGCTGGAACAGCGGTACACACGCCACTGGCAGGTTTGCGCCATCGCGGCGCAAAGTCAGCATGTGCCGCAGGCCCTGGGCTGCACTGCGGATGCCGCGCAGCAATTGCGCGTTGACTTCGGGCGGTTGATCGGCTGCCTGCAACTGCCCGTGTATGGCTTGATTCGCAGCTGTTGCCGTTCGCGCATCGGGCTGAACCAGCCGCAGAAAATGCCCGCGTGCCAGCTCGTAACGCGCCAGATGGTTGGCGTGTTGCACCATGCCGAACGTGTCCACCAGAATCAGCCCGTAGTCAATTTCGTCGAGCACCCGCCACAGGGAGTCATGGGGAGTTCCAGCTTTCGCTCGGGGAGGGGTCTGGGGCCCAAAACCACTGGAATAGTCGGGCTCAAACGGTGTCGCGTCGTACATGGCAGGCCTTCGTGATGTCGCTCGCACCAACATAGGTGTGACGGCAGTCTAGAAAGACCGTTTCATTTTGTAAGCTGTGCCAGTACCCAAAAAAGTGTGATCCATTACCTTTTTGAAGTGTTCAAACCCGGGATTTCACCGGCCACAGCACCGACGCAATGGCTACCACCATCAGCCCTACCGCTGCAAAGTCTTGCCAGTGCAGCACTTCGCCCAGCCACAGCGCCCCCGTGGCCACACCCAGCACGGGAATCATCATCACGCTGAGCGTCGACGCGACCGGCGGCAGGCTGCGGGCCAGGTAGAACCAGACGGCGTGGGCAAAGCCAAATACCAGCACCGCGTTGTAGACGATGCCAAACCAGGTGGCTGCGCCGGGCATGCGCAATTGCCAATGCGACGTCGACTGCTCGAAGCCGGTGGCCAGCGCCGTCATCACAAAAGCGGTGAGCACGGTCATCCAGAACGACAGCGTGAGTGTGGGCACCGGCAGGCGGGTGCGGCGCAGCAACTGCGTGCCCAGCGCCCAGGTGGCCGCAGCCACCAGCGCCAGCGCCACGCCGGCGGGGTTACCCGCCAGGTTGGACAGCTCGTGCCACAGCAGCAAACCGACGCCGATGGCCGCAGCGCTCACGCCCAGCCAGCCACGCCGGGACAGCACCGCCTGAAACAAAAACACGCCAATCACCGCCGAAAAAATCGGCATGGTGTAACCCAAAATGGCCGCGCGCCCGCTGGACAGGGTTTTGACGGCCAGGATGATGCAGCCGTGCCAGATAAACATGTTGGTGGCGGCGAGCCACACCAGCTCGGGCCAGTGCTGTCGCGGCAGGCGAAACGGCACTTTCATCACCACCAGCGCCAGCCACAGCACGGGCACGCCCAGCCAGATCGACAGCGCGCGAAAGCTCAGGGGCGGGTAGTCGGCCACGGCCAGCTTCATCACCGGCCAGTTCAGGCCCCAAACAAGGGTGAGCAGGACGAGGAGGATGAGTTGTTGGCGAGACAATGCGTGGCTGGAGGTTTGCATCCCAACCATTGTGGCGTGCGGCGTCAGAAGCCCCTGCAGACGCTCCCTAAAATCCCTACATGACCTTCCTAGCCATGCTGGCCGCCGCCCAGCAACAAAACCAATCCATGCTGTGTGTGGGCCTGGACCCTGAACCCAGCCGCTTCCCCGGCGCGCTCAAGGGCGATGCCAACAAGATTTACGACTTTTGCGCACGCCTGGTCGACGCCACAGCCGATGTGGTGATCGCCTTCAAGCCCCAGATTGCCTACTTCGCCGCCCACCGGGCCGAGGGCCAGCTGGAGCGGCTGATGGAGCACATGCGCCGCATGGCACCTTGTGTGCCCATCATTCTGGACGCCAAGCGGGGCGACATTGGCTCCACCGCCCAGCAATACGCCAAAGAAGCCTTCGAGCGCTACGGTGCCGACGCCGTGACGCTGTCGCCCTTCATGGGCTTTGACTCCGTGCAGCCCTACCTGACACACCCGGGCAAAGGCGCGTTTTTGCTATGCCGTACCTCCAACCCTGGCGGAGACGACCTGCAAAACCAGCGCCTGCAATCGGTTGAAGGCCAACCCCTGCTGTATGAGCACGTGGCGCGCCTGGCCCAAGGCCCCTGGAACCTGAACGGGCAACTCGGCCTGGTGGTGGGGGCCACGTATCCGGCAGAGATTGAACGGGTGCGCGCAGTAGCCCCCCACATGCCGCTATTGATTCCCGGCGTGGGCGCCCAGGGCGGCGACGCGGTGGCCACCGTGCGCGCAGGCTGGCGGGTTGACGCCCCCATCATCGTGAACTCGTCGCGGGCGATTCTGTATGCATCCAGCGGTGACGACTTTGCCGAAGCGGCGCGTCGCGAAGCCATCAAGACGCGGGATGTGCTGGAAGCCGCCAAAACACTGATTTAAAGCGAAAAGTGCCAACAGCCCTTATAGATACTGCTCAAGCAGCTATTAATTAAATAGCAATCTAACCCCGGCAAGGGGTTAGCAACTTATCCCCCAGCGCCGTTTGGAGCTCCGCCAGCCGTGCCCGCAGCGCCTCGTCCACCAGCGGCAGGCGCAGCACCTGGCCGCGCTGCTCGCGGCGCTCTTGCAGCACGCGGGCCGTACGCACGCCGCGCTGCAGGAGGGTGTCGAGGCGCTGGTTGGCTGCGCCGGAGGAGGCAAAGCTGCCGAGCGAAAGGCCAGGGCCAGGGAGTGCTTTGGTGGCAACCTCAAACGTCACGTTGATCTGGCGCAGCTCCGCCTGTTTTTTGCTCAGCGAATCGGGCGCGGTGTAAGGACCCATGTAGACCATCCAGCGGGCGCTTTCATTGACCGGCTCCAGCGCCCAACTGCCGCTGGGCAGACTCTCCAGCCGCGTGCGCAGGGCGGTGGTCTGGGCCTCGTCGAGCAGCGGGGATTGCAGGCACTCGGTGCTGGCGACCACCACGGGGGCGCTGGCAGGCGGTTCGTCACGCCCCGCGCCCTGCAAGCGCAGGCTGTCCGGGCGGATTTGTTGCTGCATACGCTGAGGCTCCGACTGCTGGGTGGGGGCAAAACCCAACTCGCGCAGCAGCCCCTGCGTCCACGCGAAGTACAGGCCGTTGGCCAGAACAATCAGCAAAACAAACAGGCGCAGCATGGGTGGGTTTAAAGAAGGGTGGAAGGGGCGGCAGGCCGCACGCTGATTTCTGCGCTGGTGACCGGCTGCATGCCGCGTGCGGTGTGCACCAGCAGGGCGCCGCTGTCGCTGACCCCGTGCGCAGAGCCCTGCGTACCATCAGACAACACCACTGCCCGGTCACGCAAGGCGTCGCGGGCGTTGAAGCGCGCTTGAAAGGGCGCAAACCCGGCCTGCGCAAAGGCGGCAATGGCGGCGGCTAGCGGCTGCGCCAGCATGAGCAATGCCGCTGGCGCATCGGCACCACGAAGCAACTCGTTCAGCCCCACGGGCGGTGTGCGAAACCGGTCAGCGGGCGTGTCCAGCGACACCGGGCGCACGATGTTGATGCCAATGCCAATCACCGCGTAGCGGCCACCCGCCAGGCCCGCCGCCTCGCCCACGCCGGCGGTTTCCACCAAAATGCCCCCCAGCTTGCAGCCGTCCACCCACAGGTCGTTGGGCCACTTGAGCAGCACGCGCGCATGAAGGCTTTCGGCCACCGCACAACCCACGGCCAACGACAGACCCTCCCAGGCGGGCGGCGTCAAATAAACACCGAGTGAAAAAGCCAGTTGGCCGCATTGCCCGTGCCACTGGCGGCCCAGGCGGCCCCTTCCGCCGGTTTGCAGCTGCGCCACGAGCAGGCGTGGCGTTTGGGTTTGCGAGGGGTTGTCGCGTGCACCGCGCATCAACTCGGAGTTGGTCGAATCGACCTGCGCCACCGCTTGCGCCACCAAGCCCGGCAGCCACGGCTGCATCAGCGCCTGGGCGGTGCCGACGGTGGCTTGCAGATCGGCAGTGGCATGCATCTCAGGATTTGCGGCGCTTGGGTGCCAGCATGGTGCCCCGACAGGTCTTGGCGTTGCACCAGCAGGCGTATTCCGCCTTCAGTTTGGCGGTGTGGCGGTCATCAATGATCAGGCCGTAGTCAAAGCTGAGCTCTTCCCCCGCCGCAATGTCGGTCAGCGCCCTGATGAACACACGGCCATCGGTTTCGTCGGCCTCGCAATTGGGCTCGCAGGCGTGGTTGATCCAGCGCGACGAGTTGCCGCCGAACTTGCCGTCGATCACATGCTTGTCGTCAATGTGAAAGTAAAACGTGTGCTGTGGGTTGCTCGGGTCATGCGGGTGGCGGCGCAAGGCTTCAGCCCAGCTGATGACCTCGCCCGCGTATTCCATGATGAGCTCACCAGCAGCGATGTTTTGCATGGCAAACACGCCTTTGCCATGCACCTCCGAGTTGCGCACCTGCGTGCGCCGCCCCGCGTTGCCTGCCGCCGTGGATTTGGCCTGGGCCCGCGACGAGGGAACACGGGCGGGGGCGCTGTCCTGCAAAGCCTGCTTCATCAGATCGCTGTCGGCATCGTGGCTACGGGACTTTTTGGACATGAGCAAAATTCTGCTAAGTTGGTTGTGTACGCGTGAGCGTGCGTGCGAGGGCGCGGGGAGCGGCAGATTGTAAGGACGCAAAACCAGCCTTTGCGAAGTGATGACTTGCGATGCGGCAACAATGCGCCCCAAACAGACGAACGTAAAACGGATACGACTTGTATGAGCAAAACACTGGTAATCGCGGAAAAACCCTCGGTGGCACAAGACATCGTGCGGGCGCTCACGCCCACCGCGGGCAAGTTCGACAAGCACGACGAGCACTTTGAAAACGAGCAATACGTGGTCACCAGTGCCGTGGGCCATCTGGTGGAAATACAAGCGCCTGAAGAATTTGACGTGAAGCGCGGCAAGTGGAGCTTTGCCCACCTGCCGGTGATTCCGCCGTACTTTGATTTGAAGCCGGTCGACAAAACCAAAACCCGACTGAACGCGGTCGTCAAACAGGCCAAGCGAAAAGATGTGACGGCGTTGATCAATGCCTGCGACGCGGGCCGCGAAGGCGAGTTGATTTTTCGCCTGATCGAGCAGTACGCGGGCACCGGCACCGGCGACAAAACCAAGCCGCTGGGTAAACCGGTTCAGCGACTGTGGCTGCAAAGCATGACGCCGCAAGCCATTCGCGATGGTTTCACCCATCTGCGCAGCGACAAACAAATGCAGGGCCTGGCCGACGCTGCGCGCAGCCGATCCGAGGCGGACTGGCTGGTCGGTATCAACGGCACACGGGCGATGACGGCTTTCAACTCGCGCGACGGCGGCTTCTGTTTGACCACCGTGGGCCGGGTGCAAACACCGACCCTGGCGGTGGTGGTGGAGCGCGAAGAGCAAATTCGCAAATTCATCAGCCGCGACTACTGGGAAGTGCATGCCAGCTTTGCCGCCGAGGCCGGTGAGTACCCGGCCAAGTGGTTTGACCCGACTTTCAAGAAAGACACCGAAGACGCTGAAAAGCGCGCCGACCGCGTGTGGACGCAACGCGAGGCCCTGGCAATAGCCGACGCCACGCGCGGCAAACAAGCCACCGTCACCGAAGAAAGCAAGCCCACCACGCAGGCTTCGCCCCTATTGTTTGACCTGACCAGCCTGCAACGCGAAGCCAACGGCAAATTCGGCTTCTCTGCCAAAACCACACTGCAACTGGCCCAAAGCCTGTACGAGCGCCACAAGGCCCTGACCTATCCACGAACCGACTCGCGCAACCTGCCGGAAGACTATGTTCCCGTGGTCAAGCAGACCTTTGACATGCTGGCCAACAGCGGCATGCGCCATCTGGCGCCGCATGCGCTGGTGGCGCTGAACAACGGCTACATCAAGCCGACCAAGCGGGTGTTTGACAACGCCAAGGTGAGTGACCACTTTGCGATCATTCCCACGCTGCAAGCACCCAGCGGTTTGAGTGACGCGGAGCAGAAGCTGTATGACCTGGTGGTGCGCCGTTTCATGGCGGTGTTTTATCCCAGCGCTGAATACTCGGTGACAACACGCATCTCGCAAGTAGAGCAATACAGCTTCAAGACCGAAGGCAAGGTGCTGGTCAAGCCCGGCTGGCTGGCCATTTACGGCAAAGAAGCCGCAGACGAAGTGGCCGATGCCAAAGACGGCGACAAAGGCCAGAGCCTGGTGCCCGTCAAGCCCGGTGAAAAAGTGCGGGCTGACACGGTCGACGCCAAGGGCCTGAAAACCCGCCCACCCGCCCGCTACAGCGAAGCCACCTTGCTGGGTGCCATGGAAGGCGCGGGCAAGATGGTGGACGACGACGAGCTGCGCCACGCCATGCAGGAAAAAGGCCTGGGTACCCCGGCGACGCGAGCATCGATCATTGAAGGGCTGCTGACGGAAAAGTATTTGCTGCGCGAAGGCCGGGAGATGATTCCCACCGCCAAAGCTTTTCAGCTGATGACTTTGCTGCGCGGTCTGGGCGCAGAAGAACTGTCCAAGCCCGAGCTGACCGGCGAATGGGAATACAAGCTGGCGCAAATGGAGCAGGGCAAGCTCAGCCGTGATTCCTTCATGGCTGACATTGCCCGCATGACCGAGCGTCTGGTGAAAAAAGCCAAGGAATACGACCGCGACACGGTTCCGGGTGACTACGCCACGCTTGCTTCACCGTGTCCGAATTGCGGCGGCGTCGTCAAGGAAAACTACCGGCGCTACACCTGCACTGGCAAGTCGGGCAACGAGGAAGGGTGTGGCTTCAGCTTTGGCAAAACCCCCGCGGGCCGCACCTTCGAGCTGGCAGAAGTGGAGGCATTTTTACGCGACCGCAAAATTGGCCCGCTGGAAGGCTTTCGTTCCAAGGCCGGTTGGCCCTTCACGGCCGAGATGGTCATCAAATTTGACGACGAAACCAAAAATTACAAACTTGAATTCGACTTTGGTGACGACAAACGCGCCGAAGAAACCGGCGAAATTGTTGATTTTGGTGAAACGGCCTCACTGGGCCACTGCCCCAAGTGCCAGAGCGCTGTGCGTGAGTTTGGCAAGAGCTATGTGTGCGAAAAGTCAGTGCCCACTCTCGCGCAAGCCACCCCCAGTTGTGATTTCAAAAGTGGCCAGATCATCTTGCAGCAACCGATTGCGCCAGAGCAGATGACCAAGCTGCTGGCAACTGGAAAAACCGACCTGCTGGAAAACTTTGTTTCCAACAAAACACGCCGCAAATTCAAGGCGTTTTTAAGCTGGGACGCGCAGGCTGGCAAAGTCGGTTTCGCGTTTGAGCCTTCGAAATTCCCTCCGAGAAAGACTGCCGCCAAGACCACCACCCAGAGCACCAGCAAAACCACTACTAAAATCGTAGCTGCTCCAGCAAGCAAATCAAGCGCTAGCGGCACAAAACCTTCTCAGACTTACAAACAAGGATCCAAAATGACAACTGCAAAACCCGCCACAAAAACAGCCGCCGTTAAAAAACCGCGCGCCCCCGGCAAAGGCCTGACCCCCAGCGCCGCCCTGGCCGCCGTGATTGGCCCTGAAGCCGTGCCCCGTACCGAAGTTATCAAGAAAATCTGGGACTACATCAAGGCCCACAACCTGCAAGACGCGGTGAACAAGCGCGCCATCAACGCCGACGCCAAGCTGCTGGTGGTGTTTGGCAAGCCACAGGTCACCATGTTCGAGCTGGCTGGCATTGTGGGCAAACACCTGAGCTGATCACGGGTTTGATGCTGGCGCGCTCAAGGCACGATGGTCGTGACCAGGTAAGCCGCCAAAATAACCAGGTGCACCACGCCTTGCAGCACCGTGGTGCGCCCCGTGCCCAGCGACAGGCTGGCCACAAACAAAGACAGCATCAGCAACACGCTGGCCTTGCCATCCAGGCCCAATGTCAGCGTCAGGCCGGTGGACACCGACACGATGGCCACCGCCGGGATCGTCAGGCCAATGCTGGCCAGAGCGGAGCCCAGCGCCAGATTCAAACTCGTTTGCAAGCGGTTGGCCTGCGCAGCCCGCAGCGCGGCCAGGCCTTCGGGCAGCAGCACCACAAACGCAATCACCACGCCCACCAGCGCCACCGGCAGGCCTGCTTGCGCCACGGCGCGCTCTACCCCCGGAGCCAAGGCCTTGGCCAGCACCACCACTGCCACCAGGCACACCAGCAACAGGCCCAGACTCGCCAGTGCCTGGCGCTTGCTGGGCGCGGACGACGGGCGTTCACCTGAATCGGCCAGCGCCTCGTCCTCATCGGACAAAAAATACCCGCGGTGCCGCACCGTCTGCACCAATACAAAAGTGGCGTACAAAACCAGCGACACCACCGCAATAAAAATCAACTGGCTGGTGCTGTAAACCGGTCCCGGCACGGTTACGGTGTAGTTGGGCAAGATCAAGGTGAGCACCGCAATCGCCGCGAGCGTAGCCAGCGATGCGCTCACGCCCAGCAGCACAAAACTCTGCTCGCCGTGGCGCAGCGCACCCACCAACAGCGACAGGCCCACGATGCCGTTCAAAATAATCATGATCGCGGCAAACACCGTGTCGCGCGCCAGGGCCGTGGCGCTGTTGCCGCCGGCCAGCATCAACGAGACGATCAGCGCCACTTCAATCACCGTCACGGCGACTGCCAGCACCAAGGTGCCAAACGGCTCGCCCACCCGGTGCGCAATCACTTCAGCATGGTGCACCGCAGCCAGCACGCAGGCCATGACGCCCAACACCATGGCTGCGCTAAACCCGCCCCCGACCGCCCCTGCGTACAAGCCCAGCAGCAAGCCGCAGCCCGCCAGCGGCGCAAGCCAGGACCAGCGGGGCAAGATGTTGGAAGCAGCCATAAAAGCCTGTGGTGTGTGAAAAACAACCATTGTCCCGCACGCCTGAGAGACCACTTCACGTGCACTTCACACACTTCATCGCCACCGCACACCCCGCAGAAACACTGGTCACTTCTTAACAACTGTTGGAGTGGGCAATGAAAAACGCGATGCTGTTCAAGCTGCTGTCCCTGGTGGGCGTGGTGGTGTTGTTGGTCTTTGGTCTGGGCTTGATTTCGGAGGTGGTGCGTGACCGCCAGCACTACCGCGACGAGGCCACCCGCAACGTGACGCAAAGCCTGGCGGGCAGCCAGACCCTGCTGGGCCCGATCATCCACAGCGCCTGCGTGGAAACCTGGGACGTGCCCACCGGCACCGGTGCCGAGCGCACCCTGGTCGAGCAGCGGCGCGAGTTCATTCTCACCGCCCTGCCCGACAACCTGGACGTGCAAGCCAATGCGGCCATGCAAGAGCGCGCACGCGGCCTGCACAAGGTCAACACCTATGCGCTGACGGCCAAACTGGCCGCACGCTGGAGCAACCTGGAAAGTCTCAAGCCTAGCGCCACACAAAAGAACTCGCGCATGAACTGCGGTGCACCCATCGTGATGCTGGCTGTGGACGACGCACGCGGCATCCGCACTGCCAGCGCCGTGCTCGACGGCCAAAGCTACAAGCTCAAGCCCGGCACCTTCTTCCCGGCCTATGCCAAAGGCGTGCACGCCGCCCTGCCCGACGCACTGCGCGGCCGCACCGAAGTGCTGACGGCCAACTTTGAACTCGAACTGCTGGGCACCGAGCGCCTGTCCATCGTGCCCGCCGGTGGCAACACCGTAGTGCAGCTAAAAAGCCCCTGGCCACACCCCTCGTTTGGTGGCCGTTTTTTGCCCGCTGAGCGCACGGTGACCGAGCAGGGCTTTGACGCCCGCTGGCGTCTGTCGGCCCTGGCTACCACCGCGCAGGCCGATCTGGGCCAGGGCAAGCCGGTGTGCGGCGCAGAAAACATGGGTGGGGGCGAGCCCGCCGCAGCTGGCGGTGCCAAAGGCTGCGTCGACACCTTCAGCGTCGGCTTCATCGACCCCGTCAACGCCTACTCACTCAGCGACCGCGCTACCAAATACGGCCTGCTCTTCGTGGCTCTGACCTTCGTGGCCGTTGGCCTGTTCGAGTTCATGAAGCGCCTGCGCGTGCACCCGGTGCAATACCTGCTCGTGGGCAGCGCCCTGTGTATCTTCTTTTTACTGCTGGTCTCGCTGAGCGAACACCTGCCGTTTGACGTGTCCTACGCGGTGGCCGCCAGTGCCTGCGTGCTGCTGCTGACCTACTACGCCAGCCACATGCTCCAAGGCATCTGGCGCGGCCTGCCGTTCGGCCTGGGCATTGGCTTGTTGTACGGCCTGCTGTTCACCCTGCTGCAACTGGAACAAACCGCCCTGGTAGTCGGTGCGATTGCGTTGTTTGTGGTGCTGGCGGCGGTGATGGTGCTCACGCGCAAGGTGGATTGGTATGGGCGGCTGGGGATGAAGGCGGGGGATTGATAACTTCAGTCGTTTACGACCTTTTTTCCTTCCTATCCGCAGCCTTGGCAGGTCGCTAGGCTGCTCATCGCCTTCATGAGGATTCAAGTGCTGTGGGGAATTTTAGAGTTGACACTGTTTAGTGTCGTGCAGTTCATGGGTTGGTTGGCGTTCCTTTATGTGCTTACTGGCGTGGCTTTTGCTTTTCTCACGGCCCGAAAGACGAAGGGAGTACTCCGGCTTGCTTCATTAAGCTTTGTGCTCGCACTATTTTTCTCTGTTTCGTTCGCTGTCGGCCGATTTCCAATGCCAGCGCCGACGCTAATGGTGATAGCACTTTGGGGGTGGGATGCAATGAACTACGCAGCGAATCCCCCGGAGTGCGTACCTACGAGTGAGGGATGCGGGCTCGATGAAAGAGGCGAGGCTTACTTTGTGACACCGCTGCTGGTGCAATGGGCTCTTTGGCTTGCCGTCCTCCTCGTCGTGGAATTGCTCCGTGGTTGGGTTCGTTGGCTGAAGGGTGCATAGCTTATGCGGGCTTCTCCAGCTGAGCGCCCATAGCACTTTCAAACAAAACAGGCCACTAGCCCTTATAAATACTGCTCAACCAGCTATCTATTTCGTAGCATCATCTAACACCGTAATGGCAAATTCACGAAAGTCATTCAGATGCTGGGTTGCAATCGCGTGCACGATGGCCCAGTTGATGGCTTCGTAGTTGTGAACGGCCAGGTTGCGAAAACCGACTGCTTTGCGTAAACGTACGGCCAAGTCAATCGGGATCACCTGTTTGCTGGCCAGCGCATCAAACGATTCGCCCATTGTTTGCGGTGCAGACACTGACAAAGCCGACAGCCGGGCCACAGCAATGTCCACACACAGTTGTACTGATCGGGTCAGGTTCAAAACCAGGATGTCTTGCAGATCAACATCAGCCAGCAGGTGTTCGAGCGTGATGGGCTGCTTGCTTTGAATCCGTTCGATACAGTGGCGCAAAGCCTCCAGCTTCTGCGCCATGACCACAGAGTCTTTCATGGTGCGAGCCACCGCTGACGCCGCTGTGCCAGGAGCCGGTTGACCAGGGGCATGAAGTCTTCGTTGTCCATCACATTGCGCAGCATCAACTGGGCATGGGTGGCGTGGCTGCCGATCAGGCGCTGGCCGTGGGCCAGTATCTGGCTGAGCAGGGGCTGGCCCACGGTGGCCAAATCAATCAAGTCGACAGGCCGTCCTGTGGCCAGGGTGATGTCTTCAATGAGTGCGATTTTTTGAGCTGTGCCCAGCGGGTGGTGGGCCATGACGGCAATATCAACGTCGCTGTTCACACCCGCTTGGCCACGCGCCACGGAGCCAAACAGCAGGGCGTAATGAACGTATGGGTGAGCGGTTAGCGCTTGCCGCAGTGTGTTGAGTACGGCCTCTTTGGACGCAACAACGCCGCCCGCCGTGACGGGGGTGGGAGGGCTTACGAGCGGAATCATGTGTTGAATTATCAACCGAGCCTCGGTTTCAAGCCAAATCAGCCACCCGCCCGGGAACAAACTGCTCAAGCAGCTATTTATTTCGTAGCAACTTCGGCACTTGGTGATTTTTCATTTAGCAAAGATTAATTTCTTTTCACCTCCGTTTTAAGGACTTATTCCGATCGGTTACCTACAGTGAATTGGCATACACGCGCCTCAATTCAAACTCACAAGGAATCCCCATGAAGACATTGTCCTCATCCATTTCAGGCACCAGCAAACCACGCAGACTTCTTGCGCTCAGCCCCTTGGTGGTCTTGATGCTCGCCGCCTGCGGAGGCGACTCAGACAACACGCCAGCCGCTCCAGCGGCAACGGCAGGCACCCCGGTGCCCGCACCGGCTCCGACGCCCGCACCTGCCCCGGCGCCCACACCAGCACCAGCACCCGCGCCTCTGGTCACCTCGTTTTGCGCCAATTCGCCGCGCACCGCATTGGGTGCCGACGACCCGTTTTATGTGAACTCGTGGCACCTCAAAAACACCGGCCCTACACAAAGCGTCTCCGCCGCCAGCAACTCCGGGCTGGCTGGCATTGATGCCCGGGTAGAGGCCGTGCACAACGGTGGGCTTGGTTGTACCGGCAGGGGCATTACCGTGGCCATCAATGACAGCGGGCTGGAGCTGGCCCACGAAGACCTGGCCGCCAACGTGGTGGCAGGCAAGTCCTTCAACTTCAAGACCCTGGCGGACGACCCCAATCCGGCCCCTCGTGAGGCGAAACTGGACCATGGCACCGGCGTTGCCGGTGTGGCCGTTGCGCGTGGCTGGAACGGCAGGGGCTCGCGTGGTACCGCACCGTTTGCTTCAGTGGTGGGCTATGTGTCCGTCGCCAGACCCACGCCGGAGATTGATTACCTGGCCTTTGGCGGGCGCAGCAAGGCTGGCAGCAGCGCCCTGGTCACCCAGTTTGGCAACCGCACCGACGGCGTGGACATCTTCAACCTCAGCGCAGGGGCCGATTTTGCCGATCCCCCAACGTTCGAGGCTGACGACTCCATGGACGCGCAAACCGATGCGGCGCGCGTGGGATCGCAGGTGTTGCGTGCGGGCAAGGGCGCTGTGTACTTCCAATCGGCCGGCAACGGGCATAGGGAGTACGAAGGTTCGCGTCGTGGAAGCGGCCCAACCATCATCATCAACTGCGCCACCACACTCGGCGCCGATGCGGGCACCTTGGGTACCTTCTCCAATCTGGCGGCAACCGCCTGCCAAGACTCCAACCATGATCCGGCCAACAAGCCATTCTGGTACCAGGTCGCAGCCATCCACAACACGGGTATGGCATCGTCCTATTCCACCAGCGGAGCGGCCAACTGGATCACGGGCTTTGGCGGCGAAGACGGGATCACCGACGGAGCGGCCATCATCTCCACCGACAACAGCAGTTGCACCAGTGGCAGCAATAACGTCAACAACGCCGACAAAACCACGATTGAAGCCGTCGCAGGTTTCGTCACCAGAATCATTGCCGACTTGTTTGGGGCAAGCCCCAAAGACCCCAATTGCAACTACACCGGGCGCAGTAACGGCACGTCGGCCGCCGCGCCCAGCGTGTCGGGCGTGGCGGCGCTGATGCTGGAGTCCAACCCCAACCTGACCTGGCGCGATGTGGGCTTTATCCTGGCCAAGACTGCGCGCAAGGTTGATGCCGATATTGCGACCGGCTCGCGCGCACCCAACTTTGTCGCCAACGGCGGTGCGGCCACTTTGGCGCTGGATTTGCCGTGGCAAACCAACTCGGCCGGTTTCAACTTTCAAAATCGATATGGTTTTGGCTTGGTTGATGCCACCGCAGCTGTGAACCTGGCGCAAAACTACACGGCACCTGCGGGGCGACGTACCACCGATCTGGTGCGCCCGGTGACCGGCGCGTTGACCACGACACCGGTTGGCACGCAATACACCCGCACGGAGCGCCAGGTGTCGTTTGCGGCGGCTGGGGCTGTGTCGGGAATGATGCGCGCCGACATCAACCTGACCAACTCGTTGGTCACGCCGCTGAACCCGGGCATGCTGCAATTTGAACTGGTCAACAACACCACCGGCCAAACCTCCATCTTGATGCCCGCTTTCACCGGTTGGTATGTAGGCGGCAAAACAGACCCGATTCCGGCCAACGGTGTTCGCGCCTTCCGCTTTCATACCAATGCGTTTTATGGCGACAGCCTGGCCGGCAATTTCACGGTGCGGGTGACCCATGTGGGCGGCGGGGTATCGTTCACCTCCAGCTTGACGTCTTACAGCATGTAAGGGGCTTGAACCTGTAGCCCCCGGTGTGGTGTTGCTCGCTTGATGGCGCAACACCACACCGGCACCGGTTGCCGCGTGACGTTGCAGCCGGTGCCTTTTCCTGCAATGGCTGTCCGAGGTACTTCTCATGAACAAATCAATATGGTCTGCAGTCGCCGTTGTTGCGCTTGGTGTTGCGGGCTTTCTCTGGATGCAGTCCACCCGGGTGTCCAGTTCTACCCCACCATCGCCGCCCACCGCCCCCACGCTTGCTCAACGTGCGCCACCGGTGTCCGCTGCCGCGGCATCAGCATCCGGCATGGCAGCTGGCTTGGGACTCAAGCCAGCTGCGGCCAGTTCTGCCACGCAGCCCGTGGGCTCCGTGATTGCGTACAGCCTGAGCGCTTCAACACCGGATACCCGTGCGCCATGGGTTCGCAACCCGCCCAACTACGAACTGACCCGCGTGCTCCAGGGTGACCAGGCCGTGCGTTATGACGGCCGCGCCCGCACTGTTCTGGGCACGCGACCTGCAGGCACCAAAGAAGCCCCCGAGCAAACCGTACTCCTGGTGCGGGATGAAGAAAGCGGTCAGGTGGATTACTTCCAGTCGGGACTGCAATTCAAGCTGAAGCCTGGCAGCGACCTGGAGGTCTTTATCAAAGAGCGCAGCAACATGGTCAAACTGTTTGCCAACGAGGATTACGCCACCGCCACGGTGGACGCGGCACGCATTGCGGCCGAGTTCACAGCCTTGCAAAATGATCCGCGCGTTGCCTACGTGGGATTTCTCAAAATCAAGGCGCCCGCCGCTTTGCGTTAACCGTCCACAGAGGCTTGGCACTGCCAGTGCTGCGCGCGTTCATTGCGCCCATTCAGACACCTGAAGGCACAATAACCTTTTTGGGTTGTTGAACTTTGGGTGTGTTTTGGCTGCTAGTTACCAATTTGATGGTTTTGATTTTGATCCTGCCAGCCGCTTGCTGATGCGGGACGGTACGCCGCAAGAGCTGGGGGCGCGCGCCTTTGACCTGCTGGCCTATTTGTTGGCGTGCCGCGACCGTGTGGTTCCCCGCAGCGAGTTGATGGACAAGGTGTGGCCCGACCTGGTGGTGGCCGACAACAACCTGACGGTGCAGGTATTTGCATTGCGAAAGTTGCTGGGCACCCATGCCATTAAAAATGTGCCACGGCGCGGCTACCAGTTTGCGCTGCCGGTTCTGCATGCGGGAAAGCCCATAGCGCCACCTGCTGCGCCTGCGCTTGAGCCCCCCGGATTCATCCTGCAGATTCCTGCGCTGGGCGCTGGCGTGGACTTGTCTCTGCCGGGCAAACCGTCCATTGCCGTGCTGCCGTTTTTGAACTTGAGCGGCGATGTGCAGCAAGACTATTTTGCCGATGGCATGTGTGAGGACATCACCACCGAGTTGTCGCGCTTTCAGGCGCTGTTTGTGATTGCCCGCAATTCCGCTTTCAGCTACAAGGGACGCGCGGTGGATGTGCGCACCGTGGCGCGCGAGCTGGGTGTGCGCTATGTGGTTGAAGGCAGCGTGCGCCGCGCCAACAACCGGGTGCGGGTGACGGTACAGCTGATTGACGCCCCAGCGGGCACCCACCTGTGGGCCGAAAAATATGACCGGGTGCTGCTGGACATGTTTGATTTGCAGGAAGAGGTCACCCAGAGCATTGTGGGCGCGGTGGCCCCGCAAATTCACGCGGCCGAGCAAAACAAGGCGCGCCGCGTTCGCCCAGGCAATCTGGGTGCGCACGACCTGGCGATGCGGGCCAACGCCGACAGCCTGGATGCACTTCGCCGCAATGACAGCACACTGTGGCAGCAAGCCCTGGGCGAGGCCCGTCAGGCTTTGGCCATGGATCCACACAACGTGTTGGCCCTGACCGTGGTGGCCGAACTGATGGCCCGTTTTGTGGGTACGCCGCAGTTTGACGAAACAAGCCTGAGCGACCACTGGAAAGAGGGTGTGGCCGCTGCCAGGCAGGCCATTGATCTGGATCCATCGGCCGGCGCAGCCCACCACTGGATGGGGCTGCTGCTGGCGTTTGGCGGGTTTTATGAAGATGGCCGGGCCATGGCCAGCCGCGGCCTGGAGCTGAATCCCAATGATGCACTGGCGTACAGCAACCTGGCGTATGTGGAGCTGTGGGCCAACCGTCCGGAAGTGGCTATGGCCCTTCAAGCACAGGCGATTCGATTGAGCCCGCGTGACCCGAGCCGTTACGCTTTTTTCGCATGCTGCAGCATGGCCTACTTTCAGCTCAAAGATTACGCCAAGGCACTGGAATATGCCAAGCTGGCCGTGAGCGAAGCGCCCCATTCACCTGCCGCGCATGGGGCATTGACCGTGGTGGCCGTATACGCCGAGGCATTTGACCTGGTGGCCACATCGTTTGCGTTTTTGCAAACCCACAGCCCCGGTTATGTGCGGCTGATGTCGTCTGGCAACACCACCTTTGGCAACGCGGATTCACGTCAGCGCGCCATTTTGGGGCTTCAAATTGCGGCCAGGTTCGTCACCGCGCAGCGCGAGAAGCCATCCTCCGCTCGAACGGACGACGTGCATGTCATCGAGTCAGATTGATCGCAGCGCAGCTACTTGTTTCGTAGCAACTTCAGCATCTGGTTGCTCGTGTTCCGCAACCGCTGGGCCAGCAGCTGCGTGAGTTTGACCAGCAGCTTGGCGGCGACTTGGGGGTGTTGGGCAATCAGGGTGGCGACGGCGCTGCGGGTCAGGACCGCGGCTTCGACCGGGGTGATGGCAATGCAGCTGGCGTAGCGGGGTTCTTTGTCGAGCATGGACATTTCGCCCAGCACGGCACCTTCTTTAACCACGCCCAGGCGGGTGGTTTCTTTGTCGTTGCCGGGCAGGCGTTTGACCACGTCGACGGTGCCGCTGATCAGCAACATCATCCAGTCGTTGATGCGGCCTTCTTCGATCAGCACCTGGCCGGGCTGGGCGCTGACGCGGTGCAAGGCGCTGCCCAGCAGGGCGGCTTCGGTGGGGTTGAAATCATCGAGCAGGGGCGAGGTGGCCAGCAGTTCGGGGCGGGTGGACAAGGCCTCGCACGCGCCCAGCCATTGCAGATGGGCCAGGTCGTGCTGAGCACCCAGTATCGCCGGTGAGGGCGACGCTATCGCCGTTGCCCGAGAGGGCGACGCTATCGCACCAGGAGGTGCCGCTACCGGATCTGCGCCAGCCACTGGTCAATCTCCAGCGCGGCGGCGTCCACGGCTGCCGCCAGGGCCTGCGTGCCGCCCACGGCGTCGGCAGTGGGGGCGGGGCGTTGCAGCACGAGGGCGCGTTGGGCCAGCAGCTTGTCACCCAGGGCGCTGTGTTCCAGAACGGTGGCGCGCAGGCGCAGCAGGCCGGTGCTTTGGGTGGGGCTGGAAAACACGTGGCTGAACTCCTCCAGCTCGATGCGCAACAGCAACGGCTCGGGCAGGGGCCTCTGGCTGCGGGCCAGTGCCACGTCGTCGTTCATGCCCACCACACTGCGCCGCTGGCCCAGCACCTCGCGCAGGCGTTGCTGCACGAGTTGCACGGGCGAGGTGCTCCAGCGGGCCTGGGCGTAGGGGCGCAGCTCCTGCGTGTTGGCGTAGCCCAGGCGGTACAGCACGGCAGGGGTGTCCAACGCAGCGTTGGCCTGAATGTCGCCCAGCACGAGCGGGGCCAGGGTGGCGCTTGTGGTGGAAGCGATCACAGGGCCGGGGCCAAAGTCGTAGACGGTGGGGCGGCTGGGTTTGTCGACCAGGGTGGAGCATGCGCTAAGGGCCAGTGCAAAGCCCAAAGGCACCAGTTTTATGCCAAAACGGCCACCAGCCCTTATATAAACTGCTCGAGCAGCTATATAAATAATAGCAAGAAGAGAGGTGATGGGCTTCATGGACGGCTCCCCGGTGGTGAAAATCCTGGCTCGCCCGGGCCAGGCAGCTGCGGGCCGTTGCCAAAGATCAGGCCTTGGGGGTTGTCGCTGATGCTGCCGACGGTGCGACCGGTTTGCACGGCGGCTTTGGTGGTGGCGTCGAGTGCACGGTTCATGCGGGGAATGGTGGACAGGTTGAAGCCGTCGGCGGCGGCAGTGACGGCTTGAGTGGCGGTGCGCATGTCGTCCAGTGTGCCTTGCGGGTCGGAAAAGCGCTTCATGGTGGTGCTCACATCGCCGGCGGTCTGGCCCATCTGCTCGCCGGTGGTTTGCAAGGCGCGCAAGGTTTTGCGCGCGTCGGCGGCCAGCGGGGGCACAGCATCCAGCGCCGGGTTCAGCCGCTGCACGATGGTGTCGTCCAGCCGGGTAGCCAGCTTCTCAGCACTCTGTGCGGTGAGCTTGGCGCTGTCAGCTGCCTGGCCGATGTTGGCCAGCGCATCGGCAAAGGCCTTCTGGTTGGCCTCGCCCAGCACGGTATTCAGCTTGGTCGCCACCTGCTCCGACTTGTCAATCAGCGACTCGCCCTTGGCCATCAACTTGGTGAGCAGGCCCGGCTTCAAGGGCAGGCGTGGCGGCTTGTCGTCGTTGGGGGCCAGCACTGCCGAAGGCTGACCGGTGTCGTCGAGCTGAACAAAAGCCAGACCGGTCACGCCTTGAAAGTCCAAGGTTGCAAAGGTGGCTTGGGTGAGCGGCGCTTTTTCGTCAATGTCCAGTTGCAAAAGAATATTGCCCTTGGTCTGTGGATCGAACCCGATGGCGACCACCTTGCCCACATCGACCCCGCGAAAGCGCACCGGCGCCTGCGGCTGCAAGCCGCTGACCGACTCACGCGTGGAAATTTCGTAGCGGTGCGGTTTGCCCGAATCAGTGCTCAGCCACAGCGCCAGCAGGCCCAGCAAGGCGGCGGCAACGAGCACAAATAAACCAGCGGCAAGGGCGTGGGCTTTGTTTTCCATGATTTGACTTTCTACAGATTCAAATTCGGGTGCAGAACGCTTCGGTATTCATACAACAAACGGGTACTCCCGCAGCAGCTCCATCGCCCGCTGCCCACGCTCCCCCAGGAAGAATTCGCGGATGAACGGATGGTCAAAGGCCACCACGTCGAGCGGGGCGGCGTTGATGATGACTTTTTTATCGGCCAGCACGGCCACGCGGGTGGACAGCTCGAACAAGGTGTCCAGGTCGTGCGTGACCATGACGACGGTGAGCTCCAGGTCGCGGTGCAAGCTGCGCAGCAAGGTCACAAAACCGTCGGAGGCTTGCGGGTCGAGACCGGCGGTGGGCTCGTCGAGCAGAAGCAGCGGCGGGTCCATGATGAGGGCGCGCGCCAGGGCCACGCGCTTGATCATGCCGCCAGACAAATCGGCGGGCATTTTGGCGGCGTCTTCCGGCTTCAAACCCACCATTTGGAGCTTGACCATGGCGGCATCGCGAACCAGTTTGTGGGGCAACGTTTTCAACTCGCGCAGGGGAAAGGCAATGTTTTCCAGCACGCTAAAGGCCGAGAACAGCGCGCCATGTTGAAACAACATGCCCACCCGGCTGGCTGCACCCTTCACCGCACCTTGCGTGACGGGCTCGCCCAGCACCGTGATTTGCCCTTTCGTGGGCACTTCCAACCCCAGCATCTGGCGCAGCAACACGGTTTTGCCGGTGCCCGAACCGCCAACCAGCGACACCACTTGGCCCTTCTCGACCTGTAGCGACAGGTTTCTGTGCACCACAAATTCTTTGGTGGCGGTTTTGAAGACCGTTGACAGGCCCTGTATGTCGACGATGAGGTTGGGTGCCGTCATACACCCACGTCTTTGAACAGCACCGCAAACAAGGCATCTACCAATATCACCATGGTGATGGCCGTGACCACCGACGCGGTAGTGCCTTCGCCCAGGCTTTGCGTGTCGGGTTTCACGCGCAGGCCAAAGTGGCATCCCACCAGCGCAATCAACACGCCAAACACAATCGATTTGCCGGTGGCCAACACCAGGTTGCTGGCTTGCACGGCTTTGGGCAGGGCATTGATGAAGTAAGCAGGGCTCACGTCCACCACAAAGTCCGCCGCCAGCATGCCGCCAGCCAGCGCCGCCAGCGACGTCCAGGCGCTGATCAGCGGCATGGCAATCGCCAGCGCCATCGCGCGTGGCAGCACCAGGCGAAAGCTGTGCGAGATGCCCATCACCCGCATCGCGTCCAGTTCGTCGGTCACGCGCATCACGCCGATCTGCGCGGTAATGGCGGAGCCGGAACGACCGGCAATCAGGATGGCTGCCAGCACCGGCCCCAGCTCGCGAATGATGGACAGGCCCAGAATGGGCACGATGAAGGCGTTGGCACCAAATTGCTTGAGCTGCTGGCTGGTGAGGTAAGCCAGCACCACGCCAATCAAAAAACCCACCAGCGCGGTGATAGGTAAGGCGGTGGCGCCAATGCGGTACAGGTGGCCCGACAGGTCGCGCCAAGGGCCCTCGCGCGGTGCGCGGGCCAGTTGCACCAGGTTCAGCGCCAACTGGCCAATCAGGCGCACAAAGCCTTTGACGTGATCCAGCAAAAGCATCAGCAACGCCCCCAGCTTCAGCAAGCGCTGAACCAGCGTGAGGCGCATGGGGGTCGGTTGGGCTACGGTGAACTGGGCCACGCGATCCAGCACGGCGCGCTGGGCGGGTTCGGTGGTGAGCTGGGTCGGCAACGCTTGGCCCCAGTGCGCCCACAGCAACTGGGCACCCACATGGTCCAGCTGCGTAATGGCGGTCAAGTCCCAGGGGATGGTCGCCTGGGTGTCCCGCAATCCGCCCAGCCCGCGTTGGGCCGCGTCGAACACCCCGGCTTGCGCAAACTGCGCAGCCGTCCAGCGACCCGACAGGCGGGCTGTGCCATCGGTTTGTTGTACGCGGGGTGAGTCGGTTTGCATGGCTAAGGTTTAAGCGGTGGCATGGTACCCGCTGGGGTGTACCCCGCTGCCCTACGATGGGCGGGTATAAATAACTGAATTACCTGTAGGAGACATGCTCCATGCACACTGACACCGAGCTTTTAGTCGAACAACGCGGCCCCACGCTGTGGCTCACCATCCACCGCGAGGCGCGCCGCAACGCGATGAGCCACGCAGTGTTGGCAGGCATGGCGCAGGCCATCGACGCCGCACAAAGCAACCGCAGCGTGCGGGCGATTGTGGTCACCGGTACGGGCAGCAAAGCCTTTTGCGCAGGGGCCGATTTGCAGTCGGCCCACGCGTTCACGACCGACTATTCCGAGCCCCACGGACACCTGGCCCGCCTGCTGCGGGTGGCCAAGGCCAGCCATGTGCCGCTGATTGCACGGGTCAACGGCGCTTGCATGGCCGGTGGCATGGGTCTGCTTTCGATGTGCGACATGGCGGTGGCGGCCAGCCACGCGGTGTTTGGCCTGCCCGAGGTGAAGGTGGGCGTGTTTCCGGCGCAAGTTCTGTCGGTGTTGCAGCATTTGATCCCCAGACGCAAACTGGCTGAAATGTGCTTGACGGGCGAGCCGATCACCTGTGCGCAGGCGCTGGAATACGGGCTGGTGAACTATGCGGATGACGATGTCGATGCCAAGCTACAGTGGCTGCTGGACCGGCTGCTCGACAAATCTCCCGCCGCGATTCGCCGAGGCCTCTACACGATGAAAAAGATCGAGACCATGGCGTTTGAAGAAAGCATGAGCTTCACCGAAAGCCAGATTGCGCTGTTCACCCTGACCGCGGATGCGAAAGAAGGACAGGCGGCATTTCAGGAAAAGCGCAAGCCGGTTTGGGCGGGGCAGTGATGACCAAGACCGTCCGAATCGGCGGAGCCAGTGGTTTCTGGGGCGACAGCAGCGTGGGCGCGCCCCAGCTGGTAGCGCTGGGCAATGTCGACTATCTGGTGTTCGACTACCTGGCCGAACTCACCATGTCCATCCTGGCCGCCGCCCGCGCCAAAAACCCGGAGCTGGGCTACGCCACCGACTTCGTGACGGTGACGATGAAAACCATCCTCAGAGACGTGGCCGCCAAAGGCATCAAAGTCATCAGCAACGCTGGCGGCGTAAACCCCCGTGCCTGCGCGAAAGCAATTGAAGCGCTGGCGGCCGAGCAGGGTGTGCAGATCAAAGTAGCCGTGGTGCTGGGCGACGACGTCCTCCCCCAACTCCAACAATTGGGGTCAGATCACAATTACCGCCATGCGAAAACGGATGCCCCGCCCGGCAAGCTGCTGACCGCCAATGCCTACTTGGGCGCAGCGCCCATTGCGCAGGCCCTTGCCAGCGGCGCGCAAATCGTGATCACGGGCCGCTGTGTGGACAGCGCGGTGACCTTGGGCGCGCTGATGCACGAGTTTGGCTGGGCTTGGGACGATTACGACCACTTGGCCCAGGGCAGCCTGGCAGGCCACATCATTGAATGCGGCTGCCAGGCCACGGGCGGCCTGCACACCGACTGGCAGGATGTGCCCGACTGGCCGCACATCGGCTACCCGGTGATCGAATGCCGCGCCGACGGCAGCTTTGTAGTGACCAAGCCGCCCGGCACCGGCGGACTGGTGAACTGCGCAGTGGTGGCCGAGCAGATGCTGTATGAGATTGGCGACCCGGCAAACTACCTGTTGCCGGATGTGGTGTGCGACTTCACGCAGGTGCAGTTGCTACAACTAGGTGAGCATGTTGTGCAGGTTTCACAAGGGCGGGGGCGTGTTTCGGGTAATAACTACAAGGTGTCCGCCACTTACATGGACGGCTTTCGCTGTGCCGCGCAGCTGACCATCGTGGGCGCCGACGCTGCGGCAAAAGCCCGCCGCACCGGGGAAGCGATTCTGGTGCGCACGCGCGAGCTGTTTGCCGCGCACAGCCTGGCCGACTACAGCCGCACGCACATCGAGGTGCTGGGCAGCGAGCTAGGCAACTTCGGCCCTCAGGCCCGCAGCCCCCAGGTGCGCGAGGTGGTGTTGCAACTGGCCGTGATGCACCCGCAAAAAGCCGCACTGGAAGTGTTTGCACGAGAGATTGCGCCTGCGGGCACCAGCTGGTCACCCGGCACCACCGGCGCGTCAGGCAGGCCAAACGTGTCGCCGTGCATCAAGCAGTGGTCGTTTTTGTTGGACAAGGATCGCGTGACGCCGGTCGTGGAGATCGAGGGGGAGTCACAACCACTTGGAGCGCTCAAAAAATTGGGGTCAGATCACAATTTCGCGCCCACACCGCTGCAGACCCACCCAGCCAGCGCGAATTTGTGCTCTGACCCCAATTTGCCCACATCGGAGACTACAGGGAGGGAAACCACGCAAGAAGTCCCCCTCATCACCCTCGCCTACGCCCGCAGCGGCGACAAAGGCAACACCTCCAACATCGGCGTCATCGCCCGCCGCCCCGAATTCCTGGCCACCTTGCGCGAGCAGCTCACCGAACAAAAAGTAGGTGCGTTTTTGGCCCACCTCGTCAAAGGCAAAGTTACCCGCTACGACGTGCCCGGCATCCACGCCATGAACTTCGTCTGCGAGCAGGCGCTGGACGGTGGCGGTATGGCCAGCCTGCGCAATGACGCGCTGGGCAAGGGCATGGCGCAAATTCTGTTGACAATGCCGGTATGGATCGATGCAGAATTTGCTACAAAATACATAGCTGCTTGAGCAATATTTATAAGGGCTGGGGCCCATTTTTTCTATAAATCCCGAAGGAAGCACACATGTCCACACCACAAGCCATCCATCACTTCATTCAGGGCGTACGCGCCCCCGGCACCAGCGCCCGCCAGCAAGACGTCTTCAACCCCGCCACGGGCCAGGTCACCGGCCAGGTGGCCCTGGCCAATGTGGCCGATGTGAACGCCGCCGTGGCATCAGCTCAAGCCGCCTTTCCCGCCTGGGCCGACACGCCGCCGATTCGCCGCGCACGCGTGATGTTCAAGTTTCTGGAACTACTCAATATCCACAAAGACGACCTGGCCCGCGCCATCACCGCCGAACACGGCAAGGTGTTCACCGACGCGCAGGGCGAGGTCACGCGCGGCATCGATATTGTGGAATTTGCCTGCGGCATTCCGCAGTTGCTCAAAGGCCAGTACACCGACCAGGTGTCCACCGGCATCGACAACTGGACCCTGCGCCAGCCGCTGGGCGTGGTGGCCGGCATCACCCCGTTTAACTTCCCGGTGATGGTGCCCATGTGGATGTTTCCGGTGGCGATTGCCGCCGGCAACAGCTTTGTGCTCAAGCCCAGCCCGCTGGACCCTAGCTGCTCGTTGATGATGGCCGATCTGCTGAAAAAAGCGGGCCTGCCCGACGGCGTGTTCAACGTGGTGCAAGGTGACAAAGACGCTGTGGACGCGCTGCTGGAGCACCCCGATGTGAAAGCCATTTCCTTTGTGGGCTCCACGCCCATTGCCCAAAAAATCTACGAAACCGGTGCCCGCCACGGCAAGCGCGTGCAAGCCCTGGGCGGCGCGAAAAACCACATGGTGGTGATGCCCGATGCCGATCTGGATCAAGCCGTGGATGCGCTGATCGGCAGCGCCTTTGGCTCGGCCGGTGAGCGCTGCATGGCGATCAGCCTGGCGGTGCTGGTCGGTGACGCCGCCGACAAAATCGTGCCGATGCTGGCCCGGCGCACGCGCGAACTCAAGATCAAAAACGGGGTGGAGCTGGACGCGGAAATGGGCCCGATCATCAGCCGCGTGGCGCAAGAGCGGATCAGCGGCTACATCGGCATTGGTGCCAACGAAGGCGCGAAATTAGTCGTCGATGGCCGCGAATTTGCCGCCGCCAAAGCCGGTGCGGGCATGGACAACGGTTTCTGGATCGGCGGCAGCCTGTTTGACCACGTCACGCCCGAGATGAAAATCTATAAGGAAGAAATCTTCGGCCCCGTGCTGGGGTGTGTGCGCGTCAAAGACTTCGCCGCCGCGCTTGATTTGATCAACAGCCACGAATTCGGCAACGGCGTGAGCTGCTTCACCCGCGACGGCAACGTCGCCCGCGAATTCAGCCGCCGCGTGCAGGTCGGCATGGTCGGCATCAACGTACCTATTCCCGTGCCGATGGCCTGGCACGGTTTCGGCGGCTGGAAAAAGAGCCTGTTTGGCGACATGCACGCCTACGGCGAAGAAGGCGTGCGTTTCTACACCAAGCAAAAAAGCATCATGCAGCGCTGGCCCGAGAGCATTGGCAAGGGGGCCGAGTTTGTGATGCCGACGGCGAAGTGAAGCCCGGGGTACGCCCCAAGCGTTTCACGAGAACCTTTCCTCGATCAATCCGCCATCCCGCAACAAGCTGGGAGGCACGACCTTTTTTCCAGCCACCATGCCAACGCAGATACCCGAGAAGCCAGAGCCGCAAAACCAGCATTTCCCAGGGGTTGATCTATTGCGCGCTATTGCTGCAATGCTGGTTTTGATTTTTCACATCATTTCGCTTGGCAAGATAACCAACGTACCCAGCGGGCTTATCTTTGATATTTTCAATTATGGCTGGGTCGGGGTAGATCTATTCCTGGTGATAAGTGGGTTTGTGATTGCACTGTCCGCATTTTCCGGTGTACAACGCCACGGGCTGGGGTTTCGCCGCTCGTTTGCCATACGCCGCCTTGCGCGAATTGTGCCGCTGTACCTCATAACCTGTGTCGTTTTTGTTGCGCTTATTAAACCTCAATACCTGTTTGTGTCGGGAAAGTTGTTGATCGCACATATTGGAAGTCATCTTTTATTTATTCATAACTTATTTCCTTCAACCCATGGCTCAATCAATGGCCCGACTTGGTCGATCGGTCTGGAGATACAGTTCTATTTGCTCATGATGTGTCTTACACCATGGTTGGTACGCCATAGCGCAGCGCGGTTGCTTCTGGGCGCATTGGTTGTGGGATGTGCATGGCGCTTTTTGACCACGCTGCTCTGGGCACCGGGTGCAGCACCTGAAATGATTCAATTCATTTATCTGACTCAGCTTCCCGGCACCATCGATCAGTTTGCGTTTGGTATTGCACTCGCAATGGCCGTATCACGCAGAAACGCATTCGCTAAGCGATGCCTCGCGGTGGGCTGGATACCGTTTGTGCTGTGGTTGCTTGTTAGTGTCGTTTTGCTATACGCGGCCGCCTGGACCATTACCAGCTACCACATGTGGACCGACGTCACCATGCTCGTTGGCTGGAGACCACTGCTCGGCGCAGGATTTGCAGCGGCACTGGCTGCCGCCATCACGCTACCAGTAGCCGGCAATCGGATGTTGGCACCCATTCGGTATCTGGGAACTATCAGCTATGGCGTGTATTTATGGCACATGCTGGTGCTTATCAGTATTATTAGCTGGGTTCCCGGAATTAGTGGCGGCAAGCTTGCTGCGGGTTGCATCATGGCTACGCTGGTTCTGGCAAGCTTGAGTTGGCACTTGATTGAAAAACCCAACATCAATCAATACAAAGTCAGTTGATGCGCTTATCTATGGAAAAGAATTTATTCCTGGATGTGCGTATTGTGAAGTACCTCGGCTTTGGCGCGTTGCAATTCATTTTAGACATCTCACTATTTGTTGTTATGCAAGCATTGGATGTGCCATTGCTCATCGCGAACGTCGTCAGCCGGTTATCGGCGGCTACTGCAGGTTATTATTTAAATAAGAAATATACCTTTGCGATTGGCGACGTGAAGACTTATTCCATGGTTCGCCGTTACTGGGTATTCTGGATGCTTATGACCGTATTCAGTTCGTTGCTTGTCTGGTGTTGGGATCGTTTTCTTGGAAATGCTTTGCCAACCAGCTTGGGCAAGTTCATTATTGAGTGCTTCTTGTGCGTTTTTGGTTATTTGATATCAAAATATTGGGTATACAAGCATGATCCAGAATAAAACAATTGCCGTCGTTATCCCAAGCTACAAAGTGACACGCCACATTTTGCAGGTCGTTGCAGGAATTGGTTTGGAAGTGGACCGTATTTATGTGGTGGACGATGCGTGTCCCGATGGCAGTGGACGGTTGGTGAGAAACTCAATTTCAGATGCTCGAGTACACGTTATCTTCTGTGAGAAAAATCAAGGCGTGGGCGGCGCGGTGATGACGGGCTACGCTGCTGCACTGCATGACGGTTACGACGTGATGGTGAAAATCGACGGTGACGGTCAGATGAATCCCAGCTTGCTGCCAATGTTTGTTGAGCCAATCATTCAAGGCTTGGCCGACTATACAAAAGGAAACCGATTTTTTAATCTGGAAGATGTGCAAGCCATGCCCTGGGTTCGACTCGTCGGCAATGCGGGCTTGTCGTTTATGTGTAAAGCGTCATCAGGTTACTGGAGTATCTTTGATCCCACCAACGGATACACCGCAATCAGCCGGCATGCAGCTTCTTTGCTACCGATGGAAAAGATTAGCACCCGGTATTTTTTTGAGACCGATATGCTGTTCCGATTGGGAACCTTTGGCGCCGTCGTTCGGGATGTGCCCATGCGTGCGGTTTACGGCGATGAGCAGTCAAATTTATCGGCTCGCAAAGTGATGTTTAGCTTTTTAGGCGGGCATTTGCGCAATTTCTGCAAAAGAATTCTCTATAACTATTTTCTGCGCGGTTTTTCCGTTGCTTCGGTGGAGCTCGTGCTCGCCACTTGTTTTCTGTTTTTTGGTGCTGTTTATGGCGTCAGCAGATGGATTCAGTCGTCTGTCAGTGGCATTTACGCTTCCAGCGGCGAGGTTATGCTGGCCGCGCTTCCAATCATTGTGGGCGTGCAGTTGCTGATTTCATTCATTGGCTTTGATATGCAAAGCCAACCCAAAATACCCTTGAGAGGTGGTCATGAAAAGCATGACTAGATTGTTGATCGCGATGAAAGCCATTGACAAGCGATGGTTGGTCGGATACGTTTTTTTGCTTTTTGTGGGCTTTTCTATTTCGCTCAAGCAGCCTCCTTTTTATATGCCCGATGAAGGTGCCCATTATCTGCGTGCCCATGAGGTCAGTCGTCTGCATTTAATTAACTTCCGTGGCAACGTGGGAGCCGATGTTTCGTGCAGCGAATACATAACAGCGGCTAAAAAATACCACCTTACACCGAACGTTCAGAAGAAAGCAGAGGACGGGCAGGCAGACCCTTTGTGCACGGTGCGCTCGAGAAACACGGCTGGCTCCTACTCGTTTATTCCGTACATTCCAGCTGCAGCGGCCCTTGCGCTGACAGACACATTAGGCTGGGCGGTGGAACAAAAGCTGGCAGCGGCCCGCTCCCTTAATTTTCTGGTTTGGTTTTCAATACTATTCGCTGGGCTAATGTTTATCTGCAAAGGCAGGCTACTGATCTTATGCATAGTTTTGATGCCCGCGTTTTTTTGGCAGTTGGTGGCGTTGTCAGCAGACGGCGCATCGCTTGCGTCATGCGTGGTGTTTGTCTGCGCGGTGGTTGGCTTGATTCAGCGCGGCCAGGCTGTCTCAGGTAGGGCTATCGGGTGGCTGGTTGCACTTGCAATGCTGATCGGTGCCAGCAAAGGCGTCTATGCACTGATCGCACTGTTCGCGCTCGCTTTGTGGGATCAATTGCCTGGAAAATCATGGTGGTTTAAGGTGGCCTCGCTAGCAAGCCCCACAGTTGCGGCGCTAGGTATTTTTTTACTCTTCACGGGAATGGCAGACCCATCACAGGTTTATTTGGGAAATGGTGCGGTTCCAGCCGAACAACTCAACTACGTTATTCAAAACCCACTTGCATTTTCTAAAACACTTCTAGATATGTTCCTCAGTACCCCGCTTGAAGCTGTAGCCGTACCGCGCTATGCGGTTGCAAATCCACGCTCAAGCTTGAACGCGGCCATTATTTTTGGATTGGCGCTGGCGGTTTTAATGCTGCGCTCAGATTTTGGCGCGGGTCGGCGTGGCCGTTTTCTGGCCGCGGCGCTTTCTGTGGCGGGCTTCATCGGCTTTTGCTTGCCCTTGTATTTGACATACACGCCCGTCGGTGCGAGTTCTATATTGGGAATTCAAGGTAGGTATTATCTACCACTGCTACCTTTGGTATTTGTAGCACTGGCGATCAATATGAGTGATGTCAACTGGCCCGCTTTCCAAAGTAAAGCAGGCTGGATAATCGTTCTTCCCATTCTGTTTTTGTTGTGGGCATGTTGGAATATCAAATAATGAGAGACATGACGCTATGACCCACCCCGTTTTCGACTACATCATCATCGGCGCTGGCACCGCTGGTTGCCTGCTAGCCAACCGCTTGAGCGCCGACAAGACCAAAAGGGTTTTGTTGATTGAGGCGGGCGGCAAAGACGATTACCACTGGATTCATATTCCGGTGGGTTATCTGCACTGCATCGGCAACCCGCGCACCGACTGGCTTTACAGCACCGAAGCGCAAGCCGGTTTGAACGGGCGCAGCTTGAAGTACCCGCGGGGCAAAACGCTGGGGGGTTGCAGCAGCATCAACGGCATGATTTACATGCGCGGGCAGGCGCGGGACTATGACCACTGGGCGCAGCTCACGGGTGACGCGGGCTGGCGGTGGGACTCGGTGTTGCCTGCTTTCAAGCAGCATGAAAGTCACTATAAATTGGATAGCACGCCTAGCAATCCTGGCGTGCACGAGAGCCCGTTTCATGGCTCAAAAGGTGAATGGCGGGTGGAAAAGCAGCGGCTGCGCTGGGACGTGCTGGATGCGTTTGCCCAGGCGGCGCAGCAGGCAGGCATTCCGGCCACGGACGATTTCAACCGGGGTGACAACGAGGGCGTGGCTTATTTCGAGGTGAACCAGCGGGATGGCTGGCGCTGGAATACGGCGAAGGCGTTTTTGCGTCCCACCTGCTATGGCCGCCCCAACTTTGAAATGTGGACGCGCGCGCAGGTCAGCCGACTGTTGTTTGAAACCGGCGCTGATGGCAGCCAGCGCTGCACCGGTGCCCAGGTGTGGACGGGCACCGAAATGCTGGATGTGCAGGCCCGCCTGGAGACCTTGCTGTGCGCAGGAAGCGTGGGTTCACCGCAGATTTTGCAGCTCTCGGGCATTGGCCCAGCTGCTTTGCTGCAAAAGCATGGTGTCGATGTGCTGAGCGATGCGCCAGGGGTGGGCGCTAACTTGCAGGATCATTTGCAGATTCGCGCCGTGTTCAAGGTGCAGGGCGTGGCCACGCTGAACACGCTGGCCAGTTCCTGGTGGGGAAAGGCCAAAATTGGCCTGGAGTACGCGGCCAAGCGCACCGGGCCGATGAGCATGGCGCCTTCGCAGCTGGGGGCTTTCACCCGCAGCAACGCCGACCAGCCGCACCCCAACCTTCAATTTCACGTGCAGCCGCTCAGCCTGGACGCGTTTGGCGACCCGCTGCACAGCTTCAACGCCATTACGGCCAGTGTGTGCAACCTGAACCCCACCAGCCGGGGCACGGTGCAGATCAAAAGCGGCAAGTTTGAAGATGCGCCTGCCATTGCACCCAACTACCTGAGCACCCCCGAAGACCGGCAGGTGGCAGCCGATTCCCTGCGCGTGGTGCGCCGCGTGGTGGCCCAACCCGCGCTGGCGGCTTACCAGCCGCAGGAATACAAGCCGGGCGTGCAGTTTGAGTCAGACGAAGACCTGGCCCGGCTGGCGGGTGACATTGCCACCACAATTTTTCACCCGGTGGGCACCACCAAAATGGGCGCTGATGACGACGCGCTGGCGGTGCTGGATTCGCAGTTTCGCGTGCGGGGCGTCAAAGACCTGCGTGTGGTCGATGCGGGCGCGATGCCAACCATCACCAGTGGCAACACCAATTCCCCTACCTTGATGATGGCCGAGAAGGCGGCGCAGTGGATTCGGGCGGCGCACGCCTGAGCAGCTTGCGGGAAATCACCAATGCACTGAGTCGGTGCGCCCTTTACAGTGCATTGCTGTGATTCGGGCTCTACAGGGCATCGGGTCACGATGAGGAGCCGAGGAGACAAGACATGCAAAAGGCGCTGGTGATCCCAGCGCCTTTTCGCTTTCACGAGCCCGCGTGGTGCGCCTGCGGGCTCGGCTCAAAGCCGAACTGTTTCAGTAACTCGGCGCGCCGCACAGGCTGGGGTACCCACAGCCGCTGCTCAATCGCATCCGCCGCCAGCCCTACGTCCTGTGTGTGCACCAAACCCAGGCCCAAACCAGTGTGCAGGTAGACGAAACCCGCTTCGTCCACCACGCATTGCTGCACCGTCGCCTGCTGGCCGGTGTGGCTAGTGGGTTCAAACTGCTCGTTCAGCCGCCAGATCAGCGGGGTCAGCTCCAGCTCCACATACACCCGCTGCGGGCCGTTTTGAAAGTACCACTGGCCGGTGGCGGGGCCTTGGGTTTCGGCCTGGTAGTTGCGGGCAATGAAGTCGATCAGCTTGTCGTGGCGGAGCAAGGAGCCTTTGCTCTGAGGGAAAGGCCCTGCCGCCTGGGTGGGGTCGTCGCGCATGTACCAATTGCCACGCGCGTCCAGCCCCAACCAGCCGTAGCAGTGCGGCACGGTGGGCCATTTGGCCATGGCGGCTTTGACAATGTCATCCATGGATCGACTCCGTTCCTGTGGTGTGAGGTGCCAGCCATTCGCACACGGCATCGGGCATGGCGTAAACGTGCCCTGGTAATGTGCCCGCAGGAAAACCCACATGCCCACCATGCGCGGGTTGCCACAGCGTGAGCCAGGGGTTTTTCAGGTCAGCCGCGACCGGCAGGCTGTGCGCGGGCATGAACGGGTCGTTGCGTGCGTTCAGCGCCAGCGCGGGCACGCGAATGCGGTTCAAGTGGGGCTTGGCGCTGGCGCGCTGCCAATAGTCGGGCGTGTCTTTGAAGCCGTGCAGGGGGGCGGTGAACACATTGTCAAACGCATACAGATCACGCGCCGCCAGCAAGGTGTCGCGGTCAAACAGCCCGGGGTGCTGGTCCCACTTTTGCAGGGCGCGGGGCTTCATGGTGGCCAGAAACATGCGGGTATAGGCCAGGCGGTTAAAGCCCCGGCCAATCTGCTCGCCGCTGGCGGCCAGGTCGAGCGGCGAGCTGACGCTGACCACGGCTTGCACCACCGCCGCCGCCGATTCGCCCATTTCCCCTGCCCAGCGCATGAGTGCATTACCACCCAGGGAGATGCCAACGGCCAACAGGGGCCCGGTGTGTTGGGCACGCAGGCGGGCCAGGATCCAGCCAATTTCTTCGTAATCGCCCGAATGGTAGGCGCGTGGCGCGTGGTTCAGCTCGCCGCTGCAGCCGCGAAAGTGCGGCACCACAAAACCCCAGCCGCGCGCGGCGCACACATGAGCCAGCGCATGGGCGTAGTGGCTGGCCGACGAGCCTTCCAGGCCGTGGAACATGACAAGGAGAACGTTTGCTGGCTGGGCGGTTTGCATCCAGTCCACATCAATGAAGTCGTTATCGGGCGTGTTCCACCGCTCCCGTCGGTAAACCGGTGGCGCAGCGCGGTGCTTTTTGCCATAAAGCGCTGGCCAGATGGTTTGCAAGTTGCCACCCGGCAACCATTTTGGCGCTATGTATTTCATAGCTGCTTGAGCAGTTTCGACAAGGGCTGGAGGCCAAAAAGGCTTAAAAAGTAAAAAGTACCTGAAAGAGGCTTCAGAAGCCTTTGCGTGTGGCCGCCAGCATAGCGATTGCGCGGGGGCCAATGCCAGCCCCAGCAAAGTCCTCAGCTCAAAAACCCCAAATCCGTCGGGTACGCCGCCCCACCAAAGTTCTTCAGGTTGGGCAGCACCATGCCCAGCTCGGTGTCAGCCACACCAAACCACTTGGCCAAGGTGGCTGCGTATTGGTCTACGGCGGTGCTGGGCAGCAAACGGCCCTGGCCCACGTGCTGTTGGTCTTGCGCGGCGCTGGTGCTGCCCACGCTCATGGGCGGCGGGCTGCCGTAAAACGCCTTGCCTTTCACCGCACCGCCCACCATGAAGTGGTGGCTGCCCCAGCCGTGGTCGGAGCCGTCGCCGTTGGATTGCAAGGTGCGCCCAAAGTCGCTGGCGGTGAACGCCGTGACCTGGTTGGCCACCCCGAGCTCTACGGTGGCGTTGTAAAACGCGGTCATGGCGGCACTCACGTTGGTGAGCAGGCCAGGGTGGTTGCTCAGCAAGTTGTCGTGCAAATCAAAGCCCCCCAACGAGACGAAAAACACCTGGCGTTTGGCGCCCAGCGCGTTGCGCGCACCAATCAGGCGGGCCACGACCTTCATCTGGTCGGCCAGGCTGTTGCCCGTGGGGAATGCGGTGGCGAGGTTGCTGCCCGCCAGAGCCGATGTGACTTGCCCCTCCGCGAGGATCGAGCGTTTGGTGACGGCGGCGTATTCGTTTTCCAGCGTCTGGCTGCGGTTGGCTTGAATGATCTCGGTCAGGGCGGTTTTTACCGCGGCTGAGTTGTAAATATTGCTCTTCACGCCGTTAATGGGGACCGCGCCGCTGGTGCTCACCTGGTATTGCAAAGCCTGGTCACCAGCCATAAAAACGGCATTACCACTGGCAGAAATGCAGGTGAACAGCGAGTTGCTGTTGCTGGACAGGGCCAGGTCGCCCATATTGCCGCCCCAACCGATGGTGGAGCCCTCGGGCGAGGACGACTGCCAGACCGACTGCTGGTCGTTGTGCGAGAACAACTTGGGCGGCAGCGGGTACAGCGCGCGATTGGCACTGGCGTATTGGGTTTTGGTCAATGGCACCACCAGCGGGCCCACATTCAGCTGCACGGCAGCCTTGCCCGTGTTGAACAGGCCTGCCAGGCCGCTCATAGCGGGGTTTAGCGCGTACTGCAAGCCGCCTGCAAGGGCTGTGGTGGGACTGAGCAAGGTGCTGGCCAACGCTGACTTGGGCAGCGCTATGCCCGTGGTTCCGCCGCGAATGCTGCTGTAGGCGGCGTAGCTGGGGTCGTCGTAGCTGATGACCGTGTTGGCGTGGTCGTTGCCGCCGAACAGGAAAACGCAGACCAGCGCCTTGTAGTCGGTGGCGTTGAAGGCCGCCGCTTCGCCAATGGCGGCCAGGTTCAATGCGAATGGCAGGGCAGTGCCTGCGACCGCGAGTTGCGTGGAGCGGCGCAGAAAGGCGCGGCGGGTGTGTTTGTCGGGTTGGATGAAGTTCATCATTTTTCCTTTTAATCAGAGGGGACAGAGCTGAAGATCTGTCCCCAGGTAATTACTTTTGCACGAGGTATTCAGGGCTGGCCATGACCAGGAACACGGCGGCGGCGATGCGGTCCAGCTTGACGCTGGCGCTGCTGGCATCGGTCACTGGTGTGGCGTTGAGCGCATTGGCGATGGTGGTTTGGGTCGCCGCAGACACCTGGCCCGCCGACAACAGCAACACCAGCTTGCGCACCAGCGCGGGCGCGTCGGCCACCAGCGGCAAAACGTTGGCGTAGTTGGCGGTGATGTCATACACCGGCGTGGCCCCCGCCACGTTTTGCGGCACATTGGGGGCGTTCACCAAAATGCCATTGCGGATGGCGTTTTGCATGTAGTTCAAATAGCCGCCCACGCTGCTTTCCGTGACGATTTGAAACTCCGGCGCAACTTGTTTGGCCGTAGCCAGTGAAGTAGACGGTGGGACGTAACCAGGGCGGAAAAAGTTGAACACCGAAGGTGCCCGCATCGGGCTTTGACCTAGTTGGGTTGCCGGGTTGCTGAGGTCGCCAATCTTCCAGCTGTTGGCCGCCGAGTTCAGCCCAAACGTGCGACCCCACTGAACAAACCGCACCATCGGCTCGCGCAGCTTGCCAAAGCCGGGCTGCGCCAGACCCGTGCTGCTTCGGGCTTCGTCGTCCAGCAGCACTGCGGAAACCACGGCTTTCATGTCGCCACGCACACCAGAGCCGTTGTTGTTGAAGGCTGTGGCCACGCGGCTCACATAAGCTGGGCTGGGGTTGCTGGTCACCAACCGCTGGATGAGCTGTTTGCCAATGAAAGGGCCGACGTTGGGGTGGTTGGCCAAAGTGTCCAGCGCGGTTCTCAAGGCGGTCGCGCCGGGTGTGTTGGCCGGGATGGTGGTGCCCAAAAACGTGGCCGCCAGGTTGGAATGGCGATTGGCCACCAGCACCATCGGCAAGCGGGTGTAGGTGGTGCTGGGTATGGTGGAGGTTTCACCCGAGCTGTTGGTCACCACCGTCGGTACGTTCTGGCTGGCATCAAACTCGTAGCCCGTGAACACGCGGGCCAGGTTGCTCACATCCTCAGCGGTGTAGCTGTCCAGCCGGTTACCTGCGGCATCCTTTTTTTCCGTGCCGTCGTTGTTCAGCTGGTACAGGCCAATGGTGAACAACTGCATCACCTCACGGGCATAGTTTTCATCGGGCTGGCGGCCCGTAGCGGTGTCTTCTTTCTGGTTGCCTCTGGTGTTCAGGAAAACACCCATCGCCGGGCTGAGCGTGACGGCTTGCAGCAGCTCACGAAAATTGCCCAAGGCGTTCGCGCTGAGCAGATCCCAGTAGGCTGCCGCCATGTGGCTGCGCCAGAACTGGTTCAAGCTGCTCGCGCCCACCACCATCAATTCCGATAGCGCCAGCGCAACACGCTTGCGCACCGGGTCGGGCGCCGTAAACAACTGGTTCCACATCATGGGGTCGGTGGGGTTTTGCGCGTTAAAAAATTGGGTGCTGGCGCTGGTGTCGGCATAGCCCCTGCGGGTCAGCCAGTCAAAACCGGTTTCGCCCGCAGGAACAGCAAACTGCTCTGTCAGCCACGCGGCGTAGCCCTTGCTGCGCAATGCCGCAATGTCCGCATCAGTGGCGGAAAACTGGGCTTGCAAGAGGAAACGTGCCGCTTGTTCTTCGCTCAGGCTTTGCGTACTGGGTGGCGCGGGGGTAGCCGGTGGCGGTGCTGGGGTTGGCGAGGGTCCGGGCGACGGCGTTGGCGCAACTGCCACGGGGCTGCCAGCCACTGGCGTGGCCTCGCCACCGCCACCACCGCAAGCAGCTAACAGGCTGGTCGCCAGTGCGCCACCGCCGAGGGCCGTCAGCGGGTTGAGCGGCTCCGGCGGGTGAGGGGTCGCCTCCGTGCTGGGTATCTGTGACCTGACGTGCACGGTGGCCGGACGATCCAGTGTTTCTGCCATGGCTTGACTCCTCGGTGTGTTGGAAAGCGCAGAGCATGCGCCACGCCTGTGACGGGCGAGGGGCTTGCCCGCCAAAGTTCCGCAAAGAATGTTTCTTTATGTTTTGCGTTTTAGATAAGTACTATTGCTTAATCGAAGCTGGTCGTTTGAGCGAAACCGAGACCGTTAGAACCATACAAACCAGGGATGCGCGTCATGATGTGGTCAATTTCATGGGTTGCCGTGCAAGGCAAACCAGCCGCTCAGGTTCTGAGCGAGCTGGAGTTCGAAGCGCTGTGCAACCCGCGAACAGACGACAACACCTGCGTGCTCGGAGCCAGTTTGGACAGTGGCTGGTACCTGGTCTACATAGACGACAGCTGGCACGAGCAACTGACGCCCAGAGTGCTGGAAAAGCTCTCGCGTGGTGGCGCCTCGGTGCTGCATTGCGTGGTGGAGGAGGCGCAGCGCGTATCGTCGGCCTGCTTGTACTACGACGGCGAACCCGTATGGCTTGTGTTGCACGACGGCGAAATGAGTACCGACCATCTAGACGTGGCGGGCGCTGCACCGCCGGAGCTTGATGCGTTGTTGGCGCAGGCCCGCGAGCCTCAGCCCCGACCGCGCTCCAGCTACCACATTCCCATTTCCTTGGCGGGCATGCTCTGCGGTTTCGACCACGAACACCCGGACACGCTACCCGCGTTTGTGGAGCTGACTGAGGTGATTTAGCGCGCCACGATCAAGCTTGCAAAGGTGGAAACCGAGTGATTGGCCATTCCAGCATGGCCTGAAAACGTGGCCAGTCGAAGCCGCTGCCCGGGTCTTGCTTGCGACCTGGGGCTATGTGCTCATGGCCTGCAATGTGGGCAACCGGATGCTCCTGCGCGAGGCCAGCGCACAGTTGCGTCAGTGCGGTGTATTGCGCCGCTTCAAACGGCTGGCCCTCCAGCCCTTCCAGTTCAATGCCAATGGAAAAATCGTTGCAATTGGCGCGGGCCTGAAACTGCGACTGCCCCGCATGCCAGGCACGCCGATGGGTGCTGACGAACTGCCACAGCTGGCCGGTGCGGGTGATGAAAAAGTGCGCGCTGACCTGCAGGCCGCGAATGCTGGCGAAGTACGGGTGCGCATCCCAATCGAGCTGACCCGTAAACAGCTGCTGAACGAAACCGCCGCCGTATTGACCGGGCGGAAGACTGATGGAATGCAGCACGATCAGGTCTACTGCCACGCCTTCGGGGCGGGGACCGTGGTGGTCAGACGGTAAAGCCGTCGCCAGATCACACCAGCCGTTGTGCCAGACGGCTAGGCCTGGCTCAGGCTTCAAACGAGCCGTCATCGCCACCTGGCATCGCAATACCCAGGCGGGCAATGCGGTAGCGAATTTGCCGCAAAGACAAGCCCAGACGGCTGGCAGCCGCGGTGCGGTTAAAACCACTGTCCTGAAGCGCTCGCACGAGGATGTCGCGCTCCTGAAAATCGAGCCAGGCCTGCAAGTCCGGCGGAATCGGTGGCTCTGGCGCTTCAAATACGGCACCCGGTGGCGACGCCGTCGACTGGATGGACTGCGTGGCTTGTGTGGGTGCAAAGTCCACCTGCAAGTCGTCGCCATCACTCAGCGCCACCGCGCGATGCAGCAGGTTTTCCAGCTCACGGACATTACCGGGCAACGGGTGCGCCGCCAGTTGCAGCAGCACGCTGTGCGACAGCGTCGGCAACGGCATGCCCGAATCGTGCGCAATACGTGCGAGCAGCGCCGCGCACAGGGCGGGCAGGTCTTCGCGCCGCTCACGCAGGGGCGGCACCAGCACCTCGATCACGTTCAGGCGGTAATACAGGTCCTGACGGAATCGCCCGGACTGCACATCAGCGGCCAGATCTTTATGGGTGGCACTGACGATGCGCACATCCACCGCATCTTCCTGCGTGGAGCCCAGGGAACGCACTTGTCGCTCCTGAATGGCGCGCAGCAACTTGCTTTGCATGGCCAGCGGCAAGTCACCAATTTCATCCAGAAACAGGGTGCCGCCGGCAGCAGCTTGAAAGTAACCGGGCCGGTCTTGCGTGGCACCCGTGTATGAACCCTTGCGGGCACCAAAAAATTCGGCTTCCAGCAGGTTCTCGGGAATGGCGCCGCAGTTCACCGCCACAAACGGCCCGCTACTGCGGTGACTGCAGGCATGCACGGCGCGGGCCACCAGCTCTTTGCCGGTGCCCGATTCGCCGCGCACCAAAATCGGTGCCATGCCGCGCGCCGCCTTGGCTATGCGGTCTTTGACTTGCTGCATGGCCTGCGAACCACCGACCAGTCGATCCAACGCGGATTCGCTGCTTGCGGACAAGGCGCCTGTCTGGGTGCCGTTGGCACGCGGTCCGCCTGTGCCATTGGCGGGTGCCGCAGCAGCTTTGTGACCATTGGTCGAGCCATTGCCGGCCGCACCGGGTCGGGGCCGCGGTGAAGTGCCTTGCACCGCCGAGGCCACCACCGCGCGAAACTGCTTCAAGTCCACCGGCTTGGTCAGGTAGTCAAAAGCCCCCGCCTTCAAGGCTTCCACCGCATTTTCAGCCGAGCCGTATGCAGTGATCACGATGCACCGCTCCGTGCGCTGGCGCTCTTGTAAGCCTTGCAGCAGCACCAGGCCCAATCCGTCGGGCAGGCGCATGTCGGTGATGACCACATCAAATGCGTGGCTGTTCAACTGGGCCCAGGCCTCGCCCACGCTGCCAGCGGCTTCCACGCGGTAACCCTCGCGCAACAACGTCAGCTCGTACAGAGTGCGTAAGTCCGGCTCATCATCGACGACCAGAATGTTGGCGGGGGAGATGGGAAGCTGCGAGGCCATATGTGTATGTAAATCTTTGCAGATGAATGTTAGCCGCGTACGGGCTGCAGCGTGACCTCAAACGCGTTGCCCTCCGCTGGTTCAGGTAAGTCGTGGAGCAGGCGGCGGTAGGCAATGGTGGCGTTGTAGCGCTGGCAGAGCTCCCGGCAGATGTACAAGCCCAGGCCGCTGGACCTCGACTCCGACGAGGAAAACGGTTCAAACAAATGGCGCTGTATATCTGGGGTCAACGGTTTGCCGTTGCTCCAGACCGAAAGGGTTGGGTTGCCATCGCCACCTGCTTGTGTGATGACCCGAATGCTGGCCGGGGCGGCTTGCGCGTAGCGCAGTGCGTTGTCCAACAGGTTCACCAGAATACGGCGTAGGTGTTCGGGCGCAAACGCTACTTGTGTGTCGGGTGCCTGCAGCAGCAGGTGCAGACGGTCGGCGGGCAGGTTATGAGCGCTGCGGGCCTGGCCCATCCATTCGGCGCACAGGCTGGCAACCGTGCTGTCCAGCGCCAGCGTGGGCGCTGCTGCGCCACTGTGTTGTGACACCCGCGTCACATTCAGAATCTCTTCGACGATTTGAGCCAGCCGCTGACCGTTCTGTCGCACCATGCGCGCCAGCTGCTGCTGGCCGGGCTGGTCCAGGTCTTCTTCCAGCAGGGCGTTGGCTTGCATGATGGCGGCCAGCGGGTTGCGGATTTCATGGGCTACAGCCGCCGACATGCGGCCCATCACCGCCAGCCGCTCGGTGCGCAGCCGCGCTTCCATCTCGCGCAGGTCTTCGAGAAACATCACACACAGGCTCTCGGCCAGTGTGTCGGGCACCACCGTGAGCCGGGTACGCACATGCACCTGCCGCGCGCCAAGCACATCGCCGTCCATGCTCACGTCGGCCAATTGCGGTGTGCGCCTTAAAAACGTCAGCCGCGCCTGCTCCACCAGCGGCTGCCAACTGGGCACATCCAGCAAGGAAAATGGCGTGGCGTGCGCTGAATCGCCGCCACCCAGAAGGCGCTGTGCCGCCGGGTTGGTGGCCCGCACCAAACCCTGCTCGTCGACCACCAGCACACCGTCGGACAGGGTTTCAATAATGAGTTCGTTAACCTGGGTTTGTATGCGGGCGGCCAGCTCGCCGCTGCGTGCAGCGGCTTCTTCGCGCACCAGACGCGAGGCCAACTGGTTGGCCAGAAACGCCACCACAAAATAGCCAATCCCGCTCAAACCCGACTGAAAAAATCGGGGCGTGATGTCCCCGGAGGTTTGCAGCATGAGCCACCACGCATCGGCCAGCAGCAGCAGGGTGACCACCGCCGCTGTGCCAAAGGCCAGCAGCATGGACCCCAGCACCGACGCCAGCAACACAGGCAACGCCAAGAGCGGTGCGTAGTTGATGCTGGCCGTTTGCAACAGGTGCAGCGATGCGTACACCGCAATATCCACCACCAAAATAAACAACCACTGCACGGAAAAGGTGTTGCCGGGGGCCACGGGCTGGCTCAGCAGCCGCACGGCCACCGTGCTGGCCAGATAGGCCAAGCACAACAGCACGGCCCACTGCGTGGCACCCTGTTTCAGGCCGAACATGGCCGACAGCAGCACCAGCAGCACCAAAGCCACCACGACCCTCGCCGTCATGAAAGCGCGCCACAAGCGAACAAAAGCCAACGGCGTTGCCGCCTCGCTCAGACCCAGCCACGACTGGGCGGCGCTGTCGGGAGCGGCGGGTCGTCTCAAGGGCTAGCCCGCATATTTCACTGGGGCAGCGTGGGCCGCGCGTTTTAGCGGGATGCAGGGGCGTGCAAGGTGACGACACAATGGCACTTGCCATTGGGAAGGAGGCTTGTGCGTTCTTGCGCCCGCCAAAACGATGCGGCACGCGCTGAGCCGTGTTGATGAAAACCACATTGGATTTGAAGCAGGTACAGGCGTTGCCAATGAAAAACCCTTCAAAACGGCGGCCCCGGTGAAATATGCGGGCTGGGTCTCATGACGACCCGGCGCTGGCGCGGTGCTCGGCGCTGCAATACAGCTGAACAGCCGCTTTTTCGCCACCAGAGATGGCTTCGCTGCGCGGCAGATGCAGGCCGCAGTGGGCACAGCGCACCATGTCCTGCGGGGCTTCACCCGGTTTGCCAACCGATGTTTGAGACGGCTTGTCTTGCGCCCGCTCGGCGCGGCGGTTCATGCGCCAGACCCAGGCACCGACCAGCACCACCAACAACACAATCAGGTATTTCATACGGTTCGACCCAGCACCACTTCCAGCACAAACCGCGAGCCCACATAGGCCAGCAGCAACAAACCCGCCCCCAGATACAGCACCCGCACTGCTTTGCGCCCACGCCAGCCAAAGCGCGCGCGCCCCACCAGCAGCGTGGCAAACGTGGCCCAGGCCAGAAGTGAAAACGCGGTCTTGTGGCTCCACATCCAGGCCTGCCCGTACAGGGCTTCACTAAACAAAAAGCCGGCCAATAGCGTGGCTGACAGCAGTACAAAACCAGCGGCCACGAAACGGAAGGTCAGCCGCTCCAGTGTGAGCAGTGGCAACCCGCTTTGTGCGGGCACGGCCAGGCGCATATCTTTTTCAGTGCGCTGCATGAGCCAGGCATGCACCACGGCTGCTGCAAACAAGCCGTAAGAAGCGACACCCACCGCAATATGTAAACCCAGCCACCGTGAACTGGGTTGGGGCAACGGTGAGCCTGGAAAAAACAAGCCCAGCAAAACCGCAACTGCGCCCAGCCCCGCCAGCGCCCAGCGCGCCCGCAGCTGGGGAAACACCTGGCTTTCCACGGCATAAGCTGTCAGCACCAGCCAGGCCGTGACGGACACCGCCGATGCAAACCCGAAACGCGAGGCGTCGCCCAACAGGCTGTACAGCAACCAGCCGCCGTGTAACAACCACGCCAGCAGCAGGGCTGCGCGCGCGGTGCTGTGACTCAAACGGGCTGCGGCAGCGGCGGGCACGGCGTAGGCCAGCGCAGCAGCCAGCGCCAAGGCTACGCTCAAGGGCGAAGCGCTGGCTAAAATCGTTGCTGAATTCACCAAAGTCATCGCCGCAGTTTAGTCCTTCGCCTGGACACCACGAGGCTGCGGGTAAGCCGCTCACAGGGTTTTGGCCACACCCCTCCCTCACGGAAATCTCCACCACCATGGCATCAGCCCTTACCGACAAACTCTCCCGCCTGGTCAAGGAAATGCGCGGGCAGGCACGCATCACCGAGGGCAACGTGCAAGACATGCTGCGCGAGGTGCGCATGGCCCTGCTGGAGGCCGATGTGGCCCTGCCAGTGGTGCGCGACTTTGTCGCGCGCGTGAAAGAAAAGGCCCTGGGCCAAGAGGTCATGGGTTCGCTGTCTCCGGGCCAGGCGCTGGTGGGCATCGTGAACCGCGAGCTGGTGGCCACCATGGGCGAGGGGGTGAGCGACATCAACCTGGCTGCGCAGCCGCCCGCCGTGATCTTGATGGCCGGTCTGCAAGGCGCAGGCAAAACCACCACCACCGCCAAACTGGCCAAGCACCTGATTGAAAAACGCAAGAAAAAGGTGCTCACCGTCTCGGGCGACGTGTACCGCCCCGCGGCCATCGAGCAGCTCAAAACGGTGACCCAACAAGCCGGCGCCGAGTGGTTCCCCAGCACACCCGACCAAAAGCCGGTCGACATTGCCTACGCTGCTCTGGACTATGCCCGCAAGCACTACTATGACGAGCTGCTGGTGGACACCGCCGGTCGCCTGGCCATTGACGAAGCGCTGATGCGCGAGATCAAGGAACTGCACGCGGTGCTCAAACCCGTGGAAACCCTGTTTGTGGTGGACGCCATGCAGGGCCAGGACGCGATGAACACGGCCAAGGCGTTCAGCGAAGCCCTGCCGCTGACCGGCATCGTGCTGACCAAACTCGACGGCGACTCGCGCGGCGGCGCGGCGCTGTCGGTGCGCCAGATCACCGGCGCGCCCATCAAGTTTGCTGGCGTGTCCGAGAAGATTGACGGCCTGGAGGTGTTCGACGCCGAACGCCACGCGGGCCGCATTCTGGGCATGGGCGACATCGTGGCCCTGGTCGAGCAAGTCACCGCCGGTGTGGATGTGGAAGCCGCGCAAAAGCTGGCTGCCAAGGTCAAAAGCGGTGCAGGTTTTGACTTGAACGACTTTCTCTCGCAAATCCAGCAAATGAAAAGCATGGGCGGCATCAGCAGCCTGATGGACAAACTGCCCTCCGAGATGACCTCTAAACTGGCCGGCAAGATGGGCCAGAACGACATGGACCGCGCCGAGCGCGACATCCGCCGCAAGGAAGGCATCATCCAGAGCATGACCCCGCTGGAGCGGCGCAAACCAGAACTTCTGAAAGCCACCCGCAAGCGCCGCATCGCCGCAGGTGCAGGGGTTCAAGTGCAGGAGGTCAACCGCATGCTCAACGAGTTTGAGCAGATGCAGGGAATGATGAAAAAGATGAAGGGCGGCGGGCTGATGAAGATGATGAAGAAGATGGGCGGCATGAAGGGCATGGGCGGTATGCCCGGCATGGGGGGCGGAAAACCGCCGTTTTAGGCAGTTTCAGTTTTAAGCCTTTTGGGTCTCTAGCCCTTGTATTTATTGCTCAAGCAGCTATTTATTTAATAGCAAGTTCAAAGGTCTTCAGTCTTCACCGAGGTGCCAGCACCGCCATCGTGATGCGCGACACACAGGTCAACTCCCCCGCATCGTTGTGCATGTCGATGTGCCAGACCTGGGTGGTGCGGCCCACGTGCACCGGGCGGGTGATGCCGGTCACCCAGCCGCTGGTGGCGCTGCGAATGTGGTTGGCGTTGATGTCCAGACCCACAGCACGCCAACCTTCGGGCGACGCGTAGGCCGCCCCGCATGAGCCCAGCGTTTCGGCCAGCACCACGCTCACGCCGCCATGCAGCAGGCCATAGGGCTGGCGGGTGCGCTTGTCTACCGGAATGCGGGCGCGAATGAAGTCGTCGCCCACCTCCAAAAACTCCATCCCCAGGTGGTCCACCGCCGTGTCGACATGGATGCGGGCGAGGTCGTCGATGGAGATGGGGCGTTTCCAGATGGTCATATTCAGGTCTTTCCAATAAGGTGGGTTTCACTATAAACAAGGCTGACTTTGCGCATTAAGCTGCTACAGATGACCCCAGCCTACACCCCCCAAATCCGCCTGTACCAAGACTGGCTGCAGCAGCAGCGCGGCCTGCAATTTGACAACTACCCCGCGCTGTGGGAGTGGTCGACCACGGATTTGACTGCCTTCTGGCAAAGCATGTGGGACTACTTTGATTTGCAGTCGCCCACGCCCCACACCGCCGTGCTCGCGCACAACGTGATGCCGGGCGCGCGCTGGTTTGACGGGGCGCAATTCAACTACGCGCAGCAAGTGTTTCGACATGTGGACGCGGCCCATACGGCAGGCCTACCCGCCATCATCAGTCGCGACGAGCGGGGCAACCACCGCGAATTGAGCTGGCCTGAATTGAAGCGTCAAGTCGCTTCGCTGGCTTTGCACTTGCAGGCGCAGGGCGTGCAGCCGGGTGATCGGGTGGCGGCGTATTTGCCCAATATTCCTGAGGCGATGGTGGCGTTTCTGGCGGTGGTCAGCATCGGCGCGGTGTGGAGCATTTGCGCGCCGGATATGGGCACCAACGCCGTGCTGGATCGCTTCAAGCAGATCGAACCCGTGGTCTTGATTGCTTGCGACGCGATAACCTACGGCGGGCGTGACATGGACCGCAGTGGCGTGGTGAACGAGCTGCTGGCAGCGCTGCCCACAGTGCGTCACACCGTGATGCACCATCACTTACAGACTGAAAATGCTACTAATTCAATAGCTGCTCGAGCAACATTTAAAAGGGCTACGGCCCGAAACGATGATCAAACTGCTGGTTTTGAACCGCTGTGGCTGCCGTTTGAGCACCCGCTGTGGATTGTGTATTCCAGCGGCACCACCGGCCTGCCCAAGCCCATCGTGCACGGCCACGGCGGCACGGTCATCGTGGCGCTGGCGCTCAAGGTGCTGCACAATGATGTGGGCTGTAGCTACCACCCCAATTCGTTTGGCGAGCGCTACCACTGGTACAGCTCGACCGGCTGGGTGATGTGGAATGCCCAGGTGAGCGGCCTGCTCAACGGCACGACTTGCTGCATTTTTGACGGTAACCCTGGGGGCAGAAAAGGGGCTGGCCCCTCCGGTAGCCAAGAGTCGCCGGACTGGACGGTGCTGTGGCGCTTTGCCGCCGACCTGGGCGTGACGTTTTTTGGGGCGGGGGCGGCGTTTTTTGGCAACTGCATGAAGGCGGGGGTTGATCTATCAACCTTGCCGGGCTTGAAGACCGTGCGGGCGTTGGGAACCACCGGCTCGCCCCTGTCGGCGGATGCGCAGAACTGGGGGACGACGCAGTTCCACGCCCTGGGTACACCTAACATCTGGTGGTGCAACATCTCCGGCGGAACCGACTTTGCCGGCGCTTTCATCGGCGGCCACCGCGAGCTGCCGCAAGTACCCGGCGAGATGCAATGCCGCCTGATGGGCTGCGCGGTGGAAAGCTGGGACGAGCAGGGCCAGCCGGTGACCGACGCGGTGGGCGAGCTGGTCTGCACCCAACCCATCCCGTCCATGCCGCTGTACTTCTGGGGTGACACCGGCAACCACCGCTTGCTATCAAGCTACTTCGACATGTACCCCGCAGGCCATGGCAGGCACGGTGGCGACGGCCCGGTGTGGCGGCATGGCGACTGGTTGAGGATCACGCCGAGCGGTAGTTGCATCATCTACGGCAGGTCCGACGCCACCATCAACCGCCACGGCCTGCGCATGGGCACCAGCGAGCTGTACAGCGCGGTTGAAGCCCTGCCCGAGGTGCTGGACAGCCTGGTGGTGGATCTGGAATACCTGGGCCGCGAGAGCTATATGCCGCTGTTCGTGGTGCTGCGCCCCGGCCTTGCGCTGGATGACGCCTTACAAACCAAGATCAACCAGGCCATCAAATTGGCCCTGAGCCCACGGTTTGTGCCCAACGACATTTTTCAGGTGCAGCAGGTGCCGCGCACGCTATCGGGCAAAAAGCAGGAGCTGCCCATCAAGAAGTTGTTGCTAGGTCAGCCCATCGAGAAAGTAGTGAACAAAGAAGCTATGGCCAACCCTGAATGCCTGGACTGGTACGGCGCATTCGCTCTGAAGCATGCCCAGAAAACTTGATCAGACGCTATAGTATTGATAGCTGTTTGAGCAGCTTATACAAGGGCTGGTGGCTTATTTGACTTAAAAAGGCAACGGGGCAAGCGCTACAGCGTTTCTGCCGGATCAAAGTCCAGCTCCACCTTGGCCCCATTGGGGTCGTGGCAAAAAAGTTGCCAGGTACCCGCACCGACTTGCTGGCGCAGGTCGTACTTCACACCTGCCGCATCGAAACGCGCCTTGACCGCTTTCAGGCCAGTGGCCGTGAAAGCCATGTGGTCAATCACGCCCGCAGGCGGGGCGGGCACCGGGCGGTCAAAGTACATGTGCAGCACGGCTTGCGGACCGCCCGCATACAGCCAGGCCCCATCAAAACCCAAATCAGGCCGATGCCCGACTTGCAGGCCCAACAACCCCACATAAAAATCCAGCGTGGCCTGGGGGTCACCGGCCACGACGGTGAAATGGTTCATACCAACAATCATGGTGTTCTCCTGGGATTCAGATCGGCGCCACTCAGCAAGTAGCGTCGCAGGTTTTCAAAACCTGCTTCATACACGCCTTGAGCGACCATGTCGCGCAAAGCCCGCTCCTGGCCAGGGGGTGAATCAAATGTTGATTCCCAGTGCCAGAAGCTGCGGTTGCCGTCGGTGACAGGCTTGAGCGAAAGCGTGGCCACGTAGCGCAGCAAGGGCACGGTGGCCTGCACGATGCAATAGGTGCTGGTGTGCGTGGTGTCTGACAGGCCCAGCAACTGCTCGCGGATGTGGTTGCCGTCGGTGAGTGTGAAGTTGCGGATGCAGCCCACCTGGTCGCCGCGCTCACCGCCCTCGATGTGGCTGCTCTGCACCACCGCGTGCCACTGGTCGTGGCTGTTGAAGTCACGCAGCACCGCCCAGACCCGTTCGATGGGCGCGTCGATGATGGTGGAGCGCGTGACTCTTTGCAGCATTCGATTACTTCTTGAACTTGAGCTTGGAGCCGTCGAAGGTGGTCACTTGCGCCGCCATCAGCCCATCGCGCGTCACATAGGCGTCTGAGCCTTTATAGGGTTCAGACAGAAAGTCGGCTTCGGCCCGCCACATCACGTTGAGCGTATTGCCCACCTTGAACGAGCTCTCGGTGGTGAACTTCAGCCCCTTCAAACCATCGGGTCGCGCTTTGCAAAAACCAGTGAACAACTCACCCACCTTCGCCCGGCCCTTGATGACCGCGCCGTCCGGGAGGTGAATTTCGACATCGTTCGGGTACTGCGCCATCAAGCGGCTCCAGTCGCATTTGTTCAGCGCGTCCAGATGCTCGTCGATCACCTTTTGCACGGTGGGTTGTTTCTTCAGGGGCGGCAACTTTATGGGCTCGGCAGCCCAGGCGCCGGGTATGCCGAACACTAAAAATCCCACTACGACCATCCGATTGAATCGATTCATGACCTTATCTCCTGGTTGAAGTTGCGGTCCTTGGGGTTGAGGTGGGGTTGCAATTGCCGCCCCGGTGAACCGATCTTCAACGCGTGGACCGCTTTTTCAACGCGTCGAAGCCGGTTTGAAAGACGCCTTGGCCGATCGTTTCGGTCAGCTCACGTTCGCGCCCCGGCGCGCAGTCAAACTCGGCCCGCCATTGCGCAAAGCAGCGCTCGCCGTCGGTGATGGGCATCAACTGGAGCGTGGCCACGTAGTTGCTCACGCCCATGGGGCTTTCCAGAATTTCGTAGACGCAGGTGAAGTCGTAGTCCGACAGCGCCAACAAACGCTCGCGAATCATGCCGCCGTCTTTGGTGTGGAAATGGCGGATGCAGCCCACGCGGTCACTGGCCTGGCCGTTCTCAATGCGGCTGTCCGCAATGATGGGATGCCACTGGGGCAGGCCATTGAAGTCGCGGATGATGGCCCACACCGCCGGTGCGCTGGCTTCGATCACGCTGGAGACGAAAACATTCACCATGGCGCTTATTCCTTGGTGGCCGCTGGCGGCAGCGCCGCCTGAGCGCCACTGGGTAGAGCAGCATGAGCACCGCTGGGTAGAGCAGCATGAGCACCGCTGGTGCTGGACACCAGGCGCTGCAAGTCGCCTCCGCCACCTTCAATGCCAATCTCACGTAGCAACTGGTCCACCAGCGGTGCCTGCGCCCTGAAACGCAGGGCGGAGTTCACCACGCCGTCGGCAAAGTTGCCACCCCCCGAGCCCTCGCCACCTGCGCCGTTGTGGCTGCCACCCAAGCCATCGACATGCAGAATTTTGATGCCCTCAATCCGCTCCAGCGGCCGCACCGACTCGCGGATGATGCCCTCGGCCTTGTCCACCAAGCGCAGGCGCAGGGCCGACATGCGGGCCTCGGGGGTGAGCATGTTGTGCGCCTCGTTCATCAGGCGCATGCCTTCGGCTTCGATCTCGGTGCGCACCCGCATGGCCATAGATTTGATGCGGTCGGCGTCGGCATCGGCTTCGGCCTGGGCACGTATCGCGGTGCCCCGGTCGGCGCTGGCTTCTTTCTCGGCTTGCGCGGCTGACGTGAGGCGCAGCGCCTCGCGCTGCGCCACTTGCGCAGCGCCAATCAGGTCAATCGCCTTCTTGCGCTCCGCCATTTCCACTTCGCGGGCAGTAAACACTTTTTCTTCTGCGCTCACCGCATGGGCGCGGGCAATCTCAGCCTCAGCTTGCGCTTCGCTTTGGGCTTTGCTCTCGCGGGCAATGGCTATGGCGCGCTGCTGCTCGGCTAGCTCCAGGGCCATGCGCCGCTCGATTTCGGCGCTTTGAATGGCGCGCTCTTTGCCAATGCGCTCTTGCTCAATGCTTTGCTCGGAGCGGATGCGGGCACCGTCAATGGCCTGCTTCGCCGCGATCTGCGCGCCTTCGGACGCTTGCTCTCGCTGGGCGCGCTCGGTGGACACTTCGGCGCGCTGACGGGCGCGGGCAATTTCCACCTCGCGCTGCTGGCCCAGCCGGGCGTATTCGCTCTCGCGATCAATGTCCAGCGAGAGTTTTTCGGCTTCCAGGTTCTTGTTGCGAATGGCAATCAAGGTGTCTTGCTCGACATCGTTGCGCTGCTTTTTGCGGTGCTCAATCTGCTCGGTCAGGCGCGTTAAACCTTCAGCATCAAAGGCATTGCTGGGATTGAAGAATTCCATGCTGGTCTGGTCCAGCTGGGTGAGCGACGCGCCTTCCAGCTCCAGGCCGTTTTGCTTCAAATCTTGCGCCACGGCTTCACGCACGCTCTTGACGTACAAGCCGCGCTTTTCATGCAGCTCTTCCATGGTCATCTCGGCGGCTGCAGTGCGCAGCGCATCGATAAATTTGCCTTCCACCAACTCGCGAAGCTGTGCTGGCTCCATGGTGCGCAAGCCCAGGGTTTGCGCAGCGGCGGCGACCGCGTCAGGCTGCGCGGCCACGCGCACGTAAAACTCGGCAATCACGTCGACCCGCATCCGGTCTTTGGTAATCAGTGCTTTGTCGCGCCCCCGGCTGACTTCCAGACGCAAGGTGTTCATATTGACCGGAATCACCTCGTGCACGATGGGCAACACGAACGCGCCGCCATCGAGCACCACCTTCTGCCCACCCAGACCGGTGCGCACGAACGCACGCTCCTTGGAACTGCGCAGGTACAGCCAGTGCATCAGCCACACACCAATGCCCACCACGATGGCGAGCACCAGCAAGCCCAGAAAAAAACTACCAAATTGAGAGCCGGTCATGGGTTTTTCCTCATCGAGTGATTTGCATAAAGCGTCGCGTGGTTTCGGTCAGCGCCACCTCGGTGGGCAGCCGTTCCATGGAACTGGCACCGTAGAAGCCGTGGCATTCGGGGCAGTGCTGCAAGATGAACTGCGCATCCTGCGGTGTGGCAATCGGTCCGCCGTGACACAGCACGATCACGTCAGGGTTCACAGCCTTCGCGGCTGCCGCCCAGGCGTTGATGGGGCCTACGCAATCCGCCAGCTTCAGCGCGGTACTCGCGCCAATGTTGCCGCCAGTCGTCAGGCCCAGATGGCACACCACGATGTCAGCACCGGCTTGCGCCATGGCTGTGGCGTTCGCTTCGCTGAACACATAAGGCGTGGTCAGCAGGTCCAGCGCATGGGCTTTGGCAATCAATTCCACCTCAAGGCCATACCCCATGCCGGTCTCTTCCAGGTTGGCGCGAAAATTTCCGTCGATCAGGCCCACCGTGGGAAAGTTTTGAACACCCGAAAAACCCAGATCGATCAACCGCTTCAAAAACTGGTCGGGAATCATGAAAGGGTCGGTGCCGTTCACACCCGCAAGCACCGGCGTGTGCTGGACGACCGGCAGCACCTCCAGCGCCATCTCGCACACAATTTCATTGGCATTGCCGTAAGCCAGCAAGCCCGCCAGGGAACCGCGCCCAGCCATTCGGTAGCGGCCCGAGTTGTAGATCACGATCAGGTCAATGCCCCCCGCTTCTTCGCACTTGGCCGACAGGCCGGTGCCGGCGCCGCCGCCAATCAAGGGCTGGCCAGCGGCTATTTTTTTTCGGAAGCGCTCCAGCAGCGCAGATCGGGCGATACGGGTCAAAACATCTTCTCCTTGGATAGTCGTTGTGAAGAACCTGCCACTTCGTGCCAGGCAGTCACCAATGCACGGGCGAAGGCGTCGTCATTGATATGGTGTGGCACGCGCACCAGGCGGCGATTAGCGCCTGGGCGAAAGTTCTGTTCAATCGTCGCAAACAGCAGCTTGTCGGCCTGCTCGTCGTGAAACGGCTGGCCGGCTTTGTCAATAGCCGAGACGCCGCCCTCAGGAATCAGAAAACGTACGGGGCCTTGCATGGCGTTGAGCTTTTTGGCGATGAATTCGCCAATCTGCTGGCACTCGTCGGCGGTGGTGCGCATCAAGGTCACCGTGGGGTTGTGGCGGTACAGCTTGCGCGCCTTGTAGCGCTCGGGCACGGTTTCCCACGCACCGAAGTTCACCATGTCCAGCGCGCCGCATGAGCCCACATACGGCACGGTGTGGCGGGCAAACACATCCATGCGGGTGGGGCCTGCCGACAGCACACCGCCACAAATTTCGTCGGCAATTTCGGTGGTGCTGATGTCCAGCACACCGGCCAGCAGGTTTGACTCGACCAGCTTTTCCATGCTCTGGCCGCCCACGCCAGTGGCGTGAAACACCAGGCAGTCCCAGTCGTCTTCGAGTAGCTTGGCAACCGCTTGCACGCACGGCGTGGTCACGCCAAACATGGTCAAGCCCACCGCCGGTTTGGTGATGACCGACTCCACCGGCGGGTGGGCAATCATGCCGACCAAGGCGTGGGCGGCATTGGCCAGCACCTTCTCGCTGATGCGGTTGATGCCCTGCACATCGGTGACCGAATACATCATGCAAATGTCGCTCGGGCCTACATAAGGTCGGGTATCGCCGCTGGCCATCGTGGAAACCATCACTTTCGGCACCCCAATCGGCAGGGCGCGCATGCCGGGTGTGGCGAGAGACGTACCCCCCGAACCGCCCGCTGAAATGATGCCGCCCAGGTCACGCCGGGCGATTAAAAAGTGCTCAAACGCAGTGGCCATACCGGTCACCGCGCTGCCCCGGTCACCGGTGAACACGGCCGCGTCGCCGCGCGGGTGGTAGCGCGCCACCTCGCGCGGGTGCACGCTGGCGGGCGAGGGCTTGCCGGAGGTGGACAAATCGACCGTGACCACCCGCAAACCCAGCTTTTCCATGCACTGACGAATAAAAAACAGCTCGCGGGCTTTGGTGTCAAACGTACCCACCACATAGGCGGCGCGGGTGCTGGTCGCGGCCACCGGAAAATCGAAAATCTGGGCGGGCGGTGCAAAAGCCTTGGGTGCATCTGCCGGTGCAGGCGCTGCAGCTTGACGGGAAATGTCTGGCGTCACGCGCGCAATGCCTGCGACGTTCCAGCGGTTCAGTCCTCGCACGGTGAGCGGTGCGACGTTGTCCAGCGACGGCGCACCGTCACCGTAAGCACGGCGCACCGTGAGCATCTGTGTGGACTGCGCAGGATGCTCATCTTCAATGGGTGCATCCTCATCGTCTTCGTGCCCGCCGGAACGCAAGCCCAGCAGGCGCTCTTGCAAATCGCGGTCGCCCGCCAGTTGCGCCGTGGCCATTTCATGCGCAATGCGACCATTGACCATCACGCCGATGCGGCTGGATACCGACAGGGCCACGCCCAGGTTTTGCTCGATCAACAGCACCGCAATATCGCCCTGCTGCGCCAGATCGCGCAAGGCTTGCGCCACCTGCTCCACGATCACCGGAGCCAGGCCCTCAGTGGGCTCGTCCATGACCAACAATTTGGGCTGCAGCAACAACGCCCGGCCAATCGCCAGCATTTGCTGCTCGCCGCCCGACAGCTGCGCGCCACCATTGGACTTGCGCTCGGCCAGACGGGGGAACATGGCGTACACCCGATCCACATCGCGGCGCTTGGGTGCCACCAGGCGCAGGGTTTCGTCGACCGTCAGCGACGGCCAGACGCGGCGGCCTTGCGGCACATAAGCAATACCGCGTTTGGTGATGTCGTTGGGTGCCAAGCCCAAAATCTCTTCACCCAGAAACCGCACGCTGCCCGTGGCAGGCACCAGGCCGGTGATCGCGTTGCACAGCGTGGTTTTACCCATACCGTTGCGCCCGACGATGCCCAGCACACCTGCATCGATACGCAGGCTGACGCTTTGCAAGGCGTGGGCGCGGCCGTAGAAAACACTCAGGCCTTCGACCACCAGTACCGGGCCGCGCATAGCAGGCACATCTTGTTTGCCAAACCAGGCCATCAGTGCTTGCCCCCCATATAGATAGCTTGCACTTGCGCATCGTTTTCAATCTCGCTGGGCGTGCCCGACTTCAGCACACGCCCGTTGTGCATCACTGTGACGTACTCGACCACGCGCAAGGCAATGTCCAGGTCGTGTTCGATCAATACAAAACTCATGTGCGCGGGCAGTGCGGTGAGCAATGCCACCAGCTCGCGGCGCTCGGCTGGCGACAGCCCGGCGGCGGGCTCATCAAACAAAATCAGGCGTGGCGCGCCGGCCAGCGCCATGCCAATTTCCAGCTGGCGCAATTGTCCGTAGGCCAGATTGGCCACCAGCTCGTTGGCCACATGACTCAAGCGCGAGCGCTCCAGCAAGTCTTGTGTGGCCAGAGTGGAGGCATGCACAGCGCGCGCCTGCACAAAACTGAAGCGGTTGCCGGACACGCCACGCACCGCCAGAAACAGGTTGTCGTGCACCGATAAATCGCGAAACAGCAGTGAAGACTGATACGTGCGACGCAAGCCTTTGCGAATGCGCTCGTACGGTGGCAGTGCCGTGATGTCCTCACCAAAAAATTGAATCCGCCCCGATGTAGGCGGGAAGTCGCCCGTGACGGCGTTGAACAGCGTGGTTTTACCCGCGCCGTTAGATCCCAGAATGGCGTACTTCTGGCCCGCTGCCACCGACAGCGACACATCGTCGACCGCGCGCAACGCACCGAAGGCGCGCGTCACGTGGCTGAGCACCAAGGCCTCGTTGGACGCATGCGCACGTGACTCTGCTGCTGCACGTGTGGCAGCCGATGAGGGGTGCAATTGCGTGACGGTGGCCATGGGCTCAGTCGCTCAAGTCAGTTCAGGAAGGGCAGGCTGGCACATCGCGCGTACCCATCTTGAAGTCTGCTGCGCTCATGCCCAGCGTCTGCTCCACGTTGTCAACCTTGCGGGCCACTTTGGTGGTCAGGTTGCCCTGCGCGTCTTTCACCACCTCGGTCACAAAGGTGGTGCCAATCGCCTGGCGGTTGGCGTCCAGCCGCACGTCGCCGGTAGGTGTTTTGAGCACCATTTTGGAAAGCGCCTCGCGGTACTTGGCCTGGCCACCCGACAGATCGCCTTTCACCGCATCCAAACCATCCAGCGCGGCCTTCATGTTCTGGTAGTACACATAGGCAAACAGGCTGGGGCTGGGAAAGCCACCTGCCGACACGGGGTAAGTGGCGCGGTAGTCGGCCACGAAGGCTTTCCACTCGGCACCGTCAAACGAATCGGCTACCGGGCCGGCCGACATGGTGCCCACCAGCGAGTCACGGCGCTTGCCTTTGTAGTTCAGCACGTCCTGGCTGACGGTGATGGAGCCGCCCAGCATGGGTTTGTCACCACCCGCGTTCTCGTATTGCGTCAAGAAGTTCACCGCATCGGCGCCGCCCAGAATGACCAGCAGTGCATCCACGTCTTTGGGAATTTTGGCAATCACTGACGAGTAGTCTTTGCCGCCCAGAGGTACCCAGGCCTTCTCAGGCACTTTGCCGCCCAGCCGACAGTATTCGGACATAAAGCCCTGCACCTGCGAATACGGGAAGGCATAGTCCTCGGCAATCACCATCACGCGTTTGAAGCCCTTGTCCATCGCGGCTTTGCCCAGGCCCACCATCCACTGCGCACCATCGGTGTTGAAGCGAAAAAAGTTGGGGCTGGGACTGACCAGCGTGGCAGCTTGGGCGCCCGAGGAGCCGTTGATGAAGGTGACGTTGGGCTGGGTCTTCGAGTAGTCCTTGACCGCAATGCCTTCGCCGCCCGACAGCGGGCCGACCATGATGTCCACCTTGTCTTGCTCCACCAGCTTGCGGGTGGCGTTCACGGCCACATCGGGTTTGGCGTCAGAGCTGGCTTTGATGATTTCGATCTTGCGCCCGGCCACCACGCCGCCGCGCGCCTTGACCGCCAACTCGGCGCCGCGCATGCCGTCGGCACCGCCTGCGGCAAACGGCCCTTCCAAAGTGGCCAGCAAGCCTATCTTCACGGGCCCTTGCTGTGCCCATGCGGAACCCAAAAGGGCGGTTGCTGCGGCCAGGCCGAGCGCGGTGCATACCCATACTCTTTTCGTCATGACTTTCGTTGCGTTCACGGTTGTCTCCGGTTGTGGGAAGTAAGTGGTTTACGCGGCCGCAGGCGAAGTTTGAGCTTCTCCCACAGCCCCAGCAAACCGTCGGGGGAAAACAGTACGATGACCAGAAACACGCTGCCAATGACCAGGTTGAAGCGTTCGCGGCTGATCACGTCAATGGCAAAGGTTTGCAGCAGCACAAAAATCAGTGCGCCCAGAAATGCGCCCAGTGGGTGTTTCACGCCGCCCAGCACGGCAATGACCAGGATGTTGATGAGCCAGCCGGTGCCCACCGACCCGGGGCTCATCAAGGCGTTGTACCAAGCCAGCAGCACGCCGCCCACCGCCGCCAGAAGCCCTGCCACCGCATAAGCCGCCACGCGGTGTGCCACCACGTTGAACCCCAGTGACGCCATACGCCGGGGGTTGTCGCGTATGCCTTGCAAGGCCATGCCAAAGGGTGCGCGCACCAGATAGCTGATGAACAAATAGCCGCCCAATGCACACACCAGACACAGAAAATAAAACGGCAGCGGGCTGCGCAGGTTCACGCCCCAAACGGTGGGGGCCTTCAGTTCGCGCAGACCCTGAAAGCCGTTGAATACGCTGTAGTTTTGCAGCACCAGGTAATAGAACGCCACGCCGATAGCCAGCGTGATCATGATGGTGTAGATGCCCTCGGTGCGCACCGACAGCCAGCCAATCGCAGTGGCGCAAACCACTGAAATGAGCAGTGCAAACGGCACCGCCACATACCAGGGCCAGCCCAGGCTGATCTCGGGTGCGCTGCTGGTACCCAACACCGCCACCGCATAACCGGCAATGCCCGCCACTGTCATTTGCGCCAGCGACACCATGCCGCCATAGCCCGCCAGGAACGACAACGACAGCGCAATCAACCCCAGCATCAAGGATTGGGAAGCCACCTGAAAAGTGAAGAACGGCGTGGCGATGAACGGGAAGACGAGCAAAGCAATCAGCGTGACCACATGCCAGGGCTGAATGCTGTTGTACAGCCGCGCAAACAAGTGGGGCTCCGACGCATGCTGGCCTGCGCCGCCGTGTGACCCCCCGGTGGCTACTGCGGGCACCGTGCCCGTCTTCATCGCCCGCCGCCAGTGTGCGGCGCTCATGGGGTGAGTCTCCGTACGCTTTTTAAGCCAAATCGGCCTCCAGCCCCTGCATACACTGCTGAAACAGCTATTAAATATATAGCAATTTTGGAGGCGCTCATGTTTTGCCTCCCATGATTCCGCGTGGCCTGAAGGCCAGGACGCCAATCAAAATCACGAACGTGAACACCACGCTGTAGGTGGGCGCATACGCCAGACCGTAGGTTTCGGCCAGGCCCAAAATCACGGCGCCAATGGCTGCGCCCAGCACACTGCCCATGCCGCCGACGATCACCACAATCAGCGACACCAAGAGCAGCCGCGTGTCTTCGCCCGGCACCATCGACAGCTCCACAGCGCCAATCACACCGCCAAAACCGGCCAGCCCCGCGCCCAGCGCAAAGGTAATGGCAAAGACCAGGTTCACGTTCACGCCCGAGGCGGCCAGCATGCCCCGGTCATCCACACCAGCGCGAATCATCATGCCCACCCGGGTGCGGCTGAGCAACCACCACAACCCCAGGCCAATGGCGATACCAAAGCCCAGCAGACTCAGGCGAAAGGCCGAGTACGCGTTGATGAGTGGAATGCCGCGAATCGGCCCTTGCAGCCACGCGGGTGCTTCCATTTGATAAACCTGCCCGGTGAAAATCCAGAGCAGCACATCGGCCACCACAATGGACAACCCGATGGTCACCATGGTCTGGCGCAGCTCTTGCCCCTGCATGTGCCGCAAGATGAGCAGCTGCATCAGCAGCCCTGCTATCGCACAAGCCAAAAATCCCGCCGCCAGCGCCAGCACCCACCAACCGGTCTTGGCCGCCACCACATAGCCCACATAGCCGCCCAGTAGATACAGCGAGCCATGCGCCAGATTCACATTGCGCATCAGTCCAAACACCAAAGTGAAGCCGCTGGCCACAATGAAGTACAGCGAGGCCAGGGTCAGGCTGTTGAGCAGGGTGACGAAGTACAGACGCGTGTTGTCAATCGCGGCCCAAATGGAGAACACGGCAATCGGGCCACCAATCAGCAGCCACAGCGCCAGACGCGATTTGTTCATGGCCCAGGTATTCACGCAGCGCGCTCCAACCATCGTTGCGATGCAATCTCGGGCCGCTTCGCAAACACGCCGTCTTTCATCACCGCCAGCATGCGCTTGGGCTCGCGCAAGATGGCCAGGTTGGCCAGCGGGTCACCATCGACCAGCAGCAGGTCAGCCAGGTAACCTTCCTTGATGGCCCCCAGCTCGTGCGCTTTCATCATGATTTGCCCGCCAAACAGGGTGGTGCTGCGAATCGCTTCCATGGGTGTAAAGCCCAGGTATTTGACGAAAAATTCCAGGTCGCGCGCGTTCTGGCAATGCGGCGTGAACGCAAAGCCGTAGTCACCGCCGGGTAGCACGCGCACGCCGCGCCGGTGCATGGCTTTGAGAGATTCCACCGCAGCGTCCCACTCGATCTGAAAGCCCATTTCAATGGCTTTCGCGTGGGAAATCCCAAAGCGTTCGCACTCGTTCAAAAAAGCGTACAAAACAGCGATGCCAGGCACCACGTAAATACGGTCTTTGGCGGCTTCCAACATATCCAGCGTTTCGGTGTCGGTGAAGCTCGCGTGGTAGATCAGCTCCACGCCGTGGCGCAACGCCTGCTTGACACTGGCGGCCGAACGGGCGTGCACGATGATGCGTTTGCCGCGCAGCTTGACTTCTTGCACCGCCGCAGCCACTTCGGCATCCGTCATCCAGGCCGTGTCGGCCGGTGAGTCGGGCGTGAAGTTATCGCCCGACAGATTGATCTTGATGGAATCGACGCCGTACTTCAAAAACATGCGCACCACCTTGCGCATCTCTTCGGCCCCATTCACATTCACACCAAAGCTGTATTCGGGGAACGGCAGGTGTGACAAGGTTTCGTCTCCCAGGCCGCCCGGCACGGTGATTTCTTGCGACGCCGCCAGATAGCGCGGGCCAGGAATCTGACCGCTGTTGATGGCATTGCGTATCACCACATCGAGCCGGGGTTTCGCACATGCCGCACCCACGCAGGAGGTAAAGCCCGCTTGCAGGTACTGCCCGGCCACTTTGGCACACCACAGCACATGCTCTTCCAGTGGCATGGCCTGAATGCCTGCCAGCGTGGCGGTGTCGTTCCACGAAAAATGCGTGTGCGCTTCGCACATGCCGGGCATGAGCGTGGCACCGGCACCGTCGATGACCATGGCTTCGCCAGCAGACAATGCTGCTGAACTCCGGTTGACTTGCGTGATGCGGTTGCCCTGCACCCGCACGCTGCCGCTGAAGGGGTTCTGGCCGGTACCGTCCAGAATTTTGACGTTGGTAAACAGGGTGTTTGTGAGGGTGTTTGCGAGTGTGTTCATGCAGCCCACCGATGGGTTGGGGAGGCGGAGTAACCGGTGCGCACCGGCGGCGCGCGGTGAAACTTGCCGTCTTTCATGACCGCCAGAATGCGTGCCTTGTCTTGCAGCACGGTGATGTCGGCCAGCGGGTCACCGTCGATCAACAACATGTCGGCCAGGTAGCCCTCGCGGATGTAGCCCAGCACCTTGCCCATGCGCATCATGGGTCCGCCCCAGGCGGTGGCCGAGAGCAGCGCCTCCATGTTGCTCATGCCCACTTGCTTAACGAAATATTCCAGGTCTTTGGCGTTGGTGCCGTGTGGCGTCCAGGCAAAACCATAGTCGCCGCCGGGCAAGATGCGCACGCCGCGTTTGCGCAAGGCGCGCATGCTGGTAAGGGCAGCTTCCAGCTCGCGGTCGTAGCCCATTTTGGTGGTCACCTCGCGTGTCAGACCGTATTCGCTGGCGTTGTGCACGGTGTTGATCAGCCAGGCCAGACCCGGCGCTACAAAGTGCTCCAGCTTGTGGGCCTCCAGCAAATCGAGCGCCTCTTCGTCGCAAAAACTGGCGTGGTAGATCACCTCTATGCCCAGCTTCACGCAGCGCTTGATCGAGGGTGTGGACCGCGCATGTGCCGCCACACGCTTGCCCCAGGCCTTGGCTTCCTGCACGCACACCGCCACCTCCTCCTCGGTGAACTGGCTCATTTCGCTGGGCATGCCAGTGATGGACTCGCCCGACAGATTGATCTTGATCGAATCCACGCCGTACTTGGCAAACATGCGCACACAGCGGCGCATTTCTTCCGCACCGCTGACCACCGCACCAAAAGCAAACTCCGATTGCGGCAAATGCGGCTGCGTGGTGTCGCCCAGGCCACCCGGCACCGTGATTTCCTGGCTGGCCGCGAGGTAGCGCGGGCCAATGATGGTGCCGTCGTTGATGGCATTGCGAATCACCACATCCAGCCGCGGTTTGGCAGCCGCGGCACCTACGCAACTGGTCCACCCCATATCGAGGTAGCGCTTAGCCACTTCAGCGCACCACAAAATGTGCTCTTCCGGCGGCATGCGCTGAATCGCATCCAGGCTCGGTTGGTCGTTCCACGAAAAGTGGGTGTGGGCTTCCACCATGCCGGGCATCAAGAATGCGCCTGCGCCGTCAATGACCTGCGCGCCCTGCACCGGTGCTGATCTCACGCCAAACCCCGTTTTGGTGACGCGCGTGATCTTGTTGCCCTGCACGAGCACCTCACCGGTAAACGGTGTTTCGCCACCACCATCAAACACCCGCACATTGGTAAACAACACATCAGCCATGTCTTCTCCTATCGGCCGCTTGCCAGAAAGCCGCGCAACTCGTTGGCGCATTCCTCGGGCCGTTCAATCGGTGTCCAGTGGCCGCACTTGGGCAGCACCACCACACGGGTGCTGCGCGCAGCATGAAAGCGCTCGGCCATGCTGCGCACCGATTGCGGCGGCGCCACGCTGTCTTCATCACCGGTAACCAGCAGCACTGGCGCTTTGATCTGTTCTACCGCCGCCGCTTGCGCAGCAGCCAGTGCTTCGCAGGTGCGGGCATAGCCTTCTGCGTCCTGGCGCATCAGGCTCTCGCGCACATAGGCCACGGCGACCGGCAGGCGTGCGCGTGTGTCGGCGGACAAGGCGCCGTTGACCAGTGCTTGGGCAATGTCGTGCATGCCCGGCAGGCCTTCGCTGCGCGCTTTGGCGGCGCGGGCCTGAATGTTCACACGCGCCGCATCGGGTGGCGCGAGTAGCGGGCCAAACAAAGCCAAGCCCGACACCGAACCCGGCTGCTGTGTCGCCAAGTGCTGGCAAACAATCGTGCCCAGCGAATGGCCCACCCAGGTGGCCTGCGCGATACCCAAACGGTTACACACCGTCAGCAGGCAATCAACGAATCTTGCTATCGAAATTTCACCCTCCGCCCTTGTAGAACGCGCGCTTGCGGGCAAATCGATACGCACCACGCGGTGGCGCGCCATCGCGGGCATGAGCGCAGTGAACGTGTTGCTGCTGCCGCCCAGACCGTGCACACACACCACCACCGGGCCTTCGCCCTCGTCTTCTACCGCCACGCGGTCAATGATGTGAAGTGCCATGCTTGACTCAACAATTCACTCGAACCGGTTTTTGATTGAGCCGATGCCTTCAATCTCCACCCGCATCACGTCACCGGCTTTCAGCCACTGCGGCGGACTCAAACCCATACCGACGCCCGCCGGTGTGCCGGTGGCAATCACGTCGCCGGCGTGCAGCGTGATGCCGCGCGAGCAGGTTTCAATCAGCGTGGGAATGTCAAAAATCATGTCCTGCGTCAGGCCGTCCTGGCGCAGCTCACCGTTCACCCAGCCACGCACCCGCGTGCTGCGTCCATCCAGTTCGTCAGCCGTCACGATCCACGGGCCCATGGGGCAAAACGTGTCAAAGCTCTTGCCCAAATCCCACTGCTGGTGGCGCATCTGCACATCGCGGGCGGTCACGTCGTTGACCACGGTATAGCCAAACACATGATCCATCGCACGGGCCTTGCTTATGTTTTTCCCAGCCCGGCCAATCACCACCGCCAGCTCGCTTTCATAGTCAATCTGGATAGATGCTGCCGCTCCCGGCAAGCGCACTGTGTCGTGTGGTCCCACCACGCAATCGGCCAGCTTGGTAAACACAATCGGCCAGCCATCTTCTTTAACTGCGTTGTCTTTGAACACGGTCGTGGCCAGCTCCTTGGCATGCGCCCGGTAGTTACGGCCCACGCAAAACAGACTGCGCAGTGGCTGGGGCAAGGGCGCGCGCAGGGTGACCGCCTCAACTGGCAAGCGCGCACCAGCCGCAGCGGGTAACGCATCGCCGCGCGCCAGCGCCTGAATCAACGGCAACACGCCAAGGCGCGCCTCAACCACCGCCAGGGGCGTGACTTCGCGTCCGCAGGCTGATACCGTGCCCACATGGTGGGTGCCGCCCCACGTCCAACTGGCCATGCGCATCCGTCTTGTCTCCGTTGCGCCAGACGGGCTGTGCCGCTTGCACAACGCCCATCCAGATATTTTGTTTTGAGGGTATTTGAGACTTGTGTCTCAAAAAGGAATAGGCGTATTCTGCATGGTGTCCGGCGTTGCTTGCAAGCTGCACGCCCGGTTGTTTGCACCGGACAAACCCTAGGAAAATCGCAGAACTACAAACCGACACAAACGAACGATGGCCCGACTGAAACACAAGCTGAGCGAGCCCCCGACACCACCTGAGCGGGGCGTCAAAGCCGCCACCTTCCACCTGCTGCTGGGCACCGCGATGGAGATCATTCGCGACGCGGGCCACATCCCGTCGGTGCCTGAAGTGGCGGTGCGCTCCAAGGTGTCGCGTGCCACGGCTTACCGCTATTTCCCCAGCCGCAGCGCCTTGATCACTGCGGTCATTGACAGCTCGCTAGGCCCTGTACGCACCCTCGCATCCGACAACCCGGATGGTCGTCAGCGGGTACACGAGTTGTTTTTGCAGACTTTTCCGCGCTTCAAGGAATTCGAGCCCCAGCTACGTGCCGCTGCTCAACTGGCGCTGGAGCAATGGGCGCTGGAGCGGGCTGGGTTGCTGGAAGAAGAGCCTTACCGGCGTGGCCACCGCGTGCGCATTCTGGCCCACGCCATCGAGCCACTGGCCCCTCAGCTCACACCTGCCCTGCGCACCCGGTTGCACCACGCGCTGTCGGTGGTTTACGGCATTGAGCCCTACATGATTTTGAAAGACATCTGGGGCCTGCCCGACCGCGACGTCGAGCGCACCGCGCTGTGGATGGCCAATGCGCTGATCGATGCCGCGTTGCGTGAGTCGGCCGAAAAATCGGCGGGGGCACAGAAAAAACCCCGTGCGAAGCCGTCCATGCGCTGACGACCTGATTCGACAATCCGATTTATGACGAATATGGTTGATAGCCCTTGTAGATACTGCTCAAGCAGCTATTAATTAAATAGCGGTTGAAGCTGCGATTTCTGCACTTTGCCCAGTGCAGTACGCGGCAGGGATGTCACCCGCAGGTAGCGGCGCGGCAGCTTGTAGCGCGCCATGCGTTGCGCTAGATAGGCGGTCAGCTCTTGGTCGGTAGCGCTCGTGTGCGAGTGCAGCACCAGGACAACGGCCAGCACTTCACCCCAGCGCGCATCGGGCAGCCCGAGCACCGCGCACTCGGCTACTGCGGGGTGCGTGGTCAGGGCGTTTTCAACCTCCGCGGGGTAGATATTTTCGCCGCCAGAGATCACCATGTCTTTGGCGCGGCCGACGATGGTGTAGCTGCCATCGGCCGCTTGCTGCCCCAAGTCGCCGGTGTGAAACCAGCCGTCTGCGTCGGTCGCAGGCAGGTCGGGCCAGTAGTGGGTCACCACGTTTGGCGCGCGCAGCAGCAGCTCGCCCACACCGTTTTGGGCGTCGCGTAATTGCACCTGAACCCCCGGCGTCGGCCAGCCGCACGAGCCTGCGTGACTGGCTGCTTTTTCAGGCGGCAGCGCGATGGAAAACGGCCCGGTTTCGGTAGCACCGTACACATTGCAAAGCGGCAGGCCACGCGTTTGAAAAGCGCCCAGTAGCGCTGGCGGCAGCAGGCTGGAGCCCGCCCACACGGCACGCAGACTGCGCAGGCCTGTGGCCAACCAGTGGGGGTGCTCGGTCAGGGCTTTGAGGGTGGCCGGCACCTGAAGTGTGAGCGTGGGCGCGTCGCTCTGAATGCTGGCCAGCGTCGCACCCGCGTCAAACCGCGCGTGTAGCAACACGGTGGCACCGGCATACAGGGCCGGCAGGGTTTGTATGCACAGGCCACCCACGTGAAACAGCGGCAGCACAGTGAGTACCCGGTCTTGCGCTGTGATGGCCTGCACCTGCGCCGCGGCGGCCATGTTGGCCAGCAGCGTAGCCTGGGTGTGCATGGCACCTTTGGGCGCTCCCGTGGTGCCGGAGGTGTAGACCAGCAGTACGGGACTGTCGGGAACTGGCAGGCTGGGTGGATGGGTGGCGGATGGGGCTGGCGTGGTTGCCTGCAACGCCTCATTTGCTATACAAATAATAGCTGTTTGAGCAATGACTGAAAGGGCTAGCGCCTCAAAAGCCATGTCATGCACCAGCAGGCGTGGCCTGCAGTCAGCCAGCACGGTTTGCAGCTCTGCGGGGGCAAGCCGGTAGTTCAGCGGCACCAGTACGGCTTGCAACTGCGCCAGCGCAAACAGCAGTGCAAGCTGCCCAGGGTGGTTCAGGCCCAGCCAAGCCACGCGGTCACCGGCGGCGATACCCCGGCTGCGCAGGACATCCGCCAACGCAAGCGTCTGCGCATGAAGTTGGCAGTAGGTCAGTAGCTGATCTTCAAACTGCAAGGCCACGGCGGTGGGCCGCGCTCGCGCTTGCTGGGCAAGAAGCTCGGGCAAGGACGAAAAAGTCGGAGGGGATGATGTGCGCGGCGGGTTCATTTACCAAACTTTACTGTGGGTTCAACCGCTGTCTATACCGGGCGCGCAGCATGGCTGCTTCTTGTTTTGAAAGGACACCGCCATGTCAACCCCCGCAACCCCAACATCCCCCCAGCGCAGCCGCCGCTGGTTTGCCGGTGCCGCAGCGCTCGGCAGCCTGGGCCTGGTCGCCGCAGGGCAAGCCCAGGCTTTCGGTCACGGCATGGGCCGCGGCATGGGCGGCAACCCCGAGGAAATGGCCCGCAAGCTGGACTACCGCATTGGCTACCTCATCAAAGAAATCAACGGCACGCCGCAGCAAAAAGACCAGCTGGTAGCCATCGCCAAAAGTGCCATGGCCGACTTGAAGCCCCTGCGCGAGCAGCACATGCAGGCGCGCAAACAGGGCATGGCTTTGCTGGCGGCCGCCGCGATTGACCGCAATGCGCTGGAGCAGTTGCGCCTGTCCCAGATGAAGCTGGCCGACGCCAGCAGCGCCCGCCTGCTGCAAGCCATGACCGCCGCTGCCGAGGTGTTTACGCCTGCGCAGCGCGCCGAGATGGCCACCAAAATGCAGGAGCGCATGGCGCGTCGGCAGCGCGGCTAAGCCGAATCCTTCAGCGGCATCAGAGTCAGCAATTACCATTCCCCCATGCAACAACTCCTGATGATCGAAGACGACACCCGCCTGGCGGCCATGGTGGGTGAATACCTGGGTCAGTCGGGCTTTGGTTTTGCGCACGTTGCCGACGGCACCAGTGGGCTGAACCGGCTACAAGACGGCGTGCCACCCGACCTGATCATTCTGGATTTGATGTTGCCCGACATGGACGGTCTGCAGGTGTGCCGCAGCATCCGCGCGCTGGCCAACGACGCGTCGCGCACCCCCATCCTCATGCTCACGGCCAAGGGCGACCCGATGGACCGGATCATTGGCCTGGAGATGGGCGCTGACGACTATCTACCCAAACCTTTTGAGCCTCGCGAACTGCTGGCGCGCATCCGCGCGGTGCTGCGCAGGCGCGGCGAGGGGGCGGCTCCGGCGGCCAAGCTGCTGCGCTTTGGCAGCCTGGAAATTGACCGCGATGCGCGCACCGTGGTGGTGGCAGGCCAGGTCTGCGATTTGACCTCTTACCAATTCGACTTGCTCATCACCCTGGCCGAGCGCGCGGGCCGCGTACTCACGCGCGACCAGATCATGGAAGCCGTGCGCGGGCGCGAGCTGGAAGCCTTTGACCGCTCCATCGATGTGCACATAGGCCGCATCCGCAACGGCATTGAACTGGACGCCAAAGACCCGAAACGCATTTTGACGGTGCGCGGCGTGGGCTATGTGTTTGCCAAGCAGCAGGATTGAGCCGGCGCATGTGGAAACGGTTCACCTCGCATTTGTATGTGCGCATCTGGCTCGCCGTGGTGGCGACGGTGGTGGTGCTGACCTTTCTGGTGGGCGCAGCCTGGCAGCTCAATCGCGACCCGCCACAACTGCCGCTGCGCGAAGTGCTGGTGCACAACGCGGCCGGAGAGGTCATTGGCACGGCCCAAACCAAACCCGGCCGCAGGCTGGGGGACGACCTGGAATTTGAGGTGCTGACCAAGGACGGCCAGACCCTGAACCTGCTGCTGCCCCGGCCCAGGCGTCCGCCCGGCGGCAACCCCTGGATGCGCCCCCCCTTTGGTTTCGGCTTTGGCTGGATGCTTGCTCTGGTGGCTCTGGCAGTGGCAGTGGGCGCTTACCCCGTCATGCGGCGCCTGACGCTGCGGCTGGAAGCCCTGCAGCGCGGCGTGGAACGCTGGGGCGCGGGCGACCTGTCGGCGCGGGTCGACGCGGCTGGCCATGACGAAGTGGCTTTTCTGGCGGGCCGCTTTAACCACGCCGCCGAACGCATTGAAACCCTGATGGAATCGCACAAATCGCTGCTGGCCAACGCCTCGCACGAGCTGCGCTCGCCGCTGGCGCGCATCCGCATGGGGCTGGAATTGTTAGCCCCCACGCTCGGCACTGGCGTGTCCTCGCTGCCCCCCGAGGGGGCTGGCCTTGCTTGGG
>JANOQJ010000057.1:0-56932 GCA_031414805.1 Comamonadaceae bacterium
GCGTCTAGCAAAACGCCCACAACGCTTTTAGCCTTGGCAGATGCTGGTGCACTGGCGGTGTCGATTTGCACCACACGCTTGCCTTGCTGCTCTTCAATGCGCAACTGCAAGCCCTCTATGGCCATGCTGCCACTGGAGGCCAAAATAGGATAAGCGGGCAAGGTCACTTGCTGATTTTGCGTTTGGGTTTGCGCAGCCACTGCGGCCAAAGCCATGGGCACACTTTGGCCTTGTGCGTTAAAAATGCGCACATCGCTGTAGCCCGTGGTTTGCAGGCGCACTAAGGCTTGTGCAGGCAGCACCAAACGCTGCAATGGTGCATCGCCGCTGAGCGCCAAAGGTGCGCGCAGGGCGTACGATGCAGCGCTGTTAGCGTCAGGTGCAGCCCAAGCGCTGGCTGCGGTGAAGGCCACGGCCAAGCTACCTGCTAGCAGCCAGGTTTTGCGCGCTACAGACGTACGCAGGGGAATAGAAAAGTTCATGTTCATGCCTTGTTAGCTGGTGTTGGGTTAGCAGTTTGTACGGCGAGAATATTTGCCGCTCTAGGATCTACATCGGGTGCAATGGCCGCCGCTGTTTTAGGCGGCAGCGGTGCAAAATAACCCACCACGAGCATCAGGGTACCCACTGCAATAAACGCGATGATGCGCTCGGCCCCGCCCGCGTTAGACAGATCGATCAGCAGCAGCTTGACCACCACTACACCCAGCAAGCCCGCGCCTACTAGCCACAATGGGCGCAGCTTGCGCCGCCCAGCCAGCACCATTAACGTGAGCGCTAGCAGAGTCCACAAAATAGCGTAGCCGGTTTGCACCACAAAGCTGTTGAACAAGGCCGATGCAGACCAGTCGACACCGAAAAAATGGTGCGCAACACGCAGCCACACGGTGTTGAGCACCACAAAGCCCAGCGCGGCCAGCGCCACCAAGGCTTGCGGGCCCTGCAGCCATTGCGAACCCGCTGGTTGCGGCTGCGCGCTGCGCACGGCGCGACGCCAGAACACCAGGGCACCCAGCCCCAAGCCAATGGCCAGCTCGGTGGGGTTGAACAGGGGAATGTAGGGCAGCGGTGCGGTGCTGCCTTTTGACAACCAGGCCAGGGCCAGGCAACCTACAAATACCAGCGCCGCCAAGGGTGCGGCCGCTGTCCAGTAGTAAGCGCTGGCATGGGTTTGCAAAGGCCATTTGAATGAACTCACGGCATCTGCGCGGTTGGCGCGACCCGCCCACAGCACCAGCCCCATCAACACCACAATGGCGCTGAACAGCAGCACCACGCTGGCCCATGAGGTGCGCCACAAATCGCCTTTGCCAATCACAAACCACAAGGCATCGGCCAGCAGCACCGCCAGTAGCCACACGCTGACCGCATGCACTCCGTGGTTGAACTTTTGCAGCCAGGCGCTGGGGGCATGCTGGTCATTTTGGCGAAGTAACCCATAGTGCAAGGCCAGCACCACCGGCCAGACCAGCCAGGCTGGCCAATCCAGCACCCGGTGCCCCTCGGCTAACTGGGCTAGCAAACTACCCGCCAGTGCCACTACCGTGAAGCGGCTGGGCCAGGTGGCCACTTCCCACTGCTTGCGACGGCCCAGCCACAGCGACAGCGCAGCACTGCCCACCAAGGCCAGCAGCGTGAGAAGGTGCTGGGTGTGGGGCTTGAACACATCCATCACCCGCACAGGTTCCATGCCTTCGGGTGTCAGCGTGATCAAGCCAGGTACCGCGCGGTGAATTTCCAGCACCCAGGCCACGCACCAAAACGCAAAGCCATACAGATAAGCTGGCTTGGCCAGTTGGCCTTCAAACCCCGCATAGGCTTTGGCCCAGCTTGAGCCGCTGTGAGCCAGTGGCTGACGCAGCCACCAGGCCAGCATCAACGCAGGCAGCGCGATCAACAAAGCCCCCAGGAAGGCGGGGTTGAGAAGAGGCAGCGCGGATACGTTAGACGGGTTACCACCCAAAAACGCCAGCGCCGCCACCGCTTGCAGCAGCAAACCAAAGGCACGCGGCATCCAGCGGGCCTGGCGCATGCCCACCCAGAAGGCACCCGCGCCCTCCAGCGCCCACACGGCCGATGTCCACTGGGCGTCCAGCGCCAGCGGCACGGCCAGCGTGGCAAAACCCACGCCCAGCGCAATAAAGCACTCAATCAACAAGCGGTAGTTGTCCAGCGACCGGCGTACCAGCACCATGGCCAGCACCAGGTACGCCGCGGCAAAACCTAAGGCTGAGAACGCGGTGCCCAAATACAAATGCTGCACCAAGCTTGCCTGCAAACCAAAACCCACCAGCGGCGTGCCAAACACCAGCGTGCTGTCGACCGCATTGCCCAGGCGAGTGGGCGTGTTGCGGGCATACAGCACGGCAGTGGCGATGTAGATCAGCACAAAACCAATCAAAAACGGCTGGGCGCTGGCGTATTGCTCGGGCAGAAATTTCAGCGCACCCCAGGCCCCGGCCACCACAAACGTGGCCACAAAGCCCAGCACATTCAGCACGCGCCACGAGCGCCGGTAAGCAATGAACAAAATCGCCAGGTTCAGCACCGTGTAGTAGCTGAACAAGGCCACGTGGCTGCCCTGCCCGGTGGAGAGCAAAACCGGCACCGCAAAACCACCAGCAAACGCCACCACGGCCAATGAGCGTGCGTTTTGCAGCAAGGCCAGGGCGCAGCTGAGCGCACACACCACCGTCATCAACACAAACGCGGGTAAGGCGGGCACCAGGCCATACAGGCGAAACGCGGCAAACACGGTGAGGTACAGCACCGCCACACCCCCACCTTGCAGCGCCAGCGCAAAACCGGGCTTGGCGTCGCGTTTGCGAAACCCCACAGCCAGCAGCGCAATACCCACCGCGCCAATAGCGGCCAGCCGAAATTCCACCGGCAACAGGCCTGCCGCAGCGGCGTAGCGGGCGAGAAACGACAGTCCGATAAACAAAATCACCAGGCCCACGCGCACGATGGTGTTGCCGCCCAGAAACCAGTTTTTTGCGGCGGTGAGGGCCTGCTCCAGGGCATTGGGCTTGGCTGGAATCACCGGTTTGGCGGGCGGGGCAGGGGTTTGCGCCGGGCTTTCCGTGGCCGGCTGTTCGTCTGGTGTTTCTGACCACAAGTTGGCCTCGACCGCAGCGTTCTGAACTGGCGGCAGATCAGCGGCTGCCGCCTCGGAAGCCGCAACAGGTGCAGCAACGATTGGCACCTCAAGACCCGAGACCGGCGGCGCCCTGGCCACCAGCGGCGCTTGTCCGGCCGCTGCCAAGCGCGTGATCTTGGCGGACTGCTTGGCAAATTCCCTGCGCACCATCCAGCGCAACGACAAACCCGCCAACATTCCCAGCACAGCGCCCGGGTACATCTGCCAGTCTCCGTAACCTGGCCACAGGGCGCCTAGTAAAGCGCCCCAAAAAATTCCCCAGATGACCATGAAAGCACCTCTGTTTCTTTGTGTTGTGAGTCTTCCTCTACCTGAGGCAGTTTAGAAGAATCGAGGATGAGAACAAGGCGTCGGATGACAGCGGTATCGTTTCACAATACCTTTGGGGTCATCTGCAATTTCTAGTTCGCTATCAAATTAGAAGCTGCTTGAGCAATCTACGCTTGGGCTAACGCCTTGTTTGACCAGTAATTGCCGCACGGGCGCTGGCAAGCCTAGAGTGGGCCATTGGTTTGCAGAAACCCATTGGCCCGCGGTTTGCGGGCTTTGACGCGGCGTCAATTCCAGGCTCACGGCATGCAAATGCAAGTCCTTGTGGGTCAACACGTGCACGAAAGGCGGCAGGTGCTGCGCATGTATTTGCTGCGTGGGAGTGAGTGCGTCATCCAACGCGCTGGCGCTTTCAAACGCGGGCAAGCAGTACAAGCCGGCCCAAATGCCGGTTTCGGGTCTGCGCTGCAGCCACACATCTCCGTTGGGCCGACAGGCCAGCAGAAGCCACAGCGACTGTGCGCTGCGCTTGAGTTTGCGGGTTTTGACCGGGTAGCTCCCGGTGTTCCCCTGCGCAAACGCCAGGCAGTGGCGCGCAATGGGGCAACTGCTGCACAAGGGCTTGCGGGCCAGGCACACGGTGGCACCTAAATCCATCATTCCCTGCGTGTAGCGGGCCATGTCTTTCTCGTCGGTGGGTAGCACGGTTTCGGCAAGTGCCCACAGCTTTCGCTGCTGGGCGGCATCGGCCAGATCGCCCGAAAATGCCAACGTGCGTGCCAGCACCCGCTTGACATTGCCATCCAGAATCGCCACCCGCTCGCCGTAGCACAGCGAAGCAATCGCTGAAGCGGTGGAGCGGCCGATACCGGGCAGTGTTTGCAGCGCCTGGGCGGTGCGGGGGAACTGCCCGCCTGCCGCCGCCACGGCTTGGGCGCAACGGTTCATATTGCGCGCGCGGCTGTAGTAGCCCAGGCCGCTCCACAAACCCAGCACGTCGTCCAGCGGCGCGGCGGCCAGCGCGCTGACGGTGGGGAAGCGCTCCAGGAAACGGGCGTAGTAGTCCAGCACCGTGGTCACCTGGGTTTGCTGCAACATGACCTCGGACAGCCACACCCGATAGGGGTCTTGCGTGTTTTGCCAGGGGAGGTGGTTGCGGCCGTGTTGGCGCTGCCAGTGCACCACGTCAGCAGCAAAAGTACGGTTTACAGACAAGATTTCAAGCCAAATAGGCCATCAGCCCTTATGAATACTGCTCAAGCAGCTATCAAATAAGTAGCTAATTTAGTTTGCCGTGAGTGCCGCAGGGCGCGATACGCGCGCCGCAAAGTCTTGCTTGACTGCGGGGATGTTGATCAGATGCGAGGTCAGCTCCAGCAATTTGGCATCCAGTTGATCCAGCGATTGTTCCTGCAACTGAATTTCGCCCAGGCGGTCATCCAGGCCTGAGGCGGCCTCCTGAATACGCTCAATGGCCTCGATGCGGCGGCCAAAATTGCGGCGGCGCTCGCGCAGTTGCGCATCTAACTGTGACGCAGCCGATTTGTTCCACAGCTCCACTTCGCCCAGCGCCGACTCGTACACCACGCGCAACCGGGTGGCCAGCGCCCGCACCAGGCGGTCAGCAAATTCGGGCTGCGCCAGGCGCAGCACATTGCTCACGCCCAAATATTGGTTGTGGCTGCGCTCCACCGAGTCCAGGTCAGCCTGGAAGCGGGCCAGATCAGGCTCGCGTGGTGCTTGCAGCGAAAAACCGTATTCGGCATTGAGCTGGCGAAATGTGGCGTTCAACATGGTGTGAATGTCACCACTGCTGGCCTGCGCTTTGGAAAGACCGGCGCGCAACCGCTCAAAAGTTTGGGTGTAGGCCTTGCGCACACCCAGTTTGATGCCCGGTTGACGCAGCGCCTTGGTCAGCTGCATCATTTCAGCCTTCAGCGTGCTGTTGCCCAGCAAGGCAAACACTTCGCGCAGCAGCTTTAAATGCACCGAACGCACCGCATGAATTTTTCCGCCGCTCGCATCAAACTCGCCTTGCTCGGCCTCAATGCGCCCGCGCATGACCTTGATGACGGAAATATTCTTGCCACGCAAGCCAGTGAGTTCCTGCGCCTGCTCGGCCAGGTCCCGGCGGCGGATGTTGATGACCCGCCCGGTTTCCAGGCGCAGGTCGCCAATGTTGTTGGTCACCGCCGAGCGCAAAATTTTCTGGCGCTGACCCATCACGCCCTGGCCCAGCGCCGTCTCCAGAATGGGCAACTGGCTGGCCTCCAGCAAGTCAGCATCGTTGTTGACCTTGGCCACCAGGCCTTTTTGGGCCGACACCGGAATAACCTGCGACTGCGGCAGCCCCAAAATTTCAGCCGAGGTGGCGCGCTGGCGGGCAATCTGCGTGCGTACCTGCTCGGGGGTGGACAGAGCGTCCCACAAGGTGTCGATTTTGTTGAGCACCACCAGGCGCGAATCGGTGTCGTCGCCTTCGCTGATCAAGTGCTCGCGCCAGATGGCCAGATCTGATTTGGTCACGCCGGTATCGGCCGCCAGAATGAACACCACCGCGTGCGCTTGCGGAATCAAATTCACCGTCAGCTCAGGCTCGGCACCAATGGCGTTCAAGCCTGGCGTGTCCAGAATCACCAAGCCCTGCTTGAGCAAAGGGTGCGCAATATTAATCAGCGCATGACGCCATTTAGGCACCTCGACCATGCCTGCAGCGTCGGTCATGGGGTTGTCTTCGGGCACCTCGTCATGCCAGAAACCTAGCGCACGGGCTTCGTCTTTGGTCACGCGGCGGGTTTCGGCCACTTTTTCAAATGCACTGGCCAACTGGCTGGAGTTGTTCACATCCAGATCAATACGCGTCCATTTTTCGGGGACCAAGCGCCACTCCATCAGGGCCTGGGGCTGCAAGCGGGTCTCAATCGGCAGCAGGCGCAAGCAGGGCGGCACATCCGCGTCGTAGCCCAGCTCGGTGGGGCACATGGTGGTGCGCCCGGCGCTGGCCGGCATGATGCGCCGCTTGTAACTGGCAAAGAAAATCGCGTTGATCAGCTCGGACTTGCCGCGCGAAAACTCGGCCACAAACGCCACCATCACCTTGTCGGAGCGCACCTGGCTCTCCAGCCTGCGCAGCCGCTCTTCGACAGCGGAGTCGATCAAGTCGTGGTCTTTCATCCACTCCGACAACAGCTTTAAGCGCAGCGCAAACTCCCGCCGCCATGCGCCATGCTGATCAAATTGTTCGTTGAATGAAGTTGCCACGCGATCCCCAGTTATTCGGGTGAGTTTTACTTAATGAATCTCTGCCCAACCTGAGTTGCCCTGTTTGCGCCACGCTGGCACAGAAATTCCTGAATGAATATAGCACCGCAGTATTGATTCACCCGTATTTCCAGAGGCGCCATGCAGGGCATCAGGTCTGGCAACGCGTGCAGTAGTAGGTTGAGCGCTGTCCCTGGCGAATCAATTTGACAGGTTGGCCGCACATCCGGCAGGGCTGGCCCGCACGCCCGTACACCGCGGCTTGCAACTGAAAGTGACCTGCATCGCCCTGGGCATTGGAAAAATCGCGCAGGGTGCTGCCGCCTTGCTGCACGGCCAGGGTCAGCACCTGGCCAATTGCCTCGTGCAGGCGCAGCACGCGGGCCCGGCTGATGCGCGAAGCGCGCGTCGTGGGCCTGATGCCGGATCGAAACAAAACTTCGCAGGCGTAAATATTGCCAACGCCCACCACCACGTCCCCGGCCAACAAAACCTGTTTGATGGGTGCGTTGCGCTGGCGCAACCGTTCATAGAAAATTTGTGGGTCAAAACTGGGAGACAGTGGCTCCATGCCCAGGTTACCCAGCAGTTTTTGCGCTTGCGGTGATTGTTCGCTGTCTGCGTAAACCGCCGCGCCAAACCGCCGCGGGTCGTGCAGGCGCAGCACGCCGTGGCTGGTGACCAAGTCAAAGTGATCGTGTTTGCCCGCAGGCGGTGCGGTTTGCACAAAGGTCAGACTGCCCGACATGCCCAAATGCACCAGCAGCAGACCGCCGCTTAAATCGAGTAGCAAATATTTACCGCGCCTGCGAACTCCCAGCACCGTCTGCCCTACCAACAGCTGCGGCGCGCAACCCAACGGCCAGCGCAACGGTTTGCCCATCAATGCGCCGAGAATTTGACCCCCTGAAATGGCAGGGGCAAAACTCAGGCGTGTCACCTCAACTTCTGGTAGTTCGGGCATGGTGTCGGATGGTGTCGATTAATATGGACTGATGATGAAACAAGTACTTCGCGCGGGACTTTTCTGGTGGCCAAACCTGGTGGCGTTCGCGGCGCTGATGCTCGCACCGGTGGCACACGCCCAGGTCGCAACCAGCCCGAGCACCACGCCCACCGCTTCACCGCTGGATGGCGCGCTTTTTTACCAGCTTTTGCTGGGTGAATTGTCGGTGCGGGGTGGTGAACCCGGAGCAGGCTATTCGTTGGTGCTGGACGCTGCGCGGAAAACCAACGATCCTGCCTTGTACCAGCGGGCCGTGGAAATTGCCCTGCAATCGCGCAATGGTGATTCGGCGGTTCAAGCGGCACGCGCGTGGCAGCAGGCGCTGCCGACATCGCGCGAAGCCAACCGGTATTTGCTGCAGATTTTTGTGGCGCTGAATCGGCTGGCCGACAGTGCAGAGCCCTTGTCCCGCGAACTGGAACTCACCCCGTCAGACGAACAAGCCGCGTTCATCACCAGAATCCCCGTGGTGTATCCGCGGGTCGTTGATAAAAAACTGGCCGCGGACGTGGTGCAAGGCGTGTTGACGAAGTACCTGCCGCAGTCGCGCACCGGCGCGCAGGCTTGGGTGGCGATCGGCCGTTTGCGGCTGGCTGCGGGCGACACCTCGGCGGCTTTGGACGCGGCCCGCCGCGCTCAGGCTGTCAATCCCCAGGCAGAAGGGGCGGCGGTGCTGGCGCTTGAAATCATGGACCCGAAGCAGCCGCAGGCTGAAAGCATCGTGCTGGCTTATCTGGCCAACAAGCAGGTCAGCGCGCCACTGCCGCAGGTGCGTATGGGCTATGCCCGCGCCCTGCTGGACCTGCAGCGTTATGCCGAGGCGAGCGAGCAACTTCAAAAAATAGTGGCCGATGTGCCGACGTTTGCGGAGGCTTGGCTGGTGCTGGGCGCGCTGCAAGTTCAGGACAACCAGTTGCCCCCGGCTGAAAAGTCTTTGAAGCAATACCTGGCCTTGACGCAAGACCAGGCCGCCAGTGATGAGAGACGACGCGGTCAAACACAGGCGTTTTTGTCCTTGGCGCAGGTGGCAGAAAAGCAGCGCGACTTTGTGGCTGCTCAGGCCTGGCTGGACCGCATTGAAAACGCACAGGACATGGTGAGCGCGCAAAACCGCCGCGCATCCATTCTGGCCAAACAAGGCCGCCTGGACGAAGCCCGTCTGTTGATCCGGGCCCTGCCCGAACGCAGCCCCGAAGACGTCCGCACGAAGCTGTTGGCTGAGGTGCAGCTGCTGCGCGACAACAAGCAATACAAGCAAGCCTACGACCTGCTGGCCAAGGCATCCGAAAAAGAGCCTACCGATACCGACCTGCTGTACGAGCAGGCCATGATGGCTGAGAAGACCAAGAGCTTTACCGACATGGAGCGCTTGCTGCGCCTGGTAATTGCGGCTAAACCCGAATCACACCACGCCTACAACGCATTGGGCTACTCGATGGCTGATCGCAATGTGCGCCTGCCCGAGGCCAAGCAGTTGATTGAAAAGGCAGTTGCTTTTGCGCCGGGTGACCCGTTTATTTCCGACAGCCTGGGCTGGGTGGAGTTTCGTCTGGGCAACAAGGCGGAAGCCTTGCGCATTCTGGATGCGGCGTACAAATCGCGGCCCGACGCGGAAATTGCCGCACACCTGGGCGAAGTGCTGTGGAGCATGGGCCAGAAAGATCGCGCATTGACCATCTGGCGCGAGGGCCAGTTGCTGGCCAACGACAACGAAACCCTGCAGGAAACACTCAAACGCCTGCGCGTCAAGCTGTGAGGTGGGCGACTTCCCGTTGGGTGGTGGGTCTGGCGCTGAGGGTTGGCACACTGTTGACTGCTACTATTTTAATAGCTGCCTGTGCAACTAACACAAGGGCGATCAGCCCAAACGACACTCAAAGTCGATCCTGGACGGGTCGCCTGGGCCTGCAGTTTGACGCCAGCGGTTCCCAGCCTGAACAGTCGGTTTCTGCCAGCTTCGAGTTGGGCGGCACTGCGCAGGTCGGTCAACTGATTCTGCTCACCCCCTTGGGCAGCACCCTGGCCGTTTTGAGCTGGCAACCGGGCGAGGCGTTACTGCGCGAAGGCCAGCAGATGCACCGCTTTGACACGCTGGACGCGCTGTCTGAAAAAGCCGTCGGCACCGCGTTGCCAATTGCCGCACTGTTTGACTGGTTGCAAGGTGTAGATACGCCGGTGGCGGGCTGGCAGGTTGACGTCTCCCAGCTGCCAAGGCGGTTGATCGTGCAGCGCTTGTCCCCTTTGCCGCAGGCTCAGTTGCGGCTGGTGATCGATCCGTAGGCAGCTATGAATCTTTACGACCTGAGCGCCCCAGCGAAACTCAATTTGTTCCTGCATGTCACCGGCCAGCGTGCCGATGGCTACCACCTGATCCAATCGGTTTTCATGTTGATCGACTGGTGTGACACTTTGAACCTGGCGTTGCGCACGGATGGCTTGATCAGCCGAGAAGACCTGGGAGGCACGATTAGTTGGAGTTTGCCGCCAGAGGATTTGATCGTGCGCGCGGCGCGAGCGTTGCAGCAAGCCAGCGGAACAACCCTCGGTGCGCACATAGGTGTTGAAAAGCGGCTGCCGATGCAAGCCGGACTGGGCGGCGGTTCGTCCGACGCGGCAACCTGCCTGCTGGGCTTGAATCGCCTGTGGGGCTTGAACTGGTCCGTGGCGCAGCTATCAAAAATCGGTTTGACTCTGGGTGCCGACGTGCCGTTTTTCCTGTGTGGCCACAACGCCTGGGTGGAAGGCATTGGCGAGCGCATTACCCCACTGATGGGCGATCAACGCTTGCCGCCCGCGCGGTTTGTCGTGGTTAAACCGCAGCAAGGCGTGGAAACTGCCAGCATTTTTAGTTCGCCGCACCTGAAACGCGACACAGCCACTGCTACAATCTCGGGCTTTGCTGTAAACCGCTGGGGCTTTGGCCATAATGATTTGCAGCCGGTAGCTCAAAAAGCGTGTCCTGAAATAGGCGCAGCCCTGAATTGGTTAAGCACTCAGGGGCTTGAAGGGCGTATGTCGGGTTCGGGCAGTGCGGTTTTTGCGCCTCTGGTGGGCGCGACTGATGTTCCAGCCGCACCCGGAAGGTGGCAGTGCAGGCAATGCAGTAATTTGGATGTTCATCCTCTGGTGGGGTGGGCATTCAGCGGCGTTTGATTCGGTGGGTGGTTATCGGTTAGTGGTCAGGGTCTTGCGAGAGACCGAAACCACCGACCCGTGTAGGGGAGTCGCCAAGTTGGTTAAGGCACTGGATTTTGATTCCAGCATGCGAAGGTTCGAATCCTTCTTCCCCTGCCAGTTTATTCTGTGACACCCGACCCTAGAGAGGGTCGGAATTTCGACCTGTAGACCGAAAACGCATCTTCAGCCGCAGGCTGTTACAAACGCCGCTAAAACTGCCGCCAAAACGCTGACTATGCAAGCCCCACAACATCCTGATTTCATGGTTTTCACCGGCAATGCCAACCCGGGCCTGGCCGCAGAAATTGCGCATCATCTGGGGATATCACTGGGATCGGCCAATGTGGGTCGGTTTTCAGATGGCGAGGTCACAGTCGAAATCACGCAAAACGTTCGGGCACGTGACGTGTTTGTCGTGCAATCCACCTGTGCGCCCACCAACGAAAATTTGATGGAGTTGCTGTTCATGGTGGACGCACTCAAGCGTGCATCAGCCGAGCGTATCAGCGCTGTCATTCCCTACTTTGGTTACGCCCGGCAAGATCGCCGACCACGCTCTGCTCGCGTGCCCATTTCCGCCAAAGTGGTGGCAGACTTGCTGCAGACGGCGGGTGTGGCGCGGGTGTTGACGATGGACCTGCACGCGGATCAGATCCAGGGCTTTTTCGACATTCCGGTCGATAACATCTACGCGTCGCCCGTCTTGCTTGGCGATTTGCGGCAGCGCAACTACGACGATCTCATCGTTGTGTCGCCCGATGTGGGTGGCGTGGTTCGGGCGCGAGCGTTGGCCAAGCAATTGAATTGCGACATGGCCATCATCGACAAGCGCCGCCCCCGTGCCAACGTGAGCGAAGTCATGCACGTGATCGGCGAAATCGATGGCCGTAACTGTGTCGTCATGGACGACATGATCGACACCGCTGGCACCCTGGTCAAAGCGGCTGAAGTACTGAAAGAGCGCGGTGCGAAAAAGGTGTATGCCTACTGCACCCACCCTATTTTTTCCGGGCCTGCCATTGAGCGCATCGCCAAGGGTGGCGCGCTCGACGAGGTCGTCGTGACCAACACCATACCTTTGAATGACGCAGCTCGCGCCTGCAAAAAAATCCGCCAACTGTCCGTGGCACCGCTGATCGCCGAGACGATTCAGCGCATTTCCAAGGGCGAGTCGGTGATGAGTTTGTTCTCAGATCAGGACAACCTGTTCTGAGGCATCAAGTGGCTTCTCGCGAAGCCTTTTTAAACGGAATCACACTGGTCGCGGTGGATTCTTTATCTGGAGCTCTTCATGAAATTTGTCGCTTTTGAGCGCGCTTTGCAGGGGACGGGTGCGAGCCGCCGTCTTCGCATCACTGGCAAAACACCGGGCATCGTTTACGGCGGAGAAGGTCAGCCGCTGATGATCGAACTGGATCACAACGCGCTGTGGTACACGCTGAAAAAAGAAGCCTTTCACGCCACTGTGCTGGAGATGGAATACAACGGCCAGGTCAGCCCCGTGCTGCTGCGCAATGTTCAATACCACCCGTACAAGCAGCAAGTGCTGCACATTGACTTCCAGCGCGTCGATGCCAAAACCAAGCTGACCATGAAGGTGCCGTTGCACTACAGCGGTGAAGAAAACTCGCCAGCGGTGAAGACCGACAACTGCATGGTTAACCACATCGTGTCCGAGTTGCAAGTCACTTGCCTGCCGTCCGATCTGCCGGAGTTCATCGCCGTCGACTTGTCGGCGCTGAAGAAAGGCACCTCGCTGCACCTGAACGACGTCAAGTTGCCAAAAGGCGTGGTGGCGATTACCCGCGGCAAGGTCAACCCGGTGCTGGTTTCGGTGGTGGCCATTGCAGAAGAAGTGCCCGATCCAGCGGCCGTTGCCGCAGCCGCAGCGCCTGCAAAGGGTGCCAAAGGCGGCAAGCCCGCACCTGCTGCAAAAACCCCTGCCGCAAAAACACCTGCTGCCAAAACGCCCGCCAAGAAATAAGCCCCTGCTGCTGTGCGCGAAGGCCCGCCTCGGCGGGCCTTTTTTGTTTCCGTGCAACTCTGATAATCCTCGCCCATGATCAAATTGTTTGTTGGACTGGGCAACCCGGGCCCTGACTATGAGCACACCCGCCACAACGCAGGTTTTTGGTGGATTGACGCGCTGGCTGCCGAGCTGAAACTGTCATTGGTGGCTGACAAGGCCTACCACGGCCATGTTGCACGCACGGTGGTACAAGGCCACACCATCTGGCTGCTCAAGCCCCAAACGTTCATGAACCTGTCGGGTAAATCGGTGGCCGCGCTGGCTAGATTTTTCAAAGTAGCGCCCGAAGAAATTTTGGTGGTGCACGACGAGCTGGACGTGCTGCCCGGACAGGCCAAGCTCAAATTTGGTGGCAGCCATGCGGGCCACAACGGCTTGCGAGACATTCATGCGCAATTGGGCAGCGCCGACTACTGGCGCTTGCGCCTGGGCATTGGGCACCCCGGTGTTAAATCAGAGGTCATCCACTGGGTGCTTAAAAAACCGTCGCCGGAGCAGCTTGCCGCGATAGAAGACGGTATCAGTCGCACCCTGAAAGCGGTACCGGCGCTGCTGGCAGGCGACATGGAGCAGGCCACATTGTTGGTACATACCCACAAACCCCAGCGACCCAAACCGCCACGGCCCGACGGCGTGTAGCGACTGCCAGGTTCCCTAGGACTTCGCTTCCTTCTCCATCGCGCGTCGGTGGCGCTCGACAAACTCCTGGTAAGTGTCGATCCCGCGCAGCTGCAGGATGGTGTTGCGCACCGCAGCTTCCACCAGCACCGCAATGTTGCGCCCGGCCACCACTTGAATGACCACCTTGCGCACCGGAACGCCCAGCACATCCTGGGTGAGCGGCTCGTACGGAATGCGCTCGTACTCGCGCTCCAGGGTTTCGCGGCGGACCAAGTGCACCACCAGTTTGAGGCGCATCTTGCGGCGCACAGCCGTCTCGCCAAAGATCGCGCGAATGTCCAACAGGCCAATGCCCCGCACTTCCAGCAGGTTTTGCAGCAGGTCGGGGCAACGGCCTTCGATCGTGGTCTGGTTGATGCGGTGCAGATCCACTGCGTCGTCGGCCACCAGGCCATTGCCGCGTGAAATCAGCTCAAGGCCCAGCTCGCTTTTGCCAAGGCCCGATTCGCCGGTGATCAACACACCCACACCCAGAATGTCCATGAACACGCCGTGCATCGAGATGCGCTCGGCAAAGTGTTTGGACAGGTAGGCGCGCAGCACATCAATCACAAATGCTGACGATTCACGCGTGGCAAACAGCGGAATTTGCGCCCGCTCACACATGGCCAGCAGGGCATCGGGCGCGGTTTGCCCGTCGGCCAGAATCAGCGCCGGCGGCTCCAGAGTGACGATGCGGGAAATGCGGCGTGCACAGTCTTCCGGGCTGGCGCTGGCCACGTAAGCCACCTCGCGCTCTCCCAAAATCTGCACCCGGTAGGGGTGGATGTAGTTCAGGTAGCCAACCAGATCAGCGCCGGAGCGCGCTGCGCGAACGGCCACTTCGTCGAACCGTCGCTCCGAAGCCCCCAATCCGGCCACCCATTCCCATTTGAGCTGCGGCCGGTGGTCTTCGAACAGAACGTCGGCGCTAACGACGGTGGGCTTCATCGACTAGCAACAGGTTTCGCCGCCGGGCCGCCCCAAGGCGAAACGCTCCCCCTCGGGGGGCAGCGCAGCACACGCAGTGGCAAGCGTGGGGGTACAGGTTTCGCCGCCGGGCCGCCCCAAGGCGAAACGCTCCCTACGCACAGGCAAAGCCAGGGCTACAACCTTGGCTTGGGGCAGCGCAGCACACGCAGTGGCAAGCGTGGGGGCCACAGTTTTAGGCGAGTTGCGCCGAACGCCACGTCGCAATCATCTGGTGCAAAACCGGTGCCGTGGTGTGAGTTTTAATTTTTTCGCGCAAGGGCGCGTCGCTGAGCAATTCGGCAATTTCAGACAAAATTTCCAGATGCTTTTGCGTAGCTGCCTCAGGCACCAGCAGAAATATCAACAGGCCTACCGGTTGCTCATCAGGCGCATCGAAACCAATCGGGTCGGCCAGCTGAAACAGCGCGGCCATCGGCGCTTTCAAACCTTTGATGCGACCGTGCGGGATGGCCACTCCATGGCCCAGACCGGTGGAGCCGAGGCGCTCGCGGGCAAACAGGCTGTCGGTGATCAGGGCGCGGGAAAAGCCATGCAAACGCTCAAACAGCAAGCCAGCCTCTTCAAAGGCTCTCTTTTTGCTGGTGGCATCAACACTGACCAGCACGTGGTCAGCAGGCAGGATGGACGAAAGTCGGTTCATGGCTTAAGCGGGTGGCGGATTATGCACCTGCAAACGGATGGGGCAACAAGCTGTTACAACGTCGCTTGCAATTAGTGAGTCGCAACAAAAAAGCCGCCGAGCGGCGGCTTTTGCGTGTTGTGTCACGGCTCACATCAGGCGTTTGGGAGCCAGGTGGTGGTGATCTTGCAGACGGTCTTTGTGCCGCACGACCTGACGGTCCAGCTTGTCGACCAGGTCATCCACGGCCGCATACAGGTCTTCGTGCGAGCTTTCGGCAAACAGGTCGCTGCCCTTGACGTGGATGTTGCACTCGGCCCGCTGTCGTCGGTCTTTTTCTTTTTGCTTTTCCACCGTGAGCAACACCTTCACGTCAACGACTTGATCAAAGTGCCGGGTAATTCGATCTAGCTTGTTGGTCACATAGCTGCGCAGGGATGGGGTGACTTCGAGGTGGTGACCGCTGATCGTCAGGTTCATAAAAGAGCCTCCTAGTGGCTGTCTGCTGTCCAAGAAAAAAATGCAACGGCCGAAGCCGGTTGCTGCGTATCAGGCTGCGGAAATCCGAAGCCCTGAATCCACTATGCGCCCCGAGTTGAATTAAGGCAAGTTTGTGACGTGACGCAATGCAACAAAGATGCAGATGTCTGTTGCGGGTTGTGTCGCTGCCGATCTGGGCACAAAAAAGTAGGCCAAAACTGGCTTCAGCCCTTGTAAATACTGCTCAAGCAGCTACTATTTTTGTAGTGCCGATGAAGACTTTTGCGCACCGTGCAACATCAGCCGTCCGGCCATCAGCATCGCCAGCGTACTCGCTACACAGCCCACCAGCGCCGCCATCCAGTAGTTTTGAACCAGGCCCTGCGCGTCGCGGCTGATGATGCTGCCGCCCAAAAATGCCGCCACGCCCATCGCGGCGGACTGCACTGCGGAGTTCAGCGTCATGAAGGTGCCGCGCAGTTGCGGGTTCGCCGCCGAGGTGACGATGGCCATGCCCGGAATCATGCGGCCGCTCATACACATGAAAAACGCGGTGGTGATGCACAGAATCGCCCACAGTGGCAAGCCACTGGCTAACGTGATCCCGACCATGGGAAACAGCGTGGCAATTGCGAGCCGCCGGAAGGTGACGACCTTGCCAATGGAGTCGGTCATCCTGCCAAATACCCGGGCGCTGAACAGTGTCACCACGCCGCCACACAGGTAGATGTAGGGCACTTGGGACGCTGATAAGCCCGCGTTGGTTTGCATGTAAATCGTGATGTAGGGAATGATGGTGAAACCGGCGAACATCAACAGACCCGAGAACACAAACGCTTTTTGATGGTTGGCGTCGGAGAGCACCTGGCGAATGCCACCCAGGGCAGAGGGCCGGTCAGCTTGCTTCAGGTGATCAGTGAGCACGGGCAGCGTGATCGCGGCAAACACCGCAAACAGGGCGCTCACAGCGGCAATCGCAATGAAGGGTGCATGCCAGTTCAGATGCGCCGCCAGAAACAGGCTGATGGGCACGCCCGCGACGGTGGAGACGGAAAACGATGTCATCACGATGCCCATGGCGCGACCCCGGCGCTCAAACGGAATCACGTCGGCCACAATGGTTTGCGAAAGCGCCGATAGCACGCCACCAAACACACCGGCCGCAATGCGCGCGGCCAGCAGGGCGTCATAGGTGGGTGCCAGGCCGCAAGCCAGCGTAGCCAGCGCAAACAGCGCGTAGAGCACCAGCAGCAGGCGTTTACGACCAAACTTGTCGATATACAACGAGGCCAGCAAGCCGGAGGCACCCGCTGCCAGCGTGTAAGACGACACCAGCACACCAAACTTGGCATCGCTGATCTGAAACAGCGCAGTGAACTGCGGGCCCAGCGGCATCATGATCATGAAGTCCAGGATGTGGGTGAACTGGATGCCTGCCAGGGTCAGTAGCAGCCACAGTTCACGGCGAGGGGTCAAATTCGTGGGGGTACTGGGTGTGGCGCTGATCATGGTTGCCAAGCGTATCAGCCGCCCCTAATAATTGCTGACCCACACACGATGACCCTCAGCACCCTCATTCATGCTGGTCTTACGCGGCCTACGCACCCGGTCAATGCCCTGGTGCTGATGGGCGGCGGGGCCCGAACGGCTTACCAGGTAGGCGTGCTCAAAGCGCTTTCCGCCATGCTGGCGCTGCAAGTTGATGGGGCGAAAAAATTCCCGTTTGAGGTGCTGGTGGGCACCTCGGCCGGTGCGCTGAATGTGGCCTATCTGGCCAGCAGCGCACACACCGGATTAAAAGCCTTTGATCAGTTGGCCGCGTTTTGGGTGCGCTTGCGCAGCGCTGATGTGTACGAACTCAACGTGTCGCCCTGGGTGCGCGCCAGCCGCGTGCTGGCCGCCTTGAACTTGTGGCGCAATGCCCGCAGCCAGGGTGCCATTTTGAACAACACCCCCCTGGTGGACACCCTGCACCGCGCGGTGTCGTTGACCGATATTGATCAGGCGCTGGCCAGCAAGGCCATTTCGGCGGTAGCGGTTACCGCGTCCAGCTACACCAGCGGCTCACACTGGACGTTTTGCCACACGGCGCGAGACAGCAAAATCAAGGAGTGGAACCGCCCCGGCCGCCGCTCGTCCTTCCAGCCGCTGACCATCGAGCACCTGATGGCTTCCAGCGCCATTCCCTTCCTGTTCCCCGCCACACCACTGTGGGTGGACAACCATGCCGAGTTTTTTGGGGATGGCTCTATGCGCCAGGTCTCGCCGCTGTCGCCTGCGCTTCACCTGGGTGCACACAAGGTGCTGGTGGTGGGCGCAGGGCAGCCACAGCGTTCCGGGCTTGGTGTCACCTCCCAAATGGGCGCGCCCACGCTGGGCGCCATTGCCGGCCACGCCATGGCCAGCGTGTTTCACGACACCTTACAGGCCGACGTGGAGCAGGCCCAGCGTCTCACTGGCACCTTGAAGCAGCTGCCGCGTGAGGTGGCGGCTGTGTTGCCTTACCGCAGCATCGAGGTGCTGGCCATTCAGCCCAGCCAGTCGCTGGATGCGCTGGCCCAGCAGCACGTGGGCGAGCTGCCCACCTCGCTGCGCAACGCGCTGAGCGGTTTGGGAACGCTCAAAGGCGAAGGCAGCGGCGGTGCCCTGGCCAGCTACCTGCTGTTTGAGCCGGGCTTTGTGCAAACGCTGATGGCCCTGGGCGAGCAGGATGCGTATGCGCGCAAGCTCGAGTTGTTGGCGTTTTTTGAGAACTAATCACTATAAAAACAATAGCTGCTTGAGCAGTTTTTATAAGGGCTGGAAGCCCTTTTCGTCATAAATCGGCAATGCAGGTGGTGCCACTGCCATAATCCGCGCCGCCATGCTGAACATCTTCACCCTCGCCAACGGACGCCTGTTTCAAGAGGAAATTGAAGCGCTGGAAGAGCTGCAGAAGTTTCAGCCCATCTGGGTGGACCTGGAGTCGCCCACACTGGAAGAAAAGCGCTGGGTCAAGCAGTACTACGGGCTGTCGATTCCGGAAGACGCGATGGACGAGGACATTGAAGAGTCGGCCCGGTTTTACGAAGAAGACAACGGCGAACTGCACATTCGCAGCGACTTTTTGATCGCCGACGACGCCGAGCCGCGTACCGTGCGCTGCGCCTTCATCTTGAACCTGATGAACGACGAGCTGAAAAGCAAGGGCGTGCTGTTTTCCATTCACGACGAAGACGTGCCCGTGTTTCGCCTGTTGCGCCTGCGGGCGCGCCGCGCGCCAGGTCTGATTGCCGACGCACGCGATGTGCTTTTGAAGCTGTTTGATGCCGACGCCGAATACTCCGCCGACACGCTTGAGGGCATTTACGAAGGCCTGGAAAAAGTCAGCACCCAGGTGCTGGCGGGTGATGTGACCGATGCCCGTGCGGGTGAGGTGCTGGCCGCGATTGCTCGCCAGGAAGACTTGAATGGCCGCATCCGCCGCAACGTGATGGACACGCGCCGTGCGGTGAGCTTCATGATGCGCAGCAAGATGCTCAATGCCGACCAGTTTGACGAGGCCCGCCAGATCCTGCGCGACATCGAGTCGCTGGACTCGCACACCGCCTTTCTGTTTGACAAGATCAACTTCTTGATGGATGCCACTGTTGGTTTCATCAACATCAACCAGAACAAGATCATCAAAATCTTCTCGGTGGCCAGCGTGGCCCTGCTGCCGCCGACCTTGATTGCCAGCCTGTACGGCATGAACTTTGCGCACATGCCCGAGCTGCAATGGCGCATGGGCTACCCGCTGGCGCTGGGGCTGATGGTGGCGAGTGCCGTGGTGCCGATGTATTACTTTCGCAAGCGGGGTTGGTTGAAGTAGGCGGATGGCTTCGCGTGCGACTCAATGACGGGATGATTTCGCCTGTGGCGTGAATGACAGATGACTGGAGAGCGCTCGTAGCCGCGTGCCTTCATCATCTGTCATCCGAGGCTGCACCAGCAGCCAAGTCATCGCGCCATGGGCGCGGTCATTGCCGCCTTCACTCCCGCTCCACGCACCTCAATGCGCACCTCGTCCAACACCTGCCCCGCGCCATTCAAGAGTTGTACCTTGTGACGCCCCGGCCAGGGTAGCCACTGGGCTTGCGGGCCACGCGCGGGCGCGTTGCCAACCAACAAGTCTTTGCCGTCAATTTGCCAGCGCAAGGCGGCGCTCAGGTTGCCCTGGGCCTGCAGGCTCAGGCGCTGGCGCTGGGGGGGAATGTCGGGGTCTAGCGCCAGGATGGTGCCATTGGTGGGGCTGGCGATCCAGGTGGGCGCTGGGTCTGGAAAATTTAAGGGTTTCAGGGCCCCAGCCCTTGTGGAATCTGCTGAGGAAGCTATTGATTCAATAGCAAATTGGGTTTGCTCGGTGCCTTTGATGAACCACTCGGTTCGCGCGGCTTCCGTGGCGGGCGCTGACGGATTCGTGCTGTCAAACCGCGCGGCAGCCTGCACCAGCCCCGCGGGTGCTACGGGTGCCCGGCTGGGCTCGCGGGCGTGCAGGTGGCTCATCAGCGCCGCCCAGATGGGTCCCGCGCCACTGGTGCCGCTCACATCGTGCATGGCCGCGCCGCTGGCGTTGCCCACCCACACCCCCACGGTGTAGCGCTGGCTGTAGCCCACCGCCCAGTTGTCGCGCATGTCTTTGCTGGTGCCGGTTTTCACCGCCGTCCAGAAGCGGGTGGCCAGCACGCTGTCGGTGCCGAAGGTTCGGGCGCGGGCGTTGGGGTCACTCAAGATGTCGCTGATGATGAAAGCGGCGTGGGGGTCCAAGGCTGCTTTGGAGGTGGTTGGCGCGCTGGCCCCCACCCCAGCCCTCCCCCGGGAGGGGAGGGAGTTAACTGCCTGACTCCCTCCCCCGCTGGGGGAGGGTTGGGGTGGGGGCAGCGTCAACACCACCTGCGAAAACCGTCCCCCGTTCCCCAGCGCCCGATAAGCATTGGTCAACGTAACCAGCGACACCTCCGCGCTCCCCAACGCCAGGCTGTAGCCATAAAAATCGCCACCCTCTTTCAGCGGCAACCCCAGCCCCCGCAACTGCCGCGCAAACGCATCCGGCGAGACCATCACCAGCGCCCGCACGGCCGGTACGTTCAGCGACGAGGCCAGCGCGGTGCGCACCGACACCCAGCCCTTGAACTGCCGGTCATAGTTTTGCGGGATGTACAGGCCGCTGGCGGTGTTGATCTGCGTGGGCGAGTCTTCCAGCAGCGACGCAGCCGTCAGCCGCTGCTCGGCAATGGCCTGCGCATACAGGAAGGGCTTGAGCGTGGAGCCAGGCTGGCGCAGCGCTGTCACGCCATCCACATCAGCCGCCTGGCTCAGCTCACCCGACGAGCCCACCCAGGCCAGCACCTGGCCGGTGGCGTTGTCCAGCACGACGACCGCACCGTCTTCCACATTGCGCCCCTTGAGCTCGCGCAGGTGGCGCTGCAGGGTTTGAGTAGTGAAGCGTTGCAGGGGGCCGGAGAGGGTGGTGCGGATTTGCCCTGGCTTTGCCGCCGTGCGCAGCCCCTCACCCCTGCCCTCTCCCGCAAGCGGGAGAGGGGGTAACTCCCCTGCCTTACTCCCTCTCCCGCCCGCGATGCCGAAGGCTTCGCCTTCAGGGGCGGGAGAGGGTTGGGGTGAGGGCCGCTCGCGCAGCATCCGTTGCGCCAGATGCCCCGCCACCCCCTCACTGGCCGCAAACCCCCGCGCATCAAAAGCCGCCGCCACAAACACATCCAAGCCCTCGCAATCAGCCTTGCCCGTCTGCACCAGCTTCAGCACCCCACACGCCCGCTGCGTCACCACCGCCGCCTTGGCGTTCGGCGCCCGCACCAACGCCGCCGCCACCGCCGCCTCGCGGGTGTCCAGCCCATGCGCGGCCTTGCCAAACAGCGTGCGGCTCATCGCGTCAATGCCCACCAGCTCGCCGCGAAACGGCACCGTGTTCAGGTAAGCCTCCAGAATTTCGTCCTTGCGCCAGCGCCGGTCCAGCACCTGCGCGGCCACGGTTTGCGACAGCTTTTGCGCGGTACTGCGGCCCCCCGCGCCCCGCTGCAAGTCTTCATCCAGCAGCCCCGCCAACTGCATGCTGATGGTCGAGGCCCCGCGCGTGCGCGTATTCCACAAATTTCCCCAAGCCGCCGCCGTGGCCGCCGCCCAGTCCACCCCGCTGTGCTCATAAAACCGCTTGTCTTCCGAGGCCACCAGCGCCGTGCGCAAGGCAGGCGACACATCCGCCAGTGCCACCCACTGCCCCCGTCGAACCGAGTTGTCCACCCGCAGCCGGTGCAGCACCTCGCCGTGACGATCCAGTAGCAGTGCGTCGGAGGGACGGTGGGTGGTTTTTACTTGGTCAAATGTGGGGATAGCCCAGGCGTTTATTGCTGGAACAGCTATGAATAGCGTAGCAATTAAGGTGCGAGTTTTGCTGGTGAAAGTCGGCTTTGGGTCACTCATGACTTCGCCTTGGCCGGGTTGCGCAGCGTTGTCCCAGATGCCCCAGGCTTGCAAGGCGTCCAGCGTCGCATTCAATTTCGAACGCGTTGCGTTCGAAATGGCCTTCCCCTTGCGGCTTGATGCCTTGTCAGAAATCGAACGCGCTGCGTTCGATTTCTGGAATTCAAGCAACAGTGGATACGCCAGATAGAAGTTGCGGCAGTACTCCAACTGGCGCACCGACCAGCCTTTGCCCAGCGCTTGCGTCAGGTGCCCGGACAAATCGGCCAGCAACGCCTGCCCATAACCCGCCCGCTTTTTACCCGCCTGTTCTTCTTCAACAATTTCACGCCCCACCAGCCAATTGGCGACTACCTGGGTGGTGTTGACCGTGCGCGCAATGCCGCTGCGCGCCGCTTGCAAAATCTCCAGCACCCGCCCATACACGGGTGGTGCAGGCGCTGGACTTGGCGCGTTCTTTTTGACGGGACGCGTCACTTTCCAGCCTCCACGCTTGCATTCAACAAGCTCGAGCGGCTTGACTGGCGGTGTGCTTGATCAAATGCGGGGATAGCCCAGGTATTGATTGCTGGAGCAGCTATCAATAGCGTAGCGCTTGAAAGGTGTTTCATAAGTTACCTGACGCCTTCCTCTTCAGTATTTGTAATGGCGTTGCTTGCACCGCCAATCAGCAACTGTGCTGACATCGCCAGCATTGCCCAGAGCCGTCGGGGTAGTGATTTGCATTGCACTCTGGGCATGGCTGCGCGTCTCCCTGCGGCACATGAGGTTCCCAGCCTTGGCGCAAGTGGTGAATTGCCAGGGCCTCTTCGAACGAACCAACTTCTATGCGCCAAAAAAACTGCTCGTTATCGGGTAATAGCTCACCGTTTGCACTTCGAGGTGGGCCTTCACCGCTAATCACGGTGTTGGGGAATTCATCACCAATGCCACCCCAAGCAGAAAACACACGCAGCGCAGCGTGATGATGGGTCTGCGGGCTCACTTCCCAGCCTCCACCCGCACCCGCGCATTCGGCCATTCCCCAAACATCTCCGGCGCGTACATCGCCTCCACCCGGCTCGGGGGCAGCGCAAATTCACCCACGTTGTTCAGCCGCACGGTGTATTCCATCTTGACCACACCCTTGGGCAAATACTCGTAGTAGCTGCGGAAGGACTCGAAGCTGCGTTCTTCGAAGGCGGGCCAGCCGGAGCCGCTGCGCTTTTCGCCTTGCGTGGCGATCTGGCTGTCGCGGCCCAGGCCGCTGCCCAGAATGGTGGAGCCGCCGGGAATGGGGTCGGTGATGGCGACCCAGGTCATGTCGGCTGATGCGTTCACTTCCAGCGTAACGCGCAACACGTCGCCTCTTGTGTATTTACCGGGCACGGCTTGCTCGACCGGGGTGATGGTTTTCTTGATTTGGTAGCCGGCTGCGAACGGCTCTTTCAGCACGATGGCGGCGATGGATTGCAGAGTGAGCCAGGGTTTGCCGCTGCCTTGGTGCGCCACTTTCAGCGTGTCTTTGGGCGCTTCTTTCGTCCAGGGCAGGAACATGGTGTTGTTGCGCAGGTTGCCGGGCGAGGCGGGGGCGCCGAACCAGGTTGTCTGATGGGGTGCGCCCAAAGGATCGGTGGTTTTCACGCGCTCCACCTTGGTCCAGTCCACCCCGGCAGAGCCTTTGCCCATGCTGGCGGTGGTGAAGCCCGCCACCGGTTCCGCCTCAAACTTGGCCGAGAATTTTTCCAGCGCCAGGCCGCCCCACAGGTTGGCGGTGGTGGTGTGCCAGGCGCCGCGTTGTTGGCGGCCGATGAAGCCGTTGGCCAGGCGGGGCATGTCGTCTTTCCAGGCCGGGTCGTCCAGCACGGCCAATATCAGCTTGGCCGTGTTGGCGTCGCCATTGACCATGAGCCACCACCAGTAGTCGTCTTTTTCGGTGCTGAAGATGGCCTTGGTGCCCTGAAAGCTCAGGCGGGCGCGCAGCACCTGGTTGGCCTCCGCCATGCGTTTGTCGCGCTCGGGCACGTCAGCCACGCGCTTCAAGATGTTCAGCCAGTCGATTACCGCGTGGGTGGGCCACTGGTTGGGGGCAATGGTGATGCTGCCTGTCATGCGGCCCTTTGCTGCGCCGTAGCGCGACAGGGCTTCCAGCGCACCGAGTTTACGCACGTCCAGGTCTTTTTGTGGGCTCCAGAACTCACGGCTGATCTTGCCTTCAATGAAGCTGATCAAGCCGCGCTCCATGGGCGCGCGAATCGCGTCTGGCAGTGCAAACGCGGGGTCGATGGCTGCCGCCTCATGCGTGGCAGCCAGCACGTAGGCGGTCAGCGTGTCGCTGCCGCGGTTGCCGTCTTCCGAGCGGGGTGGAAAGTAGCTGGCCAGGCCGTCTGCATCGAGATAACTCGGAATCTGCGCGGCCACGGTTTGCCACAGCTTGCCGTCGCGCAGACCCACCGCTTTGCTGGTTTTTTGTTCTAGGCAAATGAAGGGGTAACGGGCAAAGTAGTCGCGCACGCCAGGCATGCCTTCGGCCAGCTTGGGTTGCAGCGACAGCTTCAGGCCGCCCCGGCCAGGCAGGGCGTCGGCGGGCGGGTTCACGTCGATGAAGAACGCGCCATCGACCTGTACCAAGGTGGCTTGCTGCACCGTGAGCGGCACGGCCTCAATCAGGCGCTGGCGAGCCTTGAGCGCATCGCGCGCGCCGCTGATCGTGTCTTTGGCTTCTATCTCCCACAGGATGGCCTCTGCGCGGGTCTGCGCCAGTTGTGGCGGGGCAGTCACTTCCCAGGCCACTTCGCGGGCTTCACCGGCGGGAATGTCCACCACTTGAGGCTTCAGTTCCAGCATCGTGGCGCGGGGCGAAACTTCTACTTTCATCGCCGCTTTGGTGGTGTTGCGCAGGGTCAGCTGCGCGCGGAACTGGTCGTCTTCGCGCACCAGCGGCGGCAAGCCGCTGATGATTTGCAGGTCTTGGGTGGAGCGGATGGTGGTCTGGCCGGTGCCAAACAGGCCGGTGGCGGCATCGGCCACGGCGACGATCTTGAAGCTGGTCAGCGCATCGTTCAAGGGCACGGTGATCACCGCCTGGCCTTTGGCGTCGAGCACGATGGAGTGCTTCCAAAGTAATAGCGTTTCCAGCAGTTCCCGCGTGCCGCTGCGGCCGCCGCCGCCCCCGGCGGGCACGGCTTTGCGGCCATAGTGGCGGCGGCCGATGATCTCCATTTGCGCGGTGGAGGTTTCCACACCCCAGGAGCGGCGTTGCAGCATCGCGCCCAACAAATCCCAGCTGTTGTTGGGGGCCAGTTCCAGCAAGGCTTGATCCACGGCGGCCAGCGCCACTTCGGCGCCCGCCGCGGGTTGGCCGTTGGGCAGCTTGGCGGTGATGGTGACGGTGGCCGAGCCGCGCACGGGGTAGCTTTCTTTGTCGGCCTTCACGCTCACATCAAGCTGGTGGGCTTTGGTACCCACGCGAATCTCGGCCAGGCCCAGGCGGAAGGCGGGCTTGCTCAAATCGACCAGCGCCGTGGGTGCGGTGTATTCGCGGCCTTCGTACCAAAAGGCATTCCACCACTCGCGCGGCGCCTTAAAGCCCCAGGTGAACAGGCTGTACCACGGCACCTCGCGCAGGCGGCCGCGCAGGGCCAGTACGCTCACATACACGTTCGGCCCCCAGCCGTCTTGCACCTTCAGGTTGATCGTGGGGTCTTGCCCGTTGAGCTGCACCACTTGCGTCTCGATGATGCCCTCGCGCTCCACCGCCACCAGCGCTGTGGCAAAGCGAAACGGCATGCGCACCTGAAACTTGGCCATGTCGCCCGGTTGGTAGCTTTTCTTCTCGGGCAGCACGTCCATGCGGTCGTGGTTTTCGCCGCCAAACCACAGCTCGCCCTGCTTGGTGACCCAGACCGAGCTGGCCGCTTGAATGCTGTTGCCGCTGGCGTCTTTGGCGGTCACGGTCAGCTCCACTTCGCCGGCTTCGCTCAGCTTGGTTTCGCACAACAGCAGGCCGCGTGCATCGCTGCGGCCATCACACACCTTGCCTAAATCCTTGATCTCGACCTTGTTGTCGTAGCTGTAAAAACCACCCACCATGCGCTTGCGGCTGGTGGTGGTGATGCGGGCAATGGCGTTGACTTGCAGTGCAATATTGATAGCGGGTTTGCCAGTCAAATCAAGGGCCAGCGCCTGAAATCGTATCTTTTGCGCGCTGGACACCCAGCCCTCGGTCTTGATGCCGGCCACCACCGCCGCAGGCCACAGCGTGTTCACGCTGCGAATGGTTTGCACCTCGCCGTTGGGGTCGGAGTAAGTGGCTTCCATCAACAGCTCTTTGGGCTGGCGTGCGGCGGGCACCTTGTCAATCGTGAGCTTGCCGGCACCGGTTTTGTCCAGGGTCAACGGCAGCTTGTCGGCAATCAACTGGTTGTCTTGCCGCGCGCTGTCTTCTTCTTCGCCCTCGGTGTTGCCCGCCTGCTTGCCCCGCGGTGGCTGAAAGCTGAACTCTTCGTAGTCGGCATAGCTCAGGTATTTGCCCCGCACCAGGGCGCTCACGCGCACTGGCAGGTTGGCCGCCCCGCCGCCTTGCACGTAGTTGATCTGCACGTCGGTGGGCACCTGCTTGGCATTGACCAGCGGCGCTTTGTCGCTGGGGCCCACGCGGCCTTCGAGCACGGGCAGGCGGAACTCTTCCACGCGGAAACTGCCGGTATCGATGCCACCCAACTTGACTTCGTACTGCCCCAGCTTGGCGGCCGGCGGAATCGCAAACTCGTTGGCGGCGCTCAGGCCACCCGTGCCGGTTTTGCGCCAGGTCACCACCTGGCTGAACTGCTGGCCGCTGCCCACATGGGTGATTTCCAGGGTGGCAGTTTTGTTTTGATAGTCGGGCACGCCAAAGCCCTTGCTGGTCTCAGAACGGATCAGGTGCTTCATTGACACCGTTTCGCCTGCGCGCAGCAAAGTACGGTCAAAAATCGTGTGGGCCCGCACATCGGGCACGGGCTCGCGGCTGGTAGGCACGTTGAAGCGCCAGGGCTCAATGCCTTTGTGCCAGTTGCTCCAGGTGAAGGCCAAGTCTTGAACGTTGCTAACCGTGGCGCGGGCGCTCACAAAGTAGCTGCCGCCATAGTCACTGTCCATTTCTTCGTTCGCACGGTCGCTACAAGTGGGGGCAGAAGGCGACAGGCCTTTGATGTCGGCCACGCCCTGCGCATTGGTGGTGGCTGTGGCCAGCAGCTTGCCCCGGCAATCCGAAACCTGCACCGTGGCGTTGGGTACCACCTGGCCTTTGTCCAATGTTGTCACCCAAGCGGCGGCGTTTTCGCGCCCCAGCTTGAAATGCACGGCCAGGTTGGTCACCAGCGCGCTGCTGCGCACATACATGGTGCGGCTGTCGCCATAGCGCTCGTCCAGCAGCGCGCCGCCGAGTTTTTGCGAGGCAATTTCCAGCACATGAAAGCCGGGTTGCAGCGGAATGCCCACCACCTCAAACGGGCGTGAGTCACCTGCGGCAGGTTTGGGCAAATCCAGCGTTTTCACACCAGGTTGGCCGCCGAGCAAGGACACCATGCGGGACTGAACGCTGGTGTCGTTTTTCTCCAGGGCCTTCGGGATCGGCAGCTTGCTGTCTTTGGCCGCTTGTTTGCGGTCCACACTGCTCTCGTGGTAGCGCGTGATCTTGCTGAACCAGGCAATGATCTCGGCATCGGTTTTGGGTTGCAGCTCAGACACTTTGCCCGGCGTGGAACCGGAGCTGACACTAGGCGTCAGGAATTGGGTCTTCAGCGCCGCCTCCACATTGCGCAGCGTCACCGGCATCAGCGCCGCACCATCGGGCTCGGCCAGCCGCTCCACGATGCCAAACGGAGCCGCCGCAAACTTGGCCAGTGGCGGTTGCCCGGCGGTGGCCACCTTCAGCGGAAAGTTGTCGGCATTGCGCAGCGCGCGGCCCGAGGCATCCTGAAAGCCGCTGGGCAGCTCGATGGTGAAAGGCGTTTGCTCGGGCAAGGGCCCGGCAAAAGTGACGCCATTGACGATCGCGTCCTTGTCCTTTTCGTCGCCTTCCAGCGTGGGTTTGAACGTGTCTTTGGCTGATTTCAGGCGTATGCCCTCGGCCAGCTTGCGCGTCACAGGCGCGTTAAAGCGCAGCGTCATCGGGCGAATCGGCAGGCAGGCACTTTGCGCGTTCTCGCGCTCGCAGCTGAACTCGGCCCCAAACGGCTCGCGAACCTGCCAGGCAAAACGCTTCTCCACCGAATTGGCCACCCCGCTGGGCGTTGCCACGCCCTTGCCATAAACCAGCTGCACCCGCCCGGCGGGCGTGAAGCGCCGGTTGCAGCGCAAGGTGACGTAGCTCAGCGGGTCTTTCTCAGCGGCTTTGGTCAAGCCCTGCGCTTTCAGCAAGTCAGCGCGCTCGCTGCCGTCAACCAGCTTCACTGGCACCCGCTCGCCCAAGCCGTCAATCGAACACCACACGTTGGCTTGCACGCTGGCCAGCGTGGCCGGGCCGTTCAGGCGCAAAACAAAAAACTGCTCTTCATCAATGCGCTGGTAGCTGCCGGGCTGCACGTTGCGAACAAACGGCCCGCCAGTATTAAATTTATAGCTGCTTGAGCTGGTAATACCAGGGCTAGACGTCGATCCTGCCGATTTGAAGCCTGAAACAGGCGTTACCGTGCAACTGACCCCCGGCGGCAAATCGTTCTCAAACTCAAACGCCCACTCCTTCTCGCTGATCCAGCGCCCGTTGCCCTTGCTGGCCTGCGCATCGGTACAACTGATGGTTAGGGGCGCGGGTGCTTTCGGGTCCCCAAAGTTCACCGCCGCCACATCAAATTTGGCCACTACCTGGCGAACCTGCGCCACCTCGCCCTGGGGTGACAAGCTGACGATTTGCAGGGCATGGGCGGGGAGAGCGGCGCCTAGTGCGGCGACAAACAAGCAGGCGGTGGCAAGGTGTGCGGTGATGCGCATGAAATTCCCCTCGGTTTTGACGGTTATCGCGGGGAGCTTAGCGCGCTGTGCGTGACAGCCAGATGGTTTGCGAGGGCACGTGGGCGCACAAGCTGCATCAGACGCCCAGCGCAGTGCACGGCATGTGCATCAATGCTATTAAATCAATAGCTGCTTGAGCAGTATTTACAAGGGCTGGAGGCCTAAAACGTCTAAAACGCGTAAAACGTCGTAAAAATCACGTTTTGCCGCACACCATCAATCCCAACCCAGCACCTGCAGGTCTTGTGCATCCAGCGCATCGGGCACACCGTTGGTGATGAGCTTGGCAAAGTCTTCGTCGGGCACCATCGTCGTCAGGCAATACAGGCGGGCAGGTCCCGTGTTGCGCACCGCGTGTGGGGTGCCGGGTCGCAGCAGCAGCGTGGTTCCAGGTCGCAAAGGCACCACCGCTTCTGCGCTGACCGCTTCGCCGTGGCCATGCAGCACGTAAAACACCTCTTCGGCGGCGCGGTGCTGGTTGGTCGGGGTCGCGCCGCCCACGTCAAAAATCTCGATGACTTGAATGAAACCCGTTTGGTCGGTCAGCGGGTTGACCAGCACCACAAAGCGGTTGGTCTCGCCCGCGTGGATACGAAACACCGCGTAGTCGGGGGCGCTTTTGTGCAGCACGCCGCTGCTCGTCACACATCAAGCCCGGTTGACAGGGCGGTAAAACCAAAACACTGGCGCACGTTGTAAAGGGTGGCGTCCCAGCAAAACGCCGGCGACGTGGTGGCCGTGCAGTCTTCCAGCAGCACGCAGTCGTAGCCCAGAAAATTGGCATCCATCAGCGTGGCCAGCACGCACTGGTCAGCGTTGACGCCAGCAAACAGCACGGTGCTGATGTCCAGGTTGCGCAACACCGAGTCCAGGCAGGTGTCCATAAAGCCGCTCATGCGGTACTTGTCGATGCGGATGTCGCTGGGCTCTGGTGTCAGTTCCTCGACGATGGCCGCGCCCCATGAGTTGGCTTGAAGCACCCTGGCGTGCGGGTAGTGGCCCGTCGGTGCGCCACGCAGCTCGTCGCCCAGGCCGGTGGACTGGCCGTCGGGGTTGTAGACGTGCAGGGCACTGGGGCTCAGGTTCAGCCGGTCGGGGCGGTTGCCCCAGTTCAGCCAGACGATGGGCACGCCAGCTGTGCGCAGCCCGGGCAATACGCGCACGAGCGGTGCAATTGGTTTTTGTGCGGGTGCGGTGTCCACGCCGATGGAAGCCAACCACCCTTGCGGATGGCAAAAATCGTTTTGCATGTCAATCACGACCAGCGCCGTGCGACCCACATCCATCACGATGTTTTGTGGCAGCGCCGGTACCGGCAATGGCCGGGCGGTGCGGGCGACGCGCACCAGGTTGCACGCGGCTGCATTGACCTGCCACTGGTTACGCGAACTGGAACCGAGCGGAAACTGCGGTTCAAGCATTCCGCTCAAGCCTCAAAGAAAGAGCTGCCCGGACGTGGGCCGGCAAAGCGGCCGCTATTGGCAAGCTTGCGCGTGCGACGGCATCAAGGTCAACATGGGCTTTGGGTGGGCTTCGCATGTCGAAAGATTACCGCAATGCGCATCGGCGTCAACATTAGAGCCAAATCGGCCATTAGCCCTTATAAATACTGCTCAAGCAGCTATCAATAAAGGAGTAAATACCCGCTGCACTATTTCTCTAACCGCCCCCGATGCCGCGCAATCTGCGCCCTGACTTGCACCGGCGCCGTGCCGCCCAAGGTGTTGCGCGCATTCAGCGAGCCGCGCAGGCTCAATGCTTCGAACACATCCGCTTCAATCGTTGGGTTAAAGCCCTGTAGCACAGCCAACGTCAGTTCCGACAAATCCACCCCTTGTTGCGAAGCAGACTTGACCGCATGCGCCACCACTTCATGCGCATCCCGAAACGGCAGGCCTTTTTTCACCAGGTAGTCGGCCAGGTCAGTGGCCGTGGCGTAGCCCTTCAGCGCTGCGCGCTCCATGGCCTCGGGTTTGACGGTGATGCCGCCGACCATCTCGGCAAAGATGCGCAGCGTGTCCTTCAGCGTATCCACGGTGTCAAACAGCGGCTCTTTGTCTTCCTGGTTGTCTTTGTTGTAGGCCAGGGGTTGGCCCTTCATCAAGGTGATCAGGCCCATCAGGTGGCCGACCACACGCCCGGTTTTTCCGCGAGCCAGTTCGGGCACGTCGGGGTTTTTCTTCTGCGGCATGATGGAACTGCCGGTGGTGAAGCGGTCGGCGATGTGGATGAAGCCGAAGCTTTGGCTCATCCAGATGATGAGCTCTTCACTCAAACGGCTGATATGCACCATGCAGACTGCTGCAGCAGCTGCGAATTCGATCGCAAAGTCGCGGTCGCTCACGGCGTCCAGGCTGTTTTGGCAAACCTGGGGCACGCCGTGTTCATCGACCATGCCCAGCGCGCGGGCCACCCTCTCTCTGTCCAGCGGGTAACTCGTGCCCGCCAGGGCGGCAGCCCCCAGCGGCAGGCAGTTCACGCGCTTGCGCACGTCGGCCAGGCGCTGGCCATCGCGGGCAAACATTTCCACGTAAGCCAGCATGTGGTGGCCAAAGCTCACCGGCTGGGCCACTTGCAAATGGGTGAAGCCGGGCAGGATGACTTCGACGTTTTGTTCGGCGATGGTGACCAGTGACTTTTGCAGGTCCGCCAGCAAACCGGCGATCAGATCCATCTCGCCGCGCAGCCACAGCCGCACATCGGTGGCCACCTGGTCGTTGCGGCTGCGGCCGGTGTGCAGGCGTTTGCCCGCGTCACCCACCAGTTGCGTCAAACGCGCTTCGATGTTCAGGTGCACGTCTTCCAGCGCCAGCTTCCAGTCAAACGCGCCGCTTTCAATTTCCTGGGTGATTTGCGCCATCCCGGCCTCAATGCTGGCAAGGTCTTGCGCGCTGATGATGCGTTGGGCCGACAGCATCTGCGCATGGGCCAGCGAGCCCTGTATGTCGGCCTGCCACAGGCGTTTGTCGAAAAACACGCTGGCGGTGTAGCGCTGCACCAGCTCGCTCATGGGTTCTGAAAACAGGGCCGACCAGGCTTGGGATTTTCTGTCTAGCGGGTTGTCTGGGGGGTTGTCGAGGGGGTTGGTAGACATGTTGGTGTGTTGTCGCTGTTGTAGGGTGCCGGGCGCGCTTTGGAGTTGCACGGGAACGGTGCGCTGCCCAATAATCAAAGCCAGCCATTTTCTCCCAATGCAAGACTCGCAAATTTTCTCCACCTTTCAGGAACAGCCACGCCCAGTGGCCAGCTTGCCCGCGGCCAGCCACCTGGTTTTTGATGCCTGCCATGTGGGTGTGGTGCTGCGGGCGGTGTTGTTTGTGGAGGCGGTGGTGGTGGTGGCTGCCATGTTTGGCGCAGGCGGATTTGAGGCGTGGGTGACCCGCATGGCCTCGGTCACGGGCGGGGCCTTGCCGGCCACCTTGCTGTGGCTGATTGCGGCCTGCCTGCTCAAAAAGCCTTTGTCGCGCTTGCCCACGGCGTGGCAATACGTGGCGGGGGCCGCGCTCGGTGCCCTGGCGGGTTTGTATGGCTGCGGCCTGCTGGTGCTCGTGGGCGTGCTCGACCCGCCACCGTGGGTGGCCAGCGGGTTTGCGGGCGCGCTGCTATCGGCCGCGCTGGTCTCGGCGCTGGTGTGGCGCGCACGCGGACGCACGCCAGCGGCCACCGCAGCCCGCCTGTCAGAGCTGCAGTCGCGCATTCGCCCACATTTTTTGTTCAATACGCTCAACAGTGCGATTGCGCTGGTGCGCGCCGAGCCCGCCAAAGCCGAGGCGCTGCTGGAAGACTTGAGTGACTTGTTTCGCCATGCGCTGATTGACCAGGGCGAGTCGGTCACACTGGCTGCTGAAATTACGCTGGCGCAGCGCTACCTGGCCATTGAGCAGGTGCGGTTTGGTGAGCGCTTGCAGCTGGAGTGGCAACTGGATCCGGCGGCCAATTCCGCGCAATTGCCGCCCTTGCTGCTGCAACCGCTGGTAGAAAACGCTGTGAAGCATGGTGTGGAGCCGAGTGCCACCGGTGCGCAAGTCAAGGTGAGCACGCAACTGCGCGGCAGCAGAGTGGTGATCAAGGTGACCAACACCGTGCCGGCCGGGCAAGGAGAGCGCGGAAATGGCGTGGCGCTCGCCAACGTGCGGGCTCGGCTGCGTTTGTTGCACGATGTGCAAGGGCAGTTTCGCGCAGGCCTTAAAAATGGGGTGTATCAAGTCAGGATTGAACTGCCAGCCTGACGTGTTGACAGTGTGCTGGAAAGGCTCCAAACATGAACGATGGCGTTTTAAAAGTTTTGGTGGTGGACGACGAGGCCCTGGCCCGCGCGCGTCTGCGCACCCTGCTTGAAGATTGCACCGATCCGCCCGCGCATTGGGGCGGTGAAGCGGCCAACGCGGTGCAAGCCATGGAGTGGCTGCAGCGCCAGCCGTTTGACGCGGTGTTGCTGGACATTCACATGCCTGGCACAGACGGTCTTGCGCTGGCGCGCGCCCTGCGCGACTTGCCGCACCCGCCTGCGGTGGTGTTCGTCACGGCCCATGCAGAGCATGCGGTGAGTGCCTTTGAGCTGGAGGCGGTGGACTACCTGACCAAGCCGGTGCGGCTGGAGCGGTTGCAAGCGGCGCTATCAAAAGTAAAGCGCCTTGTGCAGAATGGACAAGGGCTAGAGCCCCAATTGACTCAAAATGCGCTGGTGATTCAAGACCGGGGCCGAACCGAGCGGGTGCCGCTGCACGAGGTGATCTACCTCAAGGCCGAGCTGAAATACATCACGGTGCGCACCGCCAAGCGCAGCTACATCCTGGACGGCTCGCTGGGCGAACTGGAAGAGCGCTACGCCAGCCACTTCATGCGCATTCACCGCAACGCGCTGGTGGCCCGCCATGCGGTGCGCGCCCTGCAAAAGCACCACAGCGTAGAGCCGGGCGAAGAGGGTGAAGGCTGGGCGGTGCGGCTCAATGGAATCGACGAATTGCTGATGGTCTCGCGCAGGCAGCTGGCGGCGGTGCGCGAGGCGATTTGCGTTTGAGGCGCCTGGTGCCCTCACACCAGCTTACGGGTCACTGACGGCCCCTACACTGCACACCCTGCGCAAAGTGGGTCACGAAACTCGCCGGTCAGTCGCAAAACACGTTTCATCAAGGAGTATCAAATGCAAAGACGTGAAGTGGTTCTATCGGGTTTGGCGTTGGGTAGCGGCTTGGCGGCCATGCCCAGCTGGGCGCAGGACTTTCCCAAGGCGGGGGCTACCCTGAAGTATGTGGTGCCGTTTCCACCCGGCGGCTTGACCGATGTCATGGCACGGCTGGTGGCGCAAAAGGTGGGGGAGGCCTGGAAGGTGCCCTTTGTGGTGGAAAACAAGGCGGGCGGCAATGCGCAAATTGGTGCAGAGCAGGTTGCCAAGGGCCCGTCCGATGGCTCGCAGTTACTGGCCATCACGCTCACACACGCGGCCAACGTGAGCCTGTTTCCCAACGCGCCCTACAGCTTTACCAAAGACCTGCGTCCAGTGGCGTTGCTGGCGGGCTCGCCCATGCTGGTGGTGGTGCCTGCCAATAGCCCGATTGCCAGTTTCAAGGACTTGCTGGCGATGTCGAAATCCAAGCCGCTCAACGCAGGCAGCAGCGGCAACGGCACGCCCCCGCACCTGACGATGGCGCTCTTCAACGACTTGAACAAATCAAAAATTGCGCACATTCCCTACCGAGGTGGCGCGCCGTCGATGACGGATTTGATGGGTGGTCAGCTCGATGTGATTTTTTCCAACTTCCCCGAATCGATTGCGCATGTGAAGAGCGGCAAGTTGCGGGCGCTGGCCGTTTGCAGCCTGATGCGCAATCCGCTGCTGCCCGATGTGCCCACTGCGCTGGAGTCGGGCATGCCGGGCCTGTTTGTGGAGAACTGGACGGCCGCGATGATTCAAGCCAAAACGCCCGACGCCATCGTGGAGCGCTATTCACGCGAGATCATCAAGGTCATGTTCAGCCGCGAGGTGGAAGACCGGGCCAAGGCGCAGGGCTTCAAAGTCTCGCCTAAGGGGGCCGATGAATTTGCCTCGTTTCTGCAAACTGAAATCAGCCGCTGGGGCCGCTTGATCAAGGCAGCCAAGATCACGGCGACCTAATGTTTTCCAGGGCCGTTTGGCCCGCTAAAGTATCTTTTTTTGATACCCAGCGGCGCGGGCCGCGGGCTTTCATGACTTTTTGCGTGTTGAGTTTCATACCGCCGCCCGACACTGCAACCCTGTTTAACAACCGAAAGGCCTTTTATGCAAACCCTGATCCACCGCGACTCCAAAGCCTGGCAAATGCAGGTGTGGATTTCTTTTGGCATTGCCGTGTTTTTATGCGGCGTGGGGCTGGCCTATCTGCCAGGAAAAGACTTGGATCGCGCGTTCATGATCATGGGTTACTTTTTTTGCATGACGGCGGCTTTTGTGCTGGCCAAGTTCATTCGCGATGGCGAGAAGGCGAAAGCGTCGGGCAAGCAGGCGGATACGCCGATGTTTGGCCTGGTGGTGTGGACCAGCTTTTTCCTGGCGATGGCGCTGACCGGTTGGGGCCTGTGGCGCATGGAGATCAACCAGACCTACCAGGCCTTTCTGGGGGTGAGCTGGTTGTATCTGATTACGTGCACCTTCACGCTGGCCAAAACCCTGCGCGACAAGCATGAGGCCGATTTGTCGGAAGCGCACCGCCAGGGCCGCATGTCGCGTGGCGCTGAAGAAGCTTGATTGCAGTCCCGCACCTTTATTGGAGTGTTGTGATGAAGAATCGAATTGCTACGTTTTGTATAGCTGCTTCAGCAGTATTTACAGGGGCTGGTGCCGCTTTTGATGCAAAAGCACAAGCCGAGTTGTCCACCTTGAGCGCCATCTCCGCCTTGCCGGTCGCTTCGGTGGTGGTGGGGGCTAGCGCTGCTGCGGGTGCCGTGGTGGCCGCGCCCGTCATGCTGTCCACGGCCGGTGCTGTGCTGGTGATCAAACCCGTCGAGGTCACCGCGCGTGGCACGGTGTACCTGCTGGAGCGTGCGTCAGATGGCGCACGGGTCAGCGTCGAGGTGCTGGCCAGCTCGGTGGTCGGGGCATCGTGGGCGGTGGGCACGCTGGTCACGGTGAGCGTGATTGGCGCGGGCACCGTGCTGTCGGCGGCCGGTGAGGCGATTGCCTTTTTGCCCAACGCACTGGGCCGGGCTTTGTTGCACAACGAGCGGATAGCCCAGTAAGCGCCTGCTCCAGCAGCTATGAAAATCATTGCAAAGTGGGCCACGGTAACGACCCTGGGTCTGTTGTTAGCCGTCCCGGCTGCCCACGCAGGCCGCTCCTGCGAAGCCAAAAAACCCAGCGCGGCCTCGGTGCAAAACGGCCTGGTGCTGGCCGAACGCACCGCCGCCGCGCTGGATGCCGAACACGGCAAAAACGGCACGCAAGCCGTGCTGCTGGCCCGCGCCGGGCAAGACCTGAGCAAATACGGTTTGAAGTGGTCGCACCTGGCGTTTGCCGTGCGGCAAAACGCCACGGTGGACGGCAAAACCATTCCCGTCTGGCGCGTGGTGCACAAACTCAACCAGTGCGGCACGGCCACCGCGTCGCTCTACAAACAAGGCCTGGGCGAGTTCTTTTTAGACGACCCCTGGCGCTTTGAAACCGCCTGGGTGGTGCCGACCCCCGAGGTACAAGCCAAAGTGCAGGCCTTGCTGGCCGACAGCAGCAAAGTGGCCGCGCTGCACCAGCGGCGCTACAGCATCGTCAGCTACCCCTGGGCCCAAAAGTACCAGCAGTCCAACCAGTGGGTGATTGAAACCCTGGCCCTGGCCATGGACGCCGATGCCCTGAGCCGAGAGCGGGCTCAGGCCTGGTTGCAACTCAAGGGCTATCAACCCACCACGTTGACGATAGGTGCGCTAACCCGCCTGGGTGGCCGGGTCAGCGCAGCCAACGTGGCCTTTGACGACCACCCCGATAGCAAACGGTTTGCAGACCGCATTGAGACGGTGACAGTGGATTCGGTGTTTGTGTGGCTGCAGAGGGCAGGGTTGGCGGGGAATACGAGTGTTTTGAGGTTGTAGCCCTTGTAGATACTGCTGGAGAAGCTATTGAATTAGTAGCGTTTGCGCTGCACTCGCTGCTCCCGTAGTAACCATTGCCCAATGTGCGTGATGAAACTCGTAGATCCAGAGACTGCTGTCAGGGTCATCGGGCAAGATGCCGTAGCGGTAAATGCATGCTCCATCGCCAATATTTTCGAAATTCAGCATTCTGATTTCCTCCGTCTCCATATTCGGGGTACCGGTCAACATAATGGCGTTCACGCGGATTGATGCAGGGAGGACGCGACCGCAGTGGAAGAAATACAGGCCCCGCGTTGTCCGTGCGAGCACACGCTGATAGGTGAAGACCGGGATGTGAAACGCGATTCGCATGGTTTGTGAGCCATCAGCCCCCACTACTGCAACTCCCCGCGCGTTCGCAACAAACGCTTCGCGAAGCGTCTTCTTCCTGAGAATCGACTTGTGGGCGCCGTTTTCCCACAACTGTTTGCTCGCGGGATTTTGCTTGCCGATCTGGGCGCTGATGAAGAAGCGCACATCTTCATCATCAGATGACGCACCGTTGTTACAGTCCCAACACGCAGGAACAGTGCGAAGTTGGGCGTTGACAACGCCCTTAAAGAAGCCCTTCGGCGGCACGTGATCCACAGTGACAGCCGGACGCGTTCCGCAGATAACGCACACATTGCTCTTTGGAGGTTGCACGTGCAACCCTCCTAACGTCGCCGGTCAGCGGGAGCCATAGGTGACCCGATGGAACGGCCTGTTAAGGAATGAAGTAACCAGAGAAAAGAGTTGGCGGGCGCTCTTGCGAGACGCCCGCCAAACACTAAACCAGGAGCGCAAGAACCGTGAGTACCAGTGTTGTGGATATCGCTATCGACACTGATACCTTGAAGCTCTTGCCTACCTGGACTGCAATTTGCACTTTCATGGCTTTTCCCATGTTGGCGCAGTCGCAGCAGCGCTGCCCGACCGCTTGTATAAAGTGGCCGTGCTTTGGCGGGTACGAGGGACGCGGCGTTTGCGTCGCGTGTCTTTGCCGCCTGACGACGTGGATGCCTCCACGCCGGGGACTGCCCACCGTCGCCATTTGGTGGCGATAGGCTCCCAACTTTTGGAAATACCTCAAATTCCATAACGTAATGTCGACCGCGACTCACTGCCTAACAAACTGGTGACTTGGTGGCTTCCAGGGCCATAGCAGCGACTTTAAGTGAGGAGGGGTCTGACAGGGCGTGTTTTCGCGGATTTGTGACGAAATTCAGGTCAAAGATGATTCGCGTGCACGCCCAGACAGCACGAGCAGCTACTCTTTTGGTAGCGTTCAGGCGCTGTGAATCGCGAAGGCAGTAGTCTCCGGCTACCGCGCAGTGGGGGTCAGAGCCACATTTCGTATGGGTTGCTCGCGCGTCGGCCCAGACCGCGTCCTGAATGGGGATCCGACCCCCATTGGTTTTGCCCCGCAGCTGGACTCGAAAAGCCGGGGTCACTACACCCCGCGCGCCCGATCCGCCTTGAACTGCGCCACAAACGCGCCAAACCGCCCGGCGTCCAGCGCGTCGCGCACTTCTTGCATGAGGTTCAGGTAGTAGTGCAGGTTGTGGATGGTGGCGAGCATGGGGCCTAGCATTTCGCCGCATTTGTCCAGGTGGTGCAGGTAGGCGCGCGAAAAACCGCCGGTCACCGTGCCATCGGGCAGGGTCGTGCCCTGGCAGGCGTGGCAGGTGCAGGTGGCGTCCAGCGGGCCGGGGTCGCTGCGGTGTTTGGCGTTGCGGATTTTCAGGTCGCCAAAGCGGGTGAACAGGGTGCCGTTGCGGGCGTTGCGGGTGGGCATGACGCAGTCAAACATGTCCACGCCTTGCGCCACGCCCTCCACCAGGTCTTCTGGCGTGCCCACGCCCATCAGGTAGCGCGGTTTGTTGGCGGGCAGGCGGTGGGGGGTGTGGGCCATGATGCGCAGCATCTCGTCTTTGGGCTCTCCCACGCTCACGCCGCCCACCGCGTAACCGGGGAAGCCCATGTCCACCAGCGCGTCCAGCGACTCCTGGCGCAGGCTTTCAAACATGCCGCCTTGCACGATGCCGAACAGGGCGTTGGGGTTTTGCAGCTTGGCAAATTCAGCTTTGCAGCGCTGCGCCCAACGCAGGCTCAGTTCCATGGACACGCGGGCTTCTGGCTCGGTGGTGATGTGGCCCTTCACGTCATAGGGCGTGCATTCGTCAAACTGCATCACGATGTCGCTGTTCAGCGTGGTTTGAATCTGCATGCTGACTTCGGGCGTGAGGAAGAGCTTGTCGCCGTTGACGGGGCTGGAAAAGCGCACGCCTTCTTCGCTGATCTTGCGCATCTCGCCCAGGCTCCAGACCTGAAAGCCGCCGCTGTCGGTGAGGATGGGCTTGTGCCAGTTTTCAAACCCATGCAAGCCGCCAAACTGCGCCATCACGTCCAGCCCCGGGCGCATCCACAGGTGAAACGTGTTGCCCAAAATGATTTGCGCGCCCATTTCGTGCAGGCTGCGCGGCATCACGCCTTTCACCGTGCCGTAGGTGCCCACAGGCATGAAGATGGGCGTTTGCACCACGCCGTGGTTTAGCGTGAGGGTGCCGCGGCGGGCGTGGGTGGTGGGGTCGGTCGTGAGAGTCTGGAAGTTCAGCATGGTCAGGATTTTGTTCGTTCCAGCAGCATCGCATCCCCGTAACTGAAAAACCGGTAGCGCTGCGCAATCGCATACCGATAAAGCCCCATCACATGGGCATGACCAGCAAAGGCGCTGATCAGCATCATCAGGGTACTTTTGGGCAGGTGAAAGTTGGTGACCATCAGGTCGACCACGCGAAATTCAAAACCGGGGCGGATGAAGATTTGGGTGTCCTGGCCCTGGTCGCCTGAAGTGTCGCCACTCAGCGCCCAGCTTTCCAGCGATCGCACGCTGGTGGTGCCCACGGCCACCACGCGGCCACCGCGCTGGCGGCAGCGGGCGATGGCTTGCTGGGTGGCTGGGGGCACGTGGTACCACTCGCTGTGCATGCGGTGCTCATCCAGCTTGTCGGTTTTCACTGGCGCAAACGTGCCCGCGCCCACGTGTAGCGTGACGCTGGCGCGCTGGATGCCGCGTGCGTCCAACTCTGCCAGCACGGCTTCGTCAAAGTGCAGCGCGGCGGTGGGCGCGGCAATGGCCCCCGGGTTGCGGGCAAATACGGTCTGGTATCGGGCCTCGTCTTCGGCGGTGTCGGCGTGCGTGATGTCGCACGCTTGTGTGCGCTTGATATACGGGGGGAGCGGCACATGGCCGTGGCGCTGCATCAGCAGGTAGGCGTCGCCGCTGAAGCGAAAGTGAAACAGCGTGCCGTGGGCATCGGGCCAGCGCCCCAGCAAGGTGGCGGTGAAGCCGCCCACCATGTGCAGGCTGGCACCCACAGCCGGCTTTTTGCTGGCCTTCATGTGGGCCACCACTTCAAACGCCGGGCCGTCGTGCGCCAGCACCCGTTCCACCAGCAGCTCCACCTTGCCACCGCTGGCTTTTTCGCCAAACAAACGGGCTTTGATGACCTGGGTGTCGTTAAACACCAGCAAATCGCCCGCGCGCAGCAGCTCGGGCAGTTCGCGAAAAATGTGGTCCACCGGGTGCGGCCCGGTGCCGTCAAGCAGGCGCGAGGCACTGCGCTCTTGCGCAGGGTGCTGGGCGATCAGGTCTTCGGGGAGGGCGAAGTCGAAATCGGCGAGGGTGTATGTGGAATTCATGTCACACGAGGGTTATCAGAAATCAGATACTATTTCAGAAATCTGATTTAAAGGGTTCATCATGGGTTCGGTTCATTTGCGCGAGCGCCGCCAAATCACGTTGCCAACCGACATTGTTGCCGCTGCCGGGCTGCAGACCGACGATGTGCTGCAGGCCAGCTATGTCAATGGTGTGATTCATCTGGTGCCCAGCCGCAAGCAGGCGCAGCGGGCTGACATGCGGCGTTTTGTAGGGGCGGCGGGCGCGGTGTATGGGTCGGCAGACACCATGAACCAGTACCTGCGCGACGAGCGAGATAGTTGGTAATCGGAGTGGGTAACCGCATGCTGGATGCCGATGCCTTCATCACCCGCTTTGCTGGCCAGGCGGTTTACCTGGATACCAACATCTTTATTTACCTGCTGGGCAACCACCCGCACTACGCCCCGGTGTGCGTCGATTTGCTGCAGGCCTGTGCCGACCGCAAGCTGCTGGGCATCACAGGCGACGGCACGCTGGCCGAGTTGCTGGTCAAGCCGCTGCAGCTCAATGACGCGGCAGCCGTGGCGGCCGTGCGCGAGCTACTCATGGAGAACGGCACCATCACCCTCATCAACCACAGCCGCCGCGCTTTCGAACGCGCCGCCGACCTGCGCGCCAGGCATCGGCTGAAGATGATGGATGCCTTGCAACTGGCCACCGCGCTGGAGGCGGGTGCCAAGTGCCTGATTAGCAACGACCGGCAGTTCCCCGTGGTGCTGGGCATCGACTGCATCAGCCTGGACGGGTGACCAGTGGCTAAAGCTGCAGCACCGGCTGCGACATCCGCTACGACACCTTCCGCCCTCACGGCTCCCCAGAAAGCCTTGCGCAAGCTCAACCTCGTTCGCCCGATTGACCTGGCCCTGCACCTGCCGCTGCGCTACGAAGACGAAACCCGCATCACCCTTCTGCGGGAAGCGCGCGATGGGCACACCTTGCAGATCGAGGCGACGGTGACACACAGCGAGGTGACGTTTCGCCCGCGCCGTCAGTTGTTGGTGACGGTCGACGACGGCTCAGACACCTGCTTGCTGCGCTTTTTCAACTTCTATCCCTCGCAACAAAAAACCCTGAGCGAGGGCGCGCGCATTCGGGTGCGGGGTGAGCTGCGCGGTGGATTTGCGGGCTGGCACATGCTGCACCCGGCGTTTCGCCTGGCCGGGGGTGAACTGCCGCAGGCGCTGACACCGATTTACCCAACGGTGGCTGGCTTGCCGCAGCCGTATTTGAGGCGGGTGGTGCTGGCGGGCTTGGAGCGGGCAGATTTGGCGGAGACGCTGCCTGACTTTCTCCCTCTCCCGTACGCGCAGCCAAAGGCTTCGCCTTTGGGGACGGGGGAGGGCAGGGGTGAGGGCGGTAGCGCTCAAACCGCATCCGAGTCCGCAACCGCCCTCACCCCAACACTCTCCCGCCAGCGGGAGAGGGAGCAGAACCCATTTACAAGCCAAATCGCCACCCCGCCCAGGTATTCATTGCTGGAGGCGCTATCATTTTTGCACCAACCCACGCCGGATGTTTCGCTGGCCGCGCTGGAAGATCGCAGCCACCCTGCCTGGCAGCGCCTGAAAGCCGAGGAGTTGCTGGCCCAGCAACTGTCACAACTGCAAAGCCGCCGCGAGCGAGATGCCTTGACCGCCCCGGTGCTGCGGGCCAGCCAGCCCGGCAGCTTGCCGCAGCAACTATTGGCCGCGCTGCCGTTTGCGCTGACCGCCGCCCAGCACCGCGTGAGCCACGAAATCGCTCACAACCTGCAGCAACCCATTCCCATGCACCGCTTGCTGCAAGGCGACGTGGGATCCGGCAAAACCGTGGTGGCCGCGCTGGCGGCAGCCATCTGCATCGAGTCGGGCCACCAGTGCGCGTTGATGGTGCCCACCGAAATTCTGGCCGAGCAGCACTTTCGCAAACTCATCGGCTGGCTGGAGCCGCTGCTGGAGCCGCGCGGCATCCGCATCGCGTGGCTCACAGGTAGCCAGAAAAAGAAAGAGCGCACCGCGATGCTGGCGCTGATTGAAAGTGGCGAGGCAGGCCTGGTGGTGGGCACGCACGCGGTGATTCAAGACAGCGTGGTCTTCAAAAACCTGGCGCTGGCCATCATTGACGAGCAACACCGCTTTGGCGTGCAACAACGCCTGGCGCTGCGCAGCAAGATGAATCCCCCAGATGAGCGAAAGGACTCGGCCCAGGGACACCACGGAGTCGGCTTTGCCGGGCCGCCGGGTGTCGCCCCCTTGAGGGGGGAGGCGGCTACACGCACAAGCCAAGCAACGGGGGGGAGCCCCCACCTGCTCATGATGACCGCCACGCCCATTCCCCGCACGCTGGCCATGAGCTACTACGCCGACCTGGACGTCTCCACGCTCGACGAACTGCCCCCCGGCCGCACCCCGATCGTCACCAAACTGGTGTCGAACGAGCGGCGCGACGAGGTCGTCACCCGCATCCGCACCCAGCTCGCCCAGGGTCGGCAGGTGTACTGGGTGTGCCCGCTGATTGAAGAAAGCGAAACGCTGGACTTGACCAACGCCACGCAGACGCACGAAGCACTCAGCCAAGCCTTACCTGGCCAGATGGTCGGCCTGCTTCACTCGCGCATGCCCCCCACCGAGAAAAAAGCCGTCATGTCCCTGTTTGTCAGCGGCCACATGCAGGTGCTGGTCAGCACCACGGTGATCGAGGTGGGTGTGGACGTGCCCAACGCCAGCCTCATGGTCATCGAGCATGCCGAACGCTTTGGCCTGAGCCAGTTGCACCAGCTGCGTGGACGGGTGGGGCGGGGCGCTGCCGCGTCAGCTTGCATTTTGTTGTTTGGCACGCCCGAGGGCGGCAGGCTGGGTGACGTGGCGAAAGCCCGATTGAAAGCCATGGTCGAAACCCAAGACGGCTTCGAAATCGCCCGCCGCGACCTGGACATCCGCGGTCCCGGCGAGTTTTTAGGTGCTCGCCAGTCGGGCGCGGCGCTGCTGCGCTTTGCCGACCTGGCCACCGACGCTGCCCTGCTCGACTGGGCCAAAGCCCTGGCCCCGCGCATGCTGGATGCGCATCCCGAGCTGGCGCAGCGGCATCTGGACCGGTGGTTGGGTGGGCGGGCTGAGTATTTGAAGGCTTGAACGCGAAGCACTAGCCGACGACCGCACCCGCCTTACAATAACAGTCATCTGTAAGGTGCCGAAACATGCTCATCACCATCACCTCCAAACGCCAAGTGACCTTCCCAGCCCACGTGCTGAACACGCTGGGTGCCAAACCTGGCGACCAACTCGAGCTACAGCCCAGCCCGGATGGTTTTCTCATCAAGCCCCGACGGGTGGACGCCAGTCGCCTGGCACCGCTTCGAGGCAAGGTGAAAAATGCCACTCCAGCGTTTGACATTCAGGCATTTCGTGAGCAGACCTATGACCGATCGCTTCGGGATTGACACCTCCATCCTGGTACGGCTGACTGTTGGGCAGCCTGAGGCTGACTTCACTAAAACGGCGGCAATTCTTACCCGGATGGTTGAACGCGAGCATCGGCAGCTTTTTGCCAGCAACATGGTGATTGGCGAGGCCTACGTCGCGTTGCAGCACCACTATGGCGTGAGCAAGCTTGCCGCCAAAAGCGCGCTGCGCAGCGTGCTGACCAGCGGCCTGGTTTCGCCTTTGGGTGGCCAGGATGTGCTGGATGCCCTCGCCGCGACCCGCGGTTGCGGCCTGTTTGACCGCTTGATTGCCTTGCAATACGCCGCAGATGAAATGACCACCCTCACGCTGGATCGCAAGATGGCGGGTTTACCCAACGTCACCCGGCTCCTATTACCCACCTGAGCCCACCGTGACCCTGATCGAACTGAAATACAGGACACAAAAATACATTTAAATCGACTGCCATCAAAGGCCTAAGGCAGCCCAGTACTATTTAACAGCCAATACGCGCCTTCGAACTTCTTATTGATCCGGCCCGATGAAGTATCAACCGTTAGCCCTGACGTATCGAACGGCTCGCGAGGGCTTCGATACCTCAGCCCGAACGGAGACTTCATACTTCATCGGGCCGGATCAATATATTTGCGTCGGCTTAACAGTTCGAATATTGGGAAAGAGGATATGGCATTAGGCGACTTCCTTAACGGGCCAAAACACAAGGCAAATGTTACTCGGCTGGAGACGGAACTCCGGGCAGCTCAATTGCAGCATCGAATAGAGGTACAGGAGCTTCAGACCAAATACAACGATTTGGAGGCAAAGACGAGGCACCTCGGCCTGCTGGATCTACTAGCAACTCAAGACCAAATTCGTAGCGAGCAAGTACGGCTGGACGCTATTCAGGCCCAGTTCGCTGCTATGCAAAGTACCCTTGAATCAGCATATGCGAACCTTCACACGGTCAATCAACAGATACTTGGAGCTGAGGACACAGTTCTCTTGGAATCGTTTGGGCTGTACACACCGAAGTATCGACTAACGAACAGTATTGACTATAAAAATAGACTAGATGAGATTCGAGAGGAACAAAAGCGCACGGCCAGAGGCCTGAGTGCAGCAGTTGATGAATGGGAGCACTCTGCCGTCGAACTTACCAAGGCACAGTGGAAGAAGCTACGCAAGGATGCACTGAAACTGGCATTGAGGTCATTTAATAGCGAGAGCGAGTATTGCATTGAAAATGTCAAGTTCAGTAACTTAGAGAAAATGGAGGAACGGATCCGCCGCTCCTTTGAAACCTGCAATAAGCTATTAAGCGCCGTTGACGCGTGGTGGAAAGAAATTGTTTTAGAACGCAAGTTGCAGGAACTGTATCTGGCCCACGAATACCAGGTGAAGCGGCAAGAGGAAAAAGAGGCCGCGCGACAAGCGAGGGAAGACCAACGCGAACAAGAAAAACTCGAAAAGGAAATCCGGGAAGCACGCGCCAAGATTGAAAAGGAGCGTCGGCACTTCAACGGCGCCTTGCAAAATCTGCAATTGCGCCTTACTGCTGCGACTGACCAACAAGAGCGCGAAAATCTGCAGATCCGAATCGATGAGATCTCCGGCCAAAATAGTCGGTTGGATGAAGATGAAAGGCTGCTCGATTACCGCGAGCAGACTGCCCGTGCCGGCTACGTGTATGTGATTTCAAACATTGGCGCATTTGGAGAGGGCATCTTCAAGATCGGGATGACTCGTCGTCTGGAGCCGATGGACCGGGTTGACGAGTTGGGGGATGCGTCAGTCCCATTCCGATTCGATGTGCATGCTCTGGTGTTCTCTGACAACGCCCCTGGACTCGAGGCCAAGCTGCATCTTCATTTTGCGGCGGGACGGCTCAACAAGGTTAATGGACGCAAAGAGTTCTTCCGCGCCGACCTTAAAGAAATCGAAACCGTGATTAGGGCCAACTACGACGCAGTGGTGGAAGTGGTTCATGCTGCCGCAGCAGAACAGTTTCGCGAAAGCCTTCGGTTGGCCTTGCCGCTGGAGTCCATACAGATCGCGGATCGGATTGCGATTGTCGGGACAACGCCACCTACCGTTCCGAGCGAATAATTGCTGGAATTTGGCCAAAGTAGACCTTCGACATACCGCAAGTGCCGCTTAACCATTTCCCCAAACGAACCCATTGCTGCATGCGGCTAAAGGCCCGCCACTTCATCCTGAACCTTTAACTGCATGCAGCAACGGTCTGCTCATCTCGAACGTTATTGATTCAGCCCGACGGAGGTTGAAATTCTCGTCAGGGCTGAGCGGGGTATCGAGGCAAACAGAACCCCGTTCAGGCTGGGCTGAGGAGCGCAAAAGCCAGTGGATCAGGGCATGTGCTTGTTTGAGCCGCAGGCGAGTTTGCACGTGACCCCACTGGGTTTGAGCACCGCAAGGTACCCGCAGCGAAGCGAAGGGGCCCAGACTGCGGGTCGCCTTTCTTTTGCGTGACTTTTCTTTGGCGACGCAAAGAAAAGTGAGTCGCTGTCGGGCGACCCCGACATCTACGCATGCCACTTAGCTGCCCTTCCGCCAACGCAAGCCCGAATGGGAAATCCGGGTTCAACAACTTTGCCCCGCAAAGCCAGCGCTTGATCCTCGCCTATCCCTTTGACAAAACGAATGATGAAGAATAACGTCGCGGTCTTATCCAATCTTATTTGCGAGCCTTCCCATGGACATCACCACGCTTTCAAGCCGCGGGCAAGTTGTTATTCCCAAACCGCTGCGCGACGCCCACCAATGGTCAGTGGGCACTTCCTTTTCCGTTGAAATCCTGGCGGAGGGCATCTTGCTGAAACCCCTGCACACGTTTGCGCCGACCACGCTGGAGGAGGTTGCAGGTTGCCTCGACTACAAAGGGCCGACGCTCTCGCAGCAAGACATCGACGCAGCCTTGCAAGCGGACATCCAGCGCAACTTTCGATGATTGCGCTAGACACCAACATACTGGTTCGGTTCTTGACGCAAGACGATCCGGCGCAAGCGGCTATAGCGAAAGGCTTGCTGGCGCATCCACGAGGCGTGTTTATCGCAAAGACTGTGCTGCTGGAACTGGAGTGGGTACTGCGTGCGGCGTACAAATCACCTCGAGAAAACACGCACCAAGCCCTGTTGAAACTACTGGGTTTGCCACGCATGTCTGTCGAGCAGCCCGGTCAAGTCGCGCAGGCTCTGGCGGACTACAAGGCAGGTTTTGATTTTGCGGATGCGATGCATCTGGCAGGCAGCCCTGTCGACGAAGGCCTGCACACCTTTGACATGCAGTTTGCACGTGCCGCGCAAACCCACGCGAACCGCGTTGTGCTCGCGGGCAGCCAACAAACGAAACCATGACCCTCACCGAACTCAAATACATCGTCGCCGTCGCCCGCGAAAAGCATTTCGGCAAGGCGGCCGATGCCTGCTTCGTCTCGCAGCCCACCCTCAGCGTGGCGGTGAAAAAGCTGGAAGAAGAGCTGGATGTGAAGCTGTTTGAGCGCAGCGCCAACGAGGTAACGATTACTCCGCTGGGCGAGGCCATCGTGCGGCAGGCGCAAAGCGTGTTGGAGCAGGCGGCTGCCATCAAAGAGATTGCCAAGCGCGGCAAAGACCCGCTGGCCGGGCCGCTGACCCTGGGCATCATCTACACGATTGGCCCCTATCTGCTGCCTGATCTGGTGCGCCAGACCATTGCCCGCACGCCGCAAATGCCGCTGATGCTGCAAGAGAACTTCACCGTGAAACTGCTGGACATGCTGCGCACGGGTGAGATTGATTGCGCCATTCTGGCCGAGCCCTTCCCCGACACCGGCCTGGCCATGGCCGCGCTGTACGACGAGCCATTTATGGCCGCTGTACCCAGTAACCACCCGCTCGCGGCGCAGAAAAGCGTGACCACCGAGCAGCTGAAAAACGAAACCATGCTGCTGTTGGGCAACGGCCACTGCTTTCGCGACCATGTGCTGGAAGTCTGCCCCGAGTTCGCCCGGTTTTCCAGCAACGCAGAAGGCATCCGCAAAAGCTTTGAAGGTAGCTCGCTGGAAACCATCAAACACATGGTGGCCGCCGGCATGGGCATCACCCTGGTGCCGCGTCTGTCGGTGCCCAAGGAGGCGCTGGACGGCAAGGGCAAGCGGCGCAAAGATGAAGATGCCTTTGTGAAATACCTGCCGATCCTGGACAAAAAGGAAGACGGCACCAACACCCCGCCCCCCACCCGCCGCGTGGTGCTTGCCTGGCGACGCAGCTTTACGCGGTATGAGGCGATTGCAGAACTACGCAACGCGATTTATGCGTGTGAATTGCCGGGGGTAGCGCGGCTTTCTTGAATGCGCTCAAGGCGGTGAACCAAGAGATTGAACGCAGAGGACGCAAAATTTACACAGAGGGCGCAAAAGAACTTCCAGAATTTTCAAATCTTCTTTGGCTTCACTTCTGCGTTCTCTGCGCAGCCTTTGCGTCCTCTGCGTTCAAATTTTCATCTGATAAACAGGAGCCCTTATGTCCAAAAAGTCCAAGTCACCTGACACCACCCCCACCCTTATCCAGGTCAACATCGGCATCTCCGAAAAAGACCGCGCCGCCATCGCCAAAGGCCTGTCCCGCCTGCTAGCCGACACCTACACGCTGTACCTGACCACGCACAACTTCCACTGGAATGTCACTGGCCCGATGTTCAACACGCTGCACGCGATGTTCATGGTGCAGTACACCGAGCTGTGGAACGCGGTGGATCCGGTGGCCGAACGCATTCGCGCGCTGGGCCATGTGGCGCCGGGCTCTTACGCCCAGTTTGGCAAACTCACCAGTCTGCCTGACGCACCGGAGCATCCACCTAAAGCGCTGGAGATGGTGCGCGTGCTCATGCAAGGTCATGAAGCTGTTGCCCGCACAGCGCGCGACTTGTTCCCGCTGGCCGATCAGGCACATGATGAGCCCACCGCCGACCTGCTGACCCAGCGGCTCACCGTGCATGAGCAAACGGCGTGGATGCTGCGGGCGCTGCTGGAGGAGTGACACTTCTGATGACGGATGATCTTGGCCGCTACGCAGCCTTGATGACAGATGACGAAGGCATTTCTGCGATGACGTTGCGTACAACTCACCAAGTCATCTGTCATTAACGCCGCAGGCGAAAGCATCTTTCATAGCCGCGCAACCACCTGCGATCAACGTGCAAAAACTCAAGCTCTACCTCGACCTCATCCGCTTCAACCGCCCCGCCGGTTGGCTGCTGCTGCTGTGGCCCACGCTGAGCGCGCTGTGGATTGCCTCGCACGGCTTTCCCGGTTGGCATCTGCTAGTGGTGTTCACGCTGGGCACCATCCTCATGCGCAGCGCCGGGTGTTGCATCAACGACGTCGCCGACCGCGACTTCGACAAGCACGTCAAACGCACTGCGCAGCGCCCTGTCACCTCGGGCAAGGTGTCGGTCAAAGAAGCGCTGGCTGTGGGCGCGGTGCTGGCCCTGCTGGCGTTTGGCTTGGTGCTCACCACAAACCCCACCACCATCGCCTGGTCGCTCGGTGCTCTGGCGATTGCCGTGGTCTACCCCTACGCCAAGCGCTTTGTGGCCATGCCGCAGGCGGTGCTGGGCGTTGCGTTCAGTTTTGGTATTCCGATGGCCTTTGCTGCTGTCCAGTCTCGTGTGCCGGATTTGGCGTGGCTGTTGCTGGCGGGCAACCTGTTTTGGGTGCTCGCCTACGACACCGAATACGCCATGGTCGACCGCGACGACGACCTGCAGATTGGAATCCGCACCTCGGCCATCACACTGGGGCAGTTTGATGTGGCGTTTGTCATGGGCTGCTACGCCATTTATTTGGCAATTTGGGCTGTAGCCCTTGTAAATACTGTTCAAGCAGCTATGTATTCAATAGCATTCCTGGTGGCAATCGCGCAAGCGGTATGGCACTACCAGCTCATTAAGAACCGCGAGCGGGCGGGTTGCTTCAAGGCATTCCGGCTGAATCACTGGATGGGATTTGCGCTGTTTACAGGAGTGGTCGCAGCGCACACTTTGTAAGTCGACAGTTACACTTCGTCGCCAGAGTTGCCTGCCCATCGCAGGTGGGCAGCCGGTTAAATAAGGGAGCGCCCGTGTTCAAACGAAAGCAAAAATCTGTCGTCAAAACCTCGGTCGATGTCACCTTCCCCAGAACTCAATTGCTGTGGGCACTTGGCAGCCTGTCTGCGCTACACCAGCGTGACTTCTCCGAAACCCTGCTGGCACACGAATTCCCAGGCGAAGGCACCGAAGCTCTCTTGATACAAGCGGCGCGTGCGCTGGGTTTTCACACCAAGTCGGTTGCCATCACAGCAGAAGAACTGGCCCGCCTACCCCTTCCGCTGCTGGTGGCGCTCAAGCCAGCCGATTTGCAAGCCGATCCGTCCGATGTTCAACTGGCACTCATTACCGCCGCTACGCCCGAGCACTTGGTGGTGTTTGCAGCAGGCACCAACACCCCGCAAAACCTCAGCGTGGCGCAGCTGGCAAAGGAATTTACTGGCACCGCGTGGTTGCTGGCGCCGAATATTGAAGCCCCGCAAGATGCCGACTCGCAGATGGACTCTCACGCAGGCACCGCCAGCACGCCTGCCGGTACCACGCGTCGGTTTAACTTTGCCTGGTTCCGCCCGGAGTTGCTGCGCCACCGCAAAGTCTGGCGCGACGTGTTGCTGGCCTCCCTGGCGCTGCAAATCGTCGCCCTGTCCACGCCCTTGTTCACCCAGGCCATCATCGACAAGGTGGTGGTACACCGCACCGAAACCACGCTCATGGCCATTGGGGCGGTGATGGTGATATTTCTTTTGTTCAACGCCATTCTCAGCTGGGGCCGCCAGTATCTGGTGCTGCATACCGGTAACCGGGTTGATGCCGTATTGGGCGCAGCGGTTTGGGATCATTTACTCAAATTACCCACCTCTTATTTCCAGCAGCGCCCCATCGGCGTGGTCGCAGCCCGTTTGCATGCGGTAGAAAATATTCGGGAGTTTGTTTCAGGCGCTGCCATTAGTTTGATACTCGATCTGCCATTTCTCGTTATTTGCCTGGGCATCATGCTGTGGTACAGCGTCACCCTGACTGCTATTTGCGTGGGCTTGCTACTGATTATTGGTATTGCCAGCCTGGTGATGGCCCCTATATTCCAGCGGCAGCTCAACGACCAATTTCTTTTAGGTGCCCGCAACCAGGCATTTGTTACGGAACATATTGCCGGTTTTGAAACCATCAAAACCCTGCAGATGGAGCCGCAATTGCGCCAGCGCTACAGCGGTTATCTGGCCACCTTTCTGGCCAGCGGCTTCAAAACCAAGCAAATTGGCAATACCTACAACACCTTTGCCACCACCGTGGAGCAAGCCATGACCCTGCTGGTATTGATTGTGGGTGCCTACACCGTCATGACCGACCCGCAATTCACCATTGGCATGCTGGTGGCCTTTCAAATGTTTGCCGGCAAACTCAGCCAACCTGTTTTGCGCTTGGTGGGGTTGTGGACGCAGTTTCAGCAAGCCAGTTTGTCGGTGGAGCGCCTGGGCGATGTCATGAATGCGCCCGTTGAGCCGTACAGCCTGATGCCGCAACGCCAGAACAACGGCCCTGGCAAGTTACGCATTACTGATTTGGGTTTCCGCTACGGCCCTGAGCGGCCCATGCTGTACAGCGGCTTGAACCTGTCGCTGGAGCCCGGCCAGTCGATTGCCATCATGGGCCCCAGCGGCTCGGGTAAAAGCACCCTGGCCAAACTGCTCTTGGGTTTCTACCCCGTCACCCAAGGCACCATTCAACTGGACGGTATTGATATTCGCCACCTTAGCGCCAATGAGCTGCGCACCTGGTTTGGCGTGGTGCCGCAAGAAACCGTGCTGTTCAGCGGCACCATATTGGCCAACCTGCAAGCTGGCAACCCCAGCGCTACCCTTGCTCAAGCTGTTCAGGCCTGCCAAATGGCCGGCGTGCATGAGGTGGTTGAACAGCTGCCGCAGGGCTATCAAACCGAAATTGGCGAGCGTGGCGTGGGCCTGTCGGGCGGGCAAAAGCAGCGTCTGGCCATTGCCCGAGCACTGCTCAAGCGCCCGCGCATCCTCATATTTGACGAAGCCACCAGCGCGTTGGACCACGACACTGCCGAAGCCTTTGCCCAAACCATCAACCAGCTCAAAGGCAAAGTCACCTTGCTGTTCATCACCCACGCCATGCCCAAAAGCCTGCGGGTTGACGCGGTGCTGCATATCAACCAAACGGGCGGCCACCCCTACCACCTGGTGCCTGTGCCATCGGTGCCCGTCAACCGGTCAACGTAGCCGCGGCAACCATGGCCGCACGCCGAGTACTCATTGCCTGGGACCTGGGTGGCCACCTGGGCCATTTGGCCCGCCTGCTACCTATTGCCACCCAGTTGCGCAGCCAGGGCGTGGCCGTGTTGTGGGTGGTGCGCAACCTGGCCGAAGCCGCTGCGGTGCTGGGCACCGACACCTGGCCCCTGGTGCAGGCCCCCTTGCCTGCCGCCCGACCCGGCTCCCAACGCGCAGCCACCTGCCACGCCGATGTGCTCTTGCTGGACGGCTTTGCAGACACCCAAAACCTGCTGGCCCGCCTGGCCGCCTGGCACAGCCTGTTCAAGTTGTTTCAACCGGATGCTGTGCTGGCCGACTACGCGCCCCTGGCCATCTATGCCGCCCAAACAGCCGGCATCCACGTCGTGCCCATCGGCCACGGATTCGAGATTCCACCCGTGCAAGCGCCGTTGCTGCCCAGCTTCCAGCCCTGGAACGCCGACCACCAGGAGATCCGCCAACGCGCGGAACAAGCGCTCCAGCAAGCCCTGGAAAAACTCGCCAGCACCACGCCGCTGCGGGGGCGAGCGGCACCCCAAAACCTGCCGTCGCTCTATCCGCCCGCCCAGTCGGCCCTGTGCATTCACCCTGCGCTGGATCACTTCCCCCGTGCGGGTGGTCGCTACACCGGACCGTTGTGGGCTGATTTGGGCACCCCACCCGACAGCGCCACACCGCAGTGGCCTGCCAGCCGCAGCGGCCCCAAGGTGCTGTGCTACCTGCACCCCCATGGCGTGTCGCTGGACTTGCTGTTCCAGCTACTCGTCAAAAGCCACTGCAACGTACTCCTGCTATCGCCCCGGCTGGCCGCACCTGCCGCCAACCTGGCCGCTGGCTGGGGCCTGCGCGTTGTCACCCAGCCCCTACCCATAACACCCCTGGTGCAGCAAGCCGACGCCGTCATCACCCACGGCGGCATGGGCCTCGTCGCGCTGGCCCTGAGTCAGGCCAAACCCCTGCTGCTGCTGCCCGAAACCGCCGAGCAACTCATCCTGTCGCGCCGGTTGGTCAGCCAGCAACTGGCCCAGGCCACCACCCGCAACCAGCACAAAGCCACCCTGGCCACCCAGCTCGATGCCCTGCTCAGCCTCGGTGCCGCCAGCCCCGCCTTGCAGGCATATGCCAAAATCCACGCCGCCCACAGCCTGCAGACCGCAACCCAAGCCGTCGTCGATTTGCTCCATGCCACCGGCATAAAACGCTTCTGAAACAATAGCCGCTCCAGCAATATCCACAGGCTGAAACCCCGAAATCAGCATCAAACACAGCCAGCGCACCCTGCGCAAACGCCCGCCCGTCGCCTGAAAGCCACTTCCAAAACTCGTCGCCAGTCAGTGGAATTTCTGCAAAAAGTTACAAACCTGGAACTGGTGCACCAAGCAAACCAGCCGGGCAAATACAGCAACAGGGATGGGTCAATATGACGCTGCAGCCATTAACGGCAAAGTCAATCACTGAAAATTTGATAGCTGCCCCAGCAGTGCTGACGGGCTCAAACCTGCTCTGGACACCCACTACAGCGCGCAAGGCTTGGAGTTGTGTGTGATGTGTGTGATGGTCGTCGCGCTCATGTGGTTTTTGATCAACCGTCGCTGGGCGTGCTGCGTGCTGTTGCCAAGCCTGTGTTTTCCAAAGATCAGTGCCCAGGCGTCGCAAAGCCAGCGCCCAGATGGCGCAGAGGCTCCATGCAAGTTTCCACACGCCGCCAGCCCATCCCCGCGCCAAGCCAGACTGGGTCGTGCACAAAGTGCTTTACTTGGCCACCCACCTGACCAGCTGCCGCAGCATTGCCACCGCGTTTAACCGCTGGCATGGCCCACGCGTCACCGTGGGCAAATCCTGGGTGGCCGAAGTCGTCAAGCAGCATGCCGCCCACATTGCAAACCACCGCCGCCAGATGCGCAGGGGCAAGCCCGCTTGCGTGCAAGTGGGCAACACCTGGGCGCTGGACTTGAGCTATCTGACCTAGCCCGGCGGGCCGCAATGGACCATGCTGGGCATCATCGACCACGGCTCGCGCAAGCTGCTGTGCCTGCAAGCCCTGCCGCGCAAATGCACCTTCACCCTGCTGGGCCACCTGTTCCTGGCGTTTGCCCGCTTTGGCCCACCCAAAGCCGTGCGCACTGACAACGAAGCCATGTTCACCGGCAAGCTGTGGCGGTGCAGCCTGAAAGCCCTGGGCATCACCCACCGGCGAGGCCCTCCCATGCAGCCCTGGCGCAATGGCTGCATCGAACGCTTGTTTGGAACCTTGAAGCCCTGCTCAGAAAACTTCAGCCCACCACCACGCCGGCCCTGCAAGCCACATTGAACGAATTCAAAGCCTTCTACAACCAGATTCGCCCGCACCAGAACCTGGGCGGGCTCACCCCAGACGAAACCTGGCAAGGCCAAACCATGGCCGACCTGCAACGCGCCAACGCCCAAGCCCAGGGCCAATGGGTTGAGGCACTGGGCGGCTTGCTGGTGGGGTATCGCATGAGACGCTAGCGGGAAGAACGGGGGGTGTTTGAAGGCTGTCCGAAAAAAGCAGGGGAAACAGCTGGGGCACCGGGGAAATTGCTGAAAGAGAAGATGCTGAGAAATTTTTGAATGGATGGAATCGACAAATTGGAGGTCTTTGTGATGATGAACAGACGGGCAGCGAATGAAAAAAACCAGCTTTTGGGCTCTGGACAGGGGCGGGCTTCATGTGGACAGGACGATAAAAACAGGAGCGGGTCAGACAAGCATTGCTTGGGCTGCAGGGTCAAAAGATACTTACCGCGCAGCAAACAAAAGCGGCCAACAGCTTGATTCCTGTTAATAAATCACAAGAATTTTTGGCCTGGTTCGGATAAGCTGAACATCTTGAAACAGATGGTGTGATGCGCCACCAAAAAACCACCAGCGGAGGAACAACATGAGAACAGCGATTGCACAAGCTCATTTCATGCCTATGGGCATTGAGTATTCAAATGCATGGCCACGCTCTCACAAAACAAGACGGCCAACTCCAATCATCAGTGCAAAAGAAATCCCGATATATGAGGCCCACCATGCGTGACTACCGACAGAAGTACAACATTGCTGCCACCGAATGGGTGATCTCCTTGCGCTCCACCGAAATCGCTGACGCTGACATGCGCGACAGCGAGCTCAAGCGCTGCAGATGTCAGCAACCGTTTGCAACCAGGCCCAGCCTGTTTTTGCTTAAAAGTGAAAAAACCGTTCATATGCCCAGCTTATTGATTCAACCCACGCAATTAAAGGATCTATGTCATGGCTAATTACTGGCTTGTACAAGACCTCGTAAACGTCGTAGGCTGGCTTTACATCTTCATAGGCCTGATTGCTTTGACCCTGGCGGTTTGGCTACCCACGGGCAAGAAAAGCAAATTAATTACCACCGCCATCGTGGTGGGCATTTTTTCTATATTGCCAATCCAGCTGCTGCTACGGCTGGCGGAACGGCGCGAACAAACGGCTGAGTTTAAGAAACGCTATGACCCGGCTAAGGCTTTATTTGATGAGCGGTGCAAGGGGGCGGGGCTGAAGATTTATAAGACGGTGGAAGACGTAGACGGCGTGCTGCTATTGAATATTCGACAGAACGACAGGCCAGGTGCAAACGACGATCCTTTGTGGCCCGATGCGGGATTGCCGTATGAGGCTTATGGTGAAGGTTATATCGCAAGTTTTCTTGAATGGGAACATGATGGCGGACATCGCGAAAAGCAGCGCGGCTTCTTAAATACAAGTTCGAAAAATGCTATTGCGCGGGGCTATCGGTTTGTGGATGTTCAGCAAACCGATGGCCGCGTATACCGATATAGATTAAAGTCGAGGCCAAACAACCAATACCACGACATAGTCAAAGAACCATTGAAGGAAAAACCTGCGCGGTACTTGATTGACTTTACCAATGTGGTTGATCCAGAAGAACGCAAGTACTGGGTGGCTGGAACAACAATCAAAATCACAGATACCCAGACCACCGAATTAGTTGCGCAGCTAACGGTGTATGCGTTTGAGCCTGGACTAGGCAGTCAGGCAGGATTTCGCCAGCCTTGGCGATTTTCAGTGACATGTCCTAGCGATTTAATGTCCGGGAACTCAACCCGGTTTTTTGTCGACCAAATTTTGAAAGCTAAACAAGGACCTGAATCCGTGACCCCAACAGTACCGTCGCCAATACTCCCGTCTGAATAGGCCAATTGCCTTGGAATATCTCGTGACTGCGCACACAAGCCCCAGTCTCGACGCAAGAATCGCTCGGTCACATGGTTTGTGCAGGGGTTT
>JANOQJ010000058.1:0-1850 GCA_031414805.1 Comamonadaceae bacterium
AAACCCCTGCACAAACCATGTGACCGAGCGATTCTTGCGTCGAGACTGGGGCTTGTGTGCGCAGTCACGAGATATTCCAAGGCAATTGGCCTATTCAGACGGGAGTATTGGCGACGGTACTGTTGGGGTCACGGATTCAGGGAATCGTAAGTGACATGCGAGAAGCTGCGTATTTAGGCGGGGTTTCGGCCGCAGACGCCGACAAAGCCGCTGCTTTCGCCTTGGGAGAAAACAACAAAAATAGCGTTACATCTACTTCGAATCCTCCTCAAAAATATCTTGAATTTTGTAAACTTAGTGCAGATGGAGTTATTGCTAGCGGTCAAACAGTACCAACAGCCGAAGCCAGTGAAACGCTTGCCAGTAACTACGACGAAGACGGCAATTACCTGGGCAGCACCGTTTCGTCAGAAAATGCCAGTGGCGTCACTTCTGTGACTGGCTTTGATGAATTCGGCACCACCACCGGTGCCATCACGACCCAGCCAAACGGTGATGGAACTTTCCGCGTTACAACCGAGATTGACGGTAACCAGATTGGTTTTAACGCCACGCAAGACGCAAATGGAGATTTGGTGGCCAACGGCGTCACTCATATCAATGGCCAGCCTCCCGTCAACGACAGCCTGATTGATGCTGCAATTGATGACCTGGAACTCACAGCCGACGACTTGGTGCAAGGCAACACCAGCGGCACCTTGACCCACATCATCGAAGCCGGCGACGCCACCAACCCCAACGGCACCCTGCCTGCCCTGACCGAAGTCACAGGCCGCCTGGACTGGTGGAATGACGAACGCATCAGCGGTGCTGCTGGAATCGCCTCAGACGTAGTCAGCCTAATTTCCGCCTTGCGCGCAGGCAAACCCCTACCCATCGCCAGCGCAGCCTTTAACTTTGCCAGCCACCGACTGGGCGACCCGGCGGTGGCCAACATTGCAGCTGCGCTGTCGGGCGTTATCAGCTTGCAAGGCCTGGTAGACGCTTTAGAAAAAGGCGACCTGGGCCGCATCCTCATTGACGGGGGTGGCGTGGCGCGCAGCGGCTTGACCATCTATGCCAACTCCTTGCGCACCCAACTGGCCCAGGGTGTCGTACCCGGGCCCGGAATGTTGTCCACAGTTGAGATTGAAGCCCTTAACCTGGAACTGGGCAGCGTCAAAGAACTGCTCGAAGGCCTGGGCCAAGCCATCGCCGTGCTGAACATCATCAACAGCCTGGCCAAAGGCGACATCAAGGGTGCCGTGATTTCGGCCATCACCCTCGTCAACCCCGTGATCGGCTCCATCCTGGCCGCAGTCGACTTCTTTGCTGGCCTGATCTTTGCCCGCGAACCCCAGTTTGAAGCCGACGGCCGCTTTGTGGTGTCGGCCACCGGCGCCATCAGCGCAGAAATCGGCAACGTCAACGGCGGCGCAGGCAACACCTGGCAGGCCTACATGCAGCAAATGCTGGAGCAAACCAAAAAACAGGCCACCGCCTTCGGCGAAGCCAGCGGCCAGCCCATGGGCATCATCGCCAGCCGCCTGCCCCAGATCGAATTCAAGCGCGACGCCCTGTTCATGAAGTGGAACGACCCGCTCACGGGTGCCACCTACTACAAGACATTCGACCTGCAAGGCAACTACTTGGCCCCCGGACGCGTACAGCGCATCTTGTTGGGCACCAGCGGCCAGCTCTTGACCAGCCCCTACGGCCCCAACCCGCAAAACCCCGAGTCGTACAACGCCCAGGACCCCCAAGACAAAGTCCCCGGCAACCAGATCGCCAACGCTGACAACTTCTTTGACAGCTTCGCCCAGCACTGGAGCGATGCGGTCACAGCCAGCGGTGCCATTGCCCCGCTGTGG
>JANOQJ010000059.1:0-106520 GCA_031414805.1 Comamonadaceae bacterium
GCGCCGCCGCCAGCCCTGCCGCGTCGGGCACCGGGTGCGCGGCTTCCACGATTTCAATGCGGGGGTGGGTCACATTGCTGGCCGGTATGTGGCCATAGCGCGTGACCACCAGGCCCGACAGTGGCTTGTCCGCAGGCCACAAAGCATCGACCGCCTGCGCCATCGCCCCACCCGCTTTGCCCGCACCGAGCACCAGGGTGCGGCCGCGAGGCGGCGCGGGCAGGAAGGCGGCGGTGTTGTGCTGTGGGAGGGCGCGCTGGATGGCGGTTTGGAACAGGTGGTTCAGGAAGGCGCGGGGGTGGGATATGAATGGGGGGGAGTTCATGGCTTCGAGCATTCAACAAGGACCGGTGGCAAATAAGTATTCAAACTATTGACGCTGATAGGCCCCGCCCCCACGGTGCGGGTTGGGGCCGGGACGCCACGCCGCACCGGTTTAGTTGGCGTTCCCCGGCCTGCTTTCAACGCATGCAAAAGTCGATGGGTCAGAACCAGATCTCGACCTGCGCACCCACGCTGGTACCGCGAGTTTTGCCGTCTTTCAACCCTGTGACACCACCCGTCGCAGCTGCGTTGGCGGCGGCGTTCCACTTGGCCGTGGTCACATACAGGCGCAGTTCAGGCCGGTTCCAGAAGTCTGGGCCAATCGAAAGCGTAGGAGCCAGCGTGAATTTGGTCATGCTTTGTGTAGCACCACCGACTGGCTTTTTCTGCGAGTAGCCCAGTTCTGCCAGCAGCTTGAAATTTTTAGTGAAGGCGTATGACACGCGTCCGCCAACGGATGCGGAATCGGTCTTCACACCTGCGGCCTTGTCTTTTTGCAGCATGGCCTGAACTTGACCCCCCAAAGGCCCGGACTGCCAGGTAAAGCTCTCGACCAAACGGACGCCCGTCACATCGGAGCCCGCCTTCAGGTTGCCGAAATTGCCATCCAGACCGGCCGAGCCTTGAGCCACCTGCAACCACAAGGTGTTGGTGCCGCCAAAAAATTTGTCTTGTGTGTGCTGAAGTGTCAACGCAGTTCCGCTCTTGCCGCCGTCGAAATTGCCGTTTGTGTAGGTGCCCAGTACGCGTAGCGTTCCATCAGTGTTCACGGGAAGACCTGAGTAATCCACATTGATGCGATTTCCAGAATCTGTCGAGTTCTGGTCGGTCTTGAAGTAGCCCAAACCCAGCTTGCCTGGCCCCACCGGGATGTCCGCCCCGGCACCCACTCCGCTCAGGTTGGTATAGAAGGTATCGACGATGTGAACGTCGGCCCGGCCATAAAAGCGCTTGCCAATCCAGAAATTGGTCTCCGGCGCGATGTCAAACCCCTTGCCTTCCACATACATCTGGTTAATCCCCACTTTGCCGTCACCCGTGTCGGTCTGGGGGTTATACAAATTGACCATGAGCGCGGCCTTGTAGTCCACACCCCCGGCTTTCATGCCATGCGACAGCAGGAACTCACCATAAATATCGCACTCGTTGCCCAGACGGTATTTCAGGCCCGGGCCGTCGAGTCCGTAGCAGGCGCGTGAGGCATTTTTCTTGGATGCGCCGGGGCCGGCGCGAAAGTAGCCGCCGAAATCAACGGCGAATGACGGCATGGCCGTTGCAGTCAGGGCCGCGGCGACCGCAGAAAGAGCCCACTTGTTTTTCTTCAGTTTCATTGTCAGTCCTCTAGGGTGAAGTGATTGAGCTCAAGGCCCGGGTAATGCGCCCGTCGCGAAAGCGGGCACGATATTTCGGCAAATTGGATCGTTCCAATTTTTGCCCGAAAATGATGTATTTCTTTTCATCATGTTGGGTTCAGGAGCGTCCACGCTGACGAGACACGTCTGCTTTCAGCGTCTTCTTTTTCGGCTCGATCGCCGCAGCCAACTGCCTCATGGCCTCCTGCGATGACATGGCGTCGTTGCTCCAGAAATCGCTGACCACCGACCGGAGAGCCCCCTGAATTTCTGTGGCAACCGCCATATCGATAGCAACTGACGGAACGAGCGTTTCTGTCTTAGCCGTCGCCGCAAAGGCGCGGGCAGATTCTTTTCCGCACACATCGAACTTGTCCAGACTCAGATCCATACGGGCTGGGATGGAGCCTTTGCGCAGGTTAAAACTCTCCTGAAATTGCTTGCCCAGCAGGACGTAAGCCAGGTACCCCTGCGCTTTAATCGCCTCGACGTTCTTCAGTCGGAACATGGCGAAGGTGTCGATCACAAAAGTGAAGGCTTCGGAGGTGCCGGGTGCAGCCGTACAAGTGAAGTCCTTGCCTGGCTGCTTGCCAGCCACCAGAAACTCCCCCTTGGCCCAATCGCCCATGAACTGAAACGCCGCGCTGCCCTTGATCACCATGTCGGTCGCTGCGTTCCAGTCGCGCCCTTTGGACTTGTCGTCAGTGAAGGATTTGATTCGACGAAAGGCATCCAGAGACTTTTTCATCTCCGGACTAGACAACGCGGCCGCATCGAGTTTCATGAAGGCTTTCTTGTAGAACTCGGTTCCACTCACCCCTAGCACGACTGCCTCAAATAGCAAAAAGTCTTGCCAGGGCTGTCCGCCGTGTGCCACCGGAATGAAGCCTGCCGCCTTTACTTTTTCAGCTGCTGCCAAGAAATCGTCAAACGATACGGGTGCCTGCGAAACGCCTGCTTTTTTAAGCACGTCGCTGTTGGCCCACAGCCAGTTCGCCCGGTGAATGTTCACCGGCACCGCCACGTAGCGTCCTTTGTGCTTGACCTGGTCTTGCACCACCTTGGGCAAGAAGGCGTCCCAACCGTCAAAGGACGCCGTTGTGTCCAGGTTCGCAAAGGCATTCAGCTCAGCCCACTCTTGAATTGCGGGCCCCTTGATGGATGCGGACGCTGGGGGATTGCCTGTCAGCACGCGCTCTTTGAGCGCGACCATGGCGTTGCCGCCACCGCCGCCCACCACGACGAAGTCTTTCCAGGTATGCCCACGCACGCCGATCATGTCCTTCAGTTCCGTGATGGACTTGGCCTCACCCGGTGATGTCCAGAAGTGAAGGACTTCAACTTCGCCCGCAGTTGCGGGGGACACAAAAGAAATGCTCAGCGCAATGCCGGACAAGATAAGTGCATAGAGTTTCATGCGAGTCTCCGTTGTAGTAGTTAAAAATGAAACGGTCCAAACGAAAAATGGAACGTTCCAATTAAAGATACATCTGTAACAACATGAGGTCAAGTCAGGTTCATCCCGTAGACGACTTGCGCCAACGCCTGCACGCAAGCGGCGGCACTGCTTCGATCAACAAAATGTTTAGCGACAGTGTCCAGTACCGCCCGGCGCACATGCGTTGCACAGCATTGGTCAAACGCCACAGAGGGCAAGACCTGCCCCCACGGCGGCAACTGGCGGCCAGCCCAGGCGTGTGATCTGACCACGGGGATACAGCCCTTACGCATCGCAAAGCGGCTCTGGAAAGCTGCATCGGTCAGCGTTAGCGCGGCTCGCTCAGCCACGGCGCTGGAGGTTTGGGCCAGCGGCACGAAGTAATCCACCACGGCCACAAACCACTGCGCAGTACCCGGCGCAGGCAACTCAAGAACCACGGGGTTGGCCATGCGGGCCCAATCACCCATGAACTGCACAACCGCTTCACCACGTTGTACGCGGGACCGTTGAAAGGCCCAGCCTTGCGCCAGTGTTGCGTCGTCAACATAGCCGCGCAGCGCCATCAGGTGCTCAAGCGCCTGAAGCATGGCGGGCTCTTGCCATACGGTGGCCCGGGCTTCGACAAACGCCTGTCTATAAAGCCCTTCTCCGCCGGTGGCGAGAACCACAGACTCGAAAATCACAGCAATCTGCCACGGCTCGGCACCGACCGCCAAAGGGGTCGCCACGTCGTGCTGGGCCTGTGCCAACCAACGCAGGAAGTCAGGCAGACTTTCTTGGGGCGGCGCACCCAACTTTGCAGCCCACGCCGGGTTGAACCAGATCATGTTTGATTGATGGATGCCCAGCGCAATGCCGTGCCAGCTGTCAGCCGTCTGCATGTGTGCGCACGCGAACGCTGGCAAGAGGTCGGACCATCCGCACTTCATCGCGACGGTTTGCAAGTTCTTCAGCGCGCCCGGCTGCGAATGCCGTGCTTGGACTATGTCCATGCCGTGCATCTTGACCGCATCGCACGCGTGGCCGGGGATGGCATCCGTGAGCGCGATGCCAGCCTGCGAGAGCGCCTCTCGGCACACAGCCAACGCTTGTGCGTCAGATCCGGTGTGCCATGCGTGGCGCAGACTCATGGTGACGGGGGCTTGGCTATTCAAGGCTGTTCTCTCAAGACACGACTTGACGGGGTGGGCAAGGGTCAGTCATGCGTTGATGCCAGCAGCCACGGACAAATAGCGCTTCATCCGCAAGGCCGCCAGCTCGGGATCGGCCAAGACCCCACAGGCGTCAGCCAGCTCGAACACCCGCGCGTAATGGGCCGCGCCGCGCGCGGCTTGCGCACCGCCCGCCATCGAAAAATGATCTTGATGGCCATTGAGCCAAGCAAGGAACACCACGCCGGCTTTGTAATGGCGTGTTGGCGCACGAAAAATTTCCCGCGATAGTGCGACCGTCGGATCCAGCAGTTCCCGAAAGCGCGACACGTCTCCGCCGGCCAAGGCAGACAGCGCCACAGCAGCCACAGGCGCAATAGGGTCGAAAATCCCCAGCAGGGCGTGCGAGTACCCGCTGCTGTCGCCTGATATCAGTTCGGCGTAATTGAAGTCGTCACCGGTATACATCTTCACGCCGGGGGGCAAGCGCCGCCGCAGCGCGATCTCCCATTTCGCTTCGAGCAGCGACACCTTGATTCCTTCAACCCGCGTCACGTTATCGTTGATCAGCTGTGCCACGGTATCCAGCGCTTGCGGGATATCGGTCGAACCCCAGTAGCCGCGCAGTGCCGGGTCAAACATTTCGCCCAGCCAGTGCAAAACCACGGGCTGAGAGGTGTCGCGCAAAAGGCGACCGTACAGGCCCAGGTAGTCTTCAGGACCTCTGGCCGCTTGGGCAAGCGCGCGGCTACACATCAGGATGGCGCGTCCGCCTTCAGCCTCGACCACTTCGAGCTGCTCGCGATACGCCGCCTCCACCTGGGCCAGCGTGACTGCGGGGCTCGGTACGAGCTGGTCAGTTCCCACCCCGCAAGCCAAATCTCCACCCACAGCGGCTGCATGGCGCAGGCTGCGCTGAATCAACTCGCGAGCAACCGGCCAATCAACGCCCATGCCGCGCTGCGCCGTATCCATCGCCTCGGCCACCTTGAAGCCGAGCTTGTACAGGTGGTCCCGAAAAGCAAGCGTGGCATCCCAATCGATGCGCGGGGAGGCATCGAACGGATCGCACGTTGCGACCGGGTCAATCACCACATGGGCAGCCGCGTAGGTCGTCCGGTTAAAGGCCACCGTGAGCCCTTGCGGGCAGACCGGTGTGGCCTTCATATTCAGAGTCCTCAAGGTGCCGTCAGCTTGCGGCAATCGGATTTGCATGGTCTTGTCCTTCGGTTCAGGCAGCGATGCGCCCGAGAATGTGGTCGGCCGCTTTTTCGGCAACCATGATGGTTGGGGCGTTGGTGTTGGATGAGGGCAGCAAAGGCATCACGGAGGCATCGACCACGCGCAGACCGGTCACGCCGATCAGGCGCAGATCGGGCGTTACGACGCTGAACGGATCGCCAGGTGGGCCCATGCGGCAAGTGCCCACCGGGTGGTGATCGGTTTTGGCATTGGCGCAGGCATAGTCAAACAGCTGCGTGTCTGTGCTTCGGTGCGCGCCGGGCAGCACTTCGCTTTGCACGTAGCGGCGCATTGCAGGCTGATTGAGGATGTCGCGCGCAAGGCGCAGGCCTTTGATGGCCATGTCACGGTCGTGTGGGTCTGACCAGTAGTTCGGGTCGATCAGCGGCGCACTGGCCGGATCCGCGTTCGCCAGCCGCACCGTACCGCGTGAACGAGGTCGCAGGTATGCGGTGTTGAGCGTCACGCCAGCGTTACGAAGTTTGGCGATGCCGGCCTCGATACCAGAACCCAGGCCAAGGTGGAACTGGATGTCAGGGGAGCGGGCTGCTGCTGAAGGGTCGGCGTACCAGAACCCGCCCGTCTCGAACAGGCTGGAAGCGACCGGGCCCTTGCCTAGCAGCAAATACTGCAAACCAGCCCAGGCCGCATGGTGCGGCTGGATGTACTTGTCGTAAGTGTGGTCACCCGTGCACTCCGCGATGACAAACAGATCCAGGTGGTCTTGCAGGTTGGCACCGACACCCGGCAGGTCAAGCACACATTTGACGCCGACCGATTCCAGATGCTCCGCAGGCCCAATGCCCGACTGCATCAACAGTTTCGGTGAACCTATGGCACCAGAAGATACGATTACCTCGCGCGATGCATGGACCGTCTCCACCGTGCGCCCGTTGGCAGCGACCATTTGCACCCCGAGAGCACGGCCACCTTCGACGATGACCTTCAGCGCCTGCGTGTTCAGCTGAATAGTGAGATTGGAGCGCGAGCGGACAGGGTTAACAAAGCCGGTGGACGCTGACGAGCGCCGTGCGTTCAACTGTGTGAGCTGGTAATAACCCAGACCCGCCTGGCTGGCACCGTTGAAGTCAGCGTTGAACGGGATGCCGAGTTCTTGCCCGGCTTGGAAAAACGCCTCACAGATCGGCAGCGGACTGATGGGGTTGGACACGCCAAGCGGCCCACCATACGCATGAAACTCATTGGCATAGCGCTGGTTATTTTCCGAGCGCTTGAAGTAGGGCAACACGTCCTCATAGCCCCAACCGACAGCACCGCCGTGGCTCACCCACTCGTCATAGTCGGCTGACACGCCACGGGTGTATATCTGTGCATTGACGGACGAACCACCGCCAATCACTTTGGCTTGCGTGAAGCGGATCACTCGCCCGTTCAGATGCTTTTGCGGCACCGTATGCCAGCCCCAGGAACCCCTGCCGTGGGTCATTTTGGCAAAGCCAGCCGGCCAGTGGAAAAAAGGGTGCTTGTCTGCGCCACCCGCCTCTAGCAACAGCACACTGACTTTAGGGTCGGCACTGAGCCGGTTGGCCAGAACGCAGCCGGCCGAACCACCGCCGGTGATGATGTAGTCGTAGGTGCTCATTTTTTTTAAAACCGAGGGACAGATAAGGCACCGTCCACGTTGATAACAGTGCCGGTAGCGAACGCAAATTGACCACTGGCCAGGGCAGCAACTGCCTGCGCCACATCGTGCGATGTACCCCAACGGGCCATGGGTACCAGGCCGTCAGCGATGCGCTGGTCATAGGTGGTGGCAACGGCCTGCGTCATCGAGGTGCGGATAATGCCGGGCCGCACCTCAAACACACCGATGTCGTGCGGTGCCAGACGCAGCGCGAACAGCTTGGTGAGCATCGCCAGCCCCGCTTTTGACAGGCAATATTCACCGCGCGCAATCGAGGCCATCTCGGCGCTGACAGACGAGATCGTGACGATGCATCGAGGCTGATTACCGGTGGGCACGGCGATAGCGACCATGTGGCGCGCCACCGCCTGCGTGAAGAAAAACGTGCCACGCAAGTTCACATCCAGCACGCTGTCATAGGCGTCCGCAGTGACTTCAAGGAGGTCAGTGCGCTGCGCCGCGGGTACACCGGCGTTGTTAACGAGGCACGTGATCGGGCCACCCCAGGCGACGATCTCATCGACCAGCTCCGAATGCCGTGCGGTGTCGCCCAGGTTGGCCTGAAAAAGCGTCACTCGGGCACCTTGGGCGGTAACAGCAGCGAGCGTATCAGCCGCATCTGTGGTGTCAATGTCGGTCAGCGCAAGGTCAAAGCCGCGCCCCGCCAGTTCGATGGCGATGCCCGCGCCGATGCCGCGCCGACCTCCGGTAACGACGGCCAGCGGACGGCTCATCGGAGTACCTCGTGGCGCAAGTGGTGTCCGACCCGCAGTGCTTGCGCTGCCACAGTGAGCGCTGGATTCACCGCAGCCGACGAAGGGAAGAAGCTCGCGTCCACCACGTACAAATTGTCGTGATCCCAAGCCTTGCAAAGCGTGTCAAGCACTGAGTTAGCCGGGTCGCCACCGAATCGCGCAGTGCCACATTGATGCGACACAACATCGGTGCCAAACGAACTGGACAAAACAATCGGGTAGCCGGTAGCGCGCAGTATTTGCTTGCAGCGCGCCACCCAACGCCGGTGTGCCGATAAATTGCTACGATGCCAGTGCAAATTAATGGCGCCGTCAGGGCGCAGCGTAATACGGCTGTCTGGGTGAGGCAGATCTTCGCTCTGCGCGTACCAGTCGACGCTGCGGCGCGCAAGTGCCGTGCGCAGAAACTTAGGCACGGCAGCCAGCTTCCCACGCAACATGGGCTCGTGAATCTTGCCCAGTAGTTGCAGGCTGCCCATCGGCTTTGCACCCTGCGCATCACCGAAATAAAAATCATGAACCGCAAGCGTTTTCGGGAAACGTGTGGTGTTGATCTTGAAGGGGTGTAGCGCCATCAACGCACTGGTGTTGTGGGTCATGTAGTGACGCCCAACGGTATCGCTGCTGTTGGCCAGACCTCGCGGGTGCTGTGGGTTGGCCGAGCGCAATAGCAACGCCGCAGAATTGATTGCGCCAGCGCTCAGCACAAACAGATTGGCGCTGATGCGACTGCGCACGCCATCCTGCACCGTCTCAACCGCCACGATGCGCCGACCGCTGGGGTCAGTCAGCAACCTTTCGACGTATGCACCAGTACGCAGCTCGACGTTGCCAGCCTGCAACGCCGGGCGTACGAGCCTGGTTTCGGCGTCGCCTTTGGCGTCGATCTTGCACGGGAAGCCATCACAGTTCGTGCAGCGCACACAGCGCCCACCCGGTCCGCTGTCAATGGCGCTGGGCATCGGAAATGGCTTGAGGCCCTGGCCACGCAAACTTCGCTCGATCTCTGCAAGCAAGGGTTCGTGCGGTACGGCAGCGTGTGAAAAGCCCGTGCTGCGCGGTGGCTCGGTGGGATCAATGCCCGCTTCGCCGCGCACGCCAAATATGCGTTCTGCCTCTGAATACCATGGCTCCAGTGTGGAATAGGCGATAGGCCAGGCGGGCGAAATACCCTCGCAGTGGCTCACTGCGTCGAAGTCGCGCTCGCGGAAACGCAACATGGCGGTTCCGTAGAACTTGGTGCTGCCACCGACAAAATAGAACATGCCTGGCGAAAATGGCCGACCGTCGGCGTACCAGGTCTCATTGCTGTGGTAGCGCCGATCGCAAAATACCGCCTCCGGACTCCAGTTCTGGGCCTCCCGCGGCAAGCTTGGCCCTCGCTCAAGCAGGAGAACCCGGGCCTTGCTGCCAGCAAGCTGCCGTGCCACTGCGCCACCGCCCACACCGGAGCCGATGATGACCACATCGAAGTTGTCTTGGGTCATGACGTTATGCGAGCAGTGTTTCCGATTGGGGGTCGAAACACACCAACTTGCTCAGGTCGACCAGGAAGCTTGCTATCTGGCCAGGTCGCAGCTGCACGTCGGGATCCAGCCGGGCGGTTAACTCCTGGCCCGCCAGGTTCAATATCACCAAAGTGTCGGCGCCGGTCGGCTCAATCACTTCGACGCGCGCTTCAAACGAACGTTGCAGCGCCGTCGCCACTACGCCCGGCCCGGCGAGAGATACCGCCTCGGCACGAATGCCGACAATCACCGCTTGCCCGTTCGGAGCTTGCAATGCGGCTGGCACCACCTGTGCCGGAAGGTCGATTCGCGCTGTCGCACCGCCACCATCGATCACGACCGCTACCCCGTCAGCTTGCGCTTGCACATGGGCTTTCAACAAGTTCATGCGTGGCGAGCCCATGAAACTAGCCACAAAGGTGTTGGCTGGACGGTTGTAGACCTCAGATGGCGTACCTAGTTGCTGGAGCACGCCGCCCTTCATCACAGCAATTCGTGTGGCCAGCGTCATCGCTTCGATCTGGTCGTGCGTGACGTAGACGATCGTTGCGGCCAGACGCTGGTGCAGTTTCTTGATCTCTGTGCGCATGTCCACCCGCAACTGCGCGTCCAGATTCGACAGCGGTTCATCAAAGAGGTACAGCTGCGGCTCGCGTGCCAAGGCGCGACCGATCGCCACCCGTTGGCGCTGGCCACCGGAGAGCTGGCGTGGCTTTCGGTCGAGCAGGTGTTCTATCTGCAGCAACTTGGCGACGGACTGCACCCGCTCAAGGCGCTTGGCTTTGTCGACCTTGCGCATTTCGAGCGGGAACTCAATGTTCTTGGCCACCGTCATGTTGGGATACAGCGCGTAGGACTGGAACACCATCGAGATATTGCGATCGGCAGGCGCTACGCCGGTGATGTCGCGACCCTGCAGGCGCAGCAGGCCACCAGATGGCTCATCAAGCCCGGCGATGATGTTCATCAGCGTGCTCTTGCCACAGCCCGAAGGCCCGACAAGTACCAGAAATTCGCCGTCTTGGAGGGCAATCGAAATATCGTGCAGTACCTGCACAGGTCCGAAGTTCTTCTTGACGTTAATCAGATCGAGAGAAGCCATAAAGATACTTTCTAACCTTTGACAGAGCCGGCCATCAGGCCGCGAACAAAGTATTTGCCCGAAAGCAGATACACGATCAGTGTGGGCAGCGCGGCGATGAAGGCGCCTGCGAAATGAACGTTGTATTCCTTGACGCCCGTGCTACTGCTAACCAGGTTGTTCAGCGCCACCGTGAGTGGGTAGGAGCTGAAGTCGCTGAACGAAGCACCAAACAGGAACTCGTTCCAGATATTGGTGAACTGCCAGATCACGGTGACGACGATGATTGGTGAGCTGTTGGGCAGCAGGATGCGCCAGAGCACGCCAAAGAACCCGGCACCATCCATACGCGCCGAGCGCACCAGTTCGCCGGGAAATGCAGCGTAGTAGTTACGAAAAAACAGCGTCGTAAAGCCAATTCCGTAGACCACGTTGACGAAGACCAGCCCCTTCACCGTGCCCGCCAGACCCAGGATGCCCAACGTCTTGGCCATCGGGATGAGCACGATTTGATAGGGGATGAACACCGAGAACAGCATGGCCGCAAACAGCAGATGTGCGCCTCGAAACTGATACTGCGTGAGGATGTAGCCGTTGAGCGCGCCAAGCAAAGTCGAGATCACCACCGAAGGAATCACCAGCAGGAAGGAGTTGACAAAGTACGGCCGCAGTCCGGTTGGCTGCACACCGATCTGTGCCGTGCTCCAGGCGGTGAGCCAGGGCGCTACGGTCCAGTCGACTGGCAGCGCCATCAGGTTGCCGGCGCGAATTTCGTCCAGCGGTTTGAGGGAGTTGACGATCATCACGTAGACCGGGAGCAAAAACACCACCGCCATGACAAGCAGCAGCGCATACATCACCAGCCGCCCCACGTTCAAGCTGTCCTTGCCTGCTACTGATACTGGTTGTTGCCCGGACGGAGGCATGGAAAGGCTAGCCATGACGAACCTTTTTCATTTCGCTGTGTAAATAGGGAAGCACCACGACGCCGACCAACACCAGCATCAACACGGAACTGGCTGCGCCCACTGCCATCTCGTTGCGTGTGAAGGTGTACTGGTACATGAAAACGGACGGCAACCAGGTTGAACGACCAGGTCCGCCGTTAGTCAGTGCAATGACCAGGTCATAGGACTTGACTGCCATGTGGGCCAGGATGACGAAGGCCGAGACAAACACCGGCCCCAGTTGCGGAATGATGATGCGCAGGTATATCTGCCAGGGCTTGGCACCATCTACTCGGGCCGCGTTGATCTGCTCGGAATCGACCCCACGCAAACCTGCCAGGAACATGGCCATCACGAAGCCACTGGTCTGCCAGACTGCAGCGATGACGACGCAGTAAATCGCCATATCGCTGTCCTTGATCCAGTTGAACGAAAAGCTGGACCAGCCAATCAGGTGCATTGACCGCTCAAGTCCGACCCCCGGATCCAACAACCATTTCCAGGCTGTACCGGTGACGATGAACGACAACGCCATGGGATAGAGAAAAATTGATCTGAAGGCGCTTTCAGCACGGATCTTCTGGTCGATCAGAATCGCCAACCCCAATCCGAGGGCCAGCGTAAACACGATGTAAAGGCCTGCGAAGACCCACAAGTTGCGCAGCGCGACCGACCAGTTCTCCAGTCCGGCCAGTCGGGTGTAGCCCGCTGTGCCGACCACCTCGTAGCTCGGCATCATGGTGGACGCCGTGAACGACAGATAGAAGGTGAAGACGATGTAGCCATACACGCACACCAACACAAGCAGCGCGCTAGGCGTAATCAGCAACTTGGGTAACAGGCCGGCACGCATGTCTTCAGCTCTTGGCTGCTGCGACCATCGCGGCAGTGGCCTTGGCATCATCGAGCTGGCCATTGAAGTGCCGCGTGATGACATCGTAGAACCCGTTCTTGATGACGGTCGGCGATGCATGGCCGTGCGCGATGGAGCCCACCAGGGTGTTCTTGTTGCTCGCCAAAGCCAGCTCGCTCATGGCGCGTTTGCCACAGGCGTCGAACGCCGTGTTGGGCACATCGTTACGGGCTGGCACGGCACCCTTCAGCACGTTGAAAGCCGATTGCACGCCCGGATCGAGGCTGTCGGATGCCATCTTCAATTGCGCCGGCACTTTCTCAGCCCCGACCTTGAACATCGCGAACTGGTTCGAGAGAAACGACACACTGCCCTGCGTGCCAGGCACCGGGAAGCAAAGGTAATCCACGCCAGGCTGCTTCTTTGCGTTCGAGAACTCGCCCTTGGCCCAATCACCCATGATCTGGAAACCAGCCTTGCCGCTAATAACCATGCCGGACGCCACGTTCCAGTCGCGGCCCGAGAAATCCTTGTCCACGAGCTTACGCAGTTGCGACATGCGTTGGAAGACTTTCGTCATCGTCGGCGACCCGAGCGACTTGCTGTCCAGATCGATGAACGCCTTGCGGTAGAAGTCTGCGCCGCCGGTAGCGAGCACCACACTGTCGAATACGGTTGCTTCCTGCCAGGGCTGGCCACCGTGGGCGATGGCGATGTAGCCAGCCTTTTGCACCTTCTCTGCGGCGGCGATGAAGTCGTCCCAGGTCTTGGGCTCAGTGGTGACGCCAGACTTGGCCAGCACCTCCTTGTTGGCCCAGACCCAGTTGATCGAATGGATCGCCAGCGGTGCAGCAATCCACTTGCCTTCGTACTTGGTGAAGCGCTGAACAGCGGCCGGCACCACGCGATCCCAGCCTTCTTTTTCAGCCAGCGGGTTCAGATCCGCGAGCACGCCTTGTTTGGCCCAGTCGGTCAGGTCAAAACCCATCAGCAGCACGGCCGCAGGCGGGTTGCCCGAGGTGACACGCGTGCGCACGGTGGTCATCGCCGCCTCGCCGCCGCCGCCGGCCACCGGCATGTCCTGCCACTTGATGCCCTGCTTGTCGAGCTTGTCTTTGAGCACATTCAGTGCGGCGGCCTCACCGCCGGAGGTCCAGAAATGTAGAACTTCGACGTTCTGTTGTTGCGCCATGGCGCTGACCGTACCGGCCAGGAGCAGCGCTCCCAGGGAAATTTGTTTGTTCATGATGTGAGTCTCCTCGTGCGCGGCTTCATGCGCCGCATGGGTTTGATGGGTAGCAGCCCGCTACAGGGCTGCCATGTTGGGGGTATCAGTTCTTGGCTGCAGCGGTCAGTTCGGCGACGGCCTTCTTGTCGTCAATCTGGCCGTTGAAGTGGCGTGTGACTACGTCGTAAAACGCGTTCTTGATCGAGGCTGGAACGGCATGTCCGTGAGCAATGGAGCCCACCAGTGTGTTCTTGGCGTTGGCCTCGGCCAGGTCTTTGATGGCTTTTTTGCCGCACGCATCGAACGCCGTGTCAGGCACATCCGTACGCGCAGGTGCCGATCCTTTGACCACGTTAAACGCGGACTGGAAACCGGGGTCCATGATGGCGCTGGCCAACTTCACTTGTGCAGCCGCTTTGTCCGCGCCCACCTTGAACATCGCAAACTGGTCCGCATTAAACGAAACCGCGCCCTGCGTACCCGGCACACGGAAACACGTGAAATCGGTTCCAGGCACTTTCTTGGCGTTGATGAACTCACCCTTGGCCCAATCGCCCATGATCTGAAAACCAGCCTTGCCCGTGATGACCATACCGGAGGCTACGTTCCAGTCGCGGCCCGAGAAGTCTTTGTCCACCAGCTTTCGAAGTTGCGACATGCGCTGGAACACTTTTTCCGTTGTTGGCGAATTCAGAGCTTTGGGATCCAGTTCAATGAACGCTTTTCGGTAGTAGTCCACGCCGCCCGTGGCAAGCACGACGCCGTCGAATACCGTGGCTTCCTGCCAGGGCTGACCACCGTGCGCCAAACCGATGAAGCCGGCTTTCTGAACCTTTTGTGCGGCTGCAATGAACTCATCCCAAGTCTTGGGTTCGGTCGTGACGCCGGACTTGGCCAGCACGTCTTTGTTGGCCCACACCCAGTTGGTCGAATGCACGTTAACGGGCGCCGAGATCCACTTGCCGTTGTACTTCGTGAATTTCTGCAGCGCTTGGGGAACTGTCTTGTCCCAACCTTCTTTGGCCGCCAAATCGTTCAGGTCGGCCAGCACGCCCTGCTTTCCCCAGTCCAGAATGTCATAGCCCAGCATCTGTGCTGCAGTGGGCGGATTGTTCGCCGTGACGCGTGCACGCACCGCAGTCATCGCCGCTTCGCCCCCGCCGCCAGCCACGGGCATGTCGTTCCACTTGATGCCCTGCTTTTCAAGGTTGTCTTTCAGCACACCCAGTGCTGCGGCTTCACCGCCCGATGTCCACCAGTGCGAGATCTCAACGCTTTGCTGGGCGGCAACTGGCAGGGAGACGGCGGCGGCAATCGCCAGGGCTGTCATGTGTCTTTTCATTCAGATCTCCAGTAGTCGTAGTTGATAGTGAGGAAAGTCAAGGCTTCGGCAGGTACCAGTCGGTACGTCCGCCGAGATGCATGTGCAAGGTCTTTGTCTCGGTGTAGTCCTCCGTGGCAAAGCGTCCCAATTCGCGGCCAAGGCCGCTTTCGCGATACCCGCCGAACGGGAGTTCAGCATGGCCTTCGAGAAACGTATTGACCCAGACCGTGCCCGCCTTGATGCGACGCGCGGCGGTCAGGCAGGTACTGAAATCCTGGCTCCACACTGCCGCAGACAGGCCGTAAAGTGTGGCGTTGGCCATCTCGATGGCCTCGTCAAGTGTCGTGAAAGTCAGTACCGCCAGCACCGGGCCAAATACCTCTTCCTTGGCAATCGCCATGTCCATCGTGACATCGGTAACGATCGTTGGTTCGATGTACATGCCGGGTCGATTCATGCGAGAACCACCGCACGCAATGGTGGCACCAGCCTGCCTGGCTCCTTCGATATGCGACAGGATGGTTTCCAGTTGCTTGTCTGTTGTGATGGCACCGACCTGCACACCCGGCAACAATGGGTCGCCGACTTTCACGAGCTTTGAACGCGCGATCACAGCAGCCGTGAATTTTTGTGCGATGGACTCCTGCACCAGAATGCGGCTGCCGCTGTTGCAGCATTGCCCCGCGTTGAAGTAAATCCCGAACACGGCGGCATCTACGGCCGCGTCCCAGTCGCAGTCGGCAAAAATGATTTGTGGATTCTTGCCGCCAAGCTCCATTGACACTTTTTTCAGTGTTTGGGCTGACTTGGCGACAGCCTGTTTGCCGACCTGCGTCGAGCCGGTGAATGACAACATGTCTACGTCGGGATGCGTGACCAGCACCTCACCGACTTCACTGCCGCGACCCACCAGAATGTTCACTACACCAGCCGGCATGCCGGCAGCTTGCAGGATTTCGCCAAGCATGACCGTCGTTCCCGATGTCACTTCCGCCGGTTTGACGACGGCCGTGCACCCCGCGGCAAGGGCAAAAGGCAGTTTCTGACTCACGATCAGAAAGGGAAAGTTCCAGGGCGTGATGATGCTGACCACACCAATAGGGTCACGCAACACCACACCAAGGGTGCTTTCACCCAAGGTGTTGTAGCTGTCTCCGTGCAGATTGCGGGCCAGCGTCGCGGCGTAGTGCCAGAGGTCAGCAGCACCTTCAATTTCGGCAAGTGATTGGGTCAGCGGTTTGCCGTTCTCCAGGGTTTCGAGCAACGCCAGCTCATGCTTGCGGGCAAGGATGCCCTCAGCCACGTCTCGCAGCACACGGGCACGTTCGGCACCTTTCATGCGCGGCCACGTACCGTGGTCAAACGCGCGGCGTGCAGCGGCGATTGCACGCTCGGCATCGGGGACGCCGGCCTTGGCGTAAATTGCAATAACGGTGTCATGCGCCGGCGACTTGCGCTCCAGAGTGCCTTTGTCGGCCGCATCCGACCATTCACCGTCGATGAACAGCTTGCCAAGAAAAGGGGGGCGTGCCATGACGTCGGTGCTGGTTGAGGGTGTGGGGTGGTTCATGTGATGTAGGTTCAGTGGTTCGCTTGGGTTCAGGTGCCGGTGTAGCGCGGCACGCGCTTTTCTTTAAAGCTGCCAATGCCTTCTTTCGCATCAGTTGTGGTCGCCGCCAAAGCCCCAGCCATTGCCTCCAGGGCCATCGCGGTACCTTCGCCGACGGCCGCATTGATCAATTGCTTGGTCAGTTGCAACGCAACCGGCGCTTTAGATGCCATGTCTCGTGCCAGAGCGACGCCTCGCTGACCCAGTTCTTTTGCATCCATGACCTCATGCACAAGGCCTTGGCGCAACGCATCGCTGGCACTCATGCGCGAACCAGAAAGGGCCAGGTACTTGGCTTGGCTCGCGCCAATCAATTGAACCAACCGTTGAGTGCCCGACCACCCCGGACAAGTGGAAATCGACGCTTCGGGCAGTGCGAAATGAGCCTGCTGGGCAGCGATGCGGATGTCTCCCGTGAGGGCCAGTTCCAGTCCACCGCCGAAGGCATGCCCGTTAATGGCGGTGATGACGGGCTGGCGTAAACGCGCCCATTGATCGAACACTTGGTGGCCACGTTTGACCCAATGGCGCCACATATCTAAAGGCTGGAGCGCAGCCCACTCGTTGATATCGGCCCCCACACAGAAGGCTTTCTCACCACTGGCCGTGAGGACCACAACCCGAAGCGATGCGTCGGCGTCAAACGCACGAGCGACCACTTCGAGTTCGTCAAGCATTGCTGGCGTTAACGCGTTGAGCTTTGCGGGGCGGTCCAGGGTAACGACAGCGATGTCGCCGTCCCGCCAGGTGTGTACGAATGACTCAGCCACGACGCACCTCCTCGGCCCGCAACTTCAGCCCAAATGGCTTGTCGCAGAACAGCGCGGCGTCCATCAGGCGCAGGTCATTCGCCACTTGCAAAGGTATCTCTGATTGGTCAAGCACATCGCGCTGAAGATCGATGCCCGGTGCAATCTCGCGGACTACCAGCCTACCGTTGTCAAGATCAATCACACAGCGCTCGGTCACGTAAGTCACCCGCTGGTTGCGCTGGCCTCCAACCACGCCACTGAAAGTGATGTGCTCGGCAGTGTTGACGAACTTTTGCGTCTTCCCCTCTCTGTGGATTGTCAGTTTGCCGTCGCCTACGTCGAGCTTTGCACCGGCGGTGAAAAAGCCCGAGAACACGATGCGCTTCGCATGTGCCGTGATGTCGACGAAGCCACCACAACCAGCTGTCAGATAAGGCTTGGCTTCCAGCTTGGAGACGTTGACACTGCCTTTGCCATCCACCTGCAAAAAGGACAACAAAGCCACATCGAACCCACCGCCCTGGAAGTAAGTGAACTGGTTCGGAGAGGCCATGATCGCATCGGCGTTCGAGGCGCAGCCAAAGGCAAACCCCAGCAATGGCATGCCACCCACTGCACCTTGCTCTATGGCCCAGGTCACTTCGCCATGCAAGCCTTCTTCAAGCAGGATGCGAGGTACGTTAGCCGAGATACCGAAGCCGAGATTGACCGCATGTCCGCTTGCCAGTTCCATCGCCGCACGGCGGGCAATGACCTTTTCCGGGCCCCATGCCTGGTTCTCGAAAGTCGCGGGCGGCTGTGCTATCTCACCGCTAATAGATGGGTCATATGCAGTTTGCGTAGTTTGCAACTGGTCGGGATCCACGACGATGTGGTCAACCAGATTGCATGGCACATGCACATCGTGTGGCCGCAGGCTACCCTGCTTGACAACGCGCTTGACCTGGGCGATGACGATGCCACCGTTGTTGCGTGCTGCCAGCGCCTGATCCAGACCGCCTAGCAAGGCACCTTCATGTTCATACGTCAGGTTGCCGCGTTCGTCTGCGGTGGTGGCTCGAATGATCGCAACGTTAGGCACCACGGCCGGAAAATAGAGCCAGTCCCGGCCATCGAAATGAACTTTTTGCACCACCGCATGAGCACGGGCGGCTTCGTTCATTGCGCAACCCTGCTGATCAGGATCGACAAAGGTTCCCATGCCAACCTGGGTCAGAACACCAGGGCGGCGTGCCGCTGCGTCGCGGTGCATATCGAACAAGATGCCGCTGGGAAGGTTGTAAGCCTCAACCTGGTTGTCCACCACCATGCGCCAGATCGCTGGCATCGGCAGTGACGATGGTCCGCTAGGGTACGAGCCAGCAAGAATGCGTGCCAGCAACCCCGGCTTGGCGATGTGGTCAATGCCCTTGATGCCATACAGGTCGCCCGCCGCGATCGGATTGAGCGTGGTGATCCCGCGCGGCGCGCCTTCGCGTTCAAAGCGCTCACCGACCGCAGCCAGCACCTTGTCTGGGCAACCCAGTCCACTCGATGAGCTGATGCTCACTACATCACCGTCCCGGATCAGTGCGGCCGCTTGCTCGGCCGTGATGACCTTCTTCATGCGTATTCCTTCGTGAAAGATTCGGGAATGGACACGCTAGTGCCCATGCGGCAAGCTTGCGCAACCGCCAGCGCAGTGCCAAGCGACCTCAGGCCATCTTCGGCAGTGGCGGCTGGCACGCCTGTACCTTGCATTGCGGCACAGAACGCAGCGACACCGCGCGCATAGAGGTTCTCGTGCGCAACGGGCACCGCTTGTTCACCCGCTGCCGTTCGCAGCAGCAGTTCGCCGACCGGCTGCTGGGTCATGACATCGCGTCCCACGATGGAGCCCTGCTCCCCGTGAATCTCGATACCGGTTGCGGCATGCTTGACCGTGAATGCGTCATGCAACTGCGCCACCACACCATTGTTGAAACGCAACACGGCCATCACTCCGTCTTCCAGACCCTGGCTGGCCAAACCGGTCGATTGCGTCATGCCAGTCGCCTCAATTGGCTCTGCACCGAGAATGAAGCGTAGCGTGTCGATGTCGTGCACCGTGATGTCAAGAATCACGCCACCCCCAGCCTGCGGTTTGTCCAGGCGCCACCCCTGCAAATGGGCCGGCAGGTAAACAGCGTGGAAAACACGGGCGAATAGCGGCTTACCAATAACACCGGCCTGCACCAACTCGCGAATTTTGCGATGCGTGGCGGCGTTGCGAAGGTGGTGATTGGTTGCCATCACAACCCTTGCCTCTCGACAAGCGGCGACCATGGCGAGCGCGTCAGCGATGTTGAGTGCCAGGGGCTTCTCGCACAACACGTGCTTCCCGGCGGCGGCGGCTGCCAGAACCTGAGCATGGTGCAAATCATTGGTGCTGCTGATGTATACCGCGTGCACCTTGGGGTCAGCCAGCAGGGCTTGCACAGAGTCGTACACGCCAACAATCGCATGCTGCGTGCCAAATGCATGAGCCCGCTGAGAACTCCCGCTGGCCACGGCCACCACGTCATGCCCAGTTTGCGCGCGTATGGCGCTCACCATGTGCTCAGCCGCGATGGTGCTAGCCCCAATCAGGCCCCATCCTGTCTTGTTGTTGGTTGCGGTCATTTCATACTTCCAGTGTGATGTTGAGAAAACCCCCGTCGCCTTTCAGCGACGGGGAAAAAAGCGTCAGAGACACCTTGAAGAAACATCGTCAGCACCTGGCAATTTGTAGTCGTGTTGAATTAATTGGAACGTTCCAATTAAAGCTTAAATATTTCAAGTCGCCCCCTAGGGAAAACGCTTAGTCCATCTGGCTTTCGAGTTCTAGCGCTGTTTAACCGCCAACGACTGTGTGATCCAACACCGGTCGCCACAGCTGGGGGTGTCCTCGCACCCAGTGGCTGCCATATCGTTGGGCTAGACTCGTTGTAACGTGCCAATGAAGATTCGAGAACTGCGGTTTTCCCCTCGGCCTCACTGCCACAAGGGCGTAAGGCGCACTGTTGGTGTAAGCCGCCTGATTTTTACTTTCTTAACGATCTGAAAAAGTGCCCATGCACACCTGAACAAGATGACCCCGAGAGCCACCCATAGCAAAAATGGCGCGCCTGTACGAGCCCTGACGATCATGGACGTCGCGCACACCGCCGGTGTTTCCAAGTCCACGGTTTCATTGGTACTTCAGGGCAGCCCTCTGATCCGCGATGAGACGGCAGACCGCGTGCGAGAGGCTGCACGCAGCTTGGGCTATGTGTACAACCGCCGTGCTGCCGACCTTCGACGCCAATCGTCCACCACAGTGGGAGTGGTCATCAACGATTTGATGAATCCGTTTTTTGCTGAAGTGCTGGTGGGTATCGAGCGCAAGCTCGTCGATGCTGGCTACATCGTGCTGATGGCACACACGCATGAAGACCTGGGTCGCCAACACCAGGTGCTGCTGTCGATGCGTGAGCAGAACGCTGCGGGCATCGTGATCTGTCCGGCCCTGGGCACGCCACGCTCGCTGGCCAAGGAGATTCAGGCCTGGGGAATCCCCCTGGTGGTCATGGTGCGCTCGCTGGGCCCCGGCAGCTACGACTACGCCGGCTCGGACAACGAGCGGGGTGTGTTGCTGGCAACACGCCACCTGGTGCAAGCCGGACACAACCGTATTGGCTTCCTGGGCGGACGGGACGGTGCCGTTTACGACCAGCGCCTGCGCGGCTACACCAAAGCGCTGGAGGCGGCTGGCATTCCCGTCGACAACCGGCTCGTTGTGGCATCGGCTCCCAGTCGTCCGGGGGGCCGTGAAGCCATGTCGGCCATGCTAAAAATCAGGCCCAAACCCACAGCGGCTGTCTGCTACAACGACATTACCGCTTTTGGGGCGCTGACGGCACTGGGCGAGCAGGGCTTGCGGGCAGGCACAGACTTTGCACTCGTGGGATTCGACAACGTACTGGACGCCGCACATTCCAATCCGCCGCTGAGCACCGTAGACATTCGGCCCAGCGAGTTGGGCGAGCATGCGGCTGCGGCGCTGATGGCGCGCATCGCCGATCCCGCGATCAAGCGGCAGGTTTACCTTGCAGAGCCGAACTTGCTGCTGCGGCAGTCCGGCTGATTGGCGGCGTGACATCAAGATGCGCGAAATCATCATCCAACCCGAGCGACCCATTACCCGCCTGCTGGCCGACGTGGGCGGCACCAACGCCCGCTTTGCCTGGCAAGCCACTGCTGGCGCGCCGCTGACCGACATTGCGGTGTACCCCTGCGCCGATCACGAGAGCCTGCAGGCGGCAATAGTCCACTACCGTCGCGTGCACCACAAACCCAACCCTTCGTGGTGCGCAATTGGGATGGCCAACCCGGTGTTGGCCGACCAGGTGCAGATGACCAACCACCACTGGTCGTTTTCGATTGCCGCGTTGGCAGCGCAATTGGGGGTAGAGCGCCTGTGCGTACTCAACGACTTCACCGCGCTAGCGCTGGCCCTGCCTGCGCTGCGCAGCGGCGATCTGCTGCAGATTGGCAACGCTGCTGAAGCACCGGTTGCCGAGCCCGGCGCTGCCATGGCGTTGCTGGGTCCGGGCACCGGGCTAGGTGTGTCTGGCCTGTTGCCCGGCAGCAACGGGGCGCTGGTGCCGCTGAGTGGAGAAGGGGGCCATGTAAGCCTGTCTGCGCACGATGGGCAGGAGGCGGAGGTCGTTCAATGGCTGACGCGTCGTTTCGGCCACGCCTCAGCGGAACGTGCGCTGTCTGGGCCCGGGCTATGCAACCTGTATGAGGCACTTTGTGAGATGCATGGCACGCAAGCCGAGCCATTGCAACCCGCCCAGGTGCTGGCGCGGGCTCAGGCCGCTAGCGATCCGCGGTGCGTCGATGCACTGGCGGTGTTTTGCAACTTGTTGGGCAGCGTGGCAGGTAACCTGGCTCTCACGCTGGGCGCACGAGGTGGTGTATTCCTGGGCGGGGGTATAGCCCCGCGCATCACGACACAGCTGCGTCGTTCCATGTTCCGTGAGCGCTTTGAGGATAAAGGGCGGTTTCGTGACTACCTGAAGGCCATTCCCACGTTTGTGATCGACTCAAGCGTTCCTGCCGCCCTAATTGGAGCGGCACGTGCTTTGTAGCTGACGCAACGCACCTTGACTTACAACTGCATACAACAGTGGTCGCAGTTCATCTATGCCTGTGCAATTCTTTTGATCTCGTTTTGGCTCGGGTTGAAAGATCGTATTTGCTCCTTTTTATATAGCTGCTTGAGCATATTCCATAAGGGATTCTGTGCTTTTCTTCATATGCCGTACCCGCGCGTTCATCACGCTGGTTGGTGTGTGTGACCATGCCTTGGCAGGGTGTCTTTTGGCAGGGTGCGAGGGTGTAGGCGGCGCAGGCCAAAGCTGCTACCCTTGCCCGCCATTGAGCAGGGTTCAATCACCACTACAGCAGGAGCGCCGCCGCCATGTCGATCAATTGCCCGCATTGTTTTACGCCCAACGCCGATGGCGCGAAGTTTTGCAAGCTATGTGGCAACAGCCTACAGGCCGCTTCCGCACCTCCTGCTGCACCCGCGCAGGATCTGGACTTCATGCTGGCCACCATGGGCCCAACGGTGCTGCCGCAGCCCGTCGCGCCGCCCGGCAAGCCGCCAGTCACGCCAGCGGCCCCCGCTGGCACCGACCCGATTGTTTTTGACTCATTCGTAGCCCCACCCCCGTTAAGCCTGCCGCCAAGTTTGCCCGACGTGGAGGACCCCAACGCCACAGTGGTCAGCTGGGTCAAGCCCTCCAAGGTGCCTGCCACGCCACCACCGTTCAGCGCTGTCCCCGCCAGCCCGGCCGCTGCGTTCGACCCGGGCATGTTTGGCGTCGGCGCGGCGGGTGCCGCCGCCGCACCCCTGTTTTCAACCCCTGCCGAGCCCGCATCGAACGCCGCCAGCGCGCCAGCGCGCACGCAAGCTGAGGTTCGCGAGGCACTGTTCCCCGCGGCCCCCCCGGCAGCCAGTACGCGGGGCAGCGGCTTTGGCTTGATTGCGGGCATTGCAATTGCCGCAGTGATAGCGGTGGCGGGTGCTGGCTATTGGTTTCTGGCGGCCGACAAGAAGCCATCGGCGGTGGCGGTGCAACCGCCACCCGACACATCACCCGTGCAACCGCCCGCAGCCAGCCCACCGCCACCCGCGCTGACACCGGCCGTAGAGGCTGCTGCGCCGGTAGCGCCAACCGCGCCAACAGTCGCGCCAACCCTGGAAACGGCCGCACCCGCCACGCCTGCGTTGGTCGCGGCGCCGGACACCGCCGCCCCACAAGCCGCAGCGTCCAGCCCTGAGGCGGTAGCCGCCAAAGCTGCAGCCGCCTCTGCCGCCCGGGCACGCCAAGCGGCGCGCTTGGCGGCAGCTGAAAAAGCCAAGGCCGAAGCGGCCATGAAGAAAGACGCTGCGCCGTCGCCAGCTGCCCCCGCGCCCGCGTCGCCTCCCGTCGTCGCTGCGCCAACAGCCCCTGCGCCAGCGCCAGCGCCAGCAGCTCCCGTTGCGGTGCGAGCGCCACGCGATGTTTGCGCAGACAAATTGCTAGGCGCGTTTGTGCAGTGCATGGACCAGCAATGCCGTGCATCCAACCACCCCCAGTGCACCGCCTTCAAACGGCAACAGCGAGAAAACGAGAAGGCAAGAAACCCGGACGCTTACTAGATGGAAGTTGGCGGTTACCCGCCCGGCAACCGCGAAGCCAGCGCACCATACAAAACGAGGAGGCGCTATGTCCGCCAGTCTGCATTTATCCCAAGCCACGGGTTTGCTCAGCGCCGTCGACGCGGCGCGTAACTGGCGTGCCCTGATCCTGATGTTTGCCAGCCTGGTGATGGGGTCCGTGCTGTGGGGCATGGGCGCGCTGATCGCCGCGCAGGTGCATGTCGCGGTCGGTGCCATCTTTTTCGTGTTTGGCTTCGCCGTGGTGTTCTACGGCAGCAACGCGGTGGGCATCATGCTGATGGACGAAGCCCGAGGCATGCCCGCGCGCAGCCCGGTCATCGCCTTGATCGAGTCGCTGGCCACGGGGCACCGACTGGTGCTGGCGTTCATGCTCTTTGGTCTGATTTATCTGGCGGGTCTGCTGGCGCTGGCCGTGGTGCTGTTTGTCTGCAAGCTGCCGCTATTCGGTCCATTGCTATTTACGCTGGTATTTCCCGTCTCGGTGGTGGTGGTGGGTGTGGCTATCTTCGCGTTGCAAGCGGTGGTGTTTCCGCTCACCGCGCCTGCCGTTTGGGCGGGTGCCACCACCCTTCAAGCCGTGTCGCGGGTGGGCGCGATTGCCCGCGCCCGGGTGGTCAACGTGGTGCTGATGATGGTGGTTCTGTTCCTGATTGTGGGCGTGGTGGCGGGCCTGATCGCAGCGGTGTTGTTCGGCGGCACGCTGGTCACCGGCAGTCTGGCGGCCGGCATTTTGGGTGGCGGCGTTGGCATGGGTGGCGGGTTCGAGGACATGGTGTCTGGCGCGGGTAGTCGGTACCTGATGGCCGGTGGCATTGGCGGTGGCGTGGTGTATGCCGTGGCGCTAAGCCTGCCGGCACTGGTGTTTGCGCGCGGCTGTTGCGATGTGTACCTGACCAACCTGCAAGGCGTCGATCCGGCCAGCATGGAAGCCCATATAGAGGGCCGCATGCATGCAGCCCTTCGCCGCGCCGAACAGCTGCGCGACGAGGCACGGGACGCCAAGGCGTCGGTTACTGCGCCCCTACGCGTACCGGTACCGGCACCTGCGCTCGTGCCAGTCCCCGTGTCAGAGCCACTCAGGGTTGAGCCAACCGCTTCGCCAGCGGCCGAATTTACCCCGGTCGCTACGGCTCACAGCCCATTCATGGCTTTGGCGACTAGAAGCAGCGCGCCACAGCCCGGAACAGCCCACCTCGCCCCCGGCACGGAGACCAGCTTATGCCCCGTTTGCAGCGCATCGCACGATGTGGGCGACGTGTTCTGCTGCAATTGCGGCTTCCGGCTGAAAGTGCTCGAAAACGCAGCCTGAGGCGCTTGGCCACACGCATTGGCCGGAACACGCCCGGCACGCCCGACATCACAGCGGCGTTGCCACCGTCACCGCCTGCCACGGCCCGGAGGACTGGCCTGCCACGGCAGCCCAGTACCAGGCCGAGGTGTCGGTAAAGCCCTGGCCTTGCGCATCCACCGTGCGCTCGCACACCCGCAGCCGCGGGCCACCGGTGCGGCTGGCTTCAAAGCAGCGCCACAGGCGGTTTTGGTGGTCTTGCAGCAGTTGCTGTACAGCAATCTGGTAGCCGAGCCCGCGGTAGCAATCGGCAGCGGGGTGCAGCATGCGCGTGGGCTGGTGCACGGTGCGCAGCACCAGGGTATGCGTGCCGTCGGTCACGCGGGACAAGCTGCCCGGAAAGCGGCGGGCAAAGCGCTGCTCCAGCTCGGTGAGCGCCAGCGGGCGCAAGGGCGCACCCAGCTCGTTGCCGGGCAACAGCGGGGCCGAGTGAGTGGGCAACTCGACATGCGGCATCGGCGCATTGAGCTGCGCCGGGTTGTGTATGGCCGACAGGCTGCTGACGAGCGCACACAGCGGCAGCAACAAGAGACACGCCAGCTTGTAATACACGCGGTTCAAAAATGTGTTGTCAAACATGGCGGACCTTTTCTGCGCGCGCCATGCATGCCGCAATGCCGCCGCACACCAGCGCGAGCACCACCAGCCCCAGCAGGTCGTGCCACGCTCCACGCAGTCCGTGACCTGCCGCTTCAAACGCCACCAGCACGGTGTTGCGCATCACGTTGCCCAGCAACACCAGCGCACCCACGGCGGGCACGCGGGTAAAAAATGCCCGGTTGCTGCGACCAACATACAGCGCCACCACACAGGCGCTGAAGTAGCCCAGCCACACCATTTGTACGCCCGAGCAGGGCGCGTCCACCAGGATCAGCTGGCCGTTGACTTGCAAGCTGGCCCCTGCGCGCTCGACGTTGAAATGGCTGTGCAGCAACCAACCACTGGCTTGCGCCGTCAACACCCGCAACGGGTAGCCCAGGTAAAACTGCAGCGAGGCCAACAGCGGCAAAGACAGCACGGCCAGCACCAGCACCGGCCCGCTGGCCACCCCTTGAGGCAAAAAGGCAATCAGACAGGCCGCCAGCGACAACACGCCGAGCAAGCCCACCAGCAGCGCAGGCAGTTGCCCCTGGAGTGGCCCCTGTAGAGCCGTCACCCACAGCGCCCCCAAGAGGGCCGCAGCCAGCCAACCCAGGCGCGGCGAGGCGCGCAGGCGTTTGCGATGGGCAAAGGCAACCGCCGCCAAAGCAGCGACCGCCAGCAGACCCAGCGGATCGTCCGAGCCATCCATCAGGCGCTGGGTCATCCACCACCAGCAGGGCCACAAGGCCAGGGCGAGCAAGGCAGGCCACAGCGCGGTGGGCGCGGTGTCCAGCCGCACCGCCCAGCGCACAGCGTGCGGGTGTTTCAAGAGTTGGGGGAGGGTCATGGTGTTTCCTGATGACTTGCCGCTGCGCGGCACATGATCCCGTCGCGTTGCGACAGGGATGACAAATGACGAATGCATGGGGTCAATGACCTGCCGCTGTCCGACAGATGACCCCGCGTTGCGGCTGGGATGACAGATGACGAAGACATAGAGGGTTGCGCCGTGACAGTCATCTGTCATCAACGCCGCAGGCGAGGTCATCCCGTCATCCCCTAATCAAGGCTGCGCTGACGCCGCCGACGACGCGCCAGCATGGCCAGCACCGACAACATCACCAGCACCGCCCCCAGCTCTTCGGGCTCGGGCGTGCTGGGCACTTCACCGCCTACGGCCAGATTGCTCACGCCTTGTGGCAGCGGCACGGGTTGGTTCACGGCGGGGGTGTCGGCTGCCTGCGGGTTGCGCACCACCTGGTCCACCGCCAGAAAGCTGGTGTATTGCGTGAGCAGGTTGTATTGCAGGCCCAGCTCGGTGATCGCTTTGCGCTGGCTGCTGCCGCCTTCCAGCGACTCCTGGTCGGACAGGTCGGCAATGCGGTGGCGTGCCCAGAGGTAGCGCAAGGCCGAGGTGTTCTGCGTGTTGTGCAGGGTCAGGTGATTGGGGATCTGCACCGTCTGGCTGTACGGCCCGCTGGCGCTGCGGCCTTGCACCACCAACTGGCCGCCCGCATTGCCTCGCCACTTGCCAAACACCAGCACCGGCCGCTCGGCCAGTACATCGGGCAAGGCCAGGGGTTGCACGTCATACACGTCCAGCCCTTCAAAACGCGCCGTCACACCGGTGAGCACCGGCGCTTCCACCATCTGGCGAAACAGGCGGGCTTTCTCCGCCGCCTGATCGGCATGCGTGATGACAAACGGCTCGCCCATGCCCGCGCGGGCCAGGCCCTCAATCAAGTGGCGGTTCACCGAGCTGCCAATGCCAAACGCAAACACATTGGCCTGGCTCAGGTTTTGGCGCACCAGGGCAAAGGCATCGCGCTCAACCGCGACGTATCCATCGGTCACCACCACCACGGTGCGCGAGGTGTCTGCCGCTTTGGGCGTGGCGTAAACGCGGCGTAACGCAGGCATCAGCTCGGTGCTGCCGCCACCGCCCATCTGGTCAATGGTGTTCAGCGCTTCCTGGATGTTGGCGGGTGTGGCGGGCACCGATTGGGGCGACAGGAAACGGTTGCTGCCAGAAAACAGCAAGACATTGAAGTGGTCGCTGGTTTTCAGACCGCCAATCAGCTCGCGCAGCATGCCCTTGGCGGTGTCCAGCGGAAAGCCGTGCATGGAGCCCGAAATGTCCACCACAAAGATGTACTCGCGCGGCGTGATCTGCTGGGCACTCACGCGTTGGGGCGGCTGCACCATGGCGAGAAAGAAGTTTTCGTGGCTGCCCTGGTAGAGCATCACGCCGGAGGCCACGCGGTCACTGGTCAGGCGGTAATCCAGGATGAAATCGCGGTTCGAGGCAACGGAGTCATTGGGTTTGCGCAAGGTGACCGTCGCGCGGGGAGCACCTGCCGCTTCTTGCTGCACGGCAATCTCATGCGACGGCGACAACAGGTTTTTGATGCCCAGCGGCGTGGCCAGCGACACCTGCATGTCAAACGTGGCGGGCGAGGCCTGGCCCTGGGGCATCAAGAGCGGTTGCTTCAAGGGCGAAGTCGCCGTCGGGCTGTTGTAGCGTGGCCCCACCACCGTGGGAAACACAAACTGGTAATGCCCAGCCTGCGGCACCAGCAGCTCGGTGTAGCGCATCTGCACCTTTACCTCGTCGCCCGGCATGATGTTTGCCACGTTCATCTGAAACACATTGGGGCGCTGTTGGCTGAGCAGCGCAGCGGTTTTGCCCGCTTGTTTGGCGCTGTCAAATTCCGCCTGCGCCTGTGCTTTTTCGCGGATTTGTGCGGTGAGCACCCGCTGGGCCAGCTGCACCTGCATGGCATACACCGCCGCGCGGGCGGAGCCGGGAAAAATGTACTGCGCCTCGATGGGCCGCTGGCCCTGGTTTTTGTAGGTCTGCGTGACCGTGACATCGGCAATCACGCCGCTGATATTGACTTGCACCTGGGTCGATTTGAGCGGCAAGGCATCAACGCTCGGGTCACCGCCGGGGACAAAGAAGTACGGACTTTCGGTTTTGGCGCGTGGCTGGGCGTCGGGGTCGGTGATTTGGGCTTGCGCAGTGAGCGCCCCAAGAAAAAGACTGATGAAGGCGACGGTCACGGCTCGCCAGAGACGCGCGACAGGCGAGGGCAAAAAGACAAGGCTGATGAACATGACAGCTCCGGTTGGGTGGTGAGCCCAGAGCGTCCCAGCCGATGCAGAAGGCGGTTTGAAGCCTTTGTGCGGTTTGGGTGAAGTGGACGGGAAACACACTCCCAGTAACCAATCGTTGGTGTCGCAAACTCAGGCTAGCATCCGCAGCAAGTATCAGCAATGCGCCTCTTTTAAAGGAATTAAAAATGTCAATTACGCCCGTCGATATTGCAGGCGCAATGTCAAAAATGGGATGGCCCGTGGCAGCCGCATTGATGAACCGATGGGCAAATTCAGCTGCATGGACAATGCCAGATGCAGTCAAACTCGGATCAATAAACCCGGCGACATTGCCTGCTTCTCAATTCGACGATGTAATCGTCAAGATGAGTTGGCTTTTAAGGTTTTCTCGCGCCAAAACCGCTTACGACAATGTCGTTGCTAATGCACTGAACGGCCCCGCTATTGTTGTGCTGAAAGAGCGCTTGGCCAGCGCAGGGTGGAAATCAGGCCCCTTTCCGCTGGGCAATACCAGTATGGATGCGCGTACGCTGGAGCGAGCATGTCAAACAAATATTGTTGGGTTGGGCAGCCTGACTGATACCGTCGATGAATTTTATGGTGCCATTGGCAAGGCCTCTTTTAAAGTTGCAGTGGTGGGTAGCGTGGCAGTAAACGGTAAACAACATGTATTTAATATTAATAAGCTAGGCGTCTATTTGCGCGACACCTATGATTTCAACGACTTTCAACCACTGGGTGTTTGGAACAAGCAGCGTTGCTTGAGCAAAGCCGAGGTTGCAGCTTTCATCGCAGAAAAAGCAGCTCGACTGGCCACCCCGGCGTTACGGCTATTGCCCGAAATTTATGCCGGTTTTGAAGAGGTGGGCAACAGCGACATACGCGCGTGGCGAACGCAGTCTGGCAAAGGTGGCGACTTTGTTATTTATTCAGACGTTGCGTGGATTAATTCGCCCACACCGCAAATCACGTTATGAAAACGCGGCGCCGCATCATCACGTTTTCGGCAATCGTTTTGGTGCTGATAGTGATGATTGGTCTATTAGCACCTAAATTCGTATGCCAAAGCGAGCCTGCGGACGGGAATGCATGTGTCACGCAAGTTAGTCCTCAGGGATCGTATCGAGTGGACATCTGTAAACCCGCTCTGCCATATTTCTCGCTCAGTCAAGAGATGCCGCGATGCGTTCGATTTTTCGATCAGCGTACGCAAAAGATATTGGGCAAAAGCGACATGGTTGATATGGCCGGACGTGGCGAAGTATTTTGGCCAACGGCAGAACGGCAGTCAATTTTGGTGGGCGGCGGTGATAACGCACCCGAAATGAAAGTAGAGAAGTTGGATGGCCAGTAGGCTTGTTTATGTGTTCGCTAGCGACCGCCGAAGTCACTAAAAATAAAGGCTTTTTGACCTCTAGCCCTTATAAATACTGCTCAAGCAGCTATAAATTTAATAGCGAAAATCCTCACCCCAACCAACGTGGCAAGCTCAAAGTCGCCTTTGCACCGGGGCCCGATGCGTTATTCACCAGCTCAATTCGCCCCCGGTGCAGGCTGGCAATCTCTTTCACAAACGACAAACCCAGGCCGGTGCTTTTCTTTTGGGTGTGGGGTCGGGCCAGCGAATAGAACTTTTCAAATACCTTGGCTTGCGCATATGCCGGAATGCCTGGCCCCTGGTCTTGTATGTGGATGCGCACCTGGCGCGCGGTGGCCATCAACTCAATGCGGACCACGCCGCCCGAAGGTGAAAAGTCGACTGCGTTGTCCAGCAGGTTGGCCAGCGCGCGACGTAACAAAAACGGGTCGCCCAGCACCTGCGCAGTGGGGCTGTCGTCGCCACCGGTCAGCAATTCCAGCGTGATGCTCCGGGCGGCTGCGGCGTCTTGCGCGGCGGCCATTTGCGCTTGCAGCAGCGGTAGCATTGGCACCGCTTCGGCCTTGTCCAGCGTGCGGCGGGCTTCCAGGGCGGTCAACTCCATCATGCGGTCGACGATTTCTTGAATGCGCCCAGCCTCGCGGGTGATGTTGCCCAGAAACCTGGCGCGCTCGGCGGGTGGCATGCCCGCCTCTTGCAGCAACTCCGCCGCGCCGCGAATGGCCGACAGCGGGCTTTTGACCTCGTGCGTGAGCGTTTGCACGTAGTCGGCCACGTAGTTGCGCCCGGCCAGCGCGTCGCGCAGCTCGGCGTAGGCCGCGTGCAAGGCCCACCTGACGCGCTGGCCCAGACGGCCGACTCCCAAACGCCGCTCGGTGCGCAGGTGTTGCAAGTATTCAGTGAGCAGGCCCGAGGGCAGCACCAGCCACAGCGAGACGATGAAGCCCAGCAGCAGCACAGCGCCCACCGACACCAGGCCCACATAAATGGTTTTCTCGCGCGCCGCCTGCACAAACTGGCCAAAACTCTGGGTCGGCTTGCCTACGCTGACGGCCCCAATCACCGCACCCGCCTGCCGCACCGGCGCGGCCACATACATCACGGCCGTGGCTGGGTTGTCTGGTACATCGGGCGTGGTGCGCGCGCCGTACTGGCCGCGCAGCGCCAGGTGAATGTCACGCCACTGCGAATAGTCAGCCCCTGTGGCTTGACCCAGCGAGTCATACAAGACACGCCCCGCCCGGTCGGTCACCACCAGACGCAGCTCGACGCGGTTTTTGGTGAAACTGAAAATCTGCGCCTCGAATTGCCGGGCATAGACGGCGCGAAACATCGCGTCGACTTTCGCCGTGTTGATCACACCGCCTTGAACATCCTGCTCCACCAGACTGGCCATGAGCTGGGCCGACTCCACCAGCGAGTCTTCCGCCGCCTCGCGGTAGCGCGGGTCCAGGTCGCTCAGCACGTTGTTCATCAGCAAGCCGATGCCAGCCAGGTAGCTCAGCAGGACGAGGATGAAGATGCGGTGGCGGCGCGTCACGACACAGGCGTGGAGATGGCGGTAGAGATGGGCCAGTCTTCACTCAGCGCATACCCCGCCCCGCGCGAGGTGCGAATCGGCTCCACCTCGGGCGCCACGGCCTTGAGCTTGGCGCGCAGGGTTTTCACATGTGCGTCTACCGTGCGGTCAAAGCTGTCGCTGTCGCCGTCCCACACCTGCGAGAGCAGCTCGTCGCGACTGAACACGCGGCCCGGACGTTGCACCAGCAGGCGCAGCAGGCCGTACTCGTAGCGCGACAGCTCCAGCAAGCTGCCGTAGTAACGAATCTGGCGGCGCGCTTCGTCCAGTTGCAACGGGCACGTCACCTCGGCCTGAACAGCCGCCGGGCCAGGCCGCGCACTGCGTCGCAGCACCCCGCGCACCCGCGCCACCAGCTCGCGCGGCGAAAACGGCTTGGCAATGTAGTCGTCTGCGCCCAGCTCCAGCCCCACCACACGGTCAATCTCGTCGCTGCGGGCGGTCAGGAAAAGCATGGGGGTGGAGGCACCGTGGGGCAGGGCCTGTAGCTGCTTGAACAGCTCAAAGCCATTCAGATCGGGCAGACCCACATCGAGCAAGACCAGGGCGGGCGGTTGTTGTGCAAAGGCGGCCAGCGCTGCTTGCGCGGTGCTGCACCACTGCGGCGCAAAGCCGTCAGACGCCAGCGCGTACTGCACTGTGTCGGCAATACCGGGCTCGTCTTCAACCAGGAGAATTCGCGGCTTGTACATGGTGGGCGATGGTAGCGGGGCGCCTGAATTGGCCGTCCTCCCCCCGGAAAGGCATAAAACCGTATTTTCATGCCAAATTGGCTTACAGCCCCTGTAGAACCTGCTCAAGCAGCTATACAAATAATAGCGCTACCATGCCCTCATGCATACCCCCCAACCCAAGCTGACCCACCTCCTGGCCCTGGCCGCCGCCTTGTCGCTGGGCGCTGCCGTCTCGCTGGGCATCACCCGGTTTGCTTATGGCCTGCTGCTGCCCACCATGCGGCTGGACTTGGGCTGGAGTTACACCCTGGCCGGGGCCATGAACACTGCCAATGCGCTGGGCTATCTGCTGGGCGCGCTGGCCACGCCATGGCTTTTAAAGCGCCACTCGCCGGTGCGCCTGCTGGTGGCAGGCAGCTTGGCGGCCAGCGTATTCATGGCGGGCAGCGGTTTTTTTGTGGATGCGCCCTCGCTGCTGGCGCAACGCCTGTTGGCCGGTGTGGCCAGTGCGCTGGTTTTCATTTCCGGCGGCTTGCTGGCAGCGCGGCTGGGCGCGCTGGCACCGCAGCGCATGGGCTTGCTGCTGGGTTTGTATTACGGCGGCACGGGGTTGGGCATCACGCTGTCCGCCGTGCTGGTGCCTGCGATGCTGCAGGCGGCGCACGACGTGCCCCATGGTTGGACCTGGGCCTGGTGGGCACTGGCCGCGGCCTGCGTGGTGGCCACCGGTGTGCTGGCCTGGGTGGGGCAGCGCTTGCAGGCGCTAACTGCGCCCGCGCCCGCCGCCGTGCAGGCGGCCGCGCATCGCGTGTTCGCCTGGCGCGACTTTGCGCCGGGCCTGGCGGGCTACACCTTGTTTGGTGTGGGCTACATCGGCTACATGACGTTTGTGGTGGCGCTGCTGCGCGAACAGGGCGCAGCGCCCGCCGCCATCACCTGGTTTTATGCATTGCTGGGCGTGGCGGTAATGGCTTCTTCGCGCCTGTGGGCGGGTCTGCTGGACCGCTTCAAGGGCGGGCAGGCGCTGGCCATCTTGAATGCGCTGCTGGGCTGCGCCACGGTGTTGCCCGCACTCACGGCGGCCTGGCCACTGGTGCTGCTGTCGGGCTTGCTGTTCGGTTCGGTGTTTTTGTCAGTGGTGGCCAGCACCACAGCGCTGGTGCGCCACAACCTGCCGCCCAGTCAGTGGGCCGCCGGCATCAGCGCTTTCACCATTGTGTTTGCCGCCGGGCAAATCGTGGGGCCCACCGTGGTCGGGTGGATTGCTGATGGGACTGGCGGACTGGCTGGCTTGCAGCGAGGTTTGATTTTTTCAGCGCTGGCCTTGTGGCTGGGGGCCTCGGTGGCAACGCGGCAGCGGGCACTACCCAAATAAACTATCCAAATGAAAAGCGCGGCCAGTGGCCGCGCTGGATCTACCGCCTAGGGATTTTTAAGCGTCGTTTTGCTGAATCCCACCCAGCACCCAACCCTGGCCGCCTTGGCGCGGCTTGGTCATGTGCCAGATTTCGTCGAACGACTCATCGTTGCGGGCAATTTCGTCGCGAATAAAGCCGGTAAAGCGCACGCTCACCACATAGCGGTCAGCCTCTTCTGCCACTTCAATCACCTGGGCTTGAATGTTGACCACCTCGCTTTTCTGAGCAGCGGTTCCGCGGTCAGACAACTCCATTTTGAGTTCGGCAAACATCTCGGGCGTGGTGAACTGACGGATGTCGTCCAGGTTGCCCGCGTCGTTGGCCGCTTGCAGGCGGATGAAGTTGACCTTGGCATTGCGCTCGAAGCCTGCGGTGTCAAAGTCAGCGGGGATGCGGCTGACACCCGACACGCCGGCACCAACGCCAGATCCAATACCCGAACCAATCAGGCTACCGCCCATTGGTGTTGCTGTTTTGAATGCGTTTGCTGATGAATCGACACGGCTTGCGTAGTCTCCTTGACCTGCATTGGCGTGGGCGTAGTTCATGCCGCCTGCACCGGCACCCGAGGCATGGGCCTGGGCGGCGGCGCGCTTGCGCATGAAGAAGCCAATGGCCACCATCACGACCACGACCAACAGCCCGATCATCATCATGGACGCCAACTCGTCACCAAAACCCAGGTGAGAAGCCAGTGCCGCCAAACCCAGGCCTGCGGCCAGTCCCGCCAAAGGGCCCATCCACGAACGCTTGGGTGCAGCCGCTGCGGCACCTGCTGCGCCAGCGGCCGGCGCGGCAGCTGACTGCGCTGGCGCTGCTGGTGCTTTGTCAACGGCCTGGCGCTGCGTTCCCATGGACTTGCCGGACCCCACACGTTTGGCGGCTTCGGCATTCATCGCGAATGTGCCCAGGCCCAGGGTAAAAACGATGGCGAGCATCGAAAGCAGTTTTTTCATACGGGTCTCCAAGATAAATTTAACAACCACATCACCTTAGCCTGCCGCAGATAATTGAAAAAGCAGCATTTACAAGAGCGTTACTTCTCTTTTTCCAGGGGGTTTGGAAACAGTTTGTTGAGCGTTTGTGCGGCGTTCACCGACGTGTGCGCCGCTTGATGGCAATGCGAACGCGCCAGACCAGCTTAACCAGCACATACCCCAGGACCGCTCCACCCACTGCAAAAAGCCCCATGCCGAGTACGGTGGGCCAACCATAGTCTGCCAGCCACGACCCGGCAGCAAAGCCTTGCGACGCCGTGCTGACCAGAGGCCCACCCAGAATCAGGGAGCCGAATTGATAGGCCAGCCAGAGCCAGAAACCGATCGTCAGCGGGTTGGTCACCATCGTCATGGCGGCGGCGGCTGGTATGTTGGCGCGCCACCACGTGCAATGCGCCGTGGCTGCCACGATTTGCCCAAACGGGATGACAAACGCCCAAAATGTGCCCACCGCCACCCCACGCGCGACCGCTTCGTGCTGCAGCCGCCACAATTTTGGGTCGAGGACCCGGTTGGCAATAGGCCGCAGCCACGGATGGGCGGTTAGCGCGTCACGGGTGGGAAGTGATTGCCGAAACCGATCAGTCCAATGCTGGGTTTGCTGCGTCATGGATACCTGATCGTCGTTATTTGAATCGGTTGACGATGCCGACTTAACCGTTGATAAACCAGCATGAATTTACGGTTTGATACTTCTGTTTTTACGAAGCGAACGGACACCGACTCTCTTGGATGACAACCTACTCGACGTGTTAAATGCTATCCAATTAATAGCTGTTTGAGCAGCATCGGAAAGGGCTGATGCCCGATTTGACTTGATTAGATACATGCCTCAGATCGTCATTCCCGCGCAGGCGGGAATCCACCTTTGGCGTACTCAACCCTTGCTACGGCAAGACCTCGCACCTGGATTCCCGCCTACGCGGGAATGGGTAGCGTCTGAGGCATGTATCTAATCAGGCGATTTGACTTGGATTAAGTGCCTACCCATCGCGCTACTTCAAACTCGCCCATTCCCCCACCCCCACGCGCGCCACCACGATCCAGCTTTTGCCCTCTGGGCGCACCACAACCGCCTCGCCTTCGGCCAGATGCGGCGGGCCTGCGATGGTGCGAAACGGGGTGCCGTGGCCGACCATCCAGCGGTTGGTGCCGGCGGGTACGGGCTGGGCCAGCAGCTGCTTCAAGCCGGGGTAGTCGCCTTCTTGCCCTTCGCGGATGGCAGGTGTGGGCACGGCGCGCTGCAGCATCAAGGTGGCGGTGTCCATGGTGCGGCAGTAGGGGCTGGCCAGCACGGGTGAGGTGGGTAATTTGAGCGCCACGATCTGCTTGCCGATCTGCTGCGCGTCGGTGCGGCCCTGGGGCGACAGCAGGCGCTGGTTGGCGCAGTCGGTGTAGCTGGTCATGGCCGCGTCGTTTTTGGAAAAATCGGTGGCGGTGTGGCGAAAGTAAATGACATAGCCGCCTTGGCGCAGGGCGGTGGCCAGGTGGTTGTGTGGGATGGCTTGGGCGCTGTCGGGGGCGGAGGTGGTGGTTGACGAGATGGGCGTTTGGGCCATGACGGCGCTGGCCAGCAGGGCGATCAGTCCCAAAAGATAGCGTGGTGCGTTCATGCTTTCACCACCAGTGGGAAATCAGTCACCCAGCCATCCTGCCCGCGCGAAAACGCCGCATCCAGCAAGCTGCGCTCCTCAGGCGCAAGCCCGCGCACCAAAAAGTCGCGGCTGTTGGCGGGCTCGCCCGCCACATACATCTGCGTGGTGAGCAATTCCCGCGTGCCCAGCTTGACCTTCACATGAATATGCGGTGGCCGACCCGCATAGGCCACCGGTTTGATGGTGCGAAAGCGGTAGCGCCCGTCGGCCCCCACCTGCACCTTGCCAAAGCCCTGGAAGGGCCTGGACACGTTGCCCGTCATGCTGCTGTGGCGGTACACACCTTCGTGGTCGCACTGCCAGATCTCCACCACCGCGCCCGACACCGGCTTGCCCTGCACATCTGTGACCACGCCAGATACCCACGCGGGCTGGCCCCCGGTGTAGGCCACCGCGCCGTTTTTCAGCAGATCGGCATCGGCGTCTTGCAGGGCCTGGTCGGGGTAAAACGGGCCTTCTGACTGGGATGGCGTGAGGCGGAGCGGTGTTTGTGCGTACACCGGATGCAACAACAAGCTGGGCAGCGCCACACCGGCAGCCAGTGCGGCGGATGTGCGCAGGGCAAGGCGACGGGTTGAAGGCTGGGTCATGGCGGGCTTTCGGGGGTGTTTCCGCCCTGACAGACGATGCCAGTCGCGCCAAAGTTCCTGGGTGGGGTTGCGTCTCTGTCAACCGTGTCACTATGATTTATATAGCTGCTTGAGCAGTATTCACAAGGGCTACCGGCCAATTTGACTTGTATTTTGTATTTTCGTAGCTACCCAGGTCACAACAGAGTGTCTTGCTCCTTCCCGCCTTTGGGGGAAGGTTGGGATGGGGGCTTTCGGTCAGACACAACGCCCCTGCGCCAGAGTGAACACATGCGAACGACAGCACAGGTGCGAGCGGCTACACGCGCATGCCCCCATCCCTGCCTTCCCCCAGCGGGGGAAGGGGTTCTTCAGGCTGCGCCACCAGCTGACCCAGGAATGCACCCAGCGGCAAATCATCCAGCATGCCAAAGTGACTCAAGGCCACCGCGCCTTGCCGGTCAATCACCATTAGGCTGGGCGTTCCGCGAAATCCGTAGGTTTTCATCGTTTGGGGAATGGCCTGGCCGGGTACGGCGGCGTCGATGCCCACCGGGAAGGGCACGCGGTACTCGTGCATGAACACCTGCAGCGCGGCAGGGCCCATCACCGCGTGGTGCTCAAACACCGTGTGCAGGCCCAACACCACCAAATCTTCACGCGCAAAAGCCTGGTGAATCTTGATGGCTTGTGGAATGCCGTGCGACACACAGGCCGGGCACAGCATTTGGAAAGCATGCAGCACGACCACCCTGCCACGCAGCTCGGCCAGCGAAGCGGGCGGGGTGGCACCCAGCCATTGCGAAACCTGCAGCGCCGGTGCCTGTTCAGTCCGTTCAGATGGAGTGGTTTGGGGGGTGGTCATGGCGTTCACTTTACGCCGCGGGGTTCAGCGCGACCTTGGGAAAGTCCAGCGGTAAGTCCAGCGCCACGTTGATGCACGTCGTCGGCTGTGACTTGGGCGCGGTGGGTCACCATTTGAACGGCAAAGCCCTGTCACACGTTTTTGCGCAGCGGGTGGGCGTTTGCCTCGCGTGTGGTGGAGCGCGAGGCTTTGCCACAAATACTATGATTTTGATAGCTGCTTGAGCAATGAATACATGGGCTGGTGGCGGTTTTGATCTGATTTGATCGTTGCAGATTGGGCTCAGTGGCATGCGTAGATGTCGGGGTCGCCCGACAGCGACTCACTTTCTTTTGCTTCGCCAAAATAAAGTAAGCAAAGAAAAGGCGACCCGCAGTCTGGGTCCCTTCGCTTCGCTGCGGGCACCTTGCGGTGCTCAAACCCAGTGGGGTCATGTGCAAACTCGCCTGCGGCTCAAACAAGCACATGCCCTGATCCACTGGCTTTTGCGCTCCTCAGCCCAGCCTGAACGGGGTTTGCTGGATACCTTGCTCGGTCCGAACGGAAATTTCAATCAATCAGGCGTTTGCTAACCCGGGCTGCTCGCGTCAGCATCCCAAGCCAGCCGCTCCAAATCCCCTAAGGCCACCACCTGCAGCGCGGCCATGTGCGTGCTTTCCAGCTTCACCGGCGGCGCGCAGCCCGCGTCAAACGCCTCCTGCCAGCGCAGCGCGCAAAGACACCACGCGTCGCCCGCGCGCAGCCCCGGAAAGCGCCGCTGCGGGCGCGGGGTGACCAGGTCGTTGCCCTTCGACAGCGAAAACTTCAAAAACGCATCCGTCATCACCGCGCACACCACATGCGTGCCGTGGTCGGTCTCGTCGGTCTTGCAACAACCGTCGCGAAAGTAGCCCGTCAGCGGGTCAAACGAGCAGGGCACGAGCGGCTGGCCCAGCACATTGCGGGCGGGTGGGGTTTGAGCGCCGTCGTTCACAAGCCCACCCCAAACGGCTGCACCCCAATCAACACCCGGTGCGCCCAAAACGCAAACCCCGCCCAGGCCAGCACGCCCACCACCACGGCAACTACCGTCGCGGAAGCGGTGCCGGCCGGGTAAACCGTTGCGGCAGCGCGATCCCGCCCCCGCGCCGCGCGAAAGCCCAGCGCCGCCCACACCAGAAAGCTGCCAAACAGCAGCACATCGGACAGGTTGCCGTTACTGAGCAAATGCGCCAGCGCCCACACTTTGGTGGCCAGCATCATCGGGTGGTGCAGGCGGGCCTTGATGCTGTTGCGCGGCACATAGGTGGCCACCAGCAAAATGAACGACAGCAACATCAACAAGCCCGCCACATGACTCATGCCGCGCGGCGGCACCCACAGCACCACCGGCTGCTGCCGCGCCAGGCCGTAGCCCCACACGATCAGCCCAAAACCCAGCAGCGAGACCACGGTGTACAGCCCTTTCCAGGCCCCATCGCCCCGCTGCGCAATGAAGCGGCTGCGCCAGTCGTTGGCCACGATGCGCACGGAATGCACGCCCAGGAAGATGAGCAGGCCGAGGATGAGCAGGCCGAGGATGAGGACGGTCATGTGAAGGCTCCTTGGGTGGGTTTGGTTACTATGGTATTGATAGCTGCTTGAGCAATGAATCTCTGGGCTGGTGGCCGATTTGGCATGTATTCATTCTCCGCGCGCGCTCAATGTCGCCTCGCGCCGCTGCCAGCAAGCCCAGGCTGTCATCTTCCAGCATATCGGTCAAATAGTCCGCAATAGCCTGCTCGTCGTCCAGGTACTTGGCCGGGTCAAAGGGGGTTGTTTTAAGGGTCATGAATTGCCTTTCATGGTTTGCGCACTCAAACCGCGCAGTCAGCCTAAGGGAAGTCTAAATGCCCCAACCTCACAACTGGACGCGCAGCCAAACACTGGCGGCGCTCCATACCTACCTGCAGGTATTCAACGTGCCCGTTTTGTTGGGCAACAACCTGTAAACACCATGAAATTCGAACATCAGATGTTGGAATTTCATGGTGTTTTTGAGGCACCTCAGGCTGGCTCGCTCGTTAATTGTGCGAAAGCCAAGCCTTGCAAACCCGCGCAATTCAGCACCGGCTTGCAGCATGCGTAGATGTCGGGGGTCTCCCGACAGCGACTCACTTTTCTTTGCGTCGCCAAAGAAAAGTAAGCAAAAGAAAGGCGACCCGCAGTCTGGGTCCCGTCGCGAAGCGACGGGAAACTTGCGGTGCTCAAACCCAGTGGGGTCACGTGCAAACTCGCCTGCAGCTCAAAAGGGAACCTCTGCACAAGTCCTTGTGGAACTGTGGCGTGCGGATCGGGATGGGGTGCAAGGCGTCTTTTTGCAGCCAATAGCGGTGCTATTGGCAATAAAAGCAACGCAGCAGACCGCCCGAGACCGCGCGATCACAGGCCGCAAGGACTTGTGCAGAGGTTCCCAGGCACATCCCCTGATCCACTGGCTTTTGCGCTCCTCAGCCCAGCCTGAACGGGGTTTCTGCGTCTCAGTCCGAACGGAATTTCAAGCTCCATCTGGTCGAATCTGTCGTTACACCTACCCCGCCTCAGCCTCCGGCCACAAACCGGGAAAGTAAAACCGCAGCGCATGCTGCGGCACACCAAAGCGCAGCTTGCCGTAGGGCGAATCGCTGGCCAGCAGCCCGCGCTTGAGCAGCGCCGACACCTGGGCCGTGGCCAGGCGGTCGCCCAGGCCCAGCATGGCTTTGAAGTCGGCGCGCTCCAGGTCGGCCTGGGTGGCAAACAGGTAGTGCGTGGTGTACTGGATGCGCGATTTGTTGCGACATTCCCGGTGCCCCTAACTCGTTGTTTTGTAATGGTTTTTTCACAGCATTGCGTCAATTTTTGCGAGATTATTTGCCAGATTGGTGTACACCTCTTTCGCTACTATTTGTGTAGCTCACCATGCCGAGTCGCCTTTGGATTGGGGCCGCTTTGATAGCCGTCAGCTAGGCCAGCATGTAGAGGAGCTTCCAGGCCCCATCGCCCCGCAACGCGATAAATTGGCTGCGCCAGTTGTTGGCGACGATGGGGATGGAATGCACGCCCAGAAAAATCATCAGTTCGAGGATGAGAGCGGGCATGGCGGCGTTCCGTTGAATGGCTAATTCACTATGCTATTGATAGCTGCTTGAGCAGTATTTATAAGGGCTTGCGCTCAATTCGGCATATATAAAAGCCTCATACTCGCGCAATTTCCAAAGCGACTTTCATGGTTTGCGCCGCGTTAAGCCGCGGATTACGAGCAACTCGCCGCCGCAAAAGGCCTACCTGCAGGCGTCGACGTCATGAATAAGGTTCCCGAATTTGCAAAGAGAAATAAAAGGTCTGCCATGGTGCAGGTTTGGGTAAGCCAGATTCGGTTTCGAATGGCCGTCTTGGTCAGCTACGGCGTCACCTGTTGCAGAGGGTAAAATTAAATAAATACGGGACAATTGACACGTCCCTATTTGGGAATGTACACTTCGATCAAATAGGGAAGTCGATGCAGTGCCTATGCAACTAGTCAACTTGGAAGTTCTTGAAGCGCTGAAGCAAGCTCACGCCGATACGCGGGGGGCACTGGATGCATGGCGCTCAGAAGTTGAGAAGGCGTGTTGGGCAAGCCCGCAGGACGTTAAGGATCGTTTCTCAACAGCCAGCTTCTTAGGCGACAACAGGATCATTTTCAACATCAAGGGCAATTCATACCGGCTTGTCGTGAAAGTTCGCTTTCGCAACGGTGTCGTCTTGATTGAATGGGGCGGCAGACACGCTGAGTACGACAAGAAAGACTTCAGCAAGTAAGACACCCATGAGATTTAGGACCAGGAGATCAACATGAACACACAGATTCGAGTACTGAAAACGGAAAGCGACTACGCCGCTGCCGTGGCTCGCCTGTCTGCGCTGATGGACAAGGATCCTGCTCCTGGCTCCGTTGAAGATGCCGAACTTGAGCTGCTTGCGCTGGTCCTTCAGTCGTATGAGCAAAGCCGATTCCCTCCGTCGCTCCCGGATCCTGTTGAGGCCATCTTGTTTCGCATGGATCAGCAGCGCCTCGCTCAAAAGGACTTGGTGCAATACATCGGCTCGCTGTCCAAAGTGTCTGAGGTGCTAGGGCGTAAGCGTCCGTTGAGCCTGTCGATGATTCGACGGTTGCACGCTGGCCTTGGAATCCCTGCTGAGGTGTTGATCGGCGAGAGCTACGACCTTTCTGCTCAGCCCAATGTGGACTACGCCAAGTTCCCCCTTGCGGAGATGCAAGAGCGTGGTCTGCTCGGTGAGACGAAGCGCAATGCGGCGTATCTGAAAGAGTACGCCGAGGAGTTGGTGACCGGCTTTTTCCGAGGCATGTTTGGCCTGGGGGGGCAACCCATCATGTTGCGGGCCACGCTGCATCAGAGCGGCACTCGCACAATGGACGAAAGCGCTCTCATGGTCTGGCAGGCGTGCGCTTTGCGAAAGGCTCGCAGCCGCACGCTCAAAGGCAAGTATCTGACGGGGACGATCACACCGCAGTGGCTGCGTGATCTCGTTCGCCTGTCGTCATTCGAGTCCGGTCCCTTACTGGCCCAGGAGTACTTGTCCAACTATGGCATCGCCCTCGTGTTCGAGCGGCACTTTGACAAGACCTACCTCGACGGCGCAGCGATGCTGGACGGAGAGATTCGCATCGTGGCGCTCACCCTCCGCCATGACCGTGTTGACAACTTCTGGTTTGCGCTGCTGCACGAGTTGATTCACGTGCAGCGGCACCTGACGCCGGAAGCGCCTTGTTTCGCAGACAACCTGGACGACAAGACGCGAACCAGCGATCAGGAGCAAGAGGCTGACCGTGAAGCGGGGGAGGCGTTGATACCTGAGGAAGTTTGGGCAACCGCCGCTGTCAGCACGAGCTATGCCGCCGACGATGCCATTGCTCTGGCCAGACAACTGCAGATCCATCCTGCCATCGTCGCAGGACGTGTGCGCAAACAAACTGATAACTGGCGGCTGCTGTCTAACTTGATCAGTTCAGCCGGCAAGGTTTCTGACTTGTTCATCAACCAACTGACTTGCCAGCAAATAGAAAGGAGCTATCAATGACGCCGTACAAATAGGAAAGGGCAAGCTTGTGAGCTTGCCCTTAGGGGTGAATCCAGCTTTTACACAGGACTCGGTTTGGCGATTGAGAGTGTGTTCAGGCTGGTGCCTCAAGTCAAGGCTTTCAAGCGATGTCCGTAGTTTTTCGTGGCGATCCTGCCACGAATCAATGTTCATTTCGCTTTACGAAAGGGGTAGTTATGCCCAACGAAAACACACCAACCTCAATCATGTCAACTCATCAAACTCACATTTCATCTATTGAAGTCGCTAGCGCAGACCTAGTCTTTCAACCCGTCTCCCTCTCTGACGCCACTCCAACCGGTGCGCAAATTGCCGCAGCTGCGGGATTCAACCCAGCTCAACAAGCATCGGTGCTACTTCTGCTACCAAACGGTGAGCTGGAAGACATTCGTCCTGACGAAGTTGTCGATCTGACTCAAAAGACGGGCCGCTTCATCGTCGTCGAAAGTGATCGCTCTTTCCGTCTGACCATTGATGGCAAGCGGATCGACTGGCCTTACCGAGTCATCTCTGGCAGCGTCATCCGTCGGCTTGGTCAAGTGCAAGGCGACAAGGTGATCTACTTCGATCGCAATGATCAGGCTGACAAGCTGATCAAGGACAGTGAGATCGTAGATCTTGATAGCGGTGGCGTTGAAGCCTTTTACAGCCGCGCCGCCACTTGGGTGCTCAATGTCCAGGGAGTTCGACTGGAGATCGGTACACCAACTGTCGTCGTCAGCGAAGCCCTAACCCAAGCCGGTTTCGATGTTAACCAAGGCTGGCACATCTTCTTGAAGGTCACGGGGCAGCCGAAACAGTCGCTTGAGCTCACCTCGGTGGTAGACCTGCGAACCCCAGGTATCGAGAAAATTCGGCTCACCCCCAAAGACGTAAGTAACGGTGAGACCGCGCAAGCGGTTCGCCGTGACTTTGCTCTATTGGACATAGATGAAAGCTTCCTGGATGAGCGCTTTGCGCACTGGGAAACGGTGATCGAAAACCAGCGTCGTTGGTTGCTGATTTATGGATATCACGTGCCACAAGGTTACAGCGCACGCCGTTTGACCTTGGCCCTGGATGTGCCGCCAAGCTACCCCGGGGCACAGATTGACATGTTCTATGTCAGCCCACATCTTTTGCTCAGTAACGGTCAGGCATTGGCATGCACCGAAACTCAAGAGATCGTCAACGGCGTCACGTATCAGCGCTGGTCTCGTCATCGCACAACTGCGTCGGAGTGGCGCCCCGATACGGACACGGTGATCACGCATCTGGCCCTGGTGGAGTCAGCGTTGGCGAAGGAGGTGCAGCAATGAACCCGTCTACCAACCTGACGCTCACTTCCTCCCTGCATGAACGTCTTTATAGCCACCTATTCCCTGGTGATGGACTTGAAGCGGCTGCAATCCTCCTTTGTGCCCGCACCCCAGGTCCTCGCATCAGGCTTTTGGCTCAAGATGTTGTACTTGTTCCTTATGCCGAATGTACACAGCGACACGCGGACTACTTGGTCTGGCCCGGTATGGCGATTGAAGAAGCAATCGACAGAGCGGAAGCAAACGACCTGTCGCTTGTACTGATTCATTCGCATCCGGGGGGGCTGTATGGGTTCTCCCCGCACGACAATCAAAGCGACCATCAAACGATGCCCGGACTTTTTCAAGCTCTTGGGCCTCTGCATGGCACCGCTGTCATGACACCAGATGGTGCCATCTTGGCTCGCCTTTACAAACCGGAGTTGACTCAGATTCCCATCGACGTTGTCTCAGTACCAGGTGATGACCTTAAGTGGTGGTGGGCAGACGGTGTGTTCCCAAAGCGTCCAATGGCCTTCACAAGCCATGCACGAGATGAGATGGCTCGACTGTCAGCCTGCGTCGTGGGCGTATCAGGAACGGGCTCCGTAGTCGCCGAACAGGTCGCAAGATTGGGCTTTGGGCAGGTCATCTTGATCGACTTCGACAAACTTGAAGAACGTAATCTCAATCGCATACTCAACTCCACCGTGCACGGAGCCAAAACTGGGCAAGCCAAGGTGGAGGCCTTTGCAGAAGCTGTTGTGCAATACCGCGGTGGGGGTGTGGCAGTTCCTCTGAATGCGTCTATTTGCAGCCGTGAAGCAGTGCTGCTTGCAAGCCAAGCCGATGTAATCTTTTCTTGCGTTGACACCCTGGACGCAAGGCACATCGCTGACTTAATCGCATTGAGTTTCTTGATCCCACTTTTTGATGTGGGCGTCTCGATTCCTACACGAAAGGCCGGTGAGGCGATTGCAATTGCCGATGTATGTGGCCGCATTGACTACGTACAACCTGGTGGCGCGACATTGCAAGATCGCGGTGTCTATGACCCTGTGTCTTTGCGGGCTGAGTATCTTCGGCGAACCGCGCCGAATGCGCACCTTGATGAAGTTCAAGCGGGCTACTTGAAAGGCGTTTCTGAACAAGCACCTGCGGTTATTTCCTTGAACATGCGAGCGGCCTCGGCGTGCGTGAACGAGTTCATCGCACGCGCTTACCCGTTCAGACACAGTCCCAATGCTGAGCAAGCTCGCACGGAGTTCAGCTTGGCCGCCAACGACGAGGACTTTACCGAAGAAGGATCGTTCAAGAACCAGCCGAATCTCCACTTGGCCCGCGGTGCCATGGAGCCGCTACTTGAACTGCCTTCATTGCGGGCCCAAAAGGCAAAGGACAAGCAATGAACTTCAAAACGCTCGCCCTGCGGGCTTTTGATGCCGTTGCTCCTGCTAGACGCCTGTCTGTTGTGGAGAGCGACTGCTTACCGGACTCATTACCCTTGAGAAGCTTGGTGCTTGCACGCGAGGACGACGAAGACTGGTGTGTTGGGTTTCGCTGTCCATGCAGGTGTGGACGCAAGATTGAGCTTCTTGTCATCAAGGAAGCCAAGCCTCGCTGGGATCTAAAAGTCGACGCCGCTGACAGACCCACCCTTACACCGTCAGTATGGCTTCGTGATGGGTGCAAGTCGCACTTCTGGATCCGCAAGGGCGAGGTGCAATGGTGCGACTAACAGTTCGGCACTTGTAATGGACAAGAACTCAAGACATCTCAATAGCCCTGTCAGCGTTTCACTAGCCCGGCACAGATCTCACCAACCGTGTTACCCCCGCGAAACATGTTCAAACATCAATATTCGCCGCCCTCAACGCATTCGTCTCAATAAAGTCCCTGCGCGGCTCCACCTCATCCCCCATCAGCATCGTGAACACCCGATCCGCCTCAATCGCGTCGTCAATCTGCACCTTCAGCAGCCTGCGCACGGCCGGGTCCATGGTGGTTTCCCAGAGTTGTTCGGGGTTCATTTCGCCCAGGCCTTTGTAGCGTTGGCGGGCGGTGGCGTGTTCGGCTTGGGCCAGGAGCCAGGCCATGGCCTGGCGGAAGTCGGCTACTTTTTCTTCCTTCATTTTTTCGCCTTCGCCGCGCGTGACGCGCGAGCCTTCGGCCAGCAGGCCGCGGAAGGTGTTGGCGGCTTCGGCCAGGGCGGCGTAGTCGGCGCCGTGCACAAAGTCTTGCGTGAGCACGCTGCTTTTCACGTTGCCGTGGTGGCGGCGGCTGATGCGCAGGATGGGTTTGTCGGTGCGCACGTCGAACTCGCCGGCTACCTCGGCGGGGCTGGCGGCGGCGCCGTCGGTGGCTTGCAGGGCTTTTTGCAGGGCAATGGCGGAGGCTTCGGCTTCGGCCACGGTGTCCAGGTTGATGTGTACGCCGTCGGCCAGGGCGCGCAGGGCTTCGGCGTCCATGAAGTTGGACAGGCGGGCAATGACGCTTTGGGCCAGCTGGTGTTTGCGGGCCAGCTCGGCCAGGGTTTCACCGTTGATGACCGTTGACGACGCGCCGCCGGTGTGAACGGCCGCGTCTTTCAGGGCTACTTTGAGCAGGAAGCGGTCCAGGTCGGGCGCGTCTTTGAGGTATTGCTCTTCTTTGCCCACTTTCACTTTGTACAGCGGCGGCTGGGCGATGTAGATGTGTCCGCGCTCGACGAGCTCGGTCATCTGGCGGTAGAAAAAGGTGAGCAGCAGGGTGCGGATGTGGGCGCCGTCCACATCGGCGTCGGTCATGATGATGATGCGGTGGTAGCGCAGCTTGGCGACGTTGAAGTCGTCGTTGCCCGGGGTCAGGCCACCCGTGTTGCCGATGCCGGTGCCCAGGGCGGTGATGAGCGTGAGGATTTCGTTGCTGGTGAGCAGCTTTTCGTAGCGGGCTTTTTCCACGTTCAAAATCTTGCCGCGCAGGGGCAGGATGGCCTGGAATTTACGGTCGCGGCCCTGCTTGGCGGAGCCACCGGCGGAGTCGCCCTCGACGATGTAGATCTCGCACAGCGCCGGGTCTTTCTCCTGGCAGTCGGCCAGCTTGCCGGGCAGGCCCATGCCATCCAGCACACCCTTGCGGCGAGTCATCTCGCGGGCCTTGCGCGCGGCTTCGCGGGCGCGGGCGGCTTCGATGATTTTGCCGACGATGATTTTGGCGTCGGCCGGGCGCTCTTGCAGGTAGTCGCCCAAGGTGCGGGCCACCACATCTTCAACCGGGCCGCGCACTTCGGAGCTGACCAACTTGTCTTTGGTCTGGCTGCTGAATTTGGGCTCAGGCACTTTGACGCTCAGCACGCAGCACAGGCCTTCGCGCATGTCGTCACCCGTCACCTCCACCTTGGCTTTTTTTGCCAGCTCGGTGTCGTCGATGTATTTGTTGATGACGCGTGTCATCGCGGCGCGCAGGCCGGTGAGGTGGGTACCGCCGTCGCGCTGGGGAATGTTGTTGGTGAAGCAGAGCACTTGCTCGTTGTAGCCGCTGTTCCACTGCATGGCCACTTCAACGCCGATGTTGGTGTTCTGGTCGCTTTGCTTGTCGCCCATGGCCACAAACACGTTGGGGTGCAGCACCTGCTTGCCCTTGTTGATGAACTGCACAAAGCCTTTAACACCGCCTGCGCCGGCAAAGTCGTCTTGCTTGCCGGTGCGCTCGTCGAGCAGGCGGATGCGCACGCCGTTGTTCAGAAAGCTCAGCTCGCGCAGGCGCTTGCTCAAGATTTCGTAGTGAAAGTCGTTGTTCTGCGTGAAGATTTCGGTGTCAGGCAGAAAGTGCACCTCGGTGCCACGCTTTTCGGTTTCACCCATCACCTGCATGGGGGAGACTTCAACGCCGTTGAACTGCTCGACGATGCGGTTTTGCACAAACCCTTTGCTGAATTCTAGCACGTGCACCTTGCCTTCGCGCCGCACGGTCAGGCGCAGCATTTTGGACAGCGCGTTGACACAGCTCACACCCACGCCGTGCAGGCCGCCCGAGACCTTGTAGCTGTTCTGGTTGAACTTGCCGCCAGCGTGCAGCTCGGTCAGGGCGATTTCGGCAGCACTGCGCTTGGGCTCGTGCTTGTCGTCCATCTTGATGCCGGTGGGGATGCCGCGGCCGTTGTCGACCACGGAAATCGAGTTGTCGGAATGGATGGTGACAACGATGTCGTCGCAATGGCCAGCCAGCGATTCGTCAATCGAGTTGTCGACCACCTCAAACACCAGGTGGTGCAGGCCGGTACCGTCTGACGTGTCGCCTATGTACATGCCGGGGCGCTTGCGCACCGCTTCCAGGCCTTCCAGGATCTGGATGGAGCCCTCGCCATAGCCTTCGCTGGCACCGGCCTGGTGTGCGTCGATGGTGGGCTGGTAGTTGGAGCTTTCGGTGTTCGTGGCGTCGTTGGGGCCCGTGCTGGCGCTAGGGACGCCGGGGGCGCTGGTGGGTGGCGTATCGGGCGTGTTTTCTTCAGACATGGTGATTTCTCGGGTGCAGACGCAAAAGTTCAACGCCAGGGGTTCAATTTATGAATCAAAACAGATTACAGCCCTTGTATATATTGCTCAAGCAGCTATTATTTTTATAGTGTTTAAAACAATGAGCCAAGCCGAACAGCGGCCGGCTAAATGCGCATCGGCATCACAACGTATTTGAAGCTGGGGTTCTCGGGAATGGACAACAAGGCCGAGCTGTTGGAATCGGCCAGCTCCAGACACACCATTTCCTGGCCCATGTTGGCCAGGGCGTCGATCAGGTAGGTGACGTTGAAACCGATTTCAATTTCGTCGCCTGCGTAGTCGATGTCCAGCTCGTCCACGGCTTCTTCCTGCTCGGCGTTGTTGCTGGCCACGCGCAGGGTGCCAGGCTCAATGTTCAGGCGCACACCCTTGAACTTTTCGCTGGTGAGAATGGCGGTGCGCTGCAGGCTTTTCAGCAGGGGCTCGCGCCCCATGGTGATCAGGTTTTTGTGATTTTTGGGAATCACGCGGTTGTAGTCGGGGAACTTGCCTTCGACCAGCTTGGTGATGAATTCCATGCCTTCAAACGTGAATTTGGCCTGGTTGTTAGCAAACTGCATCTCGATGCTGCCATCACCGTCGCTGAGCAGGCGCTGCATTTCGATCACGGTTTTGCGCGGCAAGATCACCTCTTGCTTAGGCACTTCCACATCAAGCAGGGCGGAAGTGAAAGCCAGGCGGTGGCCATCGGTGGCGACCAGGCTGAGCTGCTTGCCTTCGGCGACGAACAGGATGCCGTTGAGGTAGTAGCGGATGTCGTGCACCGCCATCGCAAAGCTGACCTGGTTAAGCAGGTCGCGCAGGGTTTTTTGCGGCACGCTGAACACCGGCCCGTAGCTGGCAGATTCCTGCACCAGCGGGAAGTCTTCCGCCGGCAGGGTTTGCAAGGTGAAGCGGCTTTTGCCGCCCTTGAGAATCAGCTTGCTCTGGCTGGATTCCAGACTGACCGTCTGGTCCGACGGCATGGTGCGCAGAATGTCGATGAGCTTGCGGGCACCCACCGTGGTAGTGAAGTTGCCTGCGTCACCGTCCAGCGTGGCCGTGGTGCGGATCTGGATTTCCAGATCGCTGGTGGTGACTTGCACCGCCTGGCCGATTTTGCGGATCAGCACATTGGCCAGAATGGGTAGGGTGTGGCGCCGTTCCACGATGCCTGCCACTGACTGTAGAACAGCCAGCACTTTGTCTTGTGTTGCCTTCAGAACGATCATGTCTTCCTCTTGTTTAATTTCTCTAATTCAAATTAGTAGTAGATAGTAAGGACGGCTTGTTTCTGTGGGTAAGCCGTATTTTCTCTTTTTTTTCAAGCACTTAGCGACTTTAGAACTGTGTGTACACGGGTCTGTTTATGCAGATGGAAAAGATGAACAACTTTGCGATGTGGCAGTTCACTGTGGATAAGTCATCAGTTGTGCCAGCGTTGTCCACATAGTTGTCATGTTCGTGTCATGAAGCGTTTTGCAGGTTGCGAGGGACGTCATGCATCAGCCTTTCAGTGTTTGTTCGAGGACGTGTAGTTGCTGGTTCAGCTCGGTGAGCTGCTGCCGTTCGCCTGAGATCTTGCGTACAGCATGCAGCACAGTGGTGTGATCGCGCCCACCAAACAGCTCACCAATTTCGGGCAGGCTCTTCTGGGTGAGTTCTTTGGCCAGGTACATGGCAATTTGACGCGGCCTGGCAATGCTGGCGGGGCGCTTTTTGCTGTACATGTCTGCTACTTTGATCTTGTAGTAGTCAGCGACGGTTTTCTGGATGTTCTCGACACTGATTTGCCGGTTCTGGATGGACAGCAGGTCGCGCAAGGCTTCTTTGGCCAGCGCAATGGAGACTTCTTTTTGGTTGAAGCGCGAATAAGCCAGGATTTTTCGCAAGGCACCTTCGAGTTCGCGTACGTTGGAGCGCACGTTTTTGGCGACGAAAAATGCCACTTCTTCCGGCATGTCAGCAGCTTCGGCGCGGGCTTTGTTGATCAGGATGGCAACCCGCATTTCCAGCTCGGGGGGCTCAATCGCAACGGTAAGGCCGGAGTCAAAACGTGAGACCAGGCGTTCGTGGATGTCTGCCAGGCCCTTGGGATAGGTGTCGCTGGTCATCACGATGTGTGATTTTTTAGCCAGCAAGGCCTCAAACGCATTGAAAAACTCTTCTTGTGTGCGGTCTTTGTTTGCAAAAAACTGCACGTCGTCGATCAACAGGAGGTCCAGCGAGTGGTAGCGTTCCTTGAACTCGTCGAAAGTTTTACGCTGGTAGGCCTTGACGACATCTGAGACAAATTGCTCTGCATGAATGTACAAAACCTTGGAGTTGGGTTTGTCTGCCAGCAGTTTGTTGCCTACCGCATGAATCAGATGGGTCTTTCCAAGCCCCACACCGCCATAAATAAACAAGGGGTTGTACAGGTGTCCTGGCGTGCTGGCGACATGCATGGCGGCGGCGCGTGCCATGCGGTTGGCTGTTCCTTCCACCAGCGTGTCGAAGCTCAGGGCAGTATTCAGCCGGTTCTTGAAGATGTTGGCGCTTGCCTCGTCGGGTTGCTTGATCCGCTCAATGTTGTCGCCTGGGACAAAGGCTGAGGGAATTTGTGGACGGATCAACATGTCCCGAGGAGTTAACACTAACTCCAACGCCACGGGTTGGCCGGACAGTTTCTCGAGAACGGATGAAAGGCGCGCCGCGTACTGGGTGCGCACCCAGTCCAGCTTGAAGCGGTTGCCTACATAAACGGTCACCTGGCTGAGGTCGTCCAGGACATTTGCGCTTAAGGGCCTGATCCAGGTGTTGAATTGCTGCTCGGGCAGTTCTTGGGCCAGTTGGTCAACGCAGGCCTGCCAAAGACTTTGCCCGATATCACCACCTGTGCCTGTACTTGCCTGGTTGTGGAATCTCTCACTCATACGATGCAGGCATTGTGGATATTCATATTTTTTTGGGCTCCCAAGTTTAACTTGTCAAAGCCTTATCCCCAAGTTGCAGTGTGTGGGTTTGTGAGGTTGATGTTCCATTTTTTTCTGCATGGCAGCGGCCCTGGAAACGGTCAAAGTTGCCAAGGTCTGCAAAAGCAGGTGATAATCGCAGGCTTTTTGCCGAACTTAGAGAACCATCATGAAACGCACTTATCAGCCTTCCAAAATTCGCCGCGCCCGTACCCACGGCTTTTTGGCACGCATGAAGACGCGCGGCGGACAGGCCGTGATCAACGCGCGCCGTGCCAAAGGCCGCAAACGTCTGGCTGTTTAAGCCTGGCTGTTCAAGCTTGGCAGTTCAAGTCACTTGGCGGTTCTCGGTGACCGCGCTTCCAGGCAAGTGCCGCGTTAACCGCTTATCTCCTTTACCGGTTCCCTTGTGCAGCGGCTCGCGACACGCGCGCAGTTCCAAGCTGTGCTAGCCGGAAAAACCATCGCGCGTAGCCCACATTTTGCGTTGCACCAGCTCGTTGATGGTCTGAATCCCGCATCCTCGACCGAATCACTGTTTCCCGTTCAAGACATCTGGATCGGTGCCATGGTGCCCAAGCGCTGGGCCAAGCGGGCGGTGACCCGCAATGCGATCAAGCGGCAGGTCTACACCATCAGCCGAGAACGCCATCAGGAATTTCCACCAACGGCGCATTTAGTTCGCTTGCGAAGTGGCTTCAACAAGACGCTTTTCGTCAGTGGTTCGTCTGCGGCTTTGAAGCAGGCGGTACGTACCGAGTTGAATGAGCTGCTGAATCAGCTGTCAAACAGCGCTTTGATCAGGACACGTGCATGAACTCGAATCCCTCTTGGGCTGCCAGGTGTCTGATGGGCGTGGTAAAGGCTTACCGGTTGCTGCTCAGCCCCTGGTTGGGATCAGCCTGCAGGTTTGAGCCGACCTGCTCGGTTTATTCCCTGGGCGCGCTCCAGGCACATGGCGCCGCGGCGGGGAGCTACCTTACACTCGCACGGCTCGTTCGTTGCCACCCCTGGTGCGCTGGCGGACACGATCCGGTACCGGCGGAAAAACCCCGGTTTTTCTCCCGGCTTATCGATACTCAATCTTCAAAGAAGTCTTCATGAACGACATTCGTCGCACGATTTTGTGGGTGATTTTTGGCTTTTCCATGGTGTTGCTGTGGGACCAATGGCAGGTGCACAACGGGAACAAGGCGACCTTTTTCCCGTCGCCTGCAAAAACGACGACCAGCGTTGGGCCCAGCTCGACAGGCACGTCCAGCGTCCCTGCAGCTTTGCCGAGCGCTCCTAACTCAGTAGCTGCTGGAGCAGTCCCATCGGCCACGAACGGCCAATCAGCCACTCAACTGCCGCCGACGGCAGCGCCGCAGGCCAGCTCCAAGCGGGTGGTGGTAACGACCGATGTGCTGCGGCTGACGCTTGACACAGAAGGTGGTTCGGTCGTGCGCAGTGAGTTTGTCAAACACACTGACATGGCTAGCAAAACCCAGAGCTTTGTGTTGCTGGATGAGAGTGCCAACCGCTTTTATGTGGCCCAAACCGGCCTGATCGGCGGTAATTTCCCCACCCACAAAACGGCCATGTCGGTCAGCGAACAGCTTCAGTTGGCCGATGGCAGCAATGAACTGGTGGTGCGCTTTGAATCGCCTGATGTGGGCGGCGTCAAACTGGTAAAAACGTACACGTTACGCCGGGGTGCTTACGACATTGCCGTGAAGCACGAAGTCATTAACAACGGCACCGTGGCGGTGTCACCGCAGCTGTATCTGCAACTGGTTCGGGATGGCAACAAACCGCCGGGCGAATCGTCGTTCTATTCCACGTTCACTGGCCCGGCTGTGTACACCGAGGCCAAGAGATTCCAGAAGGTCGAATTCAGCGATATCGAAAAGAACAAAGCGGACTTTGAAAAACAGGCCAGCAATGGCTATGTTTCGGTCGTGCAGCACTACTTTGCCACCGCCTGGTTGCTGGCAGACGGTGTCGCGCGCGACCTGTTCATGCGCAAGGTGGATACCAATATGTATGCGGCGGGCATGATTACATCGCTGGGCACCTTGGAGCCCAAGGCCAGCAAGGCACTGGAAGCCAAACTCTTTGTTGGGCCGCAAGAAGAAAAGATGCTGGAAACCCTGGCCCCTGGTCTTGAGCTGGTCAAAGATTACGGTTGGCTGACTATTTTGGCCAAGCCTTTGTACTGGTTGCTCGCGCAGATTCAGGCGGTTCTTGCCAATTGGGGTTGGTCCATCATGGCCTTGGTGCTGCTGATCAAGATTGCGTTTTACTGGCTGAATGCCAAGGCTTACGCCAGCATGGCCAAGATGAAAGCGGTCAACCCGAAGGTCATGGAAATGCGCGAACGCTTGAAGGACAAGCCCCAGGAAATGCAACAGGAAATGATGCGGATCTACCGCGACGAGAAGGTCAACCCACTGGGTGGCTGCCTGCCGATGCTGGTGCAAATTCCAGTGTTCATCGCTTTGTACTGGGTGCTGCTGTCCAGCGTGGAAATGCGCAACGCGCCCTGGATTTTGTGGATCAATGACCTGTCGTCGCCCGACCCGTACTTTGTGTTGCCGTTGATCATGACGCTGACCACGGTGGTTCAGACCGCATTGAACCCGACGCCGCCGGATCCTTTGCAGGCCAAGATGATGTGGTTCATGCCGCTGGCGTTTTCGGTGATGTTTTTCTTTTTCCCGGCGGGTCTGGTGCTGTACTGGATTACCAACAACGTGTTGTCGATTGCGCAGCAGTGGATGATTAACACCCGCCTGGGTGTGCCGCCCGAGTTCAACCTGCCCAAGTTCAGTTAAGCGACCTTCGGTCATGGTGCGCGAGCCCATCGCTGCCATTGCCACCGCAGCAGGGCGCGGTGCGGTGGGCATCGTGCGGATCTCGGGTCCGGATGTGTCGCAGGTCATAGCGGCCGTGTGCGGGCGCAGTCTGCAACCGCGGCACGCAACGTACCTGCCTTTCCTGGCCGCTGATGGCGGTGTCATCGATCAGGGCTTGGCCCTTTACTTTCCCGCGCCACACTCTTACACCGGTGAACACGTGCTGGAGTTGCAAGGGCATGGTGGCCCGGTGGTCATGCAATTGTTGCTGGCGCGCTGCCTGCAAGCTGGGGCTGGTCTGGGCTTGCGCCTGGCGCGACCCGGGGAGTTCAGCGAGCGAGCGTTTTTGAACGACAAGCTGGATCTGGCACAGGCCGAGGCCGTGGCTGACTTGATCAATGCCAGCACGGAAGCCGCTGCGCGGGCCGCCAGCCGCTCGCTGGTGGGTGAGTTCTCACGCGAGGTCACGCAGCTAGGGCAAGCGCTGCTGCACCTGCGGGTGTTCGTCGAGGCAACGCTGGATTTTCCTGAGGAAGAAATTGACCGTTTGAGCTTGTTGGATATGCTCAAGCAGCTATCGAACACAGAGCAAAAACTCGAGCAGTTGATGGGCCGTGCGCGGCAAGGGGCCCTGTTGCAAGAGGGTCTGACGGTGGTGATTGCCGGACAGCCCAACGCTGGAAAAAGCTCTTTGTTGAATGCGCTGGCAGGCGCCGAGCTGGCGATCGTGACGCCGATTGCAGGCACCACGCGCGACAAGGTGCAGCAGACGATTCAGATTGAAGGCGTGCCCATTCGTGTGGTGGACACCGCTGGACTTCGCGACAGCGTGGACACGGTCGAGCAGATCGGTGTGGCCAGGGCGTGGCAGGAAATTGAGTCTGCGGACGCGGTGTTGTTCCTGCATGACCTCACACGCGCGGACTTGGCGGCGTATCAGCAGTCCGATGCGGCGATTCGGGCGCGTTTGGGCGAATTGGCTGTGGGCGTGCCGGTGGTGGATGTCTGGAACAAGGCAGATTTGGCAACGGCTGCATTTGTGACGGAGCCCGGCGCTGTTGTTCTATCCGCTAAGACCGCGCAAGGGCTTGATTCACTCCGGCAGCGCCTGCTGACGCTGGCGGGCTGGCAGACGGTAGCAGAGGGTAATTTCAGTGCCCGCCAGCGCCACGTGCAGGCCCTGCGAATGACGGCTGAGCATGTGTTGCGTGCCCAGCAGCTTTTGGCGGCGCAAGCCCCGGCACTGGATTTGCTAGCTGAAGAGCTTCGCCTGTCCCATCGGGCGTTGGGCGAGATCACCGGTGGGCTGAGTGCTGATGATCTACTGGGAGCCATCTTCACGCAGTTTTGTATCGGTAAGTAATTCGTTGGTTTTATTTCCCCCCTTGGTAACTCGGGCGTAACAAAACCAAATTGTTCACAATTCCATGTATCTTGTAGGGGTTCAAGGCTAAAGATCGGCATTGCCGAGGAGCCGTTTTGACGGCTAACGCTCTTAAACTGTTGGTATCTGTGGCAACTGTCGCGTGTAGGACACGCGGATTCGACGAAAGCGAACCATGTCTTTTCTGTCTTGGCTATTCCCTGTCAAACCACAACGTGTGCGCCAGTCCATCCCTGAAAGCTCCGGGCTGTCACGTGCTGAGGCCACCCGGCCTGTTTCGTCGGATAAAAACAGCCCCGCTGCACCGCCCGGAAGCTCTGGTAACGCGCAGGCCGCCAACCGCAAAAACGAGCGTATGGCGCGCCGGGAGATGCTCTACAACGTGGTGCGGGAGTCGATGGTGCGCGCGGGCGTGTTGTCTGCCAGTTACAAATTCAAGGTGTTGTCGCTGGATGCGCGGGGTCGACAGTTCCTGGTCATGATGGATTTGGCGCGCGAGTTTGGTGGGCAGACAGAAGGATTGGCTGAAATTGAGGCCTTAATTGCGCAGAGCGCCAAGGCCAGATATGACATTTTGGTCAGTGCTGTGTACTGGCGTGTGAACGAACATGTCGCTGTGGGCCAGCTGCGCAGCCAGACGCCTGCTGTACGTATCTCTTCACCCGTTCCCCTGGACTCCAGCCCCTTGCCGTTGGAGACTGCGCCCGGGGCTTTGGAGGTTGCTGCGTCTGTGGACGCGACGGTTGCGCTGGGAACGCGGTCCCCCGCGGTTGCCGCAGCGATTGCCGCCGCGGTTGCCAGCGCACCCGTCAGCGCACCCGTCAGCGCAGCCCCGGCAGTAGATCCACAACGCTCCCCGCCCCGGTTTCAGCCGATTGAGGCTGACGAAGTTGCTGCGTTCAAGAAAGCGCTGGCGGCGGGGGTCACCGCACCAGCAAAAGTTGCAGCGGCTGCTGTGGCAGCAACGGCAGCGGCGTCGGTTGTGGGCTTGGCAGCGGCGCGCACCAGCGGACCGCGCAACATCACGTTGCTGACGGGCTATGAGGAAACCGAAATGCCCGATCCCGACATGCCCATGCCCGCTTTGAGTGGCACGCAGTACGGCGATTTGATGTAAGGCAGTAGCGGGGCCAGGGACCCGCGATCCCGAGCCGCCTTGCCCCTCAGCGGGGTTTGTTGGGCTGATGCACCCGTAGACTCACTTGCTATTTTCCGCACACAGATTGCCAAGAGGAGGCCATGAACGTACAGCAGCTAGTCGACGCGATCGCCGCCTTTGATGCGCATGATGCTTTGCAATCCAACCTCACCCTGGATGACTGGAAGCTGCTGGCACCCTATCTGTCGGTGCGTTTTTTAAAGCCAGGCGATGTGCTGATGCAGCGTGGCGACGCAGACCGGGAGCTGTACATCCTGGCTGAGGGGGAGCTGCAGGTCACGGTCGACAGCACGGTGCTGGCCAGCTTGAAGCCCGGCACCGTGGTGGGTGAGGGCACGTTTTTCTCGGGTCAGCCGCGCAGTGCGAATGTGTTGGCTTCCAAGGCCGGTGTGGCTTGGGCCTTGACCTGGGAGAAGTTTGAGGCGATGTCGCTCAAGCAACCCCGCTTGTCTTTGCAACTGGTTAAAGGGCTGGCCGCTGTGCTGGCGGTGCGCATGCGCGAGGCTTTGCTGGTGGGCGAGTTCACTTGATCGCCATTTAATTTGCTATTGAATTAATAGCTGCTTGAGCAATAAAAATCAGGGCGGGTGGCACTTTTAGTGCCTAAATTCGGCTTTGTATGGGCTCAAGTCTTGTAGCCGACATCCAGCCGGTCTGCCAGACGGATCAACGAAGGCCACACAAACGCGCCACCCAGACCACCGGTTTGCACCTTCATGGCCTGCGCTACGCCGCTGACGATTTGCGGATTGACGTTGATCAACGCGCCGCCGGCTTGGGCGTCGATTTGTATGCGGCAGGTGTTCTCGAAGGTGTACATCGACAAAAAAGCGTCGGCAATGCTTTTGCCCACCGTCAACAGGCCGTGGTTTCGCAGCATGAGAAAGTTGGCGGAGCCCAGATCCGCTTGTAGCCGTGGCTTTTCATCGTCTCGAAACGCCACGCCTTCGTAGTCGTGGTAGGCCAGACTGGCCATCACAAAAGTGCTTTGCTGGCTGATCGGCAAAACGCCGCCCACTTGTGCGCTGACCGCCACGCCCGCGCGGGTGTGCACATGCAGCACGCACTGCGCGTCGGCCCGGGCCTCGTGCACGGCGCTGTGAATCACGAAGCCGGCCGGGTTCACGGGGAAGGGCGAGTCGTGCAGCTTGTTGCATTGCATGTCGACCTTGACCAGGCTGGACGCCGTGATCTCGTCAAACATCAGGCCATACGGGTTGATCAGAAACTGGTGTTCCGGTCCGCTGACAACTTGCGGCAGTTTGGCGCTGATGTGGGTGAACACCAGATCGCTCCAGCCGTAGTGCGCCACCAGGCGGTAGCAGGCTGCCAGGTCTACGCGCAGTTGCCATTCTTCGGCGCTGACCACTTCTTTGAGGGAGGGAATGTGCATAACGTATCTCCTGTTTGCTATCAAATCAATAGCTGTTTGAGCAGTATCTACAAGGGCGGGTGGCTGATTTGATGCTTAAGTCGCTGTGAGGGGCATATTGAGGCGCTGGGCGGCATCCAAAACCTGCGTGACGACTGCCTGAACGCTTTGACGGTGTACCTCAGAAACCAGCGTACCGTCTGCCGCAAAGGCGTCACCGGCGCGGCCCAGCGCAAAGGCTTGTGGTGCCACCCAGCAGTGCAGGTTCAGCAGCAGCGGTGCCAGATGGCTTTGTGAGCGCAGGCCGCCCAACGCGCCTGGCGATGCGCTAAGCATGCCCACGACCTTGCCGCGAAACGGCTTGAAGCCATCGGCCCACGCGGGGTCGGCTTTGACCGGGCTGGAGCACCAGTCGATGGTGTTTTTCAGCAGCGCGGTGTAGCTGCCGTTGTACTCGGGCGAACAGATCAACCAGGCCGGGTGATCGTGCATCAGCGCTTTCAGGCGGATCACGTCGGGCGGTGTGCCCTGTTTTTCGTCGTCGGCGTTGTACATCGGGATGTTGAAGTCCGCCAGTTCAATGTGGGTGACTTGCGCGCCACTGGCGGTGGCAAGGGCAGCGGCGGCGCGGGCCAGTTGGCGGTTGAAGGATTGTTGGCGGGTGCTGCCCGCGAAGATGAGGAGTTTCATGGGCGGGATTTCAGCATATCCAACGCAGCGGGCTAAAATGTACAAAATACCCACTTTGTACAAATATGCAAACCCTAGCCCTAAGTGAATTTCGTGCGTCTGCTTCCGCCATGCTGGACCTGGTCGAGCAGGGCGAGACCGTGCGCATCTTGCGTCACGGCAAGCCAGTGGCTGACCTGGTGCCGATCAAGCTGGATGCGCCCGTGAAGGTGCCTAGCTGGAAGCGCACCATCGTGCCGCTGAATTACCAACGCGCCGACGGCAAAACCATCGCGCAGCTCATCATTGAGGAGCGCGAAAACGCGCGCTACTGATGAAAATTTTGTTTGACACCTCCGCCATGGCCAAGCGCTACAAACGTGAGGCAGGGCATGAAGCGGTCAGCGCCTTGTTGATGGATGCCGATGCGGTGATTCTCGCCGCACATTGCAAGGTGGAGATTGCCTCCAGCTTCAGCCGCGAGATGCACGATGCTCAAATTGACCTGGGCCAGTATGACCATGCGATGGATGAAGTCGCGCAGGACTTTGCGGACTTCCAGGTGCTGGCCATCAACGCGCAAATTGAAGGCCTGTCCATGGCGGCCATGCGGCACAACCGACTGCGCGCCATGGACGCCTTGCACATCGCAACGGCCCAAGTCGCGGGCGTTGACCTGTTTGTCACTGCCGACCGCCGACAAGCTGCCGCCGCTCAGGCCACCGGATTGAAAACCCAGTTGGTCGATGCCTGACATAGCACAAGGAACCCAATGCAATACCCTAAAGAATTTGACGTGATCGTGGTCGGCGGCGGCCCTGCGGGCACCGAGGCCGCGCTGGCCGCCGCGCGCATGGGCTGCCAGACCTTGCTGCTGACGCACAACATTGAAACCCTGGGCCAGATGAGCTGCAACCCGTCGATTGGCGGCATTGGCAAAGGCCATTTGGTCAAAGAGGTGGACGCGCTGGGCGGTGCCATGGCGATTGCCACCGACGAAGGCGGCATTCAGTTCCGTATTCTCAACAGCTCCAAGGGCCCGGCCGTGCGCGCCACTCGCGCGCAGGCGGACCGTATTTTGTACAAAGCGGCGATTCGCACGCGCCTTGAGAACCAGCCCAACCTGACGCTGTTTCAGCAAGCGGTGGACGACCTGATGGTGGAAGGCGACCGCGTGGTGGGCGCGGTCACGCAGGTGGGCATCCGCTTTCGCAGTCGCACGGTGGTGTTGACGGCTGGCACGTTTCTGGACGGCAAGATTCATGTGGGCCTGAACAACTACGCAGCGGGCAGGGCGGGTGATCCACCGGCGCTGTCGCTGTCGGCACGGTTGAAAGAGCTCAAGCTGCCGCAAGGTCGGCTGAAAACTGGCACACCACCGCGCATTGACGGGCGCAGCATCGACTTTTCAAAATGCCTGGTGCAACCGGGCGACGGAATGGGCGACGGCTCGCCGGTTCCCGTGTTCAGCTTCATGGGCAATGCCGCCATGCACCCGCAGCAAATGCCCTGCTGGATCACCCACACCAACGCCCGCACGCACGACATCATTCGCGCCGCGTTTGACCGCAGCCCCATGTTCACCGGCAAGATTGACGGCGTAGGCCCGCGCTATTGCCCCAGCGTGGAAGACAAGGTCAACCGCTTTGCCGACAAAGACAGCCACCAGATTTTTCTGGAGCCCGAAGGCCTGACCACCCACGAGATCTACCCCAACGGCATTTCCACCAGCCTGCCATTTGATGTGCAGTACGAGCTGGTGCGCAGCATGGTGGGTCTGGAGAACGCGCACATTCTTCGACCTGGCTACGCCATCGAATACGACTACTTTGATCCGCGCTCGCTCAAAAGCAGCTTTGAAACCCGGCAGATCGGCGGCTTGTTTTTCGCCGGTCAGATCAACGGCACCACTGGCTATGAAGAAGCCGCGGCGCAGGGCTTGTTCGCGGGCATCAATGCCGCACTGCAATGCCGAGGTCAGGATGCCTGGCTGCCGCGGCGCGACGAAGCGTATTTGGGTGTGTTGGTGGACGACCTGATCACCCAGGGTGTGACCGAGCCCTACCGCATGTTCACCAGCCGCGCCGAGTACAGGCTGCAGCTGCGCGAAGACAACGCCGACATGCGATTGACCGAAGCAGGGCGGCATATGGGCCTGGTGGACGACGTGCGCTGGGATGCCTTCAACCGCAAACGCGACGCTGTTTCACGTGAAACCCAACGCCTGGCTTCCACATGGGTCAATCCACGCAACCTGCTTGCGACCGAGTCTGAGCGCGTGCTCGGCAAGGCGATTGAGCACGAGCACAGCCTGGCCGACTTGCTGCGCCGACCTGATGTGACCTACGCAGCACTGATGACATTGGACGGTGGCAAGTATCAAACCCCCGATGTTTCACGTGAAACCCTGGGCGACTTGCTGGAGCCGGTGGTTGAGCAACTGGACATTGCAGCCAAATACGCGGGCTACATTGAAAAGCAAAAAGAAGAGGTGCAACGCGCTTCAGCCCACGAAAGCATGAAGCTGCCGCTGGATCTGGATTACATGCAGGTGTCTGCGCTCTCATTTGAGGCGCGGCAAAAGTTCAGCCGATTCCGCCCCGAAACACTGGGTCATGCCTCCCGCATCTCGGGCATCACGCCTGCGAGCATCTCCTTGCTGATGGTGCATTTGAAGAAGGGCGGCTTGCGACAGGGGGCATTGCCAAAGTCTGTTGAACTGTCTGAGGGCTGATGATGAAGACGTCGAAAAACACAAAATTCTCGCTGGCGCTGAGCGCCTGTGCAGCAGTCGTGGCACTGCTTGCAGCACCAAACCCCGCTGCCGCGCAGGTGTATCGGTGCAGCACGGCAGACGGCAAGTTCACGCTGGGAGACCGTCCCTGTCCCGAGGGTGTGCCTGGCAAGGCGCTTCAGGGTTTGCCGGGGGTACCGGTTCCATCGAGCAGCAAGAGTGCGGTGGGTGGAAAGGATGAGCCCATCATTGTGTCGAGGCAGGGCGCGGAGTGCGACCGGTTACGCAAACGCCTGCGCGGCTACGACGACCGCAACTCGGCCAGCGTCCGTTACACCACAGACCGCTACCAGCAAGAATGCCTGGGCTACAAATCGGCCGACCGGTCCAAAGAAGCCAAGCTGGCGCGGGAGTTTGCCGACCAGGGTTGCGATATCAGGCGCAATGCCCTGCGAGAAGGCCAGCAGCGACTGAACACCATGAATGACAACGACCGGCGCGCCCACTACGCCATGTCAGCAGAAGTGGCGCGTGACTGCTGATCTGTTGATGCCACGCCAGCAGCTCGTTCGGGCGGCGAAGAGCCAGGGGCTTGCGCTGGCTGAGGGGCAGTTGGATGCGCTGCTGGCCTATCTGGAGCTGATCCGCAAGTGGAACAAGGTTTACAACCTCACGGCCGTGCGCGAACCGGCTGACATGCTCACGCATCACCTGCTGGACAGCCTCGTGGTGGTTGCGCCGCTGCAGCGCCAGATCAGCGACCACTTCCCGGATGCCCGGACCGTCAAGCTGTTAGACGTTGGCTCCGGCGCAGGCTTGCCCGGCGTGGTGGTGGCCATTTGTTGTCCGCACATACAGGTGACCTGCGTAGACACGGTGGCTAAAAAGGCCGCTTTTGTGCAGCAGGTGGCCGTGAGTTTGCAACTTCCCAATCTGCGTGGCCTGCACGCGCGGGTGGAGACGATCACCGAGCCGCATGAGGTGGTGTGCTCGCGTGCCTTTGCGTCGCTGGTCGATTTCACCCAGTGGTCCCAGGGCGCGCTAGCAGAGCAGGGCGTGTGGATGGCCATGAAAGGCAAGCCCCCAACAGATGAAATTGCCGCCTTGCCCGCCGACGTACAGGTGTTTCACGTGGAACCACTCACGGTGCCGGGGCTGGATGCGCAGCGCTGCCTCGTCTGGTTGAAAAAAGCCCCTTCAACCCTCGCTTAAACTCAGCCCCACTTTGCTTGGGGGTTTTCATGTTCGGTATCTCAGATTACGGCGCGTTTGTTGCCGCCATCATCTTGTTTCTCGAGATTCCCGGGCCCGGCAATCTGGCGCTCATTACCTCTACCAGCAAAGGCGGCATACCCGGTGGCCTGGCCGCCACCTTCGGCGTCATCGCCGGTGACCAGGTGCTGATGTGGCTGGCCGTGGCTGGTGTGGCGGCACTGCTCACGGCTTACCCCGCTGCCTTCAGCGCCGTGCAGTGGTTGGGGGCGGCTTACCTGGCCTGGTTGGGTCTGAAAATGATTCTGGCCAAGCCCGGCGACCAACCGGTGCTGAACATTCAGCCGCGCCACTACTTCAAGCAAGCCGTCTTCATCACCTTGCTCAACCCCAAGGCCATCGTGTTCTACATGGCCTTCTTCCCGTTGTTTGTCGACCCGGCCAAACACCAGGGCCTGCTGACTTTTGCTGTGATGGCGGCCACCATCGCCGCGCTGACCTTTTTGTATGGTCTGGGCGCTACTCTGCTCACCCATTTCCTGGCTGCGCGTATGCGTGCCAACCCGCGCGTGGGGCGTGCGCTGGAGAAAATTGCGGGCGTGTTCCTGATTGGCTTTGGCATCAAGTTGGTGGTCAGTAAATGAGTAGCGCCCCTTCGGTAGCGTTGAGCGCCCGCATCTTCTGTGTTGCCAACCAAAAAGGCGGCGTCGGCAAAACCACCACCACCGTCAACCTGGCCGCAGGCCTGGCCAAAATTGGCCAGCGGGTGCTGATGGTTGACCTGGATCCGCAGGGCAATGCCACCATGGGCTCGGGCGTGGACAAGCGAAAGATGAAGCTGAGTGTGTACGACGTGCTGCTCGAATCGGCCAGCATTGCCGAGGCGACGGTGACCAGCGAGAAGCTCATTGAAGGTGGCTGTGGCTACGACGTGCTGGGTGCCAACCGCGAGCTGGCCGGTGCCGAGGTGGAGCTGGTCGGTTTGCCACACCGCGAAAAGCGCCTGAAAACGGCGCTGGCTGCGGTGCAAAACGACTACGACTTCGTGCTCATCGACTGCCCGCCGTCGCTATCCATGCTCACCCTGAACGGTCTGTGCAGCGCCCATGGCGTCATCGTGCCCATGCAGTGCGAATACTTTGCGCTGGAAGGCCTGACCGATCTGGTCAACACCATCAAGCAGGTGCACGCCAATCTGAACCCCGACTTGCAGATCATCGGCCTGCTGCGCGTGATGTTTGACCCGCGCATCACCCTGCAGCAGCAGGTCAGTGACCAATTGAAGGCCCACTTTGCCGAGAAGGTGTTCAACACCGTGATTCCCCGCAACGTGCGCCTGGCCGAAGCGCCCAGCTACGGTCTGCCCGGTGTGGTGTTCGACCCTGCGGCCAAAGGCAGTCTGGCTTTTGTCGAATTTGCCGCCGAAATGGTGGCGCGCATCGCCCAGCCACTGCCTACGCCAAACCGCAGTTAAGAGCCAAATCGTGCTCCAGCCCTAGTCAATACTGCTCAAGCAGCTATATAAATAATAGCAACATGATTCCTTCCAACGTCCTCATCCTGCCGGGCTGGCAAAACAGCGGGCCGCTGCACTGGCAAAGTCTCTGGGAACAAGCGCATGGCTACCAGCGCGTGCAGCAGCACGACTGGCAGCGCCCGCTGCGCGGCGATTGGCTGATGCGCCTGGAAGAAACCCTGCTGACCTGCACCGAGCCCGCCGTGTTGGTGGCCCACAGCATGGGTTGCCTGCTGGTGGCAGCCTGGGCCGCACATTCGCAAAACACCCACCGCGTGAAAGCCGCACTGCTCGTGGCCCCCGGTGACCTGGAACACCCCGATGTGCGTGAGCAGATTCCTGGCTGGGCACCGATTTCGCTGGCGCCGCTGCCCTTTACCAGCGTGCTGATTGCCAGCCGCAGCGATACCTATTGCACCTTCGAGCGTGCCCAACTGTTTGCCCATGCCTGGGGTGCGCACTTTGTGGACTATGGAGACGTTGGCCACATCAATGCCGACACCTACGACCTGGGCAGTTGGGCCGACGGCCACGCCTTGCTGAAAACGCTGATGGACGACAACCACTAACGAATATGGTCACCAAAAAACCCAAAGGCTTAGGCCGCGGCCTGGAAGCGCTGCTCGGCCCCACCGCCCACGAAACAGCCAACACCTTGGCGCAGCAAGTGCAGGCCGAAAAAGACAGCGCGGGCCTGCCCACCACCCTGTTGCTGGCCGACCTGGTGCCTGGCGTCTACCAGCCCCGCACCCGCATGGACGAAGGCGCGCTGTACGAGCTGGCGGAGAGCATCAAGGCCCAGGGAATCATGCAACCGATCTTGGTGCGTCGCTTGAGCGACGAACAGGCGGTGAACCACATGGCTCCCGCTGACGCACCGCGCCCCATCTACGAAATCATCGCGGGTGAGCGCCGTTTCCGCGCTGCCAGACTGGCTGGCCTGGACAGCGTGCCGGTGCTGGTGCGCGACGTGCCCGACGAGTCGGCTGCCGCCATGGCGCTGATTGAAAACATCCAGCGCGAAGACCTCAATCCGCTGGAAGAAGCGCAGGGCCTGCAACGCCTGGTCAAGGAGTTCGGCCACACCCACGAGCAGGCTGCGCAAGCCGTGGGCCGCTCGCGCAGCGCTGCCAGTAACCTGCTGCGCCTGCTTAATCTGGCCGAGCCCGTGCAAACCATGCTCATGGCCGGCGACCTCGACATGGGCCACGCCCGCGCCCTGTTGGCGCTGGACCGCGCCGCGCAAATCACCGCCGCCAGCCAAATTGCCGCCAAAAAAATGTCGGTACGCGAGACCGAGGCGTTGGTGAAAAAGCTGTCTGCCGAATTCAGCCTGCAACCGCAAAAAGTGCCCAAAGAAAAGTCACGCGACCTGAAGCGCCTGGAAGATGAGTTGAGCGACCTGCTGATGGCGCAGGTGGAGGTGCGGGTGAAAAAGCGCGTCAAACGCCACGGTCGGGTGGAAGAAATGGGCGAATTGGCGATTGAGTTTGGCTCGCTGGAGGCGCTGAACGGGGTCATTGACCGCTTACGGGGTTGAGCACGTAAGCCAAATGACGATGGGCGATCGCAGGCGCTGAAAGACCCAGCAATTCACTCAGCGCACTCGTTTCTAGTCATTGGTTCCCATTAACGTGTGATTTTTTCCACGGTTTATGCGCTGAATCTGTTCGATTCGGTATCGTCGCATCGCGCCATACGACGGCCATTCAGTCAGTGGCGCCAGGCAGCTTTTAGCTGCCAAATAGCCGTCAAGCCCTTGTGGATACTGCTCAAGCAGCTATTTATTTAGGAGCAAGAGAAGAACAAACCCAGCAACTGAGGGTGCCAGTCACACGGGTTGCAGCCCAAAAACGCGGCGCATCTGCGCCACATCGTGAAACATAAAGTTCCTAAATCAGAAATCGACGGCTAGCATCAAAGGAAGCGGCGGTTTGTGTGAATTCAAGGAGGAGACAACCAGCAACGCCTTGTTGTCCACCACGTGTAACGACACCAATTCCACGTCAAACAACCGCGGCACGGTGCAGTTCGACATCAAGGTACCCGCGATTGACTTGCAAACGGCCAAGTCGCGCATCACACCGCCCGGCGGCCGCTATGCCGCAGGCGACACGCTGAAATATTTGATTCGTATGCAAAACGTCGGCCCCTCGCGTGCCGAAGAGGTCGTGCTGGCAGATTACCTGGGTGTCCCGGCTGGTTTCACGGTGGGCAGCACCACGGCAACCTTGGTCAACAACGCGGCCGCTGACACTGGTTTCGTACTGGACACCGCCAAGACCAATGCGACGGTCAATTGCAGTATTTCCAGCACGTCGTCACTGCGTTGCGTGCTGAACGGCACGCCCGCGCTCAATTTCCTGGACAACGGACGGGAAGTCAACTTCGTGCTGGAAGTGGCCTACATCGGGCCTGCCCCTTCGGCACCCGCCACCTTCCAGAATCAGGTGGTGATTTGCGCCGCAGAGACCGCCGCCACATTTGAAACCCGTGGCGCGTGCTCCACCGCCACCACCATCGTCACACCAGGTGACAACAACAACACAGCGTCGGCCAACGACACGGTGTTCCCCAAAGTCGACCTGGGCATCACCAAAGCCACCGTCACGCCGTCGCCGGTGGTGGCCAACCAGCCTATCCAGTACCGCTTGACGGTGCGCAACGACGGCCCTTCGCCGATCTCGCAGATTCGTGTGGCGGACGTGTTGCCTGCCGGGCTGGAATACATCACCAGCACGGTTGCGCTGAGCGCCTACGTGACGGGGTCTGGCACCACTGGGGTCACCCCGGTTTGTACGCCCACCCCTGCAGCCATTACCGCAACCGGGCAGTCGCAAACGCTCAATTGCGTACTTGATGCAGTCGGTGGCCCCTTCGTGGGCAGCACGTTGGCGGCCAATACCATCAGCGTTTTGGTGACGGTTAAAGCCAAGGTGCCGTTCTTCACGGGTCCCTATTCCACTAACTTGACCAACACCGCCAGCGTGGCAGTGGGCGTATCCACGACGGGCGACCCGTTGGCTGTTGATTCGAACCCTGCCAACAACACCGCGACCGCGGTCGTTCAGGTGCAGCGCACGTCCATCGGCGGCCAGGTCTATGAAGACGTGAACCTGAACCGAGAACCCACCGGCGCGGGCGATACGCCACGGCCTAACGTGCCCATCACCCTGACCGGCACCGATCTCTTCGGCAACTCGGTCACGCTGACCACCACCACGGCCATCAACGGCAGCTACAGCTTTGACCTGCCGCCGGGCACCTATCAAATCTCCAAGGGTGCTGACCCGTCGGGCCTGGCCGACTTCACGGCCAATGTGCCGACCAAAATTCCATTTGGCACCGCAACCGCGCCCGTTTCCCCCGGCACCCCGGCCACTACGGTGGCGGGTACGCCCACCTCGGCCAATCTGATTACTGGCATTCAACTGGCGGCAGGAAACGCCGCTACCGGCTACAACTTTGGTGAGATCAGCGGCAACGCCTCGATTGCTGGCCGTGTGTATGTTGACTTCCTGGATGACGGGCTGATCAACGGCCCCGACGTGGGTATTCCCGGCGTCACGGTGACGCTGGCCGGCATTGATGCCTTTGGCACCACCATCAACCGAACCACGGTGACCAATGCCACCGGCAACTATTCGTTCCCCGGGTTGTTTGCCGGCACCTATACCGTGACCGAGCCCAACCAGCCCACCACGGCCAACGGTGCCACGTTGCCCCCGGGCTTTGCAACCACGGTCAATGGCAAAACCACACTGGGTACGGGCGCGCTGGTTCAAGGCACCACCACGCTGCCAGCGGTGACGCCGTCAGCCATCACGGGTATTCAATTAACCACGACGCTGGCACTCGGCGCCGCCTCGATTAACAACAACTTTGGCGAGTTGCTGCCCTCCAGCATCTCCGGCAAGGTGTTTTTTGATGTGAACAACAACGGCGTGCAAAACGCACCGGCTGATTTCCCGCTGCCCGGTGTGGTTCTGCTGCTGACTGGCGTGAACGACCTGGGCCAAGCCGTGAACCTGAGCACGACCACCAGCGCTTCGGGCACGTACTCGTTCACCAACCTGCGTGCGGGCACTTACACAGTGGCCGAGCCGAACCAGCCCCCGAACACTGGCAACGGCATCACCACGGCAGGTCCTGCGACAGCTGGCGGTGCAGCTGGCACCGCATCCTCGGTGGGGGTGACACCGTCGACCATTCAGGGCATCGTCATTTCCCGAGGCGTGGCTTCGATCAACAACGACTTTGCTGAAATCGTCGCACCGCCATCGGCTGTGGTGCTGGGCAGCATTGCAGGCCGCGTCTGGCTGGACACCAACAACAATGGCTCGATCGATGCGGGCGAGCCCGGCATTGGCGGCGTCACCGTCGTGCTGACAGGCACCACCGCAGCCGGGGCCACGGTGAGCCTGACCTTGACCACCCGCCCTGACGGCCTGTACGAATTCGTGAACCTGGAGGAAGGCACCTACACGGTGACCGAGCCGCAGCAGCCATCGGTTGCCAACGGTGCCAGCTTGCCGGCAGGCATTGCACAAACCTCACCCGGCATCACCACCGTGGGCGTGGGTGCCCTGTCGCAGGGCACCGCCACACCGCCGAGCGTGCCGGTGTCTGCCATTGGTCCGATCCGCCTGGGCGCAGGTCAGACCTCGTTCAACAACAACTTCGGCGAGATTCCGGCCTCGGGTTCAACGATCAGTGGCGTGGTGTATCTGGACAACAACGGCAATGGCGTGCGGGATGCGGGCGATACCTCCATCCCCAACGTCACCGTCACCCTGTCGGGCATCGACGCAGCGGGCCAGCCGGTGGCGCGCACCCTCGTCACCGACGCCAATGGCCGCTATGAGTTCACGGGCCTGCCAAACGGTGTGTACACCGTGACCCAGCCAACCCAGCCGCCCAGCACCGACAACGCCGAAACCAACCCCGGCACCATCAACAACGGCGGCACACCCGGTTCCTCCACGCCGCGCACCACCGTGCCATCAGCCATTTCCGGCATTCGCATCACCGCACCCGGCACCACCTCACCCGACAACAACTTTGGTGAAATCGGCTTGTCCACCATCAGCGGCGCGGTTTACCTGGACAACGACGGCAACGGCGTGTTCGGCCCCGGCGACACCGGCATTCCTGGCGTCACCGTCACCCTGGCGGGTGTGGACGACCTGGGTCGCCCGGTCAACCGCACGGTGACCACTGATGCCAATGGCAATTACGAGTTCACCGGCTTGCGTCCCGGCACGTACAGCGTGACCGAGCCCGTACAACCGCCTAGCACCGACAACGCCGAAACCAACCCCGGCACCATCAACAACGGCGGCTCCGTGGGCACGGCAACCCCGCGCACCACGCTGCCATCGGCGATCAACAACATTCGCATCACCGGGCCAGGCACCGTGTCGCCAGCGAACAATTTTGGTGAAATTCCGTTGTCCACCATCGCCGGCTTTGTCTACCTGGACAACAACACCAATGGCGTGCGCGACCCGGCTGATGCGCCCCTTGCGGGCGTGACCGTCACCTTGACCGGTGTGGATGATCTGGGTCGGCCCGTCACCCGCACCACGACCACCGACGCCAATGGCCGCTACGAGTTCACCGGTTTGCGTCCGGGTACTTACACGGTGACCGAGCCTACCCAGCCACCGAACACGGCCAATTGGGAAACCAACCCCGGTGCGGGCAATAACGGCTCTACGCCAGGTACCGCCACTGGGCGCGGTACCGTGCCGTCCGCCATTTCCGGCATCACCATCGTGCGCGGCGGCACGCTGGTGGACAACAACAATTTCGGCGAAATCGTGCCGTCCACCATCAGTGGTTTTATTTACTTCGACAAAAACGGCAATGGTGTGCGTGACGCAAGCGACACCCCACTGGTGGGCGTGACCGTCACGTTGACGGGCATCGACGACCTGGGTCGAAGCGTGACCTTCACGACCGTGACCGACGCGAACGGTCGTTACGAGTTTCCGGGCTTGCGCCCTGGCACGTACACGGTCACCGAGCCCACGCAGCCCGCTGGAACCGATAACGCCGAAACCAACCCCGGCACTATCAGCAACCGCGCCCACGGGCAACCAGACCACCACGTACCACGTGGTGGTTCGTAGCGGCAGCACACACAACGATGTGTTCAACAACCACATCCCGCTGGATCGCCTGGATCCAGGTGTCCTGCGCATTGTCAAAACGGGTTCCGTGCGTTCCATCGAGCTGGGCGACACCATGGAATACACCATCGGGGTCACCAAGTGGAACGGCGTGCAACTGACCACCGTGCGGGCCATCGACACGCTGCCCGCAGGCTTCCGCTACATCCCGGGCACCTTCCGCATCAATGGCATCGTGCAACCCAATCCTGCGGGTGGCATTGGCCCGGTGCTGACCTTTGCGCTACCCAACATGGTGGCGGGCCAAACTGTGAACTTCACCTACCGCGTGCGGGTGGGTGTGGGTGCGCAGGAGGGAGACGGCGTCAACCGCGTGCGTGCCACCGGACAGGCCGGGCCGTTTGCGACGGCGTCGAACATCGCCGAATACCGGGTACGGGTCGACGGTGGCGTGTTCACCAACGAAGCCTGCGTGATTGGCAAGGTCTATGTGGATTGCAACAGCAACCACATGCAGGACAACGAAGAGGTCGGAATTCCCGGCGTGCGCCTGTACTTTGACGACGGCACCTTCATGGTCTCCGACGTCGAAGGCAAGTACTCGGTCTGTGGCCGCCAGCCACGCACCTACACGCTCAAGGTCGATCAGTCCACGCTGCCACGCGGCTGCTCGAGCAGTATCCATAAGGGCTACAACGCTATTTGCCCTGATGGCGAGCTTGATGCCCTCGGTTCACGCGCAACTGCCTGACGCAGGGCGTTTTGACAGCTTCAGCAAAGACCCGGCCACCCGCACCACGGGCACGAACCTGCCATCGGACAAACCGTCCGTGTTCCAGGGCCGCTCGGGCACCGCCGACTACAGCGCCAACCGTCGCATCGGCGGCATCGTGGTCGAGGTTGCGCAAAACGGCTTGCCAGCCGACGGTCAAACCGCCAACAAAATCGTCGTGAAGCTGCTCGATGCCAAGGGCGCACCGCTCACCGGCGAAGCCCTGGTCACGATTGAGATCACTGGCGGGCGCGTGCTGCTGCCCGGTGCCCGCACGGACGAATATGGCCCGGATCGCAAAGACGTTGACGCCGTGATACCCGGCGTGCAGCTGCTGGTCAAAGACGGCATGGCCGAGTTTGTGCTGCTGGCGCCCTCCGAGCCCAAAGACGTGCGCATTCGCGTCTCGGGCGGTGAGCACGAGGCCAGCGGCGTGGTCAGCTACTTGCCCGATCTGCGTGACTGGGTGGCTGCCGGCGTGATCGACGGCATCATCAACTTCAAAAAGTCCAGCGCCAGCTCGTTCCTCCAAGCTCGGCCTGAAGACGGTTTTGAGCGTGAAATGCGCCACTGGCAAAACTCTTTTGCCAATGGCAAAAACTCGGCAGGCGTGCGCACCTCGTTCTTCCTGAAAGGCAAGATCAGCGGTGAGTACCTGCTGACCGCTGCCTACGACTCCGACAAGGAAACCCGCCGCAAACTGGCCGAAACCGTGCGGCCCGAAGAGTTCTACCCCGTGTATGGCGATTCCGCCCTGCGCGGCAGTGACGTGCGCTCCGCCTCCCGCCTGTTTGTGCGGGTAGACAACGGCAAAAGCTATGGCTTGTTTGGTGACTTCAGCACCGCGACCGAAGCACCTTCGTTCATCTCCGGCACAGGCCCAGGCTTGAGGCTGCGCGACCTGGGTGCTTACAACCGCAACTTGACCGGTCTGAAATGGCACTACGAAACCACGTCGATGGCGCTCAACGCCTTTGCCGCGCGCGACAACCTCAAGCAGATCATTGACGAGTTCCAGGGCCAGGGCGTCTCCGGCCCCTACGCCCTATCCAACAGCGGCGCCTTGATTGGCACCGAGCGGGTGGAGCTGATCGTGCGCGACCGCAACCAGCGCAGCGTGATTCTGAGCACCACGCTCATGGCACCGCTGGCTGACTATTCGTTCGAGCCTTTCTCGGGCCGCTTGCTGTTCAAGCAGCCCGTGCCCGCGTTTGACTCGAACCTGAACCCCATTTTTGTGCGCGTGACCTACGAACTGGAGCAAGACGGCCCCTCGTTCTGGCTCGCGGGTGTTGATGGTCAGGCCAAGGTGTCCGACAGCGTGGAGGTTGGCGGCGCTTACGTCAAAGACAGCAACCCACTCGCCAAATACAGCCTGGCCAGCGCCAACGTGGGTGTGCGCCTGGGCCCCAAAACCATGTTTGCCGCGGAAATCGCGTCCAGCCGGGGCGATGTGAACAGTACCACCAGCAACGTCAACACCACGCCCGGCGTGGTGGGTCGCAGTGGCATCGTCAGCGGACGTGCCGCGCGCGCCGAGATTCGCCACGAAGGCATCGACTGGTCGTTGCGCGCCCACGCGGGCCGCAGTGACACCGACTTCATCAACCCGGCCGCCAGCCTGAATGGTGGCCGCTCGGAAGCCGGCGTGAAGGCCGATTACCAGTTGAGCGAACCCCTGGCCTTGTACGGCCAGTTGCTGCGCAGCGAAGACCGCGCGGCCACCGCCAAGCGCACCGCAGGCGATGTCGGTTTGCGGTTCAAGTTCTCCGACGCTTTGGAGCTGGATGTCGGCTTGCGCAGCGTGCGTGAAAGCCGCGCCAACCCCGACGCCGCACCCGTGATTGGCACCGGTCTGGGCGTGGGCAGCAGCACCGTGGGCGGCGGCTTCTTTGGCATCGGCAACAACACGGGCAACAACGGCATCATCAACAACGGCGGCTTTACCAACACCAGCAGCGGCGCAGCACCTGTCAATGCCAACACGGTACGCGTGGGCCTCAAGTGGAAGCCATCAGCCAGCTGGGCTTTGTTGGGCGAGATTGAAACCGACGTGTCGGGTGCCGACAAACGCCGCTTTGCTCTGGGCGCTGACTACCAGCTCACCGAGCGCTCCAAGCTGTACGCCCGCTACGAACGGCAAAACGCGTTGGCCTCGGTGCTGTCGGCCAACCCCGCCGACAAGAGCAGTGCCTTTATCTTCGGTGTGTCCAGCAGTTTCCTGGCCAACACCGAGGTGTTCACCGAGTACCGCCTGCGCGATGCCATCAGTGGGCAGGACGCTGCGGCCAAAGACCTGCAACTGGCCTCTGGCATCCAGCGCGTCATCAATGTGTCACCCGGCTTGCGCTACACCGTCAATGTTGAGCATCTGAAAGTTCTCACCGGCAGCAGCCGTGCCGCCCTGGCCGTGGCCGGTGGCGTGGACTACACGGCCGACGAGATGTGGAAGCTCGGCGGCAAGCTGGAATACCGCCGCGTCGCCGACGATGCCACCACACCTGGCAATGACCGACAAGACAGCTGGCTGTCCACCGTCAGTGTGGCCCGCAAACTCGACCGCGACTGGACAGGCCTGGTGCGCAACTACCTGCTGTTCAGCGACGACAAATCCCTGCCCAGCAGCCGCACGCAAGACCGCCTGCAAATTGGTGCGGCCTACCGCCCGGTGGACAGCAACCGCTTTGATGCGCTGGTCAAGCTCGAATACAAGCTGGATCGCAATGGCGAGTTGGCCACCGGCCCCGAGCGCACCCGCACCACCATAGGCAGCCTGCACGCCAATTACCACCCGTCCCGCGCCTGGTGGCTGGGTGGCCGTGTGGCCGCCAAGAGCCAGAAAGACCCGTACGGCAGCTACACCGCCTACCTGGTCGGCGGCCGTGCCACCTGGGACTTTGCCGAAAGCTGGGATGCCTCGCTGCTGCTGTCGCGCAAGTGGAGCCCCAATGGTTCCAGCCGCCAGTGGGCGCAAGGCATTGAAATTGGTTATGCCTTGCAGCAAAACCTGTGGCTGTCGGTGGGTGCCAACTGGACGGGCTTCTCGGATCAGGAGCTGGCCGGTGCCGACTACACCAACCGCGGTGTCTACATTCGCCTGCGCTTCAAGTTTGACGAAGACCTGTTCCGTGGCAGCGACGCCCGCTCCAACCGTTCCAGCGCCCGCGACGGCCAAACCCCTTGATCATTCCTGATCGCTCCCTGATTTAACCCTGCTTGAAAGCATCAGCACCATGGCCTCTTTCAAACCCCTTGCCATTCGCCCCTTGACCGCACTGTGCGGCATCGCGCTGGCCGTATTCAGCGCAGCTGCCGGCTCACAAACCACGGCAGCACCCACGCTCAACCCGCAGGCCGACCGCATCACCGACAAAGCTATTCATGCCGACCTGAAAAGCTACGAAGAGCAGCAGTTACGCATCAAGGCCCTGAACGACTCGGGCAAGCACCCGATCTCGGGCTACCCGCTGGCCAAGGCGCAGTGCTGGCTGGATGTGTCGTTTCACGAGTACACCCGCAACGACCGCAGTGCGTTCCCGCAGGAAGCGCTGGAGCAGTCATGGCATATCACCGAGGCCTTGTCCGGCCGCCCCGTGGCAGGCAAACCCGATGCCATCGCCCAAACACCCCGCGTGGTCAATGGCGAGTTGTTGCGCCCCGACTTGTGGGACGCGGCCACCCAGCTCAAATCACACGCTGGCTTTCGCTGCGTGGCCCAGCGCGTGGCCTGCGCCGAGGTGGAGCTGGCGCATGCCGGCCACGAGTTCAATCAGAAGCAGTGGCGCCATGCGCAGCCGTACATTCAACTGGCCGAAGACGGCCTGGCCAATGCTGTGCGCGCAGCAGACGCCTGTTTGCCGCCACCTGCCGTCGCCACAACGCCGCTGCCTGTGGTGATTCCGGGAACAGTTCCCGTGGTGCCAGCACTTGCCGGCCAGGCGGTATCGGCATTCAGCGCCACCGTGCTGTTCAATTACGACAAGCGCGACATCGCCGGTGCCCGTGCTTACACCCTGGCCCAGCTCGACAGCCTGGTCGCCCAAGCCAAATCCGCTGGCGCCACCATTCAGTCGGTGCAACTGACTGGCCACGCCGACAAGACCAATGCCACTGGCAAGCCTGACTACAACGACCAGTTGTCCAAAGACCGCGTGATGGCGGTGCGCGACTACCTGGCGGGTAAAGGCATTGCCGCGAACCTGATGACCACCCGGCATGAGTCCGACAGCAAGCCTGTGGTCATGTGTGAGGGCAAGCAGTTCCGCTCGGTGGTGGACCGCCAGGAGTGTTTGGTGCCGAACCGACGCGTTGACGTGGTGATCCAGGCCGTACGCAGTCGCTAAAAGCGGCAATTTCTAAAGGAAATAGCTGCTAGCGCCTATTCAGAGCGCTCAAGCAGCTATTAAAACAAGAGCATTTGTATGCCCTTGAACATGCAGGGCGGAGTCCTAGCGGGCTGCCAGGCCCTCATCAAACTCCTTGCGCGACAGCTTGCCGTCGTTGTTGGCGTCCAGTTGCTCGAAGCGCTGGGCTACCGCCGGGAGTTGATTGGCCTCTTCGCGGCTGAGGTTGCCATCGCCATCGGCGTCGGCGCGCTTGAAGGCCTCAGCCACTTGGGAAGTGCCAGTTGGCCCCACCGTCGTGCTGGGGGTGCCAGCACCCATGGATTGCGCCTGGACGCTTAGCACGGTGCCCAGCGCCAGTCCGGCAAACAGACCCACACTGCGGGCTTCAAAGTTGATCACGCGCAGCGCCTGGCGTAGTTTGGAACGGGATGTTGAATTCATCGGGATGGCCCTTTGAGAGTTGAACGAAGGCCTATTGCAGCGCAGCAAACCCGCTATCGCCAGCGCTTTTGCCTGCTGTTGCCTGAGCCAACATCCCGAATGGGTATGACACGTTTGCTGCCAGCGGGTAACGGGGTGGTTTGGGTGTCGTTGATGCCTTGATTCGCTATGGTTTATATAGCTGTTTGAGCAGTATCGATAAGGGCTAGTCCCTTGTTTGTTCTTTAAACCGCGCTATTCATTGCGCAGGTGGGTTCGACGCGAAGTAACCAAGGCCACCGGCCTTGATGGGAAGAAACCTTTCGCACCTGTAGGTCAAATTGCTATTATTTATATAGCTGCTTGGGCAGTATCCGCAAGGGCTACTGCTCAATTTGGTACAGAAGTGCGCATCAAGTGCTCAAACGCCCCCAGCGCCGCTTTCGACCCATCGCCCGCCGCAATCACGATCTGCTTGAACGGCACCGTCGTCGCGTCACCCGCCGCAAATACGCCGGGCACCGAAGTCTGACCTTTTGCGTCCACGATGATTTCGCCGTGTTTGGACAGCTCCACCACGCCTTTGAGCCAGTCGGTGTTGGGCACCAAGCCAATTTGAATAAACACGCCTTCGAGCGCCACGGTGTGCAGCTGCTCGGTGGCGCGGTCTTTGTAGACCAGCGCATTGACCTTCTGGTCGCCGGTGATTTCGGTGGTTTGCGCATTCGTGATCACTGTCACATTGGGCAGGCTGTGCAGCTTGCGCTGCAGCACCGCGTCGGCGCGCAGCGTTTTGTCAAACTCGATCAGCGTCACGTGGCCCACCACGCCGCCCAGGTCAATCGCGGCTTCCACGCCGGAGTTGCCGCCGCCAATCACGGCCACGTGCTTGCCCTTGAACAGCGGACCATCGCAGTGCGGGCAGTAGGCCACGCCCTTGTTTTTGAACTCCGCTTCGCCGGGCACATTGATGTTGCGCCAACGCGCGCCGGTAGAAATCACCACCGATTTGGTGGTCAAGGTGGCTCCGCTTTCCAGCTTCACCTGGATCAAATCGTGCGCCGGGCCCGTGTTCAGCACCAGGGCTTTGGCGCGTTGCATGTTCATGATGTCCACGTCGTAGCCGCGCATCTGTTGCTCCAGGGCCAGCGCGAAGGCGGGGCCTTGGGTTTCCTGGACCGACGGGTAGTTTTCAATGCCCAGCGTATCCAGCGTCTGGCCGCCAATGTTTTCGCTGGCCACCCCCGTGCGAATGCCCTTACGCGCTGCATACACCGCCGCCGCGGCTCCAGCGGGGCCGCCACCGACGATGAGCATGTCAAAGGTTTCCTTGTTGTTGATCTTCTTGGCCTCACGCTCGACGCCGCTGGTGTCAATCTTGGCCAGAATTTCTTCCAGGCTCATGCGGCCCTGGCTGAACTCGGCGCCGTTCAAAAACACGGTGGGCACAGCCATCACCTGGCGTTGCTTCACCTCGTCTTGAAACAGTGCGCCGTCAATCATGGTGGTTTTGATGCGCGGGTTTTGCACCGCCATCAGGTTCAGCGCCTGCACCACGTCCGGGCAGCTGTGGCAACTGAGGGACACAAACACCTCGAATACAAAGTCACCGTCCAACGCGCGGATTTGTTCCAGCACATCGGGTGCCACCTTGGGCGGGTAGCTGCCGGTTTGCAGCAAGGCCAGGATGAGCGATGTGAATTCATGCCCCATCGGGAGTCCGGCAAAACGCAGCCCGTGGTGTTCGCCGGGACGATTGATGCTGAATGAAGGCTTGCGGTACGCATCACCCGTGCTCTCGGTCACCGTCACCAGTCGCGAGCAATCGGCCACGTCTTTCAGCAGCGACCGCATCTCGCCCGATGCCGCGCTGTCGTCCAGCGAGGCCACGATGGCTATCGGCGTGGTGGCGCGGTCCAGGTAGCTTTTGAGCTGGGCTTTGGTGTCGGAATCGAGCATGGCGGGCGCACTTTCGGGAAAAAAGGGACAAAAAAACCTGGGTGCCAGGCACCCAGGTTGGAGGCGGAGAGACTGTTTTAAATCTTGCCAACCAGGTCAAACGAAGGCTTCAGCGTGGCCGAGCCCTCATTCCACTTGGCCGGGCACACCTCGCCGGGGTGGGCGGCGATGTACTGCGCAGCTTTCACCCGGCGCATCAGCTCTTTGGCATCGCGCCCAATGCCGTCGGGGTGCACTTCAATGGTTTGAATCTTGCCTTCGGGGTTGACGATGAACGTGCCGCGCAGGCACAGGCCTGCGTCTTCGCCTTCTTCAATCAGCACGTCAAAGCCACGGGCCAGCGTGTGGCCCGGGTCGCCCACCAGTGCGTACTGCACCTTGCCCATCTCCGGCGAGCTGTCGTGCCAGGCTTTGTGTGTGAAGTGGGTGTCCGTCGACACGCCATAAATGTCCACGCCCATTTTCTGGAACTCGGCGTAATGGTCGGCCAGGTCACCCAGTTCGGTGGGGCAGACAAACGTGAACGCAGCCGGGAAAAACACAAACACCGACCACTTGCCCTTGAGCTGCTCGCTCGTCACGGGCACGAACTTGCCGTTTTGGTAAGCGGTGGCTTTAAAGGGAATGACGTCTTTGTTGATGAGGGACATGAGAGAACTCCTTGAGGGTTGGGAAGCTTTGGAACCGTCGATATGATATTTCGATTAAGTCGCGATATTCATAGTTAATGACTATGAGTATTCGGGTTAATACTTATTTTGCGGGGGTTGCATTCGCGGGGTGTGGCACTGCGAGGCGGTTTTTACGCACCCATAGCGCTGTCAGTTGGGGCATCAGCCGCTACAAAATAAATAGCTGCTTGAGCAGTATTCACAAGGGCTGGAGTCTTGTTTTGGCTTGAATCGACGCCTTGCTCCCTCACATTCCAGGCCCGGCAGGCGGCTCCCCTGCGCATCAACCTGGGCTGGCAAGCGACGGCCAGCCGGGTCTGCGCTGGAGAAAATCTCCGCAATCACGCGAAACAGGTTTTGGGTAGCGCACCAGACCACGCTGCGCCTTGCTGCAATTTTTCGATCACACACCCGACTGCCCGCCGCAGCGAATGTTGTTGGCTAGCCTGGCCCCGTGCCATGCGGATTTAATAGCAGGCAGCAGGGCACACGGTTCAAACTTCCTAGGGCTGAATCAATAGCCAGCCTTATGAGGTGCGCACCACAGTCACGCCTACCCCTCGCTCCCGCAGATACCGCAACGCCCCCGGATGAAACGGCACCACCGTGTTGTTCACCGCGTTCTCTGCGCGGGTCGGCCCCGCGCTGGGGTGCAGGGTCAGGGGGTCGGCTACGGACAGCACGGTTCGGGTGATCCAGTAGGCATCGGCCTCTGGCAGATCTTTGTGGGCCATCACGAAGTTCCAGGCGGCCACGCTGTTCAGGGCCGTGGCCTGACTTTTGTAGGTGTTGGCGGGCACGCTGGTGGGGCTCAAAAACGGGAAGCGCTGCAGCATGGCGCTGCGCTCGGCAGTGCTCAGGCCAAAGACCACGGCGTCGGCCGCATCGGCCACTTGTTTGATGGCCGGAATGGGCAGCGCCGCGCCCTGCCACAGCGCGTCGATGCGCCCGGCCAGCAGGTCGGCCGCCAGAGCCGCGGGCGTGCCTGCAACAGTTTGCATCTGCAACTTATTGGCTTCAATCAAACCCTTGAAGAAGCTTTCTGCCGGGCCACCGGCGGGACCTACGCCGACCCGTTTACCGGCTAGCTGGGCCAGGTTGCTCAAGCCTGATGCGCGCAGGGCCACGATTTGAAAAGACGTTTCGTACATGGGGAACAGGGCGCGCACGTTGCTGTGCTGCTTGCCCTGCGTCCAACTGCCTGTGCCGCTGACGGCTTCAAACGCCGTGCCCAAAAACACCGTGCCCAGGCTGCCGGCTTGCTCGTTGATTTTTTGCAGGTTTTCGATGGACCCGCGCGACTCCAGCGCCTGCGCTTTCAGGCCCTGGCTGCTCAGGTAGGCCGCCATGCCTTGGGCGTAGGGCAGGAAGGCGCTGCCTGGGCCAGCGGCGTAGATACCGACCTCGGACAAGCTGGGTTTGGGTGCTGGCAAAGACTTGGCTGCGGTGGTGGGTGGCGTGCTGCAGGCGGACAACAGCCAGGGGTTCAGGCCGATGGCGACAGTGAACAGGGCGGTGCGACGGGTGATGGGCATGGTGTTGTCTCCGGTGGTTTGCGTGGGTTGTGGGTTCAGTGTCGCGCTGAAAACGGTAGTCGTGAAGTGATGGGTTGGCGTGACTTCATTCCAGAGTGGCATGAACCACCCGCCCAAACCGCACCGTCGTCACCCCCACGCGCAACTGCCGCACCGAGGGCATGACCAGCACGCAATCGTCATAGGGCGTGACCACGGGCTGCCCGGCGTCGTGGGCGATCACCGTGCCTGCGTGGGCGATGACCTCGCCGCCGGTGAAGGCCTGGGTGAACACAAAGTCCATTGATTGGGCCACCACGCGCTGCGTCACCTGCACGGGTGGTGGCGGCACCGCGTCGGGCTGCAACCAGCCCGTGGGCACGTCGTTTCGGTCAAGCGAGCCCGCCGCCATCAGAAAGCGCATCAAGGCGTTGCGCGCGACCTGTAGCGACGAGGCCTGCCAGTGCTGGCCCGCCTCCAGCAGCAGGGCAATGCGCTGGCTCGCCGGGTCGGCAAACGGGCCGTAATCACGCAGGCGCACGCCGTCGTCGTGGCCGCTGTCGATGATGGCTTGGGCGGGCAGTTGCAAGGCTTGTGCGAAGGCAATGTTGCGCGGCAGCAGGCCGGTGACCAGCAGCGGCGGCGCGGGTTCGTGCATGGAGTGCAGGTCCAGCAAATGCGTGGCACCTTGCACGAAAGGCAGGATTTGCCGGGCCCGCAAGCGCTCGGCGCTGGTGCCGCTTGGCAGGCTGTCACCCCAGACACGGTTGAAGTCTTCATCAATGAAACGGCTGGCGTCGGGCTTGCGCGCATCGAAGCGCCCAAAGGCCGCCGCATTGCAAAAAATGGCGGTGATGCGACCGGCGCGGGGCAGCAGACCGCTCTTTAAAAAAGCGTCCAGTGCGATGGCACCCGAATACTCGTTGCCGTGCACCAGTGAGGTGATGAGCACCTGCGGGCCCTCGTGTGAGCCGACGCGTTGGTGGACATAGGGCACGCCGGTGGGCGATTCGGCCCAGCACGACAGGTCGGGTGCTGGCAGCTCAACCGGGTGTGAAAACCCGTCTCGTGCGCTCACGAGCCCGCACCCGCTGCCACGGCCTGTGTGACCACGCTGCGCACGCGGGTGGTTTCGCTCTTGATGAAATCAGTCAGCGCTTTGGGGCTTCCGCCATCGTTGCTGATGCCAGCTTTCTGCAGCTTTTGCCACACGTCCTGCTCGCGCAGCACCTCACCAAGCTCTTTGTTCAAACGAGCCGTCATCGGCGCGGGCAGTTTGGCGGGTCCAAACAGGCCAAACCACACATTCATGTCGTAGCCCTTCAGGCGCGGGTGCTCGGCCAGCGCCGGAATTTGCGGTGCCGCGCGCGACCGGTTGGGGGTGGTCACGCCCAGCGGAATCATCTTGCCCGACTCGATGTGTGGCAGCGCCGACGACAGCACAAACACGCTGAATTCCACGTTCCCGCCCAGCACGTCTTGCACCATTTGCGCCGCACCGCGGTAAGGCACATGGCGAAACGTGGTGCCGCCCAGCATGTTGATCAGCTCGCCCGAGACGTGCAGCGGCGTGCCCACGCCTGAGGACGCAAAGCTCAGCCGATTGGGTTCACGCTTGGCCTTGGCCAGCGCCTCGTCCATGGTTTTCACACCCGCTTTGGGCCCCGCCACAAACACCATGGGCGTGGTGCCTATCAGGCCAATCGGCGCCAGATCGGTTTCGCCGTTGTATTTGACGGCCGTGTTGAACAGCCGCGCAATCGACACCTCGCTGCCCGAACCGAGCAGCAGGGTGTAGCCATCGGGCTGGGCGTTGACGACTTTCTGCGCCCCAATCGTGCCACCGGCCCCACCCACGTTTTCCACCACCACGGGCGTGCCCAACCGCTTGGACAGCGGCTCGGCGATGGTGCGCGCCACCAGGTCCACACTGCCACCGGCGGGGTAGCCCACCACCAGGGTGATGGGTTTGGCGGCGGGCCAGGTTTGGGCGGCGGCGGGGCTGGACAGGCTGGTCAGCCCGGCACAGGTGGCGATGGCCAGAATGAGGCGGCGTGAAGCGTGATTGGGGCGCATGACAAACTCCGATGTGTTAAGCAGAGAAGCATAGGAAACAGGGAGATAAACCGTATGCAGTAAGCGCATAGGGACATGCGGATTTGTCTAAACACAATAGCTTTCCTGCGTTTGGTACGATGATTTTTTATTGTTATGTTGAAGGCTTGGCTATGAATATCAATGAGCTTGCCTCCTTGCCTCTGGCTCAGCGCATGGAGGCGATGCAGGTTTTGTGGAATTCAATGACGCAGGATGAGGCGGACAAACTCGTCGCGATTCCCGCTTGGCACAAGTCCGTGGTACTTGAGCGCGTAAACCGACATGACGCTGGCCAAGAACCCGTCTTGTCATGGGACGAGGCCAAGCGCAGTATTCGCAGCGCGATAGAAGCCCGAAAAAACCCAGGTTCTGTGCAGTGAACGGTTGCCAACGTATAGAGGTGGCCCAATCGGCAAGAGACGATCTGGAAGATGGATTCTGGTTCTACGAGGCTCAGCAAGCTGGAATTGGCGACTATTTTCTCAATGCCCTTCAATCTGATATTGACTCCCTGCTGCTATACGCAGGTGTACACGAGAAGCCGTTTGATCCACGTGTTTATAGACGTGTGTCGACGCGCTTTCCCTATGCGGTTTACTACACGCTCAGCGAAGATGTGGCGTGTGTTGTCGCAGTTCTGGACACACGGCGCGACCCGCGTCTTGTTCAGCACCGGGTGCAGGCCCATTAGTGGTGTTTCTGGCACATGGGCCAGGCTAGAAAACCTCCCAAACCTTCTGCACCAAAGCATTGCGCGCCACCCGTGGCCGGTGCAGCCGGATTTCGAAGCGGATGGCATCACCCGCACCGCCAGCCAACACCAAGCGCCCGGCCTTCAGATCCGCCGCCACCAGCGCCTGCGGCAGCCAGGCGACGCCCGCGCCCTGCAAGGCCTGCTCGTGCAGTGACTCGGCAAAGTCAGACTCGCACACGCATTGCAGGTGCAGCTCGCGCGCGTTGCGGGCTAGACCATCCTGAAAAATATGGGCCAGTGCCAGCGAAGGCGCAAAGCCCAGCAGCGGCAGGGGTTTGCGCGCGGTGCCGGGCAGGGCAAACAGAGCCTTGCCATCGGGGCGTGGTGCGCATACGGGCACCAGTTCGTCTTGTCCCATCAAACGGCTTTCAAACTGGTGCTCGTCCAGGGTCATCACCAGCCGGGGGTGGCTGTAGCTGAGCAGAAAGTCGGCGCCGCCCTGTTCCAGCGCCTGCACGCCGTCGTGCACCGAGCCAGTGAGCATGCGAAGGCGAAAGTCACCCACCACGCGGCGCACATCGCGCGACCAGGCGGGCACCGTGGTGCGCGACAGCGTGCGCCCGGTGGCCAGCGTCACCCAGTCACCATCACCGCCCGCCTGGCGGATGCGCGCGCGCACCTCGCTCAAGCTGGCCACGGCGCGGCGGGCAACCGGCAGCAATTCCTCGCCCGCTTCGGTCAAACCAACAGGCACACCGCTGCGGTTGATGAGGTCGCCGCCGACCCACATTTCCAGCGAGCGAATGCGCCGCGAAAACTGCGGCTGTGTCACATGGCGCAACACCGCAGCGCGCGAAAAGCTGCGCTCACGCGCCAGTACAACGAAGTCTTCCAGCCACTTGTGGTCCATGCCGCCACACTACCATTGCCCCATGCCCGCCACCCCATCCGCAACCCACCCCGCCCGCAAAGACCACCTGGACGCAACCGCCATCGGCCTGCTAGTGGCGTGTTGCGCGTTTTGGGGTTTTCAGCAGGTGCTGGTCAAAGCCACCTTGCCCGAGTTGCCGCCGGTCTATCAGGCAGCGATCCGGTTTGTGGGGGCTGTCGCTTTGCTGTGGATGTGGTGTGCAGCCAAGCGGGTGCCGCTATGGGGGCGCGATGGTTCGCTGGGCGCTGGCTTGCTGGCGGGCTCGCTGTTTGCAGCGGAGTTTGTGTGTATTTTTGTCGGCTTGCAGCACGCCACGGCATCGCGCCTGACGGTGTTTTTGTACACCTCGCCGTTTTGGGTGGCAGCGCTGTTGCCGCTGTGGTTGCCGGCCGAGAAGCTTCGGCCAGTGCAGTGGGCGGGCTTGGCCTGCGCATTTGCAGCGGTGGTGTTTGCGCTGCGTGAGGGCTTTTCTGGCAGCGCAGGCGCCACCTGGCAGGGCGATGTGCTGGCGCTGGCGGCGGGCATGTTCTGGGGCTTGACGACGGTGGTGATTCGCAGCTCGGCGCTGTCCCGCGTGTCGCCAGAAAAGCTGTTGTTTTACCAAGTGGCGGTGAGTGCAGCGGTGTTGCCGTTCGTGTCACTGGCGTTGGGGGAGCGCTGGACCATGGTATTCAGCCCGTTTGCCATCACCTCGCTGCTGCTGCAAACCGTGGTCGGCGCTTTTGCCAGCTACCTGGCCTGGATGTGGCTGCTGGGGCGTTACAACGCCACGCGGCTGTCGGTGTTTGTGTTCTTAACGCCGGTGTTCGCGCTGGGCTTTGGTGCGCTGTGGTTGGGCGAGGCCATTACCATCACCCTGGTGCTGGCCCTGGGTTTGGTGGCGCTGGGCATTGTGTTGGTGAACCGGCGTTAAATCACAACGCTACATAATTGATAGCTGCTTGAGCAATAAACACAAGGGCGGATGGGCCTTTTGACCATAAATCCGCCTGGAATCAAGCCCGTTTCGTCCAGGCGCTGCACCAGCCTTTTGCGTTGACCTGCTTGTTCGCAAACACCGCGCAAGCAGCAGAAGCGTCTGTTCTTGCGCCTTGAAACAGGGCGCAACCCGAGCAGCTCTGGCTAACCGAGTGGTTGGGGTACTTCTTGCCATCGACCTGGGTGCTGTCAGCCCGGTAGCCCAGCGCAACCGCCTGGGGGTCGGTTTCTGAGACGGTGCCTTGCGCCGTGGCGACCTTGACAAGCGACAGCGCTGATGCCAAAGACAAGCTGCGTATGAAGAAAACTCTGCGTGGGGTGTTCATGTGGGAGCCTTGGGGTGTGTGGTGGGATCACTGTTGCTTGGCACCTTCCACCAGGCGTCGGCCCAGCGAAATGGCATACGGTGCCGCACGTGCGGCCAGCATCGGGTCGCTTGATGCCACCACGCCTTTGGGCATGACCAGGGGGTTGAAGTTGATGGTCAGGCAGGGGCCGCCACCGTCTTCAGACACCGAGGTGACCTTCAACACACCCAGGTTGACCTTCTTGCGGCCCTCGGGCAAAGGAATGGTGGCGTTGTCAATCTTGTCGCCCGCTTGCGCCAACTCCAGGTTGAAGTTGAATGCGACTTTTCCGTCTTTCACGCGCTGGCGCAAGTCGTCAAACAGAAAGCTGGCACCTTTGGCTTTGGCTTCGTCGTCGGTCAAGCCTTGCAGTCCGGCCACGGGCTCAAAAATCCACTTGCCAAACTGCGTGGTGCCCGCTGCATTCACAAACCCATGCCCATGCACACCCCAGTAGTTGACGCTGGCAAAACTGGCGGGCACGGGCTGCGAAGCCAGATGCTTGGGCAACAACAGAATTTCGGGGTTGGCATCGTTAAACGCCTTCACTTTCGCGGGGTCGGGTATTTTGGTGGCGGGGTCGGGTTGACGTGAGGCCAGCAAGCCCAAAAACTGCTCGGGTGTTGCAGCGCCAAACACGGGCCCGGAGATATTGCCCATCAACCACTGCTCGTCATTGGGCAAGTTGAATTGCAAGGCCAGATTGCGCTGGGTTTTGGCGTTGTCGGGTGCCTTGGGGTTGGCACCACCCACCGAAAATCGAACCACCACCGGAACCGGCTTGCCACTGAATACGGAGGCCATCGACAGCGTGCGGGCATCTGCCGAGCCGACGAATTCACCCGTAGCGCAAACACCTTTGGCGCCTGATCGACGGTAGCCTTCGAACTTGCCAAACGTGGCTTCAAACTGGTTGATGAAGGCGTTGGGGTCCACGGGTGGTGTAGCGGTCTGCGCATGGGCGTTTGATCCCCATACCAACAGGGAAGCGGTTGAAGCCAGTGCGTAAAAAGAGAGATTCATAAGGGTTCTCCAAAAAAATGGGGCTCTTTCGAGCCCCAAAAATTCAACTGAAATGAAAATCAAAAACCAATGGTGATCAGCTGCCTGCTTTCAGGTACATCAGCAAATCACTGAATTGCTGGCCGGTCATTTTTTCGCCCTTGACGCCCATCTTGGTGGCGTTCATGTCCCATGCCTTGGTCATCATGTCCATAAACTCTTTTTTGGAGACCATGCCGTCCTTGTTTTTGTCGATCATTTTCATGGCCATGACATCGCCAAATGACATGAATTCGCCAGAGGCGCCTGATGGGCCCCCAAGTGAGGCGTGGCTTGCTGCAAATGCAGTGCCGGAAGCGGCAAAAGAAGCGGCGATAACGAAAGCGGTAGCAAATTTCTTGAAAGACATCTCATATCTCCTGGAGAGAAAAAGGGGTTAATACACTGACACCATGCATGGAGCAGACCTCACAAAATGCATAAGAAATTGTGCTGCGGGGGCTTGCGGAAAAGTCGTTCATTCGTTCCATTCACTTACCGCTTCGTCCGGCCCGTTTTGGTGTGCAGCCGTGCAGTCAGCGAGTCCAGGCACCCGGCGTGACGCCGACGATTTCCTTGAACTTGCGCACAAACGCCGAAGCCGTCTGGTAGCCCACACGTTGCGCCACCACCTTGACGGGCAAACCGGTTTCCAGCAACCGCTTGGCCATGCTGATGCGGTAGGTCAGCAAATAGTGGTGCGGGCTTTTGCCCACCAGTTCGGTGAAGCGCTCGATGAAGCGGGTGCGCGACATGCCAGCCAGGCGGGCCAGAGTTTCCAGATCCAGCTCGTTGTCAAACTGGTCGTGAATGGCGGCCAGCACAGCGGCAATGCGCTTGTCGGCCGCTGCGCCCAGCAAGCTGGCTGCGGGATCATTTTGCTGCAACACGTGGCGGGTCAGGTAAGCCAGCAAGACCATGCACAAGCGGTTGGCCAGTGTTTTGCTGCCTGGGGCGCGCGAAAGGGCTTCCTGAAAGAAGGCTTCCAGCGTCTGGGCAACCGCTGAAAGATGATGCAGCGGAATGATCAGATAAGCCGGGAACGACAGCTCCACCGCGCGGGTAAAAACCGGGTCGTAAGTGGTGACGGCACACACCATCTGCACGCCTGACACATCAGCAGCCTGCACCGCATGGGTGCTGGCGTTAGCGAAAAATACCAATGAAGGTTGTTCAATGAGCACAGGCAGCTGGCCCGGTATCGACAAGTTAGCGGCACCTGTGCGAAGAAAGTGGAAACAACCACCGGGGTATGCCCGTGCGGTGTTGCCCTGGTTGCATTGTGTGCCCGCAAAAATCACGTTTGCATCAAAGGCATTGCTCTCAATCAGCAAATCGTGAAGACTGACCATGGGTGGATATTCAAGTCGTTGAAGGGTTGTGACGCAAGAGAGTTTTTGTGTCGCCACTAGCAGTTCGATTACAGCGGGGGTTTGTTACAGCAGCCAATTGCCGGGGCTCAAAGAAGTATTGACTTCCCTTCGGACTGAGCCCGATCTTGATGCGCAGATGCCACGCGCAGCTTGCCTCGCCGAGCGTTGATCTGGGTATCAGTTGAAGGTCAGCGCCGCTGAAACTTGAACACGGCCGTGCTGGCCCGCGCGTTGGGTGCAAAACGCACTTCACGCCCGTTTTGCAGGCCAAAGCAATCCAGCACCTGCAGCTGGTTCTGCTCAGCCAGCGCCGCAAAGTCGTCGAACGTGCCTACGCGAATGTTCGGCGTGTCATACCACTGGTAGGGCAGACGCTTGGTGACGGGCATGCGGCCCTGCAGCACGCTCAGGCGGTTGGGCCAGTGGGCGAAGTTGGGAAAGGCGACGATGCCGGTTTTGCCCACCCGCGCGGTCTCACGCAGCATGGTTTGGGCATTGCGCAGGTGTTGCAGGGTGTCGATTTGCAGCACCACGTCAAAGCTGTTGTCTTCAAAGATGGACAAGCCGTCTTCCAGGTTGAGCTGCAGCACGTTCACGCCGCGCTGCACACAGGCCAGCACACCCGCATCGGCAATTTCCACACCGTAGCCGGTGCAGCCGCGCTGGCTTTGCAGCAGGGCGAGCAGGGCACCGTCGCCGCAGCCTAAGTCGAGCACACGGGCACCCTGGGGCACCAGGCGGGCAATGGCGTTCAAATGCGCTGAGTTTGGGGTCAAATCGGCCATCAGCCCTTGCCTTTACTGCTCAAGCAGCTATCAAAATAAGAGCGAACGACGTTTAAATAACGCGCATCATCCAGCAGAAAAGCATCGTGCCCGTGCGGCGCGTCAATCTGCGCATAGGTCACGTCGCGGCGGTTGTCCAGCAGGGCTTTGACGATCTCCCGGCTGCGCGTGGGGGCGAAGCGCCAGTCGGTGGTGAAGCTGACCAACAGGAACTTGGCAGTGGCTCTTGCCAGGGCTTGGCTTAAGTTGCCGCCGTAAGCCCGCGCGGGGTCGAAATAGTCCAGCGCACGGGTAATCAAGAGGTAGGTGTTGGCGTCAAAGTACTCGGCGAATTTGTCGCCCTGGTAGCGCAGGTAGCTTTCGATCTGGAATTCCACGTCCTGGGTCGTGTAGCGATATGAGGCCCCCACGCTCCCCACGGCGTGTGGTTCGCTGCCCCCAGGCAGGGAAGGGCCCCTGTCTTCGTTGTGGTGCGGGGCGCTGCCTTGCTGGGGGCGGCCCGGCGCGGCGGCGGTCAACACCTTGAGCTGCCGCCCAAACTTCTCGTTCATCACGTCGTCGCTCAGGTACGTGATATGCCCGACCATGCGGGCGATGCGCAAACCGCGTTTGGGTACCACACCGTGGCGGTAAAAATTGCCGCCGTGAAAGTCGGGGTCGGTGGCAATGGCGCGGCGGGCCACTTCGTTGAAAGCGATGTTTTCTGCCGTGAGGTTGGGGGCGCTCGCTACCACCACGGCATGTTGCACACGCTGGGGAAACTGCAGCGTCCAGCTCAAGGCCTGCATGCCGCCCAGGCTGCCGCCCATCACGGCCGCCAGCACGTCAATGCCCAGCGCATCAAGCAGCAGGGCCTGGGCATTGACCCAATCTTCCACCGTGACCACGGGAAAGTCGGCACCGTAAATCTGTCCGGTCTCGGGGTTGGTGTGCCTCGGGCCGGTCGAGCCGAAGCACGAGCCCAGGTTATTCACGCCAATCACGAAGAAGCGGTTGGTGTCCACCGGCTTGCCAGGCCCAATCATGTTGTCCCACCAGCCTTCAGACTTGTCTTGGCCTTGGTACACGCCGGCCACATGGTGCGATGCATTCAGTGCGTGACATACCAGCACAGCATTGGACTTGGCGGCATTCAGCGTGCCGTAGGTTTCGAACGTCAGGTCGTAGCCTGCGATGCGCGCGCCGCTTTGCAGCGCCAGCGGCGCGCTGAAGTGCATGGACTGTGGCGTGGCGAACATAAAAAAACCCGGTGTCGCTAAAAACGAGACCGGGTTCAAATGAAACGGATGGCGTCTTTAGCGGAATTTATTAAGCGCCCGCAAGCTGGAAGCAAATCAGCGCTGTGTCAAAAGTATATCAAGCGCCTTTGAAAAGACGCGGCCAGACCACCGCGTCCAGCGACCACTTGCCCGGGCCGAATACCGCCAGACCGGCCAATAAGGCACCCCAGAACACATGCTGCTGCATGGCTGCAGGCGGGATGTCGGCCAACGCGATGACTGCCACGGCGTTGACCACGAACAGGCCCAGCGCAGCAAAGCGCCCACCCAAGCCCAACACCAGCATCACCGGCAGTACCAGCTCGCCCGCCGTACCCGAGACAGCAGCCAGTTGCGGCGAGAGCAGGGGTACCTTGTACTCATCGGTGAACAGCGCCACGGTGGTGCCCCAGTCGCGCAATTTGGTCAAACCCGAGAGGAAAAAGACTTGCGCCACATACAGGCGGGCGGCCAGCAAGGCCAGGGGTTGCAAAGCGTCCAGAAAGCCGCTGAAAAGCGACCAGGTCTGCAAGCCGCGCTGGATCAGACTGGGTTGGCGTGATGGGGTCATGAAGTCTCCTCGGGGTTGTGTCAACACGGTGTGCGTGGACTATTGGGTTCAGGGCAGTTTGCCCCATCTCGTCGCTGGCTTGCAGCTTGCAGCTGGCAACGGGTTTTACTTCGTCGCAGGCAGCGCCCGGGTTACACCGTTTTGGCACCCACCACCAAACCGCTGCGCACGGCTGGGGCAAACCAGGCTTGAAAGTCCAGGCGCGGCGCCGCTGCCAGTGCCTCCAGCACGCTGGAACCCGACTGCACAGCCGCCAGCAGGCTCATCTCGCCGACCTGTGCCACGCGTACTTGCGGTTTCATGCCGTTGCGCCAGATCAGGGCGGTTTCGGCCACGCCGTCGCGCAGCCGCTGCCCGGCCTGGGCCAGGGTTGCCGCGTCAGCGTGCAGCTCCAGCGCCAGGTCGGGCGGGCCGTCTTGAACGAGATGGGCCGCGACGGTGGCGCGCTGCGTCGTTGCGTGCTCTGACGACTCCGACGCGGGCACCTTCGGCGAAGGTTCCTGCAAATGGGCCTGCACGATCGTCACCACCGGATAGGGACTGGCCACGCAGGCCGCGCCGGGGCTCAGCTGCAGAAAGACGTTAGCGGGGTCCCGCTCAGCCAGCAAAGACAGGGAAGCCAGATCAACGCTCGCGTCTGCCGCACTGCTGGCCAGGTGCAAGGCCCACTCCACGCGTGCCACATCGCTCAAATACGGCTCCTGCTCCAGCAGGCCGGGCAACATGGCCATGTGGTCAGCCAGCTGGCCGCCCCACTGCGCCAAATCGCCCCGCTCGGGCGGGTGGTCATGCCAGTGCTGGCGCGCCATGCCCTCAAAGTTTTCGTCGCCCAACAACTGAAACACCACCGGGTAGGCGCCCGCCAACGCACGGGGAGCCAGGGCCTGCGCGTTGGCACGGTAGGCGCTGAGGCCACGCTCCATGAGTTTTTGGCCTATAGCTCCTGCCGATACTGCTCGAGCAGCTATCGAATGAATAGCGTCTCCCTGGGTCGGTGCCCACAACGCGGCCAGCAGCGCTTGCTGATCGTCCAGCAGATCCCGGCTCATGCGGGCACCTGCGGCCGACTTTGTAATGCAATGCTGGCGTGTGTACGCGCCAAGTCGGCTTGACCGAGCAATACGTCCAGCGTAGGAATATCAGTGTCCCATTCCACCAGCGTGGGCACCGGGCCGAAGCGGGCAATGGCATGGCGGTAGACCAACCACACGGGGTCGGCGACGGTGCGGCTGTGGTCGTCGACCACGATGTCGTCCATCGCGCAGTGACCCGCCACATGAATCTGGCCCACCGAAGCGGGTGCCAGCTGATCTAGCCAGGCGCAGCACGCGCGCACCGGATCGTCTGTTGCTCCGGCCAAACGAGCGTTCAAGGCATTCACGTACAGGTTGTTCACGTCCACCAGCAACTGGCCTCCGGTGCGCCGCACCAAGGTGGACAAAAACTCGGTTTCCGGCATGTCGCTGGAGGCAAACCCGACGTAGGCCGACAGGTTTTCAATCAACAGCGCGCGCTCCAGACGCTCCTGCACGCGGTGCACATTGCTGCACAACACGTCAAGCGCTTGTCGGTTGAACGGCAGTGGCAACAGGTCGGCGGCATGCACAGTGGTGTGTTCGGCCGTGTCTCGCACATGGGCGGCCAGCACGCCACGGGCAAAGCATGCATGGTCACTTACGCGCACCGGCTGCACCTGTTTGACCAGGCGGGCCAGCTGTGTGAGGTGCCAGTCGTCTACCCCGCACGCTGAACCCAGTCCCAGTCCCACGCCGTGCAAGCTGACCGGCCAGTGCTCGCGCGCTTGCGTCAGCACCGACAGCGCCGCGCCGCCCTGGCCAAAGAAATTCTCGGAATGCACCTCGATGAAATCAAGGTAAGGAAACTCGGGCGAGCCCACAGGTGCAAGCGCACGCTGCATCAGCTCCCCATAGTGTGGGTGCCGCCAGCCGATGCCGGTCTGGTTGGCGCGAACATGTGGTGCGATGTCCGGTTGGCTCATAGGCATTCTTTTGGCAGTTAAATCAGCTCGGCAATTTTGTCCCAAGCATCGGCAGGCATACGGCCGATAAAGCGCTCAACGACTTTGCCATTTTTATCAATCAGCAAGGCGGTCGGCAGCTGCGCCGGGCGTCCGATGTTGTCTTTGTAGCGCGGCTCGCCTGCCCACAGTTGAACGAATCGCTGCTTGATGGGAACCGTGGCGGAGATAATTTTTTCATAGTCGTCCACGTCTTTCATGCGCTTGTCGTGACTGACCAGCACCATCTCAAAAGGCTTGCCCATCCAGCCTTCGTAGTTTTGTCGCAACTCTGGCATTTTGTCTCGGCACACGGCACATTCGGTCGACCAGAACATCACCAGCACCACTTTGCCTTTGAGGGCGCTCAAGGCGAATGGCTTGCCGTCCACTGTGCGGCCCTCGATAGACGGCTCAACAATGCTTGCAACAGTTGATGGCGTGGTGCCCGTCGCTGGCGCTGGCGTCTGGGCGCTGATTGTTGCCATGGCAGAGCACAGCAGCAGGGGAATCAGAAAGTTTTTCATATGGCAGTTAGTACGCGTGGTGTGAGAAGACCGTTACTTACATTTTGAATAAATTTCATCAAAAAGGTTTTTTGTTTTCAATCGCTATTGCCAGACTACCCAACAGAAATCGGGCGTTAGCCCCGATTTTGAAGCCAGCATGCGACGTTTTAGCGTACAAAACTCCACCCAACCGAAAAATGAACCATAATGCGTAGTGATTTTTAAAAATCACATGGTGTGCGGTGAATGGTCAGTTTCGCGTCTTTGATACTTTTCAGGTTTGTCAGGCGGCGTTTTGCGGGCTCCATCGCTTGTTAGCGTTTTTTTTCGAGGAGTCCCGCAATGGGCAACAAACTTTATGTGGGCAACCTGCCCTATTCGTACCGTGACAATGACATGGAGCAGGCGTTCAGCCAGTACGGCACCGTGTCCAGCGCCAAAGTCATGATGGAGCGCGATACCGGTCGTTCCAAAGGCTTCGGTTTTGTGGAAATGGGCAGCGACGCTGAGGCGCAAGCCGCAATCGCAGGCATGAACGGCCAGCAAATTGGTGGCCGCGGTCTGGTTGTCAACGAAGCTCGTCCAATGGAAGCCCGCCCTCCCCGCACTGGTGGCGGTGGTTTCGGTGGCGGCGGTAGCGGCGGCGGCGGTGGTTACGGCGGCGGCGGTGGCGGCGGTTATGGCGGCGGCGGTGGCGGTGGTGGCCGTAGCGGCGGCGGTGGTGGTTACGGCGGCGGCGGCGGTGGTCGTGGCGGCTACTAAGCACCAAATCACAGGTTAGCGCGTTGCGTTTGCCGGAAAAACAGGGCCTTCGGGCCCTTTTTTGTTTTTTGCCACAACTTTCTGGTGCGTTTTGGTGCTGCGCTGCTTGCCTAATCGCTAACTATTTGGCTAATATTACCGGGCTTTTGGCGCGCAAATGCCAAGTGCTTAGTTTGCGGTGAACAAGTCACTATCTCGTTTTACGGTTCGCTGAATGCGTTTTCGGGACTCCATCGCTATCAGGTTTATGTCATTTTGAGGAGTCCCTTCATGGGAAATAAGTTGTATGTGGGCAACTTGCCCTACTCGGTGCGAGACAGTGATTTGGAACAAGCTTTTGGTCAGTTTGGCGCGGTTACCAGCGCCAAAGTGATGATGGAGCGTGACACGGGCCGATCAAAAGGCTTTGGTTTTGTGGAGATGGGCAGCGACGCCGACGCTCAGGCCGCCATCGGCGGTATGAACGGTCAGCCGCTGGGCGGCCGCAGCGTGGTCGTCAATGAAGCGCGCCCGATGGAAGCGCGACCACCGCGCACGGGCGGCTTTGGGGGTGGCGGTGGTGGTTATGGCGGCGGCGCCGGTGGAGGCGGTGGCTATGGAGGCGGTGGCGGCGGCGGTCGTCGTGAAGGTGGTGGTGGCGGTGGTTATGGCGGCGGCTCTAGCGGTGGTGGTGGCTACGGTGGCGGTAACTCCGGCGGCGGCGGCTACGGCGGAGGAGGTGGCGGTGGCCGTCGCGACAGCGGCGGCGGTGGTGGCGACGGTGGTTTTCGCAGCCCCTACGGAACCGGCCCACGTGGCGGTGGTCGTCGCGACAGTGGCGGCGGTGGTGGCAACGACTATTGAAGCTTGTCCAGTTCTACAAAAAAGGCTCCCGAGGGAGCCTTTTTTGATGGTCTTACCAACATATCGATGCCGACAAGACGCTATTGCTCACCCTCGCGACGCTTGCGTGGGCGACCTGCCATCAATTTGTCAAACACCGGGTTGGGCAATGCCCGCAGCAATTTGGCCACGACGCCCATTTGCCAGGGAATGACGCGGTAGCTGGCACCAGCTTGAATCGCGTCAAACGCGCGCGCTGCAAAGTCTTGGGGCTGCATCAAAAACGGCATGCTGTAGCGGTTTTTCTGGGTCAGGGGTGTGTCGATGTAGCCTGGGCAAATCGTCACCACTTTCACGCCGCTTGGACGCAGCTCTCCGCGCAGGCTTTCGCAGTACGCCACCACGGCGGCTTTGCTGGCGCAATAGGCCCCATGGCCCGGCAAGCCGCGAATCGCCGCCACGCTGGCAATGCCGACCAACGCACCGCTGCCGCGCTTTTCCATCGCGGCTACGAACGGCTGAAAGGTGGCGGCCAAACCGGTGTTGTTGGTGGCAAAAGTGCGCGCCATCACGTCGATATCGCTGCGCTGCGCCGTGTCCATGCCCACGCTGATCCCGGCGTTGGCAATCACCACATCGGGCAGACCCTGGCTGGCCATACAGGCGGCACCGGCGGCGATGATGCTGTCGGTATCCGCCACGTCGGCGCTATAAATAGCATAGCTGCTTGAGCTGATTGCATTTGATTCAGCCCAGGTTTGAACCTCTGATACCCGGCGCGCCGCCAAGGCCAGGCGCCAGCCCGCCTGGTGGTAGCGCAGGGCCAGGGCTTGGCCGATGCCGCTGGAAGCGCCGGTGATGAAAACCAATGGGGACATGTCGTGGCTCCTGATGTGGGGTCAACCGCAAGTTCGTGTTAACGGGGCACGGGAACCAGGGTGCCGCGCACGCGGCCACCAAGCTGCAGCACTTGCGCCAGATCGTCGTATTCCAGGCTGTCACCGGTGAAGCGATCCTGTCCCCGGATCAGCACCACAGGTTTGTGTGATTTGACGCGCTCAGCGTTGGCAAACACATGCAAAAACTCACCACGAAACTCCATGGGCTCCTGCGCGGGGCCGTTGGCTTTCGGACGCCCATCGCGCACCACCACAGCGTTGCCGATCAACTGGACCTCTGAGCCATCGCCATTGCTGACCGCTTTGTTGGCGCTGGCCACCGTGCGTTGCCCCTGGGCGTTGTAGACGCGGATACGCGGCTGTTCGATGTCCAGTGTGTCGGTGTCTGGGTAATGCTGCGCGTGCTCGCCGCGCATCTCGCTTTTCAGTCGGCCATCCACGTCAAAACTCTTCACGCCAAAACGCCGCATGAAGTAATCGGGCTCGTGGGTAACTGCTGCCGCGGCCGCGGGGGGTAGCAGCGCAGGGGTGCTGCGGGCCAGCCAGTAGGTGGCCAGGGCCAGCAGGGCCATCAGCATGACGGGGAGGTACACCGAGGCGGTGTCCCAGGCGTGCCACAAAAGACGGTTCACAGATACGTCTCCAGAAGCCGTACGTAGTGGCCAGTCGCCACCAGCAACAGGTCGCAAAACTCGCGCGCCGCCCCGTCGCCACCCCGCCGATCGGTGACGTAATGCGCCGCCGCCATCACCTGGGCATGGGCGTTGGCGGGGGCGCAGGCCAGGGCGCAGGCGCGTAGCACCGGCAGGTCGGGCCAGTCGTCGCCGATAGCGGCGGCCTGGTGCCAGTCCAGTCCCAGCGCGGCCAGCACGCTCTGCGCCGCGGGTAGCTTGTCTTCTGTGCCAAAGTGAGCGTGGGTGACGCCCAGCGCTTGCAGGCGCAAGCGAAGAGCCGGTGAGTCGCGCCCGGTGATCACGGCGGGGGTGATGCCCGCTTGCTGCAGCAGTTTGATGCCCTGGCCGTCCAGCGTATGGAAGCGTTTCAAAGCCTCCCCTTCAGCTGAAAAATACAGGCCGCCGTCGGTCAATACGCCGTCCACATCAAAGAAAGCGACGCGCACGGCTTGCGCTTTAAGCAATAGTGCAGCATCAAAATTGATAGCTGCTTGAGCAGTATTCACAAGGGCTACAGCGGTATTTGGCACTTAAATCACCTTGGCCCGCAGCAAATCGTGGGTGTTGATCGCACCGCACAACAAGCCCTGCCCATCGACCACCAGCACGCTGGTGATGCCGTGCAACTCCATCAGTTCCGCCGCGTCCACGGCCAGCGCGTCGGCGGCAACCGTGCGCGGGTTGGCAAACATCACCTGGCCTGCGGTGATCTCGCGCAAATCCAGGCCTTTTTCCACCAGACGACGCAGGTCGCCGTCGGTGAAGATGCCCAGCACCCGGCCCGTGTCATCGACTACGGCCGATGCGCCCAAGCCCTTGGCGCTCATCTCGCGCATCAGCTGGCTGAAGTTGGCACTCGGCAGAACGCGCGGCACCGCGTCGCCAGCACGCATCAGGTCGCGCACATGGGTGAGCAGCTTGCGCCCCAAGGCACCGCCGGGGTGCGAGCGGGCGAAGTCTTCGGTGCCAAAACCGCGCGCGTCCAGCAGGGCCACAGCCAGCGCGTCGCCGAGGGCCATTTGCGCGGTGGTGCTGGCGGTGGGGGCCAGGCTCAGGGGACAGGCTTCTTGTGCCACGCCACTGTCCAGCACCCAGTCGGCTTGGCGCGCCAGGGTGGACTGCAGGCCGCCTGTGATGGCAATGAGTTTGATGCCCAATCGCTTGATGGCGGGTAGCAAGGTGGTGAGCTCATTCACCTCGCCGCTGTTGGAGATGCCCAGCACCAAATCGTCGGAGGTGACCATGCCCAGATCCCCATGGCTGGCCTCGGCCGGGTGCACAAACAGCGCCGGGGTGCCGGTGGAAGCCAGCGTGGCAGCAATCTTGCGGCCCACATGGCCGCTTTTGCCCATGCCCATCACCGCCACGCGGCCGCGCTGGGCCTGCAGTTGCAAGATGGCGTGGACCGCCTGTGCAAACGTCTCGCCAGTACGCGCTTTCAAGCCCATCACGGCGGCGGCTTCAATGTCAAACGTTTGGTGAGCCAGGCGCAGGGCTTGTTGGGGGTCGAAAGGCATGCGTGGGATTCTAAGGACGTCAGCGAACCTGCGGGCTTATCCCGGTTGTCGTCGTCGGGCACCTTGATTTACTATCAAATCAATAGCTGCTTGAGCAATATATACAAGGGCTAGAGGCCTATTTTATTTAAATACATCACCCTTGAACATCTGCTTGCTAGCATTCCCCCATGACTTCGCTTGAACTGATCCTGTTGTACCTGCTGGCAGCCGTGCTGGGTGTGGTGGCGTGTCGAAGCTTGAAACTGCCGCCGATGTTGGGGTACCTGGCGGTGGGCGTGGTGATCGGGCCCAATGCGCTGGCGCTGGCGCAAAACTCCGAGGGCGTGCGGCACCTGGGCGAATTTGGCGTGGTGTTTTTGATGTTTGTGATCGGGTTGGAATTCAACCTGCCCAAGCTGCGTGCGATGCGCGCCCATGTGTTTGGGCTGGGCCTGTTTCAGGTGGTGTTGACCATCGTGCTGGCGATGGCCGCGTCGCTCACCTTGGGTTGGGCGGCCCCCCAGCTGTGGGGCATGGATTGGAAGACGTCGCTGGCGCTGTCGGGGGCCCTGGCCATGAGCAGCACGGCCATTGTGGTCAAGCTGATGGCCGAGCGGCTGGAGATGGAGTCCGAGCACGGCAAGCGGGTGATGGGAGTGCTGCTGTTTCAAGATTTGGCGGTGGTGCCGCTGCTGGTGCTGATTCCGGCGCTGGGCTCGTCCCCAGAAAAACTGTTCATGGCGCTGGCATTGGCCGGGCTCAAGGCTGTGGTGCTGATCACGGTGCTGTTGGTCGGCGGTCAGTGGGAGATGCGCCGCTGGCTGACCATCGTGGCGCGCCGCAAGAGCGAAGAGCTGTTTGTGCTGAACCTGCTGCTCATCACCTTGGGCCTGGCCTGGTTGACCGAGCTGGCGGGCCTGAGCCTGGCTCTGGGTGCTTTTCTGGCAGGTATGTTGATTTCGGAGACCGAATACAAGCACCAGGTGGAAACCGACATCCGCCCGTTTCACGACGTGTTGCTGGGCCTGTTTTTCATCACGATTGGCATGATGCTGGACTGGCGACTGGTGCTGGCGCGCTGGGAAATGGTGCTGGTATTGGTGACCCTGCCGGTGCTGTTCAAGCTGGTTATGGTGGCCGTGCTGGCGCGCGGCTTGGGCGCCACCAGCGGCACCGCGTTGCGCACCGGGTTGTACCTGGCGCAGGCCGGCGAGTTTGGCTTTGTGCTGCTCACGCTGGCCCAAGACAACAAGCTGGTGCCGCCAGAGCTGCTCAACCCGATTCTGGCCAGCATGGTGCTGTCCATGTTGGCCACGCCCTTCATCATCATGTACAGCAACCCGCTGGTCATGAAGGTGGTCAGCAGCGAATGGCTACAGCAGTCGTTGCAAATGACCACCATTGCCCGCAAGTCGATCAACGCCAACAAGCACGTGATCATTTGCGGCTACGGCCGCTGCGGCCAAAACCTGGCGCGCATGCTGGAGCGTGAAGGCATTCCCTATATGGCGCTCGATTTGGACATTGACCGCGTACGCCAGGCAGCCGCCGCTGGGGACTCGGTGGTTTACGGCGACGCGGCACGGCTGCAGGCATTGATGGCGGCGGGCCTGTCACGTGCCAGTGCCGTGGTGTGTACGTATCTGGACGTGGCGGGTGCGATGAAAGTGCTGGCCAACACCCGCGCCCATGCCCCCACCGTGCCTGTGATCGTGCGCACCCAGGACGACCATGACCTGGAGCGCCTGACCGCCGCCGGTGCTACCGAGGTGGTGCCCGAGGCTATTGAAGGCAGCCTGATGCTGGCCAGCCATGCGCTGGCGCTGGTCGGCGTGCCCATGCGCCGCGTGATCCGCATCGTGCAAGACCAGCGTGACGCCCGCTACAACTTGCTGCGCGGCTACTTTCACGGCGCCGATGACGACACCGTCAATGAGTTGGACCACGAACGCCTGCACACCTTCACCGTGCCCCTGAGCGCCCGCAGCGTGGACAAGCCGCTGGGCGACCTGGCGCTACATGCCATCGGTGTGCGCGCCATCAGCCTGTTGCGCGCTGGCAAGGCGCAGCCGTTGACAGAAGAAACCGTGCTGCAAGGCGGCGACACGCTGGTGCTGTCAGGCAAACCGGAAGCGCTGGCGCTGGGGGAGCAGAAAATTCTGCGGGCCTGAGTTTGGGCTAGAGAACCCCTGTCAAAGGTCATATTTGAGCCAAATCGGCCACGCGCCCTTGTCAATCAAGCACAGGTCGCTATGTTTATTGAAGCGCACGAAGTTACCGGTGCTTGCATTGCCACAACGCGCGGGTATCATGCTTTTTCGTTAACTTTCCCACCACTTGGAGGTTGCTATGGGCCTGATGGACTTCATCAAGAAACAGTTTATTGACGTTATCCAATGGACCGAGGAGGGGGATGGTGTGCTGGCCTGGCGGTTTCCCATGGCGGGCATGGAGATTCAAAACGGTGGCACGCTCACTGTGCGCGAATCGCAACTGGCGGTGTTTGTTAACGAAGGAAAAGTGGCCGACGTGTTTGGCCCTGGCATGCACAAGCTGACCACGCAAACCTTGCCCGTTCTCACGTACTTGAAAAACTGGGACAAGCTGTTTGAGTCCCCGTTCAAGAGTGATGTGTACTTCTTCAGCACCCGCCAGCAGGTGGATCAGCGCTGGGGCACCTCGCAGCCCATCACTATTCGCGACAAAGACTTTGGCATGGTGCGCCTGCGCGCATTCGGAAATTACAGCTTCCGCATCGCCGACCCCAAGCTGTTTCACACCGAAATTTCTGGCACGCGCGAGAGCTACACATCCGCCGAGCTGGATGGTCAGCTGCGCGGCCTCGTGCTGCAACACCTGTCGGACGCGATTGCCAAAAGTGGCATTCCTTTCCTGGACCTGGCGGCCAACCAGCTGGCCTTTGCCAATGCCCTGACCACTGAGCTGTCTCCGGCATTTGAAAAAATCGGCCTGAAGGTCGAGGGCATGACGGTGCAAAACGTCTCTCTGCCTGAAGAATTGCAAAAGATCCTGGACCAGAAAATCGGCATGGGCATGATCGGCAACGACATGGGCAAGTTCATGCAGTACCAAACCGGCCAGGCCATTCCCGGCATGGTCTCGGGTGGTGGTGGGGGCGGTAGCGGTATTGCTGGTGATGCGATGGGTTTAGGCGCTGGCGTGGCCTTGGGTCAGGCGCTGGCGCAAAATCTGGCGCAGGGCTTGGGTGGTTTGAACCAACCTGCTGCCGCGGCTGTGCAGCCAGCCGCAGCACCGGTTGCTGCCAGTGCCGACGACATCATGGGCATGCTGGAAAAGCTGGGCGACCTCAAGGTCAAAGGCATCCTGACGCAGGAAGAATTCGACGCGAAGAAGGCGGAGTTGTTGAAAAAACTCATCTGAGAAATTGACGCGGATTTGGGACGCGGGTGAACGCAGCGCAGGTTTCCACGCGATGGGCACGCGACATGAAGACAAAAATGACGAGGGGTATTCCAATGCTTTTTATTGATTGTGGTTTTCTTTCGCATCCGTCATTAGTTCTCCGTTTCCCCGCGCCGGGCCATCTTTTTTCAAGCATTGCCTAAGCCCTCGCAGTGGCTCAGCCAACCCCACAACGTGCATACCGGGCACCCTGTCCCGGCTGCGGTGCGCCGGTTGATTTTTTAAGCGCGCAGTCCACCCACGCGGTGTGCGGCTATTGCAGCAGCACCGTGGTGCGCGACGGCGACAAGCTGGCGCGCATCGGCAAGATGGCCGAGCTGTTTGACGACCACAGCCCGCTGCAACTGCAAACCCGCGGCACGTATGAGAAGGTTGGCTTTGTGCTGGTGGGGCGGCTGCAGTACCGCTCGGGCAGCGGCACGTGGACCGAGTGGAACGCGTTTTTTGACGATGGCCGCACCGGCACCCTGGGTGAAGACAACGGCTCCTACGTGTTCAGTTTCCCAACGTCTTTGGGCGGTGGGGCTCAGCGCGAGGTACCGCCCGCCGAGCGTTTTCGCGTGGGTGCCACCACCGCCATTGGCGGCAAATCCTTCAGCGTAGCCGCCAGCGAGCAGGTGGCGCTGATCTCTGCGCAAGGCGAGCTGCCTAAATTGCCTCCGTTGGGGCAAACCTTTGCGGTGGTGGAGCTGCGCAGCGCCGAGGGCGAAGTCATCAGCATTGACTACTTCGCTACGCCGCCCCTGCTGTCACGTGGCGTGGCGGTGTTGCTGGAAGGCCTGAATCTGTCGGGCCTGCGTGACGACAACGTCAAAGACGAAAAGGGCCGCCACTTCGAGTGCCCCAACTGCGGCGCGCCGGTGGAAGTGCATCTGGCCAACAGCAAAAGCATCACCTGCCGCTCCTGCAACAGCCTGATTGACCTGTCCAAAGGCATGGGCAGCGAGCTGTCGCACGCGGTGCAGGACGAACCAGTTGCACTGCTCATTCCCTTGGGGGCTACGGGGCAGTTACAGGGCGTGCACTGGCAGGTGGTGGGATTCCAGCACCGGATGGGCCACGACCCGCAGGACGATGAAGAAGAGCATTTCGGCTGGAACGAATACCTGCTGTTCAACCAGAAGCGCGGCTTTGTGTTTTTGGTGGATGCCGAAGACGGTTGGAGCGTGGTGAAGCCGACGACGGGAGCGCCCACCGTGAGCAGCAGCGCGGGCCAAACTGCCAGCTATCTGGGCACCACCTACAAGCTGCAATACAGCTACAACGCCGAGACCACCTACGTGGCGGGCGAGTTTTACTGGCCCGTGGTGCGCGGCCAAAAGACCAGCAACCGCGACTACGCCAATGGCGGCAACCTGTTGTCGATGGAGCAAACACCCACCGAGCTGACCTGGTCTATTGGCGCCAAGATCAGCAGCGAGGCTGTGGCCAAGGCCTTCAAGATTGAAGACAAAAAAGAGCTACTCAAGCGGGCTGATGCCTCGCCCACGGCCAAAAAGGGGCTGGGCTGCATCACCATCATCGTGGTGTTTGTGATCATCATGATTTTGCTGTCAGTGCTGCGTGGCTGCAGCTGCGACCCCACACGCCAGAACTGCTCCAGCTCCAACCGCAGCTCGGGCGGTTCTTTTGGTGGTTTTTCAGGCAGCGGTGGCGGCGGCAAATAGCGCACGGCTTCACAACAGGGTTTTTAACCGGTTTATTCAAGGAGAACATCATGGGTTTTGAATGGCTCAAACCAGCGGCTTTTTTCGGCTCCATCATGTACGCCATGATTGGCGTGCTGGTGTTCTGGATCAGCTTCATCGTCATCGACAAAATCACGCCCTACAACCTGTGGGAAGAGATTGTTGAAAAGCAGAACATGGCGCTGGGGATGGTGGTGGCCGCGATGTGTTTAGGCATCAGCGTGATCGTGGCCGCCGCGATTCATTGATTGGTGCTTGCGGTGTAGGGGAGCGGGGGGCAAGAACGCAGAGGACGCAAAAGAAGTCCTTTCTTTTGACTTTTCTGCGCCCTCTGCGAAACCTCTGCGTCCTCTTCGTTCTGGCACCCGATTTCAGTCCTGTTGCGCGTGACATCCTCCAAATCCCCCGTTGAAGTCGCCCTACTCGCCAGCGTTTTCGTCGTCGCCGCGTGCGGCCTGGTGTACGAACTGGCGGCGGCAGCGCTGGCGTCTTATGTGCTGGGTGACTCGGTGCTGCAGTTCTCCACCATCATTGGCACCTACTTGTTTGCGATGGGCATTGGCTCCTACCTGTCGCGCTACTTCGAGCGCCAGCTCCCCGCCCACTTTTTACGCATAGAACTGCTGGTAGCCCTTATAGGCGGTGCTCTACCAGCTATTCTTTTTATAGTGAACGCGGTGGCACCGGGCAGCTTTCGGGTGGTGCTGTATGCCATGGTGGTGCTGGTCGGCGCGCTGGTGGGGCTGGAGATTCCGCTGGTCATGCGAATTTTGAAGCGGCATGCCGCCTTGAAAGAGCTGGTCTCTCAGGTGCTCACGTTTGACTATTTGGGCGCGCTGGCTGTGTCGGTCGCTTTCCCCCTGTTGCTGGTGCCGCAGTTGGGCTTGGTGCGCACCGGCCTGTTGTTTGGCTTGATGAACGCCGCCGTGGCGCTGTGGGCGTTGTGGCTGTTTCGCGATGAGCTGCGCCACTTCTGGGCCCATACCGCCGCTTGCGTACTGACGCTGGCGGCACTCGGCGGGGCCTTTGCGGGGGCCAATCACATCACCACGCTGGCCGAAGACAAGCTCTACCAGGACCGCGTGATTTTCAGCACCACTTCGCCCTACCAACGCATCGTGCTCACCCATTCGGCTGGTGCCACCAACGCCGGCACGCGCCACGGCCACCGGCTTTTTCTGAACGGCAACCTGCAGTTCTCCGAGAAAGACGAATACCGCTACCACGAGGCCCTCGTGCACCCCGCCATGGCCGCACACGGCGGCGCGCGCAAAGTGGCGGTGCTGGGCGGTGGCGACGGTATGACCGTGCGCGAGGTGCTTCGATATCAGCAGGTGGAAAGCGTGACGCTGGTGGAGCTGGACCCGGCGATGACCCGCTTGTTTTCCACACAGCCCGCGCTGGTCAAGCTCAACGGCGGCGCGCTGCAATCGCCCAAGCTCAAAATCGTCAACACCGATGCCTTCAAGTGGCTCGAAGACACACAAGAGCAGTTCGACATCATCGTGGTCGACTTTCCCGACCCGACCAATTTTTCCATCGGCAAGCTCTACACCACCTCGTTTTACGCCCTGCTGGAGCAGCGCCTGTCTGCCAGTGGCTACGCCGTCATTCAGACCACCTCGCCCCTGGTGGCCCGCGAGAGCTACTGGACAGTGGCCACCACGCTGGAATCTGTCGGGCTGCGCACCGCGCCTTACCACGCCAACGTGCCCAGCTTCGGCGAATGGGGCTTCATCATCGCCAGCCGCCGGCCGTTTGCTGTGCCGCAGAAGCCAGAGCAACTGCCCGCGGGCCTGCGGTTTTTAACCGTGCCCACCCTGGCCCTGATGTTCGACTTCCCCGCCGACATGGCCCGCGTGCCCGCGCAGGTCAACCGCTTGAGCAACCAGACGCTGGTCAGCACGTATGAGCGGGAGTGGGGGAAGTAGATGGGTGCTCAAATTCTGAGCTAAATTGGGCTGCAGCCCTTATAAATACTGCTCAAGCAGCTATTGATTTAATAGTATTTTGATCGGTGTTGTAACGCATGATCAACGTGCCTCAAGTCGGCATCAACTTATCAATCTCCTCCTGCATGGCCTGGGTCAGCTGGGCGTACATCTTCAGTTTGTCGCTGGAGTCTCGCAGGCGTTGGGCAATGCGCAAGGAAATGGCCATCATCAGTTTGGCGGCGGTGCGTGGGTCATCGTCGAGCAGTTGGTTCAATTCGGTGCGTGTCAGCATGGCGCATCGCACGATACTCAGGGTTGTGCAGGAGGCGCTGCGGGGTTCGCCATCCAGCAGGCCCATTTCGCCGATCAGGCTACCCGGGCCCAGCACCGTGAGGGTAATGGGCTCTACCCGGCTGACCACGATGGATTCAATCGTGACCTCACCATTGAGCAACAGCAGCATGAAATCGGTCTCGGCGCGGTCGCCCTGGCGGATGAAGGTGGTGCCCGCCTCAATCATGCGCGGCTGCATGTAGCTGACCACCATGCGTGCTTCGTCGTGCGAGAGCTGCATCAGGGCGCTGGGCGCGCACAGCATGCGGGCGGCGTAGTCGGCGCTGGCTGAGCCTTTGATAGCGGCCATGCGCTGGTCTTGGGTTCTGGCAGCCACTCCGCCGAAGGTGTCGCCGTGGCGTTCGATGGGCACAGATGTCAAAGCCGAGGGTGAGGTGGGTGTGTTCATAGACGCTTAAAATTCAAATGCCTTCAAGGAGCGTTGCAGCAAGATACAGCGAAAGTTGATCTTGTCAGGCTTGACGGCCAGCAGAATTTTCCAACCGCGCTCACCTGAATTCTTTTGTATGCCAGGTGAGTCCATGCCAAACGCCAATTCTTCCTCCGCCGTTGTTCCCGCCATGAAGCTGTCGGGCCTGGAACCCGTCCATATTGCTTCCAGTTCTTATTCAGTGGAGGACAGAGCGGAAGGTCTGTCCCCCAGTTCTTATCCAGTGGAGGACAGAGCTGAAGGTCTGTCCCCCAAAACCTTATTTGTCAACATCGGCGAGCGCACCAACGTCACGGGCTCCAAAGCGTTCGCCCGGATGATTTTGAACGGCGAGTTTGACCAGGCCTTGTCGGTGGCCCGCCAGCAGGTGGAAAACGGCGCGCAAATCATCGACATCAACATGGACGAGGCCATGCTGGACAGCCAGGCTGCCATGGTGCGTTTTCTGAACCTGATTGCCAGCGAGCCCGATATTTCGCGCGTGCCCATCATGATCGACAGCTCCAAATGGAGCGTGATCGAGGCCGGGCTGCGCTGCATCCAGGGCAAGGGGATTGTCAATTCGATCTCGATGAAAGAAGGCCTGGAGCCGTTCAAACACCAGGCCAAGCTGCTCAAACGCTACGGCGCAGCCGCCGTGGTGATGGCGTTTGACGAACAAGGCCAGGCCGACACCTACCAGCGCAAGGTCGAAATTTGCGAGCGCGCCTACCGCGTGCTGGTCGATGAGGTGGGTTTCCCACCCGAAGACATTATTTTTG
>JANOQJ010000060.1:0-39289 GCA_031414805.1 Comamonadaceae bacterium
CACGTTGACAGTGGCGATTGCACGGGTCAGTGCATAAGCCTGTGCAACTGGGTCAGCACCAACGGGTGGGTACGCGGCCAAAACCAGGTACGGAGTCGACAAGTCAGGCAGGTCAAAGTTAGACGCAGCGATGATTGGCACGGTGCCGCCAGCGTAGGCAGCACCTGCACCGTTTTGCACGTCAGCAACGGTTACACCGGCAGTAGTACGCAGCGACGGGTCAGCCGTGAACAAGCTTGGCGTGGCAGCAACAGCACCGGTTTGTGGGAAGAACACAATGTTGCCGATGCCGTTTGCACCGCCGGCGCCAACGGTGGCGGTCAATGCCACGGCCTCGCCGCTGGATGCGCCGGACTTGGGCACGTTGATGATGGTCCAGTTGGCAAACAGGCCGGTCGATGGGCCGCGCAGGCCCAGTGTATAGGCGGCGGTGAGGGTGGCAGGGTCATTTTGCAGTGCGTTCAGTGCAGCGGCACCAGCCGTTGTGCTGAAGCAAGGGGCAATACCGGCAACGTGCTTGGTCGTAGTGAACAAGGCATTAGGAGTTGCCAAGGCAGCACCAAGTGTAGCTACAGCGGTGTCAATAGCAAGCGGTGGAACGTCTGCCATATTGAAAATCTCAATGTAGCCTTCGCGTGTCTCAGCGGCCAGCGCATCACCTGTCAGGCGTGGGTTCAAACGGGCGGTGACAAAAGATGTGCCGCTAACGGTTTGAGGGATGGTGCAAGACTTGTCGGTCGATGTCAGAACTGCACGGCCATCGGCACCGCGGCTGATGTTGGCAGACCAGATGTCGCCTGGCGACATGTAAACCTGGAAGTCAAACACGTCATCAGAGTTTGACGCACCGCGAAAGCGGACCTTGACGGCTTTACCGTTGATGGTGTCTGAGTTGACCAAGTTGATCAGGGTGGCGTTACCAGCCTGAACGTTGTAGTAAGGGATGATCAGCTGGTGACCAATACCACCTGGCAGCACGGACTGTGCAGTCGCCGTAGTGGCCGAAATGGTGGCGACACCGTTGTCACGCAAGACGTTAGCTTGCGCGGCACCTGTCAAACCTAGGCTACCGACAAACAAGGCGGCACCAAGTGCAATTACATTTTGATTCATCAAAGAATTCCTTTTGAAGTCACTGAAAACAGCAAGGGCGAATAAAGAAGCACTGTGGAGGTTACCAAATATCCTTGCGGGTGGCCAAGTAACTCCGCGCCTTTGTGGATTTCGTTGTCGTTGAGCAACGCTAAAGCCGTCTCAGATCGGGTTTACGCTGAACCAAAACCCACGACTCAACGCGGCAAGTCGCTGAATTCCATCAAGAACTCGTCGATCGCCCGCGCCGCTTGCCGACCTTCACGAATCGCCCAGACCACCAAACTCTGCCCGCGCCGCACGTCGCCCGCCGCGAACACCTTGGGAACATTCGTGGCGTAGCCGCCGATGAACTCGGTGCTGGCTTTGGCGTTGCCGCGCGGGTCTTTGGTGATGCCGAACGCGTCGAGCACGCTGCCCACGGGGGCGGTGAAACCCATGGCCAGCAGTACCAAGTCGGCTTTGAGCGTTTGCTCAGTGCCGGGGACTTCTTGCAGCTTGCCGTCTTTGAATTCGATGCGCACAGTTTTCAAGCCGGTGACTTTGCCTGTTTTACCTTCGGTCAAAAATTCTTTGGTGGAGATAGCGAACTCGCGGTCGCAGCCTTCTTCGTGGCTCGAGCTGGTGCGCAGCTTGATGGGCCAGTAGGGCCAGGTCATCGGGCGGTCTTCTTCTTCGGGGGGCTGGGGCATCAGCTCGAATTGCGTGACGCTGGCGGCACCGTGGCGGTTGCTGGTGCCCACGCAGTCGCTGCCGGTGTCGCCACCGCCGATCACGATCACGTGTTTACCATCGGCACGCAACTGGCCCCTCACCTTGTCGCCCGCGTTGACCTTGTTTTGCAGTGGCAAAAACTCCATCGCAAAGTGAACGCCGTCCAGCTCGCGGCCCGGCACAGGCAGGTCGCGTGACTGCTCGGCGCCACCTGCCAGCAGCACCGCGTCGAATTCTTTTTGCAGTTGTTCGGGCGTGATGGTCTCTTTGGCCCAGTTCGTCACCTTGCTGTCAGCAGGCAGCGTGCCCACCATCACGCCGCAGCGAAACGCCACGCCCTCCGCTTCCATTTGCGCCACACGGCGGTCAATGTGGATTTTTTCCATCTTGAAATCGGGAATGCCGTAGCGCAGCAAGCCCCCCACACGGTCGTTTTTCTCGAACACCGTCACGCTGTGCCCAACGCGGGCCAGTTGCTGCGCAGCAGCCAGGCCAGCGGGGCCGCTGCCGACCACGGCGACTTTTTTGCCGGTCTTGTGCTTGGCCACTTGCGGCGTGACCCAGCCTTCGTGCCAGGCGCGGTCGATGATGGCGTGCTCAATGCTTTTGATGCCCACCGCATCGTCGTTCACATTCAGGGTGCAGGCCGCCTCGCAGGGCGCGGGGCAGATGCGGCCGGTGAACTCGGGAAAGTTGTTGGTGCTGTGCAGCACGGTGATGGCGTTCAACCAGTCACCCTCGTACACCAGGTTGTTGAAGTCCGGAATGATGTTGTTGACCGGGCAGCCGCTGTTGCAAAACGGCGTGCCGCAGTCCATGCAGCGCGCGCTTTGCTTTTTGGCGTCCTGGTCATCCAGGCCGATGACGAATTCCTGGTAGTTTTTGACGCGCTCTTGCACGGGCTTGTAGCCCTCTTCAATGCGCTCGAATTCCATGAAGCCGGTGATTTTTCCCATGATGGTCTCTCTTGTAAAAACAAAAAATATGCGTCAACCTTTGCGTGACGGATTCATGCCACCGCGTACCGGCGCACATCAATTTCCACGCCTTCACGCACCGACTGCGTAGCTGATTCGAGCAGGCGGGCACTGACGGTTTCGTCTACGTAGGCTTCACCGCAGTTGTCACAGACCTGTGCCGGAACATCCTTGAACACAACAACGGCTCCCTGGCGCTCTAGAGTCAGCGTGGTGCTGGAAGCGAAGGTTTCGCCTTGTTTGCAAATCACACATTTCATGGCAGTCGCTCCGTAAAGTTCACATTCCATAGCAGCGGATCAGGTCGGTAGACCGTGATCACAACAGTTTCGCCCGTATCGGACTGCGCCGCAACCACATGCAAGGGCTTGCCGTCAACCCGCCCGAACAGAAGTTGGCTGGCAAAAGGCTGGTCATCCGGATAGCTGGCCACCACCGTGTTGCGCTTCAGTACGGCACGCACGTCATCCACCGATATGCCACGCTCAAACATGCGCTTCAGTGCATGGGTTGAAAAGACCAGCTGCATATGAACCCGCTACCGCTTGGCGTAAGCCCGCTCAACCTTGGCCACGCGCAATTCATAGTGTTCATACCAGTCACTGTTGCCCTTGGCCCGCGCGACCTGGTGTTCCATGTGGGTCTTCCAGTTCGCGATCGCCTCTTCACTCTCCCAGTAGCTGACGGTGATGCCAAACCCATCGGCCCCGCGCGTGCTTTCCACGCCCAGGTAGCCGGGTTGCTGCGCCGCCAGCTCGACCATGCGGTCGGCCGTAGCGCCGTAGCCTTGGTCTCCCTCGGTTCGCTGGCTGCTGAACACCACGGCGTAGTAGGGCGGTTTGAGGCCGCAGGCGAAGCTGGTGGCGCCCAAGGTGGGCGGGTGGGTTGCTGCGCTCATGATTTACTTGGCAGCAACCGCTATATTTTTAATAGCTGCTTGAGCAATAAATTCCTGGGCTGTTGCCACTTTTCGTGCATTTATTTCCCCCAGAGCCCGCTTGTATTCATTCGGAAAGACTTTGACAAACTTGCCACGCGCCTCGGCCCAGTTGTCCAGCAACTCGCGGGCGCGGCGGCTGCCGGTCCAGCGGTTGTGGTCGTCTAGCAGCTTTTTCAGTTGCAGCTCATCGGCAATGCCCTTGTGCCAGACGGCCCGGTCGGTGCTGGCCTCTTGCTCCGTGACACTTAAAACCTTGTCCAAACTGACCATAGCCGTGTTGCAGCGTTTGGCGAACTGGCCGTCTTCGTCGTACACGTAAGCAACGCCGCCGCTCATGCCGGCGGCGAAGTTGCGGCCGGTTTTGCCCAGCACCACCACGGTGCCGCCGGTCATGTATTCGCAGCCGTGATCGCCTGTTCCTTCAACCACCGCCGTCGCGCCGCTCAGCCGCACCGCAAAGCGCTCGCCGGCCACGCCGCTGAAGAACGCTTCGCCGCTCGTGGCGCCATACAGTGCGGTGTTGCCCGTGATGGTGTTTTGCGTGGCCAAGCCGCGAAAGTCGATGCTGGGGCGCACCACCACGCGGCCGCCGGACAAGCCCTTGCCGGTGTAGTCGTTGGCATCACCAATCAAATACAGCGTGATGCCTTTGGCCAGAAACGCGCCGAATGACTGGCCGCCCGTGCCTTCAAGCTGGATACGGATGCTGTCGTCGGGCAAGCCCTCGGGGTGCACGCGGGTCAGCGCGCCGGAAAGCATGGCGCCCACCGAGCGGTTGACGTTGCGCGCCACCTCGATGAACTGCACTTTTTCGCCCTTATCGATAGCGGCGCGCGACTTGGCGATCAGCACGTTGTCCAGGCCCCTTTCCAAACCGTGGTCCTGGTTTTCGATGTGAAAGCGCGAGACGTCAGCCGGGGCGTTGGGCATGGCAAACAGTCGCGAGAAGTCCAGGCCGCTGGCTTTCCAGTGGGCGATGCCTTTTTGCATGTCTAGCAGGTCGGCGCGGCCAATCAAATCGTCAAATTTGCGGATGCCCAGCTGCGCCATGATCTGGCGCACCTCTTCGGCCACGAAGAAGAAGTAGTTGACGACGTGCTCAGGCTTGCCTGCAAACTTTTTGCGGAGCTCCGGGTCTTGCGTGGCCACGCCCACCGGGCAGGTGTTCAGGTGGCACTTGCGCATCATGATGCAGCCTTCCACCACCAGAGGCGCGGTGGCAAAGCCGAATTCGTCAGCACCCAGGAGCGCGCCAATCGCCACGTCGCGGCCTGTTTTCATCTGACCGTCGGCTTGCACGCGAATGCGGCTGCGCAATCTATTCAGTACCAGCGTCTGTTGCGTCTCCGCCAAACCAATCTCCCAGGGACTGCCTGCGTGTTTGATGCTGGACCAGGGGGATGCACCGGTACCGCCGTCGTGCCCCGCAATCACCACATGGTCGCTCTTGCACTTGGCCACACCGGCTGCAATGGTGCCCACGCCCACTTCACTGACCAATTTGACGCTGATGGACGCATGCGGGGCCACGTTTTTCAGGTCGTGAATCAGCTGGGCCAGGTCTTCAATGGAGTAAATGTCATGGTGCGGCGGCGGCGAAATCAAGCCCACGCCCGGCACGCTGTATCGCAGCTTGCCGATGTATTCACTGACCTTGCCGCCGGGCAGCTGGCCGCCTTCGCCGGGCTTGGCACCCTGGGCCATCTTGATCTGGATCTGGTCGGCGCTGCTGAGGTATTCCGCCGTCACGCCAAAGCGGCCCGAGGCCACCTGCTTGATTTTGCTGCGCATGGAGTCGCCCGCGTTCAAGGCGTAGTCCACCTCGAACACGTCTTTGCCCAGCAGGTCGCTCATGGTCTGGCCCTGGGTGATGGGGATGCCTTTGAGCTCTTGCCGGTAGCGCATCGGGTCTTCACCGCCTTCGCCGGTGTTGCTCTTGCCGCCAATGCGGTTCATGGCCACGGCCAGGGTGGCATGGGCTTCGGTGGAGATAGAGCCCAGGCTCATGGCCCCGGTGGCAAAGCGTTTGACGATTTCTTTGGCCGACTCCACCTCGTCGACCGGAATGGCTTTGGCTGGGTCGATCTTGAACTCGAACAGGCCGCGTAGCGTCATGTGGCGCCGGCTTTGGTCGTTGATGAGCTGGGCGTATTCCTTGTAGGTGTTCCAGTTGTTGGCGCGGGTGCTGTGCTGCAGTTTTGCAATCGCGTCCGGCGTCCACATGTGCTCTTCGCCGCGCACGCGCCAGGCGTATTCGCCACCGGCATCCAGCATGGTGGCCAGCACCGGGTCGTCGCTGAACGCTGCCTGGTGCATGCGGATAGCTTCTTTGGCAATCTGGAACACGCCAATGCCTTCCACACGGCTGGCGGTGCCGGTGAAGTACTTCGTCACGGTGTCGCTGTTCAGGCCGATCACCTCAAAGAGCTGCGCGCCGCAGTAGCTCATATAAGTAGACACGCCCATTTTGGACATTATTTTGGACAGACCTTTGCCGACGGCCTTGATGTAGTTGTAGATGGCTTTCTCTGGGCTCAGATCGCCAGGTAGGTTCTTGTGCAAGTCGGTCAGGGTTTCCATCGCCAGGTAGGGGTGTACGGCTTCCGCGCCATAGCCTGCCAGCACGGCGAAGTGGTGCACTTCGCGGGCGCTGCCGGTTTCCACCACCAGGCCCGCCGTGGTGCGCAGGCCGATTCCCACCAGATGCTGGTGAATGGCGGACAGCGCCAGCACGGCGGGGATCGCGACTTGGGTGGCGCTCAGTGCGCGGTCGCTGATGATGAGGATGTTCTTGCCTGACTTGATCGCGTCTACCGCTTCTGCGCAGAGCGATGCCAGTTTGGCTTCCACGCCCTCGTCGCCCCAGGCCAGCGGGTAGGTGATGTCCAGCCTGTAGCTGCGGAACTTGCCTTGTGTGTAGGTTTCAATGTCGCCCAGCTTGGCCATGTCGGCCACATCCAGCACAGGCTGGCTGACTTCCAGGCGCATGGGCGGGTTGACCTGGTTGATGTCCAACAGGTTGGGCTTGGGGCCGATGAAGCTGACCAGACTCATCACGATGGCTTCGCGAATCGGGTCAATCGGCGGGTTGGTCACCTGGGCGAACAGCTGCTTGAAGTAGTTGTACAGCGGCTTGTTTTTGCTGGACAGCACGGCCAGCGGGCTGTCGTTGCCCATGGAGCCAATGCCTTCCTCGCCATTGGCGGCCATCGGGGACATGAGGAATTTGATGTCTTCCTGGGTGTAGCCGAAGGCTTGTTGCTTGTCTAACAAGGAAGTGTCAGCTCTACCGCCCTCACCCCCGCCCTCTCCCGCACCCGAAGGCAAAGCCTGCGGCTTCGCGTGCGGGAGAGGGGGTAATGCAGGGGAGTTGCCCCCTCTCCCGCTTGCGGGAGAGGGTTGGGGTGAGGGCTCTTTGACCTGCACATCATCCAGCTTGATCCGCAAATTCTCAATCCACTGCTTGTACGGCTTGCTGTTGGCCAGGTTGGCTTTCAGCTCCTCGTCGTCAATCATCCGGCCTTGTTCCAGATCAATCAAAAACATCTTGCCGGGCTGCAAACGCCATTTGCGCACGATCTTGTTTTCGGGCACGGGCAGCACGCCCGACTCAGAGCCCATGATGACCAGATCGTCGTCGGTCACGCAGTAGCGCGAGGGGCGCAGGCCGTTGCGGTCCAGGGTCGCACCGATTTGGCGGCCGTCTGTAAAAACGATACTCGCCGGGCCGTCCCAGGGCTCCAGCATCGCCGCGTGGTACTCGTAAAACGCTTTGCGGCGCTCGTCCATGGTGGTGTGCTGCTCCCAGGGCTCGGGAATCATCATCATCACGGCCTGGCTGATGGGGTAGCCCGCCATGGTCAGCAGCTCCAGGCAGTTGTCAAAAGTCGCGGTGTCGCTCTGGTTGGCAAAGCTGATGGGATACAGCTTTTGCAGGTCGGCACCCAGCACAGGGCTGGACATCACGCCTTCGCGGGCCTTCATCCAGTTGTAATTGCCCTTGACGGTGTTGATCTCGCCGTTGTGCGCCACATAGCGGTAGGGGTGTGCCAGCGGCCACTGGGGGAAGGTGTTGGTGCTGAAGCGCTGGTGCACCAAACCAAGGGCCGAAACACAGCGTGGGTCTTGCAAATCGCGGAAGTAGGTGCCCACCTGATCGGCCAGCAGCAGGCCTTTGTAAACCACCGTGCGGCTGCTCATGCTGGGCACGTAATACTCTTTGCTGTGCTTGAGTTTCAGGCGCTGGATGTTGGCGCTGGCGGTCTTGCGGATGACATACAGCTTGCGCTCCAGCGCGTCTTGCACGATCACGTCGTTGCCGCGGCCAATGAACACTTGGCGAATGATGGGTTCTTTTTTGCGCACCGCCGGGCTCATGGGCATGTCGGTATTCACCGGCACATCACGCCACCCAACCAGCACCTGGCCCTCAGCCTTGATGGCACGCTCCATCTCCTGCTCGCAGGCCAGGCGGCTGGCATGCTCTTTCGGCAGGAATATCATGCCCACGCCGTATTCGCCGGGGGGTGGGAGTGTGATTCCGTTCTCTTGCATGTCCGCGCGGTACAGCGCATCAGGCAGCTGAATCAAGATACCCGCGCCGTCGCCCATCAGCTTGTCAGCCCCCACCGCGCCCCGGTGGTCCAGGTTTTCGAGAATCTTCAGGCCCTGCTGCACGATGGCATGGGTTTTGATGCCTTTGATATGCGCCACAAAACCCACGCCGCACGCGTCATGCTCGTGGTCCGGGCTGTACAGACCAGTTTCTTGTTGGTGAGAAATTTCTTCGTCTGACGGGGTGGAAAAAGTCATGGCAAGCACCTCAATGTATCGCAGGGGACGCGAATATAGTGCAACGCAACAAACCTGCCAAGCAGATTAATTGGGGTCAGATCACAATTAATTCGATGTTTTTCTTGTAGCGTTTTAATTGGGGACACATCAAAAATAATAGCTGCTTGAGCAGTATTTAAAAGGGCTTGTGGCCGATTTGATGCCTAAAACGGCTTGACTGCGCCCGTCCCCACCGGCCGCCCCACCTGCCCTTTGCCCACGCGGCGCGTGGTGCGTTTTTGTAAATCATCCACAAAATCAGCCTCACCCAAGGCCCAGCCACTGAGCGTGGCGTCGGTCAACTCAGCCTGCTGCCCCCTGGAAACGCCCGCCTGCACCAAGTCGGTGTAAGCCACCTCGCGCGCAAACGGCGTATTGCCCAACTCCCAGTAGAGCGGGTGCGGCGACAGCCACTTGTCCAGCCGCTGGCCGATGTAATGCAAGTGGCTGGACCACGGGTAGTCCCGCGCCTGCGCCGCCAGGCCCGCGCGCACCGGGTTCAGGTCGATATAGACCATGCAGGCCATCAAGTACCGCTCGGTCTGAATCACCGTCGACTTGTAACGCCCCTCCCACAAGGTGCCGCTGCGCCCCTGGGCGGTGTTGAACCAGCGCACATAACTGCGCCCCAGCGCCTGCATCATCAGCGGGAGCCCATCGGCGGAGCTGGGCGTGGCCAGCAGGTGGATGTGGTTGCTCATCAGCACGTAGGCGTGTACGGCCACCTTGAATTGGGCGGCGTAATCGGCCAGCAAGTCCAGCAGCTTTTGCTGGTCCCCCGGTGCCGCAAAGATGGCCTGGCGGTTGTTGCCGCGCTGGATGATGTGGTGCGGATAGCCGGGCAGGGTCAGACGGGGTTGGCGGGCCATGGTGTTTGCGGAGGAAATTCCGCATCATGGTAATTGGAATCTGACCCCAATTATTGAATCGGGGGTTCAGGCTCCTGCCAGCACCCGCGCAAAGACTGCTGTGTCGACATTTCCGCCGCACAACGTGGCGCCCACCACTTGGCCGTGCAGTTGATCGCGCTGCTGAATAGCGGCGGCGAGCGATGCGGCACCCGCGCCTTCGGCGACGTTGTGGGTGTCGGCAAACAGTACCCGCATGGCGCGGGCAACCTCTTCGTCGGTCACCGCGATGACGTCATCGGCCTCGCGCAGCACCACTTCCAGCGCCTGCGCGTCGGGCACGCGGCAGGCCATGCCGTCGGCTAGCTGGGTGGTGACGGGCGCTTCCAGCAATTTGCCGGCGCGAAACGAGTCCATGTAGGCGGTGGCGTGGGCGGAGACCACGCCGACCAGCCGGGTTTTGGCACCTGTGTGTGCGCGTGCCGCCGCCGCTGCGCAAAAGCCTGAGCCCTGGCCAATGGGCACGAACACCACGCTGGGCATGTCCGCTGCCGCAAAACTCTCAAAGAACTCCACCCAGTAGGTCATCACACCGCGCAGCAAATCGCGGTGAAACGACGGCACCATGTGCAGGCCGCGCTGCTCGGCCAATACATACGCATGCTCGCGCGCTGCCTGAAAGTCTTCGCCATGCTCGATGAGCGTCACGCCCAGCGCCCGCATGGCGGCATTCTTTTCGACCGAGTTGCCATGCGGCACCACGATGGTGGCGGGCAATCCGTACTTGCGGGCCGCAAACCCCACCGACTGCCCGTGGTTGCCGCGTGTTGCCGAAATCACACCGGTAGGTTTGGCACCCTGCATCAATTGTTCAAAGTAGGTCAACCCGCCCCGCACCTTGAATGCGCCCACTGGCGTATGGTTTTCGTGCTTCACCCAGACCTTGAAGCCCAGGCGCTGCGCGAGTAGCGGCCAGGCGTATTGCGGGGTGGGCGGCATGGCGGCGTACACGGTGCGCTGGGCGGCTTGCACCTCGTCACGGGTGAAAAGGGCTTCAGTCATCAAATTCCTTTCGATTCGAGGGTGACCAGGCCGCGTGGCGTGGCCAGGGTGGCGCAGAGATTGGCGGGGCCTTCCTTGACGACCAGGTTTTGCAACCCCACCGCCAGATAAGCCGCGCGCAGCACCTCGGCTTGCGGGTGCGTAACCGTCAGCGCCTGCAAGGTCACGCCCGACGCAGGCATGGACTGCGAGGGGTGCACATCGCTCCACTCAATCAGTGTCGGCAGGCAGCCGTCCATCAACCGCTGCCCGTCAGGCCGCACCGTGATCTGCCATTGCAGCGGGCCGTTGGGCGTCATGCGACTGGCCTGAACAGCCTGGCCACGGTCTATGCCCAGCGTACCCAAGGCAGCGACGGCGCTGGCCACATCGGGTACGTTGGCTACAAAGTGCACCAGCTGCGGGCCGCTTTGCCTGATGTAAAGCTGCAATTCCTCAGAATCCATATCAAACCAGCGTCCAGCCCTTGTGGATACTGCTGGAGCAGCTATAGAGTTAATAGCAATAATTTCACAATAAGCACGGGGATAGTTCACCGTGGCAATGCGGAACAAGCGGTTGTGCGTGCCCATCAGCGGGTGCTCGCCGCCCGGGCCGGGTGTGATGCCCAGCGTGGCTTCGCACCAGGCCACACCAGAGGCCAGATCGGCGGCAACGATCACCAGGTGGTCGATTTGCGCTGCGCTCACAGCGTCACCGTGCCGTCGATACAGGTCACCGATGCGCCGCCAATCCAGATGTCTGCGCCGTCTTGCTGCACATGCACACGCCCGGCCCGGCCCAGCGCAGTACCCTGGGCGGCGATGTAGCGCGACGGGGCGAAACCTGCGCCAATCAGCCACTGCGCCAGGCCGGCGTTCAGGCTGCCAGTCACGGGGTCTTCTGCCAGGCCGTTGTTGCCGGGGAAGAAGGCCCGCACTTCAAACTGGGTATCGCCCGTTGCCTGCCCGCCAATCACACCCACTTTTCCGCGCGGCCCCACTACGCCCACGTCTAACCCCGCGAGCACCGCTGCGTCGGGCTTGAGTGCCAACACCTGTTCGGCCGACTGCAGCAACACGCCACGCCAATTGGGGCCGTTGTCGCACCAGGCATGCGCCACGATATCGCTTCGGGCAACACCCAAGCCGCGTGCGATCAATTGCACATCGGCTTCGTCTAGCGACCCGCTTTTGATGAGAGGGGGTGCCGCAAAAGCCAGGCGACTAGACGCCGGGTCATGCTTGATTTTCACGAGGCCAATACCGCACTCCTGCATGACGTAATCGCCTGTGGGTTTGCCACCTGCCTGCAACCAGGCGTGGCAGCTACCCAAAGTGGGGTGCCCCGCAAACGGCAACTCGCGGCCTGGGCAGAAGATGCGCACGCGGTAGTCGGCTTCAGCGTGCGTGGGTGGCAACAGAAATGTGCACTCACTCAAATTCGTCCAGTTTGTGAAGTGCTGCATTTCTTCGGTGCTCAGGCCTGCGCCGTCGAGTACCACGGCGAGTGGGTTGCCCAGGTAGGGGGTGGCGGTGAACACATCAACTTGTTTGAATAGGCGGGTTTTCATGTTGCGTAGCTCCGAAAGGTCAAGACAGGGGAATATCTAAAACACCGTCAGACGCGGGCATGCCCAGCATCTGTTCGTACCAGCGGTCCAGATTTGGGTAAGCCGCGTGCTCCAGCGGCAAGGCGCGCCAACGGTGAATCTCGCAAGCCACCGGAATGTCGGCCATCGTGAGCTGCGCGCCTGCCAGGAACGGCTGAGCAGCCAGGTGCTTGTCCAGCAATTCCAACAAGGGAACCGTTGCGGCTACCGACTGGTCCACGCGCGCTTGATCGACCTGTCCGTTCGGCCTTCGAATCAGTTGAATGAATGCGTCACGCCCCGCCGGATTCAAGGTGGTTTGTTGCCAGTCCATCCAGCGCTCGGCATCAAACGCCTCCGTCAGGCCTTGCGGGTACAGCGTCGTGTGTGCGTGTTTCGCGCACAGGTAGCGCACGATGACGTTTGACTCCCACAAGTAGAAGTCACCGTCCTGTATGAGCGGCACCATGGCATTTGGGTTGTGGGAGAGAAATGAAGGTGTCTGCACCACGCCGAACGTGCCGCCCGCATCGATGCGCTCGTGTTCCAGATTTAGCCACTGCACGGCCCACATCACTTTGCGCACATTGATCGAGCTCAGGCGCCCCCAGATCTTGAGCATGCTCAGGCCGCTTTCATCTCGCGAATCGCCGCAGCCAGTGCCGCCACGCCCACAGCAATCTGCTCGACCGAAGCGGTGACAAATGACAAGCGCAGCGTGTTGCGTTGCGGCGCATCGGCATAAAAAGCCGCCCCAGGCACAAAGGCCACGCCCTTTTCGACCGCCCGTGGCAGCAAGTGTGCTGCGCTTAGATTGCCAGGCAATTGCAGCCACAAAAACATACCCCCCGCAGGCCGGTTCCAGCTCACACCCAAGCCAGCGAAGTGCTTGTCCAGCGCGGCGAGCATGGCCTGGCATTGGCTTTTGTAGAGCGCGCGAATGGTGGGCACATGGCGGTCTAAAAATCCACCTTCCAGCACCTTGGCCACCAGGCGCTGATTGAAGCTGGGGGTGTGCAAATCGGCGGCTTGTTTGGCTTGCAGCAGCTTGGGGTAGAGGGCTTTGGGCGCGACCAAATAACCAAGGCGCAGACCCGGGGCCAAGGTCTTGCTGAAGCTCCCCATATAGATACAACCCTGGGGGTTGCGCGCGGTGAGCGGCGCAGGCGGTGGTGCGTCAAACCACAGGTCGCCATACGGGTTGTCTTCGACGATAGGCAGGCCGATTTCCTGGGCGGCGGCACTGAGCGCGGCGCGGCGCGGCTCGCTCATGCTGGCGCCAGTGGGGTTTTGAAAGTTGGGCAGCACGTAGAAGAAACGGGCCGCCACATGCTGCCTCAGTTCATCCACATCGACGCCTTCCGCATCGCTTCCCACGCTGACAAACTGCGGCTCCATGGGCGTGAAGGCCTGCAGCGCACCCAGGTAAGTGGGCCGTTCCACCAGCACCTGGGAATCGGTGTCAATCAACACCTTGGCAATCAAATCCAGCGCCTGCTGGCTGCCGGTGGTGATCAGCACCTGCGCCGGGTCTACTGGCCAGGGCACACCGGCGGCGCTGCTCTGGCGGTTCAGGTCTTGCGCCACCCATTCGAGTAGCGGGCCGTAGCCTTCGCTGGCGGCGTATTGCAAAGCCGCTTCGCCGTCGTGGGACAGCACCTGGGCGCAGGCCTTCGCAAAGGCGGCGATAGGGAAGGTCTTGGGCGACGGCAAGCCGCCAGCAAAACTGATGATTCCCGGTTTTTCCGTGACTTTCAGAATTTCGCGGATGACCGAGGGGTTCATGCGCTCGGCGCGGTGGGCAAGCGTCCAGAAATCACGCGCAGTTGATGGCAGGTTCATGTGCAAAGGCTCCTTAGTCCACGATGAAAAGTTTGGCACCCAAGGGTGCGCTTGAGCGGTGTGCCTCAGCCTGGTCAGCCACTTGGTAGCTCATGCCGGGCGTGAGCGTGAAGCTGCGACCATCTTGTAGCTCGGTGTGCAATTCGCCCTCCAGGCAGAGCAGCACATGGCCTTTCACGCACCAATGGTCAGAAACGTAGCCTGCGGTGTACTCCACCATGCGCACGCGCACCTCGCCAAATTGCAGCGTGCGCCAAAACGCTTGGCCTGCCAGTGCAGACTGTTCTTGTGGTGCGATGGTTTGCCAGTCTGTTGTCACAAACGCAAAGTTTTGAAGCTTCATGCGGGTGTCCGTTCGTTCGGTGCACTCAAGCTGAACAACTCGCGCAACACGCTGGCCACCTCGCCGGGCTGCAGGCTACGCTTACTGACGTGTCCGTGCGCGATGGTTTTCAGCACCTGGCCAAACAAAATATGGCGCCCTTGTGGGTTGTGCGCGATCACGAGCAGTGATTTGACGAAAACAGCCTCAGGGTGGGTGCTGTTCAAGTGGTTGGCGGGCTCAAAGTCCACCCATTCCTGGGGCGTGAGGTCAAACGCATACTGATTAGCCCAGGCACCGTCTACCCAGGCCTGTAGAAGCAAGTCACCGTCGCTCTGGCGCGACAACTTGAACTGGTCGTGCCCTTGCTGAACAGGTTCATCCAGCGTGTCCAGATCCAGCGGCGCTGTGATGCCGTAGCTACCAAAGCCCAGGTCGCACAGGTACTGCCGACCCTGCAATTGCACCACCACCGCCATGTGTGTTTTGGGTCGGCGCGCCGGGTAAAACATGGGCCGTGCGGCGACCCACATGTAAGTCACGCCCAGCGCAGCCAAGGCCATGCTAAACAAACCATTGATCTCGTAGCAATAGCCACCACGCCGCTGCCCGATAATTTTTTCGACGATGTGTTCGGGATCCAGCGAGACGCGCTTGCCCGCCTGCACATCCAGGTTTTCAAACGGTACCGTGTGCAGTTGCTGGCGCATCAGGGCGGTTACACCCTCTAGGGTCGCAGTCGGCTCACCGGCAAAATCGATACGCTGCAAGTAAGACGCGAGTGAAAAATTAGCGGCTGTCAGAGCCTGTTGCTGCATGGATAGCTTTCGTCAGAGAGTTGTTGAAACAGGCATTTTTTTGCCCACAAACACCGTGGCAATCACCGCCACACCAAAGCCCACCGTCACCGCATCCAACTGCTCGCCGAGCAGCGGAATGGCAAACAGCAGGCTTAAAAACGGCTGCACCAGTTGCACCTGACTCACGCGCACCGCACCGCCTAGCGCCAGGCCCCGGTACCAGGCAAAAAAGCCAATCCACATCGAGAACGCCGCCACATAGGCAAACGCCCACCAACTGCTGGCGCGAATGGCGTGCAGATCAGGCGGTGCGCTGTACAACGCCACCGGCACAGTGAGCGGTAACGACAACACCAACACCCAGCAAATCACCTGCTCGGCCCCCAGCGTGGGTGTCAGCCGCGCGCCACCGATGTAGCCCAGGGCGGCGCTGCACATGGCTGCCAGCAGGAATACGTCCGCCAGGTGCAGCGAAAAATGCCCCGTGCTATCGGCCGAGCGCAGCACCATGAAGGCCAACACCAGTGCCGTGCCCAAGCCCGCGCAAACCCAAAACCCCAGACTGGGTTTCTGGCGAAACCACAGCGCGGCCACCACCGCCGTGGCCAGCGGCAGCAGCCCGGTCACCACCGCGCCGTGCATGCTGGGCACATATTGCAAAGCCAGCGCCATGAACAGCGGAAAACCCACCACGACGCCCAGCGCGGTGAAGGCCACCAAGCCCCATTGTTTAGCAGTCGGAATGCGGATCCGCCCTAGTAAATACTGGGCTAGTAGATACAAAATTGATAGCAAACCCGCCACTGCAGCACGCCCAAAGGTCACAAACCACGGCGACAGTTGCGGCGCGTCGGCACTGCCCACGGCCAGCTTGGTCATGGGTGTGGAAAAGGAAAAGATGACCACGCCGACCAGGCCCAGCAACAGGCCCAGCTTTTCGTTGCGCTCGATGACAGATGACTTAGCCTGCGGAGTTGATGACGCGGCTTCGCCGCATGACTCGGTGGGAACCGCAGCAACGGTAGGGGAGTTGGTATTCGTCATCTGTCATTCAAGCGCGCAGCGCAAAGTCATCCCGTCATCGGTCATAGCGTCACCATCCAGCCCGCTGTGGCCACCAGCAAAGCCGCCATCACCCGGTTGAACCACAGCAACCGTGCGCCATGCGACAACCAATCCCGAAGCAGCGAACCCACAGCCGCATACGTCGCGTTGCTGGCCAGGCCAAACAGCAGCATCACCGGCAGGGTCTGCGCAAACCGCTCCAGCGCATCGGGCCGCCCAGCCAGCCAGCCGGCGACCACGGTGAGCGCCAGAAACCAGGCTTTGATGTTCAAAAACTGCAGCATCACGCCCTGAAAAAACGTCACGTTCAAACGGTCGGCACTCACCTGAGACAGGCTGCGCGCATTCGCCAACTTCCAGGCCAGCCACAGCAGGTAGCCCACGCCGCCAAACGTGATCGCTTGCCGCAGCACCGGCACCGCCACCACCAACGCGCCCACCCCGGCGGCGCACAGCGTGAACAGCAAGCCCCAGCCCACGGGCACAGCCAGCACAAAGCGCAGCGCGCGCTTGAAGCCGAAGTTGGCCGCTAGCGCGGTGGACAGCATGGTGTTGGGCCCCGGCGTGAAGCTGGCAGCGGTGGCCAGCACCAGCAGGGCGATAAATTCTTGACCGTTCATGAGTGTCACTTTATAGTCAAAACCAGCACAGTAGCCATACAGTTAGGCAGCGCACAGCAGCCACTGTATGGCTCGAAACTTCAATACACATGGGCCCAACTCAAAATGCATATTTCCGTCATTCCCGCGCAGGCGGGAATCCACCGCAGCAAATCAAAAACACCATGAACCGCAAAGTCTTCCCGCCTGGATTCCCGCTTGCGCGGGAATGACACAGACACCATGCTCACGAAAACCTCATCCCTCTCGCTCACCGACCAATTGGCCCAGCGCTTTGGCGAACGCATCCGCAACCGCCTGCTGGCCCCCGGCGCACGCCTGCCCTCGGTGCGCCAGTGCGCACAGCAACAGGGTGTGAGCGCATCGACCGTGGTGGCGGCATACGACCTGCTGCTGGCCCAGGGTTTGGTCGATGCACGCAAGCAGCGCGGATTTTATGTGCGGGAAGTGCCTCTAGCCCTTGTGAATACTGCTCAAGCAGCTACCAATACAGTAGCAAAAACCCACAGCATCACTTACCCGTTCAACGCCACCGCACTCATTCGCGGCATGTTTCACCCCAGCAACGACAAGCCCCAGCCCGGTCTGGGCGTGTTGCCGCGCGACTGGCTGGAATCGTCCTTCATGCCGGCCGCCGTGCGCAAAGTTACCAGCACAAAAGCCCTGCAAGACTTCTCGCTGCAATACGGCGAAGCCATGGGCGACGCTGGCCTGCGCGAGGCACTGTCGCAGAAACTGGCGGCGCTCAATGTGCTGGCCGCACCCAACCAGATCATCACCACCATCGGCGCCACCCATGCGCTGGATGTGGTCAGCCGCACCCTGCTGCGCGCGGGCGACACGGTGATGGTGGAGGAGCCCGGTTGGGCGGTCGAGTTCGCCCGGCAGGCCGCCTTGGGCATGCGCGTACTGCCCGTGCCGCGCGGGCCAAACGGACCCGACCTGGCAGTGATGCGAAAGTATTGCGAAGTGCACCAACCCAAGCTGTATGTGAGCGTGAGCGTGCTGCACAACCCCACCGGCTATTGCCTGCCGCCTGCCAGCGCCTACCAGGTGCTGCAACTGGCCAACCAGCACAACTTTCACATCGTTGAAGACGACACCTACAGCCACCTGGCCCCCGAGCACGCCACCCGGCTGTGCGCGCTGGACGGCCTGCAGCGCACGATTTACGTCAGTGGTTTTGCCAAAATTCTCGCGCCCAACTGGCGTGTGGGTTATCTGGCCGCACCCACGGCGCTGGTGGAAAAACTGCTGGACACCAAGCTGCTGGGCACCTTGACCACCCCCGCCCTGCTCGAAAAAGCCCTGGCCGTGTGTATTACCCAAGGCCACCTGCGCCGCCACGCCGAGCGCATCCGCACCCAGTTGGCCCAAGCGCGCAACCGCAGCGTCAAACTGGCACTGCAAGCGGGCTGCACGTTTGCCGCCGAACCGGCCGGTTTGTTTGGCTGGGTCGATACCGGTGTGGACACCGACACCCTGGCCCAGCGCATGCTGGACGAAGGCTATCTGCTCGCCCCCGGCTCGTTGTTTCATGCGCAGCCGCAGGCCAGCACCTTGATGCGGATCAACTTTGCGACCACGCAAGATAAGGCGTTCTGGGCGGTTTTTGAGCGGGTGCGTGGCCTTAAATAAGACCACAATTACCCCACCTGCGCTACCATCGTGACTACATTTTCAATCTGAAAAGTACAAAACCATGCAAGTCTCAATACGCGAACTCAAAGCCAACCCCGCACGCGCCATCGCCCTCATGCGTCAAGGCGCACTGGTTGATGTGACATCCCATCGCAAAGTAGTCGCACAACTGGTGGCCCCTGGCACGGTACAGGCTACCGAGCCATCCGAAGAAAAACAGGCGGAAAAAAAGCGGGCTGAGAAACTGCACGACGAGCAAATCGTGCAGCGCCTGTTTGACCTGGGCTACATCGAGCAGATGGCAACGCAGCCCTTTCAATTACCCACCCCTGTTGTTTTTCCACCGTCTCCAGACGGACGCACGATGAGTGATTTGGTGCTCGATCTGCGAGGGCCACGGTGATTCTGTATGTCGACACCTCAGCGCTGATGAAGCTGTTTGTCGTGGAAAACCAAAGTGAGGTGGTGCTCCGCAGTGCCACCGCTGCGACCCACGTCTTTGTTAGCCAACTGGCGTGGGTTGAGATGTGTGCCGGACTGTCGCTGAAGGTGCGAACCAGCCAAATCGACGAAGAGGTATCCGTCAAGGCACTGGACGAGTTGCGCAAGGAATGGCCGCGCTTCGCAAAGCTCGCTGTTAACGCAGAGTTGATTGATATCGCAGGCCAACTTGCCCCACGTTTTGGCCTACGCGCCTACGACAGCGTGCAACTTGCCAGCGCACAGCGGGTGCATCAGCAGGCGGGTGACGCCATGTTGTTTTGCTGTTTTGACAGGGCGTTGAATGCGGCTGCAGTGGGGTTGGGGATGCCCATCCTGGGCGTGGCAGCATCTGCAAGCTGATTTTGAAATACAAAAGACCACAAGCTATGTCCAGCCCCTCACGCGGTGCCAGTGGCACCTAGCTAATCGCCGATTTTTTCCGCGGGTTGCTCATGGCGTGCTGGTGTCTCCCGCTGCTCGAAAAGATCGTCCAAACTGGCGGGCTAAACACTCGCTCGATGCGTGTCGCGGCAGCTCAACGGTACGCCTATTGATACGGCTCGATGAAGTGTGGAGTTACCGTTCGGGCTGAGGTATCGAAGCCCTCGCGAGCCTTCCTTCGATACCTCAGGATGACCGGAACAGCCACCTCAGGGCGAACGGTTCATATTTCACCGGGCCATCTCAATAAGGTGCCTATGCCCCATGCGCCAGTTGCCCAAGAACGGCTGGCAATGCAACGCGACTGAAGGCTCCAACTTCAACCGTATTGAAGCCGGATACGTTTCAACCCAGATTTTCCATTAGGCGCACCTGCGGTGCTGTTTGGATTCCAACGGCGCATTTGCGGCCATTTTCGCCGCTCTTCGTCACCCATGGCACTGGCCATGGGCTCCTCAGTCGGGTCAAAACTGACTCGCAACTGCATCCGTTGTCTCTCCAAACCTTAATGGAAATTCTGGGTTCAAGAGCGTTACGCACACTTGGCTTTTTGCTGCTCTTCAGGTAATTGAACAATTGAAAAAAGAGCCCGAAACTACTTCATCACGCAAACTATGGGCTGACCTGTAAGCAACACGGTGCATCAGCATGAAAAACCAGGCCAGCAAAAGCTTTGAGATGCATGCCCTTTCTAGGCATTTCCATGGTCCTGCCTTGCTATCGCTGCAATGAGTTCAGCGTTTTCACACCTTTTATTCGCTAGAAACTGGCCTGCCGCTCACGCATGTAAGCAAACTCTGTCGACATAAAACGCTGCACCGCCATTACCGAAGAAAGCTCAGCTGTGCGCTTGTGGCACACCATGTAAAGATGGCCCACAAATGTGGGATCAATATCCAAAGGAAGGGCCCGCAGTGTGTGGATTTGCGTGTAACGGTGCTGCACAGCGGGCATTAGCATGGCACCCACACCCGCCCGGCAGGCGGCAAATTGCACGTTGTAGTCGTCCGATGTAAATGCTGCCTTGAAGTCGGGAATAAGCGCGTGCAGGGCCTTATTGGATCGAACCTCGTCAAACGGTGCCGCCCAACAAATCCAGTCCAAATCTTGGGCGGTGTAGTGAGCGGGAAGGCCTTGCACGTAACGCTCGCTGGCATAAGCTTTGATTGGGACACTAATCTGGTCGAGGCACACCAGATCCGGATCTTGCGGTGCGATGGTCCGTAGCGACAGATCGGCTTCGCCCCGGCCCAGGTTAAGCACACGCACGCCCGAAAGCAACTCTATTTGTAGCCTCGGATGGGCCCGGCGAATATCGGCCACCATGGGAGCCACAAAATCATAGGCAGCTACAGGTGGCGCGGCAATGCGCACCTTGCCCTGCATGCTTTGGCCTTGCTGCACAGTTGCTTCGGCTGCCCATTCGGCCATGTGCTGTGCCGAGGGCAGCAGGCGCAGGCCCAACGGGGTCAGGCTTACGCCCTGGCTGGCACGTTTAAACAGCGGTTCGCCCAGTTGGCTTTCCAGCCCCGCAATGCGGCGGCTTAGGGTGGCCTGACCCAACTTGAGCATGCGCGCTGCTGCGCTCAAGCTGCCTTGCTCGGCAACGTGAAGAAAAAGTCGCAAATCGTCCCACGGGATATTCATACGGGTCGTATCCATTCAAACGGTCGAGATAGGCGCCTATCCAAATATGGATGTTTGCATCTGAAATTAGCTAATTGTCATTTGTTATTGGAATGCCAACAATTGCGCCATCGCGATCGCAGCACTTTTTTTCGACCAACAGGAGTACACATGAAACAAATCAAAACCATCATTTGCGCGAGCTTTGTGGCGCTATCGCTGGCCGGTTGCGGGGGCGGGGATGGTGCAACCAGCAGCAATTCAGTCGGCTTTACTTCTTTAGTATCGTTTGGGGATAGCTTGAGCGATGCAGGCACCTATGCTGTGGGCACGGTAGCAGCCGTTGGGGGTGGGCGCTACACGGTCAATTCAGGCACGGCAACACCCACAAAAATCTGGCTTGATTATTTGTCCGCTCAGCTAACCTTACCCGCGCCCTGCGCAGCGGTCAAAGGGCTTGATGGCTTTGCTGCGCAAGGCTTTTCCGTGCCCCCCGCCAGTCAATCCAGTTGCACCAACTATGCGCAAGGTGGATCGCGCGTTACGCATCCGATTGGCCCTGGCAACAAAAACATTCCTTCCAGTGCAGCACTGGGCCAGCTCACCTACCCACTGACCACCCAAGTCGCAGACCATCTGGCCCGCAATGCTGGCGCGTTCAATTCCAAGGCCTTGGTCACGGTCTTGGCAGGTGGCAATGATATTTTCATACAAGGCGCAGTTGCCGCAGCCGCTGCCGCTATGGCCGCCACACCGACGGCCTCAAATATCGCTGCATTCACAGCGACGGCGACTAGCATCGGAGGCTGGTCTTCAGCTGAGCAGTTAGCCGTTCTGACAGCGACCTCGGCCGCTGCTGGTCAAGCAGCTTTACAAGCAGGTTTGCTGGCCAATATGGCAAAGGCGGGTACAGAGCAGGCCAATTTGGTCAATACTCAAATCGTTGCCAAGGGTGCTAAATACGTACTGGTCATCAATTTGCCCAATGCCGGAGCGACACCCTTGGGATTCGCTGGCGGGTCACAAACTGCTGCCCTTTTAACTGCCATGGCACAAGCTTTCAATCAGACACTTGCTGCAGGATTGGCTGGCACTGCGGGTGTCTTGTTTGCTGATGCATTTACCGCCAGCACCGACCAGTACAACAACCCCAGTGCCTATGGCCTGAGCAATGTAACGATGCCTAGTTGCAAGACTGATTCGAGCAATATTCTTGGGGGCGGTGCTTTGGTGTGCAGCCCCACCAATGTGATTGCTGGTGATATTTCCCGATACGGTTTTGCGGACGATGCGCATCCTGCGCCATACGGACACCAATTACTCGCTCAATTCGCTACCAAAGCGCTCGCTGCTGCCGGTTGGCTCTGAACACCTCATCAAGAGGCAAGCATGAATTTCAACCTCATCTTTCTCACCGAACTCGCACCTACCTCGGTTGGTTGGCGGTAGAAATGGCTTGGCCTTCGAGGCCTGCTCCTTGTTGATCATGTGCATGGTCGCGGTACAGGCGGCATTGATGTGTACCGCTTTTCTCGATGTAGATTTGCTTTGAGATATCCATTTTTAGCACGAACAACATGATGCAAGAACGACCCCTGAACCAACGCGATTCGCTCGATGATTTCTTGATCCGCTCGCTTACCCTTCAAGGAAAAACAAAAAAAGTGTACTTGGCCGGATCAGGCCCAGCCGTGATTGTGATGACAGAACTTCCCGGAATTAGCCCGCATGTAGCGCGCTTTGCCCGCTGGGTTAGAGATGCAGGCTTTACCGTCTACATGCCCCACCTGTTTGGTGACGATGGTGCCTTGCCCAGCCCGCTCAGTTCCTTCACCACGGTTGCACGGGCCTGTATCAGCGCCGAATTTCGTGCATTCTCAGCCAATGCATCCAGCCCTTTAACCCAGTGGTTGCGTGCGTTGTCTGCCTTGGCCCACACCGAGTGTGGAGGCAAGGGCGTAGGTGCCATTGGCATGTGTTTTACCGGCAACTTCGCATTGAGCATGATGCTGGAAAAATCGGTGATTGCACCTGTTTTGATGCAGCCATCATTGCCCCTTCAAGACGCGGCCGGTCTGCATATTTCCCCCGAGGAATTGGCCATCGTCAAGGCCCGCATGCAAGCGCAGGATTTGACCGTTCTAGCCTACCGCTTTGCGGGAGACAAATTTTGCAAGGCGCAGCGTTTTGCAGCGTATGAAAAGGCTTTGGGCGATCGTTTTTGTCCGCGTGTTTTGCCTGACAGCGCCGCCAACCCCAACACACCCATGTCCAACCCTCACAGCGTGGTAACGCTGCATTTGATTGATGAGGAGGGTGAGCCCACCCGCGCTGCGCGGGATGAAATATTGGGATTCTTTAAGTTGCGCTTGAATGTTTGACTTGAGTTACATCGACATAGCGCGCTAACTGCCCAATATGTTGGGTGTTGGTTGGATTTTTTACAACGCCAAATCGGTGTGGGGCTGGATTCTGGCGGCCGGTTCGCTGGTGGCGATTGTGTTTGGGGTGTTGATGAGCCTGAGCATCAGTATCCGCACCATGTCTTTGCTGGACCTGATCATCATTTTGGTGCTGCTGGTGGGTGGCTTGGGGCTGTTTGCGCGGTCCTTGCGCGGGGGCTGAATCAGGCTACAGCATCTCATCTGGCGCAAATGGCCCCAGCATGTTCACAAGCATTTTTTGTCGAAAGCCGGCGTCCGGCTCGCTGGTGGCGTCGGTGAAATTTGCCCCCTGGGGTGCACGCCACACCAGGGCGCCACCGGACAGCTCCAGCCGATAGCTACCTTGGGTGATGGTGTTGGCGATCTGCTGGCTGGCCTGGCGTGCCAAGTTGGCGCTGCGAACCAGCAAAGCCACTTCGCTGTTTTTCAGTTGTGAGCGCAAGTCCAGATTCATCGAACCGATGATGGCCAGGCGACCGTCGATGACGATGGCTTTGGCATGCAGGCTGGCCCTGGATTCGGCCCCAGAACCCACGCCTGAGCCTGCACCTGAACCGATACCCGAACCGGTGCCCGCGCTTGGGCCACCACCGCCACCCGCGTTGGATCCGCCAGAGCCCAACATGCCCGTTTTGGCGCGCTGCGCCACGTGCAGTTCGTGCAGTTCAACACCCAATGCCAACAATGGCTTGCGGTAACGGGCGTACCCTGCATGCGCCAGCGGGGCGTCGTTGGAGGCCAGGGAATTGGTGAGCACGCGCACCCGAATGCCACGTGCGCGCAGCTCGGCAAAGGTTTTCATCATGGGCGCACCGGGCACAAAGTAGGGCGAGACGATCAACACTTCCTGCTTGGCTTGGCCCATCAATTGCAGCAGGCCGTCAATCAACGTGTCACCGGCGGCGGCTTCGTCGTCGTCGGGTGCGAGCTTGCCGGGCTTGTCGACCAGCAGCAATGCGGGCGCCCAGGTCAGGGTCATCTGCTGCAGATTGAAGCTCCGCGCGACCACCGCCGTGGGGGACACATCCGGCAGCACGGCCGTTTTGTTCGCGGTCACAGGTATGGCACTTGCAGCAGGTGCAGCGGGCGCCACACTCGGCGATGCGCCATCGGTAACGGGCGTGGCCGGCTCACGCAAGGCGTCCAGCTCACCGGGCTTCAGCAAAGCTTGCGCCGGGTAGGCCAGCGGGTCGTTCCAGTAACGGTCAAAGCTAGCTGACATGTCGCGCACCACACCGCCGGCCGCGAGCACATCCAGATCCACAAAATTGCTGTCGGTACTTTGGCCAAAGTAAGCGTCGCCCAGGTTGCGCCCGCCGGTGATGCCCATCGCGTTGTCAGCGATGAACAACTTGTTGTGCATGCGTTTTTGAATACGGGTCACGTCATTCAGTGAGTTGATTACCCTGCCCATGGCAGAGCTGCGCGAGCCGGGTAACGGGTTGAACAGGCGCACTTCCATGTTGCGCTCAAACGCCAGGCGCAGCACCTGTGCATCGGGGCCCACGGCGTTGAAGTCGTCCAGCAAAATGCGCACCCGCACGCCACGCTGTGCCGCCGCGCGCAGTCGCTGCAAAAGCGCTTCGGTGCTGGCGTCTGCATGAATGGCGTAGTACTGCAAATCCAGGCTGCGTTGGGCAGCGTCGACCAGGGCAATGCGCGCGGCATAGGCCTGATCCACCCTATCGAGCAACGAAAAACCGGATTCACTGGTAGCCCGAGTGGCTGAGCGGCGGGTTTGAACCAGTTTTCCCAATGCGGTTTCCTGGTTCGCGGCGAGCGCGTAAGTAGCCGTTCGTGGTGGCTGCGGTGGCAGGCTGCCGCATCCCATTAACCCAGACGCAATGAAACCCAGGAGTGCAAGCCCCACCGTCGCCATCAAGAGCCACCGCGCCGGGTGTTCGCCAAAGGATGTGCTCACAGAGTGAAGTACCTCAACAAAAAAGCTGGATGAATGGGTGGGCGGCATGGTCACACCAATGTACGGCGGCCCCCGTCGTTCAGCGGGCTGCCGCGTCAGCGGTACTACTGCCGGCGTGTAGGACAACGACTCACTTTCATGTCAGCTCACGACGCGCCAGGCGATGGCACCAGCCAATCGCGCCAGCCAAGGGGTGTCTTCAAAACGCCATGCCCGAAGAAGTATCAAATTTTCCGTTCGGGTTGAGGTAGCTGTTCCGACCGTCCTGAGGTATCGAAGGAAGCCCTCGCGAGCCCTTCCTTCGATACCTCAGGATGATCGGAACAGCCACCTCAGGGCGAACGGTTAGTAGTTCATCAGACCGTATCAATAGGGTCCGTGTCGCAGTGACAGCGCAGGCCTTGCTGGGAATTGACGAATTCCCAACAAGGCTCCGCGCCCAGCCTGCCGAACACTCCAGGTGTTGTACTCGGCCAAATCGTCAACCCATCATCACAGCTGCGCCATGGCGTCGCGGATTTTCTGCTCGCGAACGACTTGCTGAATCGTGTAGATGGCCACCATGCCAAAGCCGACTTTGTTGAACAAGTCCGCAAAGTTGTAAATCAGCTCGCGGGCAACCCGCATGTCGGGGGAATTGGAAATCAGGGTGATAAGGAAACCCAGTGGGTATATCGCCCAGCCAAACACAATGAACAGCTTCAAGCGGCTCAAGCCGATCTTCACGGGCGCCAGTTTGTTAGCGGCTGCGTTGGTCACCGCGGTGTAAAGCACAAAAATGATGAACAGCCAGGCCAGGCAACCCACGCCAAACAGAGCCCAACCCGCCACCGTGGCACCTCTGGCGGCATTAATAGACGTCTCGCCCGCGAAACCAAACAGAATCATCATGACGTCGGCCACGATCACCAGCAGCGCAACGGCAGTGGCATCTTCTCCACCCAACATTTGCGGAAATTTGAGCACGAGCAGCGGCGTGGTGACCAGCCAGTCGATATAGCGCAACACCGTGGGGTAATCGCCTTTTGACAAGGCGTCGGTACCGATTCCGTATTTGTAATTGATGAACGCATACATCATGGCCGCCATGAAACAATACACAGCCGACGTTGCCGCATTGGATTGACTTTCCAAAGGCAGGGTATTTTTAATCAGGGCAAAGTAAAGCGTACCGCCCGCCATACCCAAAAATCCCATTAAAAATGAGAATTGAGTGGCCATAATTAGATCGAATTGCATGATGTGTTTTCCTGGTTGAGTGTTTCGACTAAAAAGAATGTGCTGTGGTTTTTACAAAATGTTGTACCGGGCACCGAATTTATCGGCTGTGTTCCGATCGGCGTAAATGGCAATAATCTTTTTTATGCCGGTCATGGTGGTAAAGATATCGTCTTTGGTCCGGCACGCCTGGATTTTTGAAATAACGGGCGCTGCGTCGGCACCCAATACCGCCGTGACATCACGCACCATGTTTGACTTGATCATTTCCAATTCAGGGGAATGGCTCTGCTTTTGACTGAAGCCTGATGCAGCGGGAGGTTGGGGCGCATATTGCGGGGGCGGTGGTGGCGGCATCGGGTTGTAAATGGGGGCTGACGCATAGTTGCCAGGCACATTCGAACCATTTCCCACGCGCGCACCGCCAATATCAACCACGTTGGCGGCGACCCCTGCCACCTCCAGAAAGCCCTGCTCCTGCAGACCTTGCAAGACGGCTGCCAATGATGGCAATTGCGGATTGCGGGCGGCCAACTGATCCACTGACGATTGACCATCGACCACCAGCAGGTAGCTCATCATGCGCAGCGGTAAACCACTGGTTTTAAAAGCAACCTCGTCAATGCCTTTAAATGATTTTCGATAGATATTTGACATGAAATACTCCGGTGGCGAGTTCTATGGATAGTTATGCAGTGGCGCAAATCCGGAGTTTTTGCTCAGCGAATCGATACGTGGAAATTGGGACGCTACCTGGCCACTGGTGGCACTGGTGTGAAACGCAGTGACGGCTGCATCCGATACCCGTCCGACACGGCGAACGAGTTCCAGCCGCTCCAGCATTTCAAAGGTATCTTCCAGCGGCGCAAATGCAAGCAGAAAAGGCACATATTGCGCCACGGGGCATATGCCATCGACCAGCGTTAATATGGTTTTTTGCTGCAGTGAAATAGAACCGCCACCACTGCGCAGCACGGCAAATCCTTTTGCCGTCACTTCGAAAACAATGTCAGTGTTGTTGTGCACGACGTCTATGGCTTACAGGTGCTCTCGCAGCAGTTTGTTCAGATACGCAAGATGCTCGAACGCCGGTGTACCTAAATGCGAGATGAGTTGCTCGTAGCCACCGAGCATCACGGCCAATTGCTCCAGCGTTGTGAGTGACTCGACCTCCTTGAGCACGACAAAAGCATGTTCAGGCGCATTGATCAACACAAAATCAGACATGCGTTCAACGGCCGTCGCCAAAACTTGCGCGCGCGCTTGGCCCAGCGCCGCCGAGTCGCGCCGAGTCGCGGTAAAACTGGCCTGCGTGCTGGCTTCAAACCGTGTGGATGCGGCGAAAGCAGAAGTCGGGTTGGTCGCGGGGCCCCTTGCACGGGTGTTAACCCAGTCGCCTGATGCATCGTTGGTGCCCGGCAGCGCTGGCGCTGCTGAAGCTTGGGCCTGCGGCTGGATCAAACCCGCCATATTCAAAGACTTCAAAATGCCCTGCACATCACCAAAGGCTCTCAGGCTGTTGATGTAAACATCCAACGTTGTTTTGCCGTCAATCACCTTGAGCAGCGAACGCAGCTTGCGCGGAATGGCAGAGTCCTGGCTGTATGCAGCCACTTGCCCTTCATGGGTGCGAACGTAAGTAACCATAATTTCCAAAACCTACCAAGCCTGTTTCGTGACAAATCCCGTTTGATGCATTTTGTTGCTTAGTGTAACTAAAGTGTATCAACTATAAAAATCGAGTCAAGTTTGTATACAGGTCGTCGTTGACTTTTCTACGTACTGTTGCTTAGATCACCTTGAAAGTGGCAAAAATCACGGTCATGGCGCACGTAGCTGCTGCGTTTTCGCCATCACCTGGGCAAACAGCTCGCTCTGCGCCCAGGCGGCAAGCCATTGCCGGGTACGCCACCACGCGCAGGCGTCAAACCAGGACGGATCGACCGCTGCGAACTGGCGAATGAACGGAAACAGGGCGGCGTCTGCCAGGCTGGGCCGTGATCCACCCAAAAACGCCTGATCGGTCAGCCGCTCCTCAACAGCCGCCACCAGTGCCTGCACCGCCTGGTCGCGGTAATAGCTTGCGCTGTATTCAGGGTGACGCGGCGCATATTTGTAGCGATCCAGCCAGTATTTGAAAGCGCCGTCATTGATGTCGATCAGGGCTTGGTGGCCGCCTCCGCGCAACCAGCCTTCGGGGTCGTGTATGCCCAGCGCCCACTTCATGATGTCCAGACTCTCTTCAATAACATCGCCCTGCGGCAGTTGCAAAACGGGCACGGTGCCCTTGGGCGACAGGCTGAGCAAGGCTTGGGGTTTGTTGCGCAGCTCCACTTCATGCACCTGAACCTCAATACCGGCCTGCGCAATGGCCAGCCGCGCGCGGATGGCATACGGGCAGCGGCGAAAGCTGTACAGGATAGGCACGGTAACAGCCGGGATGGCGATAGGGGTTTGGTGCATGCGAAGATCAGTGCTTGTTCTTCGTTTGAAGGTGCTAGCCGTGGATTTGAAAGTTGCGATTGTGATTTCTGACGAGCAAACCGAGGAGGTTGTGCAGTCCAAAGGGTTCTTGAACCTGGCCAGCGGAGAAATTTATGGGGTGGAGTACGACGGCTGGGACGTGTCCACCCAGGGTTTGCCATGGGAACACGAGGACTACGAGTTCACCTGCGGCACCTTGTCCAACCGTGGAAAAGACGTGGAATTCCGCATCGACGTGAACCGCACCACGGGCAACTACTCGGTCAGTGCCAACGAGTTGCTGGAGATTAAAACCCGCGCGGCTGCGCTGTTTGCCGATGTGGCGGCAGCGGCTATCAAGAGTTAAGCTGCTACTTTATTTATAGCTGTTTGAGCAATGATAGACAGGGCTTAAGCCCCTTTTCGCTCAAAGATACTGGCCCAGTTGAACTAGTTAGTTAGTTATTGATACGGCCTGATGAAGTATTAACCGTTCGCCCTGAGGTATCGAAGGGCTCGCAAGGGCTTCGATACCTCAGCCCGAACGGAAATTTGATACTTCATCGGGCCGGGTCAAGCGGCGGGCCCCCGCGCGTTAATATTTGGTTATCCACATCTTCGCCTCCTTCGGCGAGTCAGTTTTGTTGCGGACTAACGCCATAAACATGACTTCGCGGGTGACGAGTCGCGTGTCAATTGTCACGGTGCAGGTAGTTTCCTTTTTCCCTGACCCGCAGATAGAGGAGAGAGTGCCCAGCTGCCACACGCCGTCGGGCCCGCGCTCCTGGATCCTGACTTCCCCAATAGTCCCGGCTGGCGTTTTGAGGGTTCCCTTGTATAATCCGCCCCCCGCCACATAGTCAAATGCACTCAGCTCGCATATCCGGTTCCCTCTGGACGGCACCCAGCAGGTGCGTTCGGTGAGGTCCCCAGCTGCTGCGGGTACGACCGCTGCCACCGCCGCGACTGTGGCCACGATTGCGCGTAGAAGGCGCAGCGGACCCACGCGGGAGCCCGGAGTGTAAGGGTCGGACGCGCGGGCGGGGATTGCGGATGAGTATAGATGGTGGTTGGTGCGCGGTGCGGACCTGGCGGGCGCCGGCGTACAGACAACTGCGCGTGGTCCGCTGACGGTGGCGTTACGAGCCGAGGGGGCGAGTAGGGTGGTACTGAGCGTCATGTGATGTTCTCCTGTGCGTTGATGAAAGTGTTGCATTCAGACTAGGGAACCTCTGTGTAAGTCCCTGCGCAACCAGGGCGCGTGGATCGGGATGGGATGCAAGGCGACTTTCTGCAGCCAATAGCGCGGCTATTGGCAAAAGAAGCAACGCGGCAGATCACCCGAGCCACACGATCACAGACCGCAATGACTTTTGAATAGATTCTGTGCCAATGTTAGGTGCTGTGCAAAGGGAAGAATGTCAAATAAATTGCATTTGAATATAGGGGATCCCCTTGAAATTTGTCTTATTCCTGAATCCGTGACCTGCAAATAAGTCAATTTCCCTATTTAAATCAACGACTTAGCCTTCATGTATGGTTCACCCAACAGGTGAGCCCCACATGACCGACTTTATTATCAAGAAACTGCCCTACGACCTTAGCAGCCACGGCGGACTGGCATTCATTGGCAAATACCTCAAACGCATCAATGTCCCCGCGCTGATTGATCCTGCGTTCCCTGTGCGCAGTGGCGTAGCCAACAGCGACATCCTCAAGTCCTACCTGGCCCTGTTGTGCATGGGCAAAAGCGACTTTGATGCCATCGAGAGCTTTCGCGGCAATGCCTTCTTCATCCGCGCCCTGGGCCTGGGCGCAGTCGCCTCCAGCCCCACCTTGCGCCAGCGCATGGACACCCATGCGGCTTCCTGGTTTGATCTGGTACCCCAGATGAACGCCTTGCTGCTGGCCAGCCGCATCAACGGGCACCCGATTGACTTTGGCGTTTTGGACTGCGGCTACACCCCGGTGGATCTGGACACCTTTGTCATGGACAACGGCGGCACAAAGAAAGAGCTGGTGGGGCGCACGTACACCGGAGTCGATGGCTACTGCCCGTGTGCGGTGTACCTGGGCACTTTGGGCTACTGCCTGGAGCTGGCCCTGCGCCCAGGCGTACAGCACTCGGCCGCCGAGAGCCAGTACAACTTTGAGCGCGCCTTGCCCATGGCAGCCAGCGTGGTGGCCGGCCCATTGCTGGTGCGTATAGATTCGGGCTTTTGCTCGATAGCGCTGATGCAGGCGATCACGGCGCAGGGGCTGGCTTTGCAGCGCGAGGTTGCTTTCATCATCAAGTGGAACCCGCGCACCGCGCCCGTGGAGACCATTGGCGCCAAGAAGGTGGCTGATGCGGGCACGGTGTGGGAAAGCGAGCGCACGGGCAAACGCCAGTGCCTGTGGCAGGAAACGCTGGAGCTGCCCGACGTGGGCAGTCGCGCCAACCCGCCCCGGCGGGTCTATCGCCTGACGCAGCGCACCATCGACAAACACGGCAACACTTTGTTGCTGCCCCAATACGTGCTGGAAGGCTGGACGACCACGCTGCCACAGAAATTTGGCTGTACAGATGTGATTGCGCTGTACTGCGATCACGCCACGCATGAGCAGTTTCACTCGGAGTTCAAAAGCGATATGGATCTGCAGCGCCTGCCCAGCGGAAAGTTTGACACCAACTACCTGGTGTGCCAACTGGCGGCGGTGGCGATGAACCTGCTGCGCCTGATTGGACAAAACACCTTGAACGAGCCGGATACACCGGTGCGTCATGCGGCCAAGCGCAGGCGCATCAAGACCGTGATGCAGGAGGTCATGAGCGTGGCCGCGCGCATGATCCATCACGCCGGGCGTTGGGTCTTGGGGCTAGGCCAAAACGAGCCGGCCTTTGCGGTGTTTGAGCGCCATTACGCTCAGCTCAAACCGGCGTAGCCGACACCAGAGAAAAAAGCATCGATTGCTTTGAAACCAACTGCGCCACAAGTCTGGCGCAGGCAGCGCCGTGGGCAGCAGACGCCTGAACCGCACAAAACCCCCTGCACAAACCATGTGACTGAGCGAGTCTTGCGTCGAGATTGGGGTTTGTGTGCGCAGTCACGAGATATTCCAAGGCAATTGGCCTATTCAGACCGGCGTATTGGCGAGAGTACTGTTGGGGTCACGGATTCAGGCTCACGCTTAAAGCGCAGCCGCCCCACCGGCAACGAAGCCAAGCAAATCGCCCCTATTGCGAAACTTGCGGGGCCTTTATTAGGGTAAAAAAACAGGAATCAGAAGATCGCGAATGGCTGTAGCGACCTTAACCGATCCGGTTCGATGCTCAGCGTCTGTCACGTCTGATTGCACCGCAATCACAACGCGTAGACTGGGAATAACCCATATGAATTGCCCGCCATGTCCTGATGCAAAATACGATGGAGGAAAAGCGTCATTTCCTTTGGCTATCCAAAAAAACAAGCCATACCCTAACTCCCCCAATACACTGGATGCTGGTGGCGGACGTACCGTATTCGTCGGCTTGAGCGCTTGATCTAGGTAGGTAATAGGAATGATCTGTTGACCCGCCCAGCGACCATTTTGTAACCAGAGCTGTCCAAGCTTGGCCATATCCCGCGCCGTCAGTGAAAGATCGCTCGCACCGCTGCTGTCTTGATGCGGCGTGAGCCATTCAAAACGAGTGATATTCAAAGGGGTGAAAAGTTTGTCGCGTGCTAAGTCTCGTGCGTTTTGCCCCAGCTTTCGGCTCAAAATCACCGAAACAAGATGCGCGTCCATGGCGCTGTAGCTGAACGTTTGCCCCTGTGCTCGCACCACGGGCCGTTTGAGTGAATCATTAAGCGCTGAGTTATTCAACAAACGTGGTTGAAAGTACAGATAATCTTCGCTTGTATTGTTTCCAGTCCGATCAAAACCAGAAGCCATACCCATCAGATGACGCAATGTGACAGCTGAAGCCGCTGGGTTCTGTGTGACGGTCTCTGGCAATAAGGCTCCAAGCGTATCGTCCAACGCAAAACGACCCGTCATGCCAAGTCCCACCAAAGAGGACAAGATGCTTTTGGTCACCGAAGCCGTGTCATGCAAACTCTGCTGATCTACGCCAGGCCGATAGTGCTCGAAGGCCAATTTTTCATCGCGAATCACCACGATGCCGCGAACACGTCCGACATTGGCATTCACATGCTTAGAAAATGCAGCAAGTTTGGTCGCGTCGATCCTCACTGCTTGCGGCGAAACTATATTCCAGTCAATCACATCGGCTTGCTGGGCCAGAGCCACCTCGGCCTGCAAAGCAAAAATAAGCGCCAGACATCGAATGAGATCAACACCGATGGATTTGAGACTGAAGTGCATTGCATTACTCCGCATAACGCTAAATATTCAGTTTATTGAAGTGCATCAAAAAACCACCTTACACATTGCTGACTGTGGTTTGAGTTTTCACAAGCAATATCAGCCAGAGGGCAACTGGGCGCTCCCATGACGCCAAGCGTCCGCAACGCAGAGACCTGCCAAGAAAATTCTGACTCGAACGTCTCGCGTTGGGCAACCGCGCCTTACCCACCGTCTGCGTAAATGCTTGCGTAGGCAGCGTACTCCCCAGCCTGTAGCGCCAACGACGGGTTCATATGTCACTTCAAAAAGAAGGGCCGGTCTGGTGAGCGAAAGCCTCGGAAACGGGATGCGCAATCGGGGGCAGATCAAAATTCAGGACGCGGTTTTGTAGGCGGGTGCTGCTCGAATGCGAAATTTTGCTGACCCCATTGCATTGGTGCCGGCGACGACAGGCCTTTGGCGCGCAAGGTTCGTTGCGTCATTCGCCCTGCTTCGGAACCTCAAAAAAAGGGGTCGGAGCCGGATTTCGTATCAGTGTGGTGTCGCTTCTGGCAGACCGCGTCCTGAATAGGGATGCGACCCCATTTTTCTGCCGCGCAACCAATTTTTGAAGTCCAAACAGCAAGTAGACCTTGCATCCATTGCTCAAGCAGCTACAAAAACCGTAGCAACTTCAAAACTTTCCCACATCTGAAGCAAGGTGTAGTCGATCTCCAGGAAGTCGGCGACTTCTGGCTTCCATCGGTTTTCGGCGAACGCGATGTGGTGGGGATGGACGTTGTAGGCGTCGTCGTAATCGGACCGGGTTGCAAACTCCATTGAGAGTCCAAAGTCGAAGCTGTTTTTCGTGCTGACTTGCCGGAGGTATTCAAACCGGTTGACACCTGGGGTGGCTGCCAACGCCTGTGCGGTGGCGAGAAAATCGCGTTCGAGGGGAGTTTGTTTCGTGAGCGATGAATGGTTATACGTCAGAGCCTGACGCAATACCCAGCCAGCAAGCGCTACCATGCAAGCCCCTCATCGCAGCTCGCTGAATCACCAGCGCTCCCTCCGTCTCACCGCATGCAACTCCCCTACGAACTCACCCTGGGCTGGCGCTACACCCGCGCGGGCCGTGCCACCCGGCGCAATGGCTTTATCTCGTTTATCTCGGGCGTGTCCATGCTGGGCATTGCGCTGGGCGTGGCGGCGCTGATCATTGTTTTGAGCGTGATGAACGGCTTTCAAAAAGAGGTGCGCGACCGCATGCTCAGCGTGGTCTCGCACATCGAAATTTCGGCGCACGGTGGCGCGGCGCTGCCCGATGTGGCGCGCACCTTGGCCGAAGCCAAGGCCAACCTGCAAGTCATCGGTGCTGCACCTTTTATAGCGGCGCAAGGCCTGTTGGCAAGGGGCGAAGACATGAAGGGCACCATCGTGCGGGGCATTGACCCGGCGCGTGAACCCGAGGTGACCGATCTGGCCATCACCCTGCGCAACACCGGCTTGAACCGCCTGATACCCGGCGACTTTGGCGTGGTGCTGGGTGGCGAGTTGGCGCGCAGCCTGGGCGTGCGCGAAGGCGACAAAGTGACCCTGATCGCACCCAGCGGCCAGGTCACGCCCGCCGGTGTGCTGCCACGCTTGAAGCAGATGACGGTGGTGGGCACGTTTGATTCGGGCCACTTTGAATACGACTCGGCCTTGGTGCTGATGCATGTGGATGACGCCGCCCGTATCTTCCGGCTGGAAGGCCCCACCGGCATCCGCCTGAAGCTGCGCGATTTGCATCAGGCTCGACTGGTGGCGCTTGAATTGGCGGGTAACTTGACTGGTGGCAGCCGCGACCTGCTGATTCGCGACTGGACGCGCCAGAACCGCACCTGGTTTGCCGCTGTGCAGCTAGAAAAACGCATGATGTTCATCATCCTCACGCTCATCGTGGCAGTGGCGGCATTCAACCTGGTGAGCACCCTGGTGATGACGGTGACTGACAAACGCGCGGACATCGCCATCCTGCGCACGCTGGGTGCCAGCCCGCCCAGCATCATGGCCATTTTTGTGGTGCAGGGCGCGCTGGTGGGCGTCATTGGCACGCTCTCGGGCTTGCTGCTGGGCCTGGGCATTGCGTTCAATATCAGTACCATCGTGCCAGCCATCGAAAAGTTTTTAGGCGCCACGTTTTTGCCGCAAGACATCTACCTGATCAGTCGCATGCCCAGCGAGCCGCTGATGGCCGACATATTGCCCGTGGCCATCATTGCCCTGGTGCTGGCCTTCATCGCCACGCTGTACCCCAGTTGGCGCGCCAGCCGGATCAATCCGGCGGAGGCACTGCGGTATGAGTGAGCATCAATGAGCCCTTTTGAAAAATTGCTGATGCGCATGCTGCGCGGTACGTCCGATGCCAGCATCGGTTTCGACGAGCTGTGCAATCTGCTCGCGCAGCTAGGCTTTTCGATGCGTGTGCGCGGCAGTCACCATATGTTCAGCAAGCCTGGCGTTGCAGAATTGGTCAACTTGCAGCGCGATGGCCGAAATGCCAAGCCGTATCAGGTCAAACAAGTCCGCAACATCATCGTCAAATACAAGCTGGAGCTTTGAGTCATGGATCGTTACGAAATCATCATTTTCTGGAGCGATGAGGACGACGCCTTTGTGGCGGATGTGCCCGAGCTACCCGGCTGTATGGCTCATGGTGCCAGCCACGAAGACGCTTTGTCTGCTGTCAAGGAGGCCATCGCCTTGTGGCTGGAGACTGCCCACGAAACAGGGCGTACCGTGCCGCAGGCGCGCGGCGCTCGTCTGCTATTTGCATGAATCCGCGGACTGAAACTGGGCAAGCGCCTGTCCTGCAAGCCACCGCCCTCACCAAACGCTTCACCGAAGGCCGCCTGGATGTGAGCGTGCTGCAAGGCATAGACCTCACCGTGCGCCCCGGCGAAACGATTGCCATCGTCGGCGCATCGGGCTCCGGCAAAAGCACCTTGCTGCACCTGCTGGGCGGGCTGGACGCGCCCACCAGCGGTAGCGTGCATTTGAAAGGCCAGGCGCTGTCAAAGCTCAACGCCACCCAACAGGGCCAGTTGCGCAACCTGCACCTGGGTTTCGTCTACCAGTTTCACCACCTGCTGCCCGAGTTCAGCGCCTTGGACAACGTGGCCATGCCATTGAAAATTCGCAGGTTGGCCCAGGCAGATGCTGCTCAAGCAGCTACAAAAATACTAGCAAGTGTGGGCCTGAGTGACCGCCTGCACCACCGCCCCTCCGAGCTCTCTGGTGGCGAGCGCCAGCGCGTGGCGATCGCCCGTGCCCTGGTTACACAACCTGCCTGCGTGCTGGCCGACGAGCCCACTGGTAACCTGGACAGACGCACCGCAGACGGCGTGTTTGAGTTGATGCTCCAACTGGCCCGCGACGTGGGCACCGCCTTCATCGTGGTCACGCATGACGAGGCGCTGGCGGCGCGGTGCGGGCGCATGTTGCGGCTGACAACGGGTAAATTGCAGCAGGGCAAGCTGGCCTGACCCGACCACAGTCGGGTTTGACGGGCCTGGAGGCCGTGCCAGACTGAGCGGCTTCACATACGTCGCCGCATGAAACCAACATTCAAATTTCTACGGTTCACCGCACTCGCCCTGGTGCTGCTGCTGGCCGTTGCGCTGGCCACCAGCTGGGCACCCGATGTGCCGGTGGACAGCCTCAAGCCGCGCTGGGCTGCTGTGCCCTCGCAGTTCATCGCCATTGACGGCATGCAAGTGCACCTGCGCGACGAAGGCCCGCGCGACGACCCCAGCCCCATCGTGCTGCTGCACGGCACCTCGTCCAGCCTGCACACCTGGGACGGCTGGGTGCAAGCGCTGAAAGAGCAGCGGCGCGTCATCCGCTTTGATTTGCCTGCTTTTGGCCTGACCGGCCCGCACCCGCGCGGCGCTTACGACATTTCAAAAGACGACCGGCTGAAGCTGCAACGCGTCGTGCTGGGTGGCAACTCCCTGGGCGCCCAGATTGCTTGGCACGTGGCCCTGTCAGCGCCGCAGCGGGTAGACAAACTCATTCTGGTTGACGCCACCGGGTTTCCCATGGAGCCCAGCTCAGTGCCGCTGGCGTGGCGCATGGCCCGCATACCCGTGCTGGCCCCCGCCATGGAATTGTTCTTGCCGCGCGCGGTGGTGGAATCCAGCCTGCGCAACGTCTACGGCCAGCCCGACCGCGTGACGCCGCAGCTTGTCGACCAGCTGTACGACATTACCCGCCGCCAGGGCAACCGCGCCGCCCTCACCACCCGCCTGCAGCTGGGCTTTGACACCGATACCGCGCGCCTGCCCGACATCAAAGCCCCCACCCTCATCCTCTGGGGCGGTCAGGACCGCCTGGTCCCACCCAGCCACGGCGAACGCTTTGAGCGTGCCATTGTTGGTTCCCAGCGCGTGGTGTTTGAGTCTTTGGGGCATGTGCCGCATGAGGAGGATGCGGCGCTGACGGTGGGGGTGGTGAAGGTGTTTTTGGGGCTTTGAGCGGAGCCTGCCTTCACTGCGACGACCGAGCGTCACTATTTTCCGTTCGGGCTGAGGGGGCTGTTCCGACCGTCCTGACGTATCGAAAGAAGCCTTCGCGAGGCCTTCGATACCTCAGGGCGAACGGACCCGGTTGAGGACAGTTGAAGCATGCGCTATTCAAGCGATTTCTGGCTATAGCCCTTTTGGATACTGCTCAAGCAGCTACGAAAATAATAGCAATTGCGAGTCTCGCTCGCGCTCAGAATTCACCCGTCCCGAGTGGACATGATCTTCGCCAACAAGCCTCCTCAAACAATCCGACTAAACCAAGCCACCGACAACCCCGCAGAGAACAAAGCCAGCACCGCCGCCGCCAGCGCCAGCAGCCCGGAAATTTCCGTCTCTTTCTTCTCCACCGTCAGCCGCGAGCTCAAGGTCTCGTAGACCTTTTTCAGCGTGTCCGCACTGCCTGCATAAAAGTATTCGGCGTTGGTTTTCGTGGCGATGCCTTTCAGGGTTTCTTCGTCCAGGCGCACGCGCATGGTCCAGCCTTCGAAGCCGATGGTGTCGCCGTCTACGGTGCCTATGCCCACGGTGTAGACGCGGATGCCGCGGTCGGCGGCCATTTTTGCGGCTTCTAGCGGGTCTACGCCGGTGGTGCGGGCACCATCGGTGAGCATGATGATGGCGGCGGAGTTGTAGGAGCCGGGTGCTACCGGGGTGAAGGCTTTTTTCTCCTGGGCGGGTTGGTCGATGGCGCGGGCGGCGGGCATGGGCCGGCTGCCCATCTGGTTCAGCTCGATGCCTGCATCAGGGAACAGGGCGGCCAGGGAGATGACGATGCTGTTGCCAGTGGCGGTGCCGCGCTGCAGCTGGAAGCGGTCGATGGCGGAGGCCAGGTCTTCCCGGTTGAGGGTGGGAATCTGCGCCACCTGCGCCGAGCCGGCAAACGCCACGATGCCTACGCGCACATGGCGGGGCAAGTCAACCAGAAATTTTTTGGCGGCTTCCTGCGCGGCGGCCAGGCGGTTGGGCTTGACGTCGGTGGCACGCATGCTGCCCGAGACGTCCATGGCCAGGATGATGGTTTGCTGGTTCGACGGCAAGCTGATCACGGCTACGGGCCTTGCGGCGGCCACCAGCATGGCTGCGACAGCTATCAAAAATAGAGCAGGTGGAATGTGGCGGCGGATGCTGTTCCCCGTGCCCATGGCCTCGCGCACGATGGACAGGGAGGCGTAGCGCAGCACGTTTTTCTTTTTGCGACGCATCAGCCAGATGTAGGCCAGCACCAGCAGCGGCAATACCAGCAGCAGCCACAGGAAGTCGGGCCAGATGAAGTGCAGGGGCGGGGTGGTCATGGGGGGCTCCCGTTTCTATCGGAGGATGACGGTTGACTTTGCCGCTTGCGCGGCGTTGATGACAGATGACGAACAGATTGGATACATGCCTCAGACCTTTACCGATCCGTCATTCCCGCGCAGGCGGGAATCCACTTGTGCGACTGCGAACCTTGCTGCCTGCGGAGTCCTCGCGCCTGGATTCCCGCCTGCGCGGGAA
>JANOQJ010000061.1:0-76079 GCA_031414805.1 Comamonadaceae bacterium
AGCCCCCTACACTGGCGTTTCCTTAAACCCTTTGACCATGCTTCACAACTGACTTTCAGGAACGCTGTTCAGTATCAAACCTGAATTGGAAAAGACTCAGCCGGGTAGCGGAAAAATGGGGTCGGATCCCGATTCAGGACGGTGCTCATCCGAAGCGCTGCAACACCAATACGAAATCGGGCTCCAACCCCCATTTTTCTGTTTCCGGCGCGAGAAATCGGTCGCGTGCGAAGGTGTGTAGTCCCCGGTCACCCCGCAATCGGGGTCGGAGCAAAATTTCGTACATATTGCGCGCCCGCCGATAGAGACCGTGTCCTGAATTTTGATCCGACCCCGAATGCTCACGGCGCTGCTGAAGCGTCCAGTTCAAGTCCGCACCCAAAGCTTCAGCCCATCAAACACTTGGTATTCCCGGCAGTTTGCCGTACGATTGTCTGCGTTGATCACTTGAATTTCCACATGACAGCCATCCCCACCACCGACACGGCCCGCCTCGAAGCGCGCATCTCCACCAACCTGCACAGCATGCTCAAGCGCGCTGCACAGCTACAAGGGCGCACGATGACGGATTTTGTGATTGATGCCGTGCAGTCTGCCGCCCGCAACACCATTGAACAGGCTGACCTGGTGAGCCTCACCTTGGCAGATCAAGAGGCATTTGCGCAAGCGCTGCTCGCGCCACCCAAACCCAAAGCAGCGCTCAAGCGTGCTTTTGCACAGCGCAAGAAACTGCTGGCATGAGCCGCTTTCGTGTGAGCCTGCTGCAAGGGCAGCTGGATCGCAGTGCCTTTCAAAGTGGCTCGGCACCACTGGATCGCTACCTGAGGGAGCAGGCTACGCAAGACATGCGCAGGCGGGTGGCGGCATGCTTTGTGGCGCTGGACGGGGCGCTGGTTGCGGGCTACTACACGCTCGCTTCTGCCAGCGTTTTGCTGAGCGAGCTGCCCGCTTCGGTAGCCAAGAAACTGCCACGCTACCCGACGGTGCCTGCCGTTCGCATGGGGCGCTTGGCAGTTGATCAAGCATTCAAAGGGCAGGGGCTTGGTGCGGCATTGCTGGCAGATGCCCTGGACCGCTGCATTCAGTCAGACATCGCGGCCTATGCCTTGATCGTGGATGCGAAGGACGAGCCAGCCGCTCGCTTCTATCGGCACCATGGCTTCATCGCCTTGCCAGATTCAGCGCCGAGATTGTTTTTGCCTTTGGCGACGGCCCAGGCAGCCTTGCCCTGAATGTTCCTCACGATACCGCCAAGGGCGATCAGTCACTACAAATTTAGTAGCTGCTTGAGCAATGACTACATGGGCTGTCAGCCGATTAGACCAATACTGCGCCCTACTGCGCCTTCAACAACCCCAACTTCTCCACCAGCGCCTTCTCCTTGGCAAACGTCTCTTTCGCAAACTGCGTGTACGCCGCGCTGCTGAGGTACTTGGGCACCATGTCGTAGCGGGCCAGGGCGGTTTTGTAGCTGTCTTGTTCCATGGCTTGCTTGAAGGCGTCGTGCAGGCGCTTGACGACGGCTACCGGTGTGCCTTTGGGGGCACCAATGCCGAAGGGGGAGTTTTGAACCAGGTCCAGGCCCAGTTCTTTCAACGTCGGCGCATCGGGGAATTTTTCCAGACGCTGCTCGCCCCAGGTGTTGAGTACGCGCAGCTTGCCGGCGGCGACTTGCGGGGCAAAGCCGGTGGAATCGGCTGCGGCCATGATTTGGCCGCCCAGGATGGATTGCATCAAATCGGCGCTGCCTTTGTAGGGCACGTGCAGCAGCTCCAGGCCCAGTTTTTGCGCGATCAGCTCCATGGTCAGGTGTGGGCTGGTCAGGGTGCCGGTGGAGCCGTAGCTGAGCTTGCCGGGGTTGGCTTTGGCCCAGCCGACAAAATGTGTCCAGGTGCGCAGCGGCGAGTCGGTGGGCACGACCAGGCCGAAAGCGTAGCCGGTGACGTTCAGGACGTAGCTGATGTCGGTCACCGGGTCCCAGGTGAGTTTGGTGGTGTAGGGCAGGCGGAACACGCCCAGCGGGATCTGCGCGACGGTGTAGCCATCGGCAGGCGAGGTTTGCAGCTGTTGGGCGGGCAAGGTGCCGCCAGCGCCGGGCTTGTTTTCAATGACGACGGCCTGGCCCAGAATTTTGCTGGCGTTGTCGGCCAGGGCGCGCATGGTGATGTCGGTGGGGCCGCCGGCGGGGAAGGCGATCAGCAGTTTGATAGGTTTGTTGGGGAAACCCGATTGGGCAAACGTGGGCAGGGCCAGGGTGGCGGTGGAGGCGAGCAGGAGGTGGCGGCGGTGGATTGTCATGGTGTTACCTGGTTTATTTACTACTGATTTAATAGCTGCTTGAGCAGTATTTACAAGGGCTGGAGGCCAATTTGGCTTAAAAATGGGGGTTGTAGTGCGCGTGCCCCCATCCCAACCTTCCCCCGGGAGGGGAAGGAGCTAAGTCATTTCCCCGCCCGCAGCTCACGCCGCAAAATTTTCCCGACGTTGGTTTTAGGCAAGTCGTCGCGGAACTCGATGTATTTGGGTACTTTGTAGCCCGTCAGGTTCTGGCGGCAGTACTTGGCCACGTCGTCTTCACTGAGCGAGGCTTCACTCTTGACGATGAAGACCTTGATCGCCTCGCCCTGCTTTTCGTCGGGGATGCCGATGGCGGCGCATTCCAGCACGCCGGGGCACAGGGAGATGACGTTTTCCAGCTCGTTGGGGAACACGTTGAAACCGCTGACCAGGATCATGTCTTTTTTGCGGTCGACGATTTTGGTGTAGCCCCGGTCGTCCATCACGCCCACGTCGCCGGTGCGCATGAAGCCGTCTGCCGTGAAGGCTTTGGCGTTTTCTTCGGGCTGGTTGTAGTAGCCGGTCATCACGTTGGGGCCGCTGATGCAGATTTCGCCTGACTGCCCCAGCGCGACATCGTGCCCCTCGTCGTCTTTGATCGCTATCGACACACCGGGCAGCGGCAGGCCGATGGTGCCACTGAAGGTTTTGCTGGTGACCGGGTTGTTGGTACCAATCGCGCAGGTCTCGCTCATGCCCCAGCCTTCAATCATCGGGCAGCCGGTAGCGGCCAGCCAGGCTTTGGCCGTGCCTTCCGAGGCGGCCATGCCGCCGGCTTGCGAGACATACAGCTGCGAGAAATCCACCGTTTTGAACTGAGGGTGTTGCAGCAGTGCGTTAAATAGCGTGTTGACGGCCGGGAGCATGTGGAAGGGGCGCTTTTTCAAGGTGGCAATGAAGCTGCCAAAGTCGCGCGGGTTGGGAATCAGGGTGAGCATGGAGCCCCAGCGAATCGCGCCCAGGCACAGGGTCAAAGCAAAGATGTGATACAGCGGCAAGGCGGCCACGCCGTTGGTTTTGTTGATGTCGCCCACACGGGTCAGCGCCGGGCTGAACCAGGCTTCGGATTGCAGGATGGCCGCGACGATGTTGCGGTGCGTGAGCACTGCGCCTTTTGACAGGCCGGTGGTGCCGCCGGTGTATTGCAAAAACGCAGTCGAATCGAGGTTGGCTTCGGCGGGTTTGAGCGACATATTCATGCCCTGCGACAGCGCAGTTTTGAACGGCGTGACCTTGAGGCCGTTAGAAAGCGGCAGCTTGAAAGGCGGCACCATTTTGGCCAGGTGCCGCACGGCAAATGTCAGCCACTTGCCGTACCAAAAGCCCAGCAAATCGCCCATGGACGCGACAACCACATGTTTGATCGGCGTCTGCTCGATCACCGCTTCCAGGGTGCTCGCAAAGTTCTCCAGAATCACGATGGCGGTGGCACCCGAGTCTTTGAGTTGGTGCGCCAGCTCGCGCGGCGTGTACAGCGGGTTCACGTTCACACAGGTATAGCCCGCGCGCAAAACCGCGGCCATGGTGACCGGAAACTGCGGAATATTGGGCAGCATGATGGCCACGCGCGCACCGGGCGCAAGGCCCTGCGCTTGCAGCCAGGCACCCAGGGCGGCGGACGCATCGTCGAGCTGGCCGTAGCTCATCCATTGCTCCATGCACACGCTGAACGGGCGACTCGCGTTTTTCTTGAACGACTCTTCCAGCAACTGCGTGAGCGAGCGGTACTGCTCGGGCTTGATGTCGTGCGCGACACCGTCTGGGTAGTTGTTGAGCCAGGGTTTTTGCATGGGGGCCTTTGAAAATCGGGTCAAAACAGATGCAGCCAGATTCTGCGCATCCCTGGCCATCTACCTAGCGGGCAACACCTAGGTTCTTCTAGGTTTTGGCCAGCGTGGCCTCTAACGCCGTCTCACAGGTGACAAAGTCCGCGTCAAACAATTGGTCGATCAGCGCTTGCTCGCGCGATTCAATGGTGCGCAAAAAATACTCGGCTGCGCCGCTTTGGCGGGACATCTGGCCAAAGGTGTCAAAGCCACTTTCCAGAAAGCCCTGTAGCGACCCCAGGCCCGCCGCCGAAGCTGGGCCGCGCATCATTTTGAGCATGAGGCGCAGGCCGGGCGCGCGGGTCAGGCGCGTCATTTCGCGGCCAATCTGCATCACGTCGGTCAACTGCGCCTGGCGCTTGTCGCGCTGGCCTACCTCGCGCCAGGCATTCAGGTAGCGCGTGGCGGGGGCCTGGTCGGGTCGCTCCAGCCATATCAGCGCCATCGCGTGGTCGAGTTGCTCGCTGAGCGCATGCAACTGCGCCAGCGCGACGGCGGTACCCACCACCTGCGCGGGGAAAAATGTTTGCATGGGGCCGCTGATGCGCACAAATTGCGCGTCGCGCTGGGTGTAGTCCTTGTCGCCGTACAACTCATCAAGGAAAAACCGGGCCGCCTTACCGTGGGATGGACTGGCCAACAGGTCGGTGTAGGTGCCCGAGAAGCGCTGGGATTGCAGACGCTTGACCTGCAGCACGGCCTTGGCCAGCGCAGGCTGCGCCGCGCAGGCTTGTCGCTGCAGCGACACCTGGGCAAGGGCTTGGCGAATACGGTCAGCAGATTGCATACAAACCCGAAGTTTATCTAGGCATTTGGCTCTACGGCCTGTGCCGCAGGCCGTGCCATAGTCCAGACGATGAAAAGACGAAGCTTATTGAAATTGGGTGTCGCCTCGGCGGTGGTGCTGGCGGTGGCTGGTGGTGCTGTCGCCACGATGTCACCCGGATTAGTGGCCGGCAAGCTCAGCGCCGCGGGCCGCCAGGTGTTTGCTGCGGTGGGCCGCGGCATGCTGGACGGCACCCTGCCCGCCGATGAGGGCCCCAAACAAATCGCCCTGAACGGCCTGTTGGACCGGGTGGACGCGCTCACGCTGGGCTTGCCGCCGCATGCGCAAGACGAGTTGTCGCAGTTACTCGGATTGCTGGCCAGCGGCGTGGGTCGCCGCGCGCTGGCCGGGCTGTCGCCCGACTGGGCCAGTGCCACGGTGCCTGAGTTGCAGCAAGCGTTTCAGGGTATGCGCGTGGCCTCCCTCAGCCTGCGCCAGCAGGCGTATCACGCGCTGCACGACATCACGGGTAGTGCTTACTTTGCCGACGCGTCGGCGTGGAAACAAATTGGCTACCCTGGCCCGTTAAAGATTTAAGGCTCTTATCAATATGGCTGTTCAAGATCCGATTCGCGATGGTTTGGCGCGGGGCTGGAAAGTGTTTGGGGGCCCGCATGGCGCGCGGCCCGAAAAATTGGTGTGCGACGTGGCCATCATTGGCTCGGGTGCAGGCGCCGGTATCACCGCCGAGCTGCTCACACGCGCCGGGTTGCAAGTGGTCATCGTGGAAGAAGGGCCGCTTAAAAGCAGCAGCGACTTCAAGCAGATCGAGGCCGAGGCCTACCCCCAGCTTTACCAGGAAAGCGCCGCCCGCAAAACGGCTGACAAGGCCATCAACATTCTGCAAGGCCGCTGCGTGGGCGGCTCCACCACCGTCAACTGGACGAGCTCTTTTCGCACCCCCACGGCCACGCTGGCCTATTGGCAGGACAAGTTTGGCCTGAGCACCTACGGAAACGACGCGCTGGCACCGTATTTTCAGCAAGCCGAGGCGCGCCTGAGCATTGGCCCCTGGCTGGTGGCGGCCAACGAAAACAATGACTTGCTGCGCCGGGGTGCGGCCAAGCTGGGCATCAGCGCCGCGTCGATTGCGCGCAATGTGAAGGGCTGCTGGAACCTGGGATCCTGCGGCATGGGGTGCCCCACCAACGCCAAGCAGTCGATGCTGGTGACCACCATTCCGGCAGCGCTGGACAAAGGTGCCGTGCTACTGGTGGAGACGCGGGCGCAGAAATTTGAATTTTCGAATGGCAAAGTCACCGCCTTGCAGTGTTTTGCATCAAAACCGAATTCCGCCCTTGTAGATACTGCTCAAGCAGCTACAACTATCATAGCAAAACACTACGTATTGGCAGGCGGCGCGATCAACTCCCCCGCCCTGCTGCTGCGTTCCCAGGCACCCGACCCCCACGGGTTGTTGGGCAAACGTACCTTTTTGCACCCGGTGGTGGCCTCAGCGGCCATCATGGAACAAAAGGTGGAGGGCTGGTACGGCGCGCCGCAAACCATTTACAGCGACCATTTTCTGGATACCCAACCCATCGACGGCCCGATTGGCTACAAGCTGGAAGCGCCGCCCCTGCACCCCGTCATATTTGCGTCGACCGTGAGCGGCTACGGCCAGCAGCAGGCCGACCTGCTCAAGCAGTTTCCCCACACCCATGTGCTGCTGGCGCTGATGCGCGACGGCTTTCACGACCAGTCGCGTGGCGGCAGCGTGAGCCTGCGCAGCGACGGCTCGCCCTCGCTGGACTATCCGCTGAACGACTATGTGATGGACGGAGCGCGCCGCGCGCTGCTCTCCATGGCCGAGATTCAGTTCGCCTCGGGTGCCAAGCAGGTGCTCCCGGTACACGAAATGGCCACGCCCTACACCTCCTGGGCGCAAACCAAAGAAGCCATTGCGGGCATGCCAATGAAGCCATTGCTGACCAAAGTTGTCAGCGCCCACGTGATGGGCGGCTGCGGCTTGGGCGGCAGCGACAAACTGGGCGTGACGCAGCCTGATGGCATGCATTGGCAGATCAGCAACCTGTCGATTCACGACGGTTCGCTGTTTCCCACCAGCATTGGCGCCAACCCGCAGCTGTCGATTTACGGCGTGGTCAACCGGCTGGCGCAGGATCTGGCCAGACGGCTGGCGGGCAAAGACGTGTTTCTGGCCGCGCCCGGCGCATGAGCGCGCCAGTGGGCGGCCCGAGCCTGGCGCGGCTGGAGCAGCTGACCACGCTGGGTTTGCTGGCTTTTGCCTTTGCCTGGCTGGCGGGCTTCTGGAACTACTCCAAATGGTTGGCTTGCATAGGTTTTGTGGCCATAGCCCTTGGATATGCTGCTGTACTAGCTATTGAATTCGTAGCAGTCAAATTCATCAACGCCAGCGACCCGGTGCCCCAGCCCAGTTGGTGGGAGCTGATTCGGGCCTGGGCAGGCGAGTGCATCACCGCACCCCGTGTGTTTTGCTGGCGCCAACCATTTTTCTCGAATGCAGTGCCCGACCATCTGGATGCTGCCACCGTGAACCGCCAGCAACGCGGCGCCGTACTCATTCACGGATTTGTCTGCAATCGCGGTTTGTGGACACCCTGGCTGGAGCAACTCAAAGCCGATGGCCATGCCTTTGTAGCCGTCAACCTGCACCCGGTGTTTGGCTCGATTGATGACTATGCCCCGACCATTGAGCACGCGGTGCAGCAAGTCATCGACGCGACCGGTATGCCGCCGGTGTTGGTCTGCCACAGCATGGGCGGTCTGGCCGCACGGGCTTGGCTGCGCACCGTGCCGCTGGGCGCAGAGGCTCAGCGCGTGCACCACATCATCACCATCGGCACACCGCATGGCGGCACGTGGCTGGGCCGCTTCAGCCATGGGCACAACGGTCGGCAAATGCGGCTGAAGTGCGACTGGTTGACCGATTTACGAGTCCATGCCCAAGAGCGTGTGCGCTTCACTTGCTGGTATTCCAACTGCGACAACATCGTGTTTCCCGCCTCCACTGCTACCCTGGTGGGCGCTGACAACCGGCACCTGCCCGGTGTGGCCCATGTGGCCATGGCGTTCCAGGCACAGTTGATGCAACAGTCGCTGGCGATAATTCGCAGCTAGTTCAATCGTTGGCATGGCTGCGCGCGCAGCACCTCAGGACAAAAAATGGCTTTAATCGTGGTGATGGAAGACGACGCAGGCACGCGCAAGCTGGTGTGCTCGGTGCTGCAAAAAGACGGCCATGAGGTGGCGGACGCTGAAGACGGACAGGCCGGTCTGGAGATGGTGTTCGATCTGCGGCCGGATCTGGTGATCTCCGATGTGCAAATGCCCCATCTCAATGGCTTTGAAATGCTGGAAGCCGTTCGTAAAAACCCATCGGTGGCCAGCACCCCCGTCATCTTGCTCACCTCTCTGCAAGAGCGCGCCCACATGCGAATCGGCATGAATACCGGGGCTGACGACTACATCACCAAGCCGTTTCGCCCCGCCGAGTTGCGCGAAGCCGTGGCCGCCCAGCTCAACAAGTTGGTGATGCAAGCCAGCGTGCGTGCGATGGCGGTGGGCTCTGCGGTGCAGACCGCGTTGGAAGAGCAGCAGGTTCGCCTGGGTGATTTGTATGAAAAGCGCCTGGCCGCAGAGTTGAGTGAACGCTGGCCCACCGGCGACCCACAAGCCGGTGACGAAAAATTTGACAGTGCCACCGTGCTGTTTGCCGGCATTCCCGAATACGCGGCCATGGCACAGCAATTGACCGCCACCGAGCTGGCAGCCGTGGTGAAAAAGTTTTACAGCAGCGCAGGGGACACGATTCATCTGTTCGGCGCGCGCCACATGCGTTTTGTGGGGGAAGGGCTGCTCGCCATTTTTGCGGACACCCAGGACACCGAATCGGTCAATCACGGCCTTCGCGCCGCCCGCACCGCACTGGGCCTGGTGGACTCCGGCCGCAGCATGCGCCAATACATGGCCACGCAATTTGCTGGGCGTAACCTGCCCCCATTCAACGTCACCGTGGCCTTGCACAGCGGCGCGGTCACGCTCACACACATTGCGGAAGACCCGCTATACGGTACTGCCGCACAAATCCTGCCGGTGGGCGAGGCGATCAACGTCGCCATGGCCATGCGCCGCGGCGCGCAAGCGCAACAGTGGGCGATTACCGCCAGTGCCACCATGCTGCGCAGCGTGACGGGTGGCGTGAAAACCGGTGGCCGCGCCATGCTGGACATGCCGGGCGCCAAGCCACTGGATGCCGCAGAACTCACCGGGCTGGCGCTGTGAGCGCGGCCCCGAAGCGCCGCACACCCGGCAAACGCCTGCTGGTTCCCGCACGCTGGCTGATGGATCGGCTGACCTACCCGCGCAAGTTTGCGCTGATCAGCCTGATATTTATCCTGCCCCTTGCCGCCGTCTTGTATTTCCTGCTGGCCGAAATCAACAACGGCATTGAGTTTGCGCAGAAAGAAATTAAAGGCAACCAATACCTGCGTACTGTGCGGCACCTGCAGCACCAAGTGGGAGAGGGCCGGTTCCTGCTCAGCCTGTACACCCAGAACAAAGTGGCTATTCGCCCGGAGTTGGTGCGCCAACAGGGCCAGATTGACGATGTAACGGCCAGCCTGGTCACGGTGGACAAGGCGTTAGGTGCCGATCTGAACACTGCGGCACCGCTGGCGGTACTGCTGGAAAACCACAGGTTCATGCGCAGCCGACTGTTCGGTTCTGACGAAAGCATTGCACCTGAGCTGTATCGGCAATTGCTGCTGGACGTGAGTAAGCTCAATTTGCACGTTGGCGATACCAGTAACCTGATTCTTGACCCGCAGCTGGACAGTTATTACCTGATGGACACCATGCTGCTGAAGCTACCGGTTTCGGCAGATTTGCTGGTCGACTTGCGGCTGTTGCTCAGCGAGATGACCAGCCGTGGATTTATCCGCCCAGAGGAGCGCGTAGAGTTCGCGCGAATTGCCGGATTGCTGGAATCAGAGGCGCACAACGTGCGTGCCGGGCTGAAGGTTGCATTTGCCAACACCCGCTCCACCGAGCTGGCCCCACAACTGACCGGTGTGGCCACTTTGTATGACCAGAACCTGACTCGGCTGGTCAAGTCCTTGCGCGGCGAGTTGGGTACCTCCAACGACATTACCTCCCTGGCGGCACAGGTAGACGGTCAGATCAGCGAGACCAAGCAGGCCAACTGGGCCTTGGGTGACCGCGCCGCCGCAGAGCTGGACAAGTTGCTGGCCACACGTGTTCATGGCTTTGAGCGCAAACAGTTGTGGACCGTGGCGTTGTCGGCCGTTTCGTTGGTCCTGGTCGCGTATTTGTTGCTGGCTTTTTATGCCAGCGTGATGGGTATCGTTGGGCGGCTGCGCCAAGCGTCCGAGCGCATGCGAACCGGCGACTTTTCCGACACGCTCACGCTGGAAACACGCGATGAACTGGGTCAGGTGGCCAAGGCGTTCAACACCGTAGCCCTGCGTCTGCGCGAGGAAAAGCACCAGGCCGACGAAGAGAGCACCCGAGCCCGCGCCGCGGAGGCCGAGGTACGCGAGCATGAACAGCAACTGGTGGCCTCTCGCGAAGAAGCGCTGGCCGCTGTTCGCGCCAAAGCGGCTTTTCTGGCCACGATGAGCCATGAGATCCGCACGCCGCTGAACGGCGTGGTCGGCATGAGTACGTTGTTGGGCGAAACGCGGCTGGACCCCGAGCAGCGCGACTATCTGGAGACCATCCGCCTGTCCAGCGACCAATTGCTGGCCGTGATCAACGACATCCTGGATTTTTCCAAAATCGAGTCCGGCAAGCTGGATCTGGAAAGCGAGCCGCTGGCGCTGCGCAATGCGGTGGAAGAAGCCTGCGACATTGCCGCGCCACGCGCCCGCGAAAAAGGGCTGGAACTCATCATTGACATGCCCGAGCCACGCGCTGGCGGCCTGCCCGCTGGCGTGCTGGGCGATGTCACCCGACTGCGCCAGGTGCTGATCAACCTGATCAACAACGCCGTGAAATTCACTGAAAAAGGTGAAGTGGCTATTCACGTACGCTTGCTGCACGATGCCAATGACCAAGGCCATCCAGTGATTGAATTTCGGGTCACCGACACCGGCATCGGCATCCCGCCCGAGCGCGTCACGCAGCTGTTTCAGGCTTTTACCCAGGTCGATGCGTCCACCACCCGCAAGTACGGTGGCACCGGTCTGGGCCTTGCCATTTCCAAGCGTATTGTGGAGTTGATGGGCGGTGAAATCGGCGTGGAAAGCGAGCTGGGCAAAGGCTCCACCTTCTGGTTCACCATGGCCGGGCCGATGGCAGACGTGGCACCGTCATTTGGCCCCAGCGACGCCAGCATGCTGCGGGGCCGACGCGCATTGGTTGTGGACGACAACGCCACCAACATCCGTATCCTGCGCCGCCAGTTGCAGCTGTGGGGCATGGAAGTGGCCAGCGCCGACTCGGGCGCACAGGCGCTGGAAGTGCTGGACCCCGCCTTGGGAGCCGACGGCGGCTCGCCGTGGGTACCCGACATCATCGTGACCGACATGCACATGCCGGAGATGGACGGTGTCACGCTGGCACAACAGATCAAGGCGCGCCCGCTGGTACGCGGCATTCCGCTGGTCATGCTCAGCTCGGGATTCATGCCGACGGGTGAGGCTGGTGCAGCGTTGTTTGACGCGCGGCTGCTCAAGCCCGCACGGCAAAACCAATTGTTTGACACGCTGGCCCGGTGCCTGAGCCACGACCCCGCAGCCCATAAAAAGATTGAGGTGGTGGCGGTGGATGTCACCAAGAACATCACCGTGCTGGTAGCCGACGACAACGCCGTAAATCTGAAAGTGGCCAGCGCGATGCTGCGCAAGCTGGGCTACGGCATCGTCACAGCGACGGATGGCCGCGAGGTTGTGGAGGCGCTTGCCGCGGCCATGCGTGACCGTACGGTAGGTGCGCCACCGCCGTTTGGCGCCATCTTGATGGACGTGAACATGCCCGACGTCGACGGTCTGCAGGCCACACGGCAGATTCACACGGCCTGGGGCAACGGCGCACCACCCATCATCGCGGTGACCGCCGCCGCCACCGAAGAAGACCGCTTGCGCTGCATGGATGCGGGCATGGACGACTACCTGACCAAGCCGCTGCAGGTGGCAGCGCTGGCACAGGCGCTGGAAAAATGGGTGGTTCTACCTGGCACCGTGGCACCCGTATCTGTTCTGGGCGCGTCCCCTGCGGCCCTGGCACCGGCACCGGCAGCAGCAGCGGCAGCGGCAGCGGAGCCTTCGCTCGATCTTCAATTGCTGGACGACAGCCGTTTGCTTGAGTTCATCGAGTTTGACGACGATGCCCGCAGCATGACCCGTGAGGTTGTGCAACTGTTTGTGGTCGACGCGCCGCAGCGTGTTCAGGTCATCCAACAGGCTGCCGCAGCGGGCGATTTGCAGGCGCTGGCGCGAGCCGCACACGCTCTGAAGGGCTCTGCCAGCAACATTGGCGCCGTTGCGCTGCAAACCGTTTGTACACACATCGAGGCGCAAGCCCTGGCCGGCGATTTGCGTGCCGCTGTGGTGCAGGTGCCCTTGCTGCCAGATTTATGCTCCCAGACGCTAGTGGCTCTGGATGGCTACCTGCAACCCGCGCTTCAATAGATGGCCATTGTTTACTATGAAAATAATAGCTGCTTGAGCATGACTGACAAGGGCTGTGGGCACTTTTGACTATAAAAGTGCCTGTTAGCGCAGTTTTGACAGCCCCAACATGCGAAACCACCGCGTACCGCCCGACAACGAACTGCTGGATAACCTGTCCGCCAACTTGCGAGAGCTGGCACGCAGCGGCGTGATTCGTCAGTACGAAAAAGCCACCCTCGTCCTGACGGAAGGCGAACCCGGTGATTCGCTGTATGTGGTGCTGGCTGGTAGCGTCAAGGTGTTCTCCACCGACAACACCGGACGCGAGATCGACTACAACACGATTTTTTCAGGCGACTACTTTGGCGAAATGTCACTGGACGGCGGGCCGCGCTCCGCGTCCGTCATGACCCGCGAAAAGTGCACGTTCGCCGTGGTCACGCGCAATGCCGTGGCCAAACACTTGGCCAAGCAGCCAGGATTTGCCATGGAGCTGGTCACGCAAGTGATCGGCCGCGCCCGCAAAGCCACCGAAACCGCCCGCAGCATGGCCCTGGTGGACGTGTATGGCCGGGTCATAGACGCACTGGAAAGCATGCGCCCGCCAGGCAAAGGCGATACGCCGGTGGTCATCCGGCCGGTGACGCATCTGGACATTGCGACACGTGTGGGCTCCAGCCGGGAAATGGTCAGCCGCACGCTGAAAGAGCTGGAGCGAGACGGCTACCTGGAATTGGGCGTGAAGCGCGTGACGCTACTGAAGAAGCTTCCGATGCGGGACTGACGCAAAATTCTGGCGTACAACCTACAGCGACAAAATATGGCCCACCCGCGGGTCACCGCGCCCGGCCAGTACTTGGGCATAGGCTGCTTGAACGGCTGAATTGCCGCTGTGGTGTTGCACCTGCACCCAGGGCGTGGAAGGTGCAGACGGGGGTGTGGTGACGGTGGACAGGAAAGCGTGCCACGCGCCAATCTGGCGCTCGCGAAACGCATTGGCGCCCCAGTCAGCCAGGCGTTTCTTGATTTGTGCCGGTGCAAAAAACAGCGTGGCTTTGGGACCCGGCAGGTCTTTGGCACCGCCCAGGTTTTCCACGTGCGTGCCGCCAATCGAGCAGCTGTATTGCAACTGCGAAAAGCGGGTGTGAATGGCCCGGCGCAGGTCGGCATTGCCCGCAAAGTCCACATACACGCAGGGCGCATCGGCAGCCATCTGATCCAGCTCTTCGTAGGCCAGCACCCGGCTGTAGCAACCCAGGCTTTCGCAAAAAGCGCGGTTGGCCGCCGAGGTCAGCCCTACCACCTGCACGCCGGGGCGTTGAATCATTTGAAAGGCGGTGCCGAAAGCAGTTTTGCTGGACGCGCTGGACAAAATCGCTGTGCCAGCGCCGAAAAATGCGTTGTCATCAAAAAAATCATCAATTAACCATGAGGTCACGAACAGCGGGCGCAGCAGCGACTGCAGGGCCTCGGTATCGGGCGTGTAGAACGCATCAGTACTGCAACGGGTGTAGCTGTTGTAGACCGGGTGCAGGCTGGCGCGGTGCGGTGCCGCATCGGAAAAGCCGATTTCAGACAGACGGGAAGGCGTCAGCACCGCGTGGCTGGCCATGGGCCAGTAGCCATACACCCGCTCACCGACCGCCACGCCAGGACACAAGCTTTGCACCACGGTGGCAAAGCCCCACACCGGAATCACACCCCAGCCGTCTTGCTGCGTCGGGAAAAACTGCCAGTAGTTCATGGCATCACCAAACGCGGCGTAGGTGATGTTGTTGGAGGTCAGTGCAAACGATTCGACCTTCAGGCGAACCTGGCCGTCTTGCAAGGGTTCATCGGCTTGCGTGAGCAACTGGGTGGTGGGCAGCGCATCTTTGCGCACGAGGAGTGTGGTGGTGTTCATGGCTGCAACCGTAAAACAAACGGCCCGCCGGTACAAGACCGGCGGGCCGCTTTTGCGACAACTTTTCAGCGCGCGAATCAGGTTAGCGCATCAGACCAGGATCACACCAACGCAATCGTCACATCAATGTTGCCGCGCGTGGCGTTGGAGTAAGGGCACACCTTGTGGGCGGTGTCCACCAGGTCTTGGGCCACCGCACGGTCCATGCCTGGCAGGCTGATGTTCAGGCGGGCTGCGATGCCGAAACCGGCAGGCGTGGGGCCCAGATCCACTTCTGCATCAATCGCGGCATCGGCAGGCACAGCCAGTTTTTTCATACCGGCGACATGCTTCATGGCACCCATGAAGCATGCCGAATAGCCAGCGGCAAATAGCTGCTCGGGATTGGTGGCATTGCCAGCGCCGCCCAGTTCTTTGGGGGGGGCCAGTTTCACGTCCAGCAGGCCATCGCTGGTTTTGGAAGCGCCGTCGCGGCCACCGGTGGTGTGGGCTTTGGCGGTGTACAGCACTTTGTCGAGAGGGGTGGTCATGGCAAAAATCCTTTTCAGTTCAGGGTTAAGAAAAATGAAGACGGCGCGATTATTGGCGCATTAGCCTGTGCCTGCTGTCGTCAGTTCATTTGTCCGATGCAGTCGGCTTATTGGACCGCGGGGCCACATGCTCCACTGAGGCGCCGCGCACCGGCATCAAGTCGTCCAGCATGCCGTCCAGGCACATCATGTCGCGATACGCGCCCAAGCCTAAGAGCGGGGGCCCAGCCACGTCGCGCATATGGTGATCGCCCAGCATCCAGCGCAGCACCCAGATCCGAGCGGCACGGGTAGGCCACACCGAAACGAGCTCTTTGACCAGCTGTGGGTCACTCAGCAGCTCTTCGTTGGCCGTGGAGGGCTGCTGCCACATCGGCGCGTTTTGACCAAAACGGTTACGAAACGCGTCACGCGCAATGTTCCATTCGTTTTGCTTGTTCAGCTTGCGGTACAGCTCCAGCAACTCCAGAAACACCCAGGGGCTGGTGTAACGAAAGTCGACCAGATGCTCTTGCAGCAGCAATGTGGCGGCTACCACGTTGCCGCGTTTGAGACGCTTGTACAAACGCCGCTCCAACTGGTGCAGATCAATCAGGGTGGCTTCACGGCGCGAGGTGGTGTCGCCAATACCGGTCACATAAATCGAACGGGCGGCTTCGCCGGGATCCGGGCTGTCCGGCAGGATGTCGTCCAGGCTGAGCGGCGGTGGCATCAGTGGCAACGGCAGCCCGCCCTCCCCGATGAACTGCTCGGTACTGAGGCTTTGCTGCGTGTCAAGCGGCATGCTGGACAGCGCGGGTTGCACGTTGGCCCAGAACACCGAGTCGTGTTGTTCGCGCAGTGCCCGCACTTTTTTGCGATGACTGATCCACGCAAAGCCCGCGACGGCCGCGCTGACGCCGATGGCAGCCCAGGCCACCGCCGGCAAGCCAACTACACCGTCGCCCGGCTTGTCGGCGTCGCCTGTTGCCTGACTCGCCGATGGCTTCGGCGGGACGGCCGACGTTGGACTGGGGGGTGCGGTTGACGCAGCGGCGTTGGTGGCGTCAGGCGCTTTGCCGGGGATGGGTGTCGCACCGTCAGTTGTGGATGGCGCCGTGGTCTCAGCGTTAATGGTCGCAGTGGTGGCTACGCCTGTGGGCTCGGCCGATGTTTCAGACACAGCCGCCGGGGCTGGGCGATCAACCGGCGGACGGCCCAAAACATCCGAGCGGCGCAGCGGCAGCGGGGGCAAGTCAGCGTCATAAATACCGGGCTTTTCCTGGCTCATGGATCGGGTGTGTAGGTCGCACGAAGGAGGTTGCGGGCGTAACCGCAGAAGTACATGATGTTACAAGCCCTGAACATGTAACTGAAACAAGCTTGTACGGGTCGTTTTGGTCGAGGCGCGGGCTTGGTTTTTTCGTTCATTAGCGCTCAAGAATAAAACGAGTGGCATTGCTTGTATGGTGTTGCCGCTTCAAAACATAAATTTTTGCACCATGACCCCTGAACAACGTGCGGTACTACCGCAATACCTGCTGCCCAAACAGGCGCTCACCACGCTGGCCGGCAAAGTGGCTCACTTGCGGGGCGGTGCTTTTACCCAGGCGCTGATCGCCCGCTTTGTGGACCGCTACCAGGTCAATATGGCCGAGGCCGCCGATCCGCGTTTGAGCAGCTACGCCAGTTTCAATGAATTTTTCACCCGCCCGCTGCGCGCAGGTGCAAGGCCGCTGGCACAGGCCGACTTTGTGTGCCCGGTGGACGGGGCAGTCAGCCAACTGGGGACGATTGAGGGCGACCAGATTTTTCAGGCCAAGGGCCATTCCTACAGCACCCGCGCGCTGGTGGGTGGTGATGCTGCTTTGGCCGCGCAGTTCGAGTGCGGCAACTTCGCCACCATTTACCTGGCGCCCAAGGACTACCACCGCATTCACATGCCCTGCGCCGCCACGCTGCTGCGCATGATTCACGTGCCGGGTGCGTTGTTTTCGGTGAACCCCACCACCGCACGCGGCGTGCCGGGCTTGTTTGCCCGCAACGAGCGGGTGGTGTGCGTGTTTGACACCGCGCATGGGCCGTTTGTGCAGGTGCTGGTGGGCGCCACCATCGTGGGCAGCATGGCCACCACCTGGCACGGCCAGGTCAACCCGCCGCGCACCGGGCAGCTGCGGCAATGGTCGTATGAAGGCCAGGGTGTTATGTTCAAGCAAGGTGACGAAATGGGGCGATTTTTGCTGGGCTCCACCGTGGTGCTGCTGTGGCCCAAAGGCGTGGTGAGCTTGAATCCAGCGTGGCATGAAGCATTGCCGGTGCGGCTGGGGCAGGCGATGGGTAGGCTGGCATGAAAGCGCCCGCGCACGCATTACCGATGCAAGCAGCGCTGATCGACCTGGACGGCACGCTGGTGGACACGCTGGGCGACTTCACCGTAGCCATCAACGCCATGCTGGCCGACTTGCAATTGCCTGCCGTGACCCGCCAGGTGGTGGAGCACGCGGTGGGCAAAGGTTCGGCACATTTGATCGACACAGTGCTAAAAGTGGCTCTAACCCTTTCAGATACTGCTCAAGCAGCTATTGATTTAGTAGCGTTAAACCAACTGGGCTGGCAGCACTACCAGCGCCACTACCGTGCCATCAACGGCCAGCATGCGCCGGTGTACCCGGGTGCTCTGGAAGGCTTGCGGCAGTTGCAAGCGCACGGTTTGAAACTGGCCTGTGTGACCAACAAACCCACCGAATTTGCCGTGGTGCTGCTGCAGGCCAAAGCGCTGGACGGGTTTTTCAGCCACGTCTTCGGGGGCGATTCATTTCCCGAGAAAAAGCCCCACCCCATGCCCTTGCTCAAAGCCTGCGAGGCCCTGGGCAGCTTACCGACACGCAGCCTGATGGTGGGCGACAGCCGCAACGACGCGCAGGCCGCCCGGGCGGCGGGTTGCCCGGTGGTGTTGGTGACGTATGGCTACAACCACGGGGAACCCATTGAAGCAAGGGAGGCTGGGGCTCAGCCGGACGCACTCATCAGTTGTTTGACTGACCTGGTATCGCTGCTTTCTTGCCCAACAGCGCGTCTTTGAGGTTGCGGTCTGCTGGCGACTTGCCCAACCAGATGCTCATCATCGCGACAAAAAACTCGGGTTCTTTGTACGGCTCGCTGGCCTTGCCCCGCACCGTGATGATGGTGCCGGTGCCTGGAACCCAGTCAATGGTGAAGGTGTCCCCCGCCGCCATCTTTTTCTCGTCGGCAAACATTTGCCCCATCCGCACCAAGCCGGCAACCACTTTGGAAAAGTCTGTGCGCGAGACGTTGTCTTCTACCGAGCGGGTGAACAGCTTGCCCAACTCGGACGAGTCAATTTCTCGCAGCATGGTGATGGTCATTCGTTTCGGGCCGACCATCGCCAGAACCTCTTCGGGTGTTTCGGCTTTTTTCGGCAGGTATAAGCCCGCAGAGTAGACCTTGATGATGGCGCGGTAGCGCGTGCCGGCGCCATTGAGCACCAGCTTGCTGCCACGAAAATCGAGTGTTTCCTGAAATTTGACGCCGTTGACGTCGATAGTTTGTGCGTTCAAGCCCGCCATGGAGCCCACCAGCAAACCCGCAGCCAATACCAAAGTTTTAAGAAAATGCATGTCACGCTCCAAAGTGTTTGTATAGACCCTAGTTGATCAATTCGTGAGTAATTGTGTGAACCTGCCCCACGTGTGTGCAACAGGGTTTGTGTGGAGCTCCAGACACCTTTGCTACACTTTTGCAATGTTCATTCAACGCATCACCTCCGCAGGCCGAGCCGATACCCGTCGCGCCGACCGGGGAGCCTGGCCCTGGCGGCCCTGGCCTTCCCAACTTTGATGTCTTGCACGGCACCCTGGCCGTGTTCCCTTTGGTTGATGACGGTCGCGCGAATCACAGCCTCACGCGCGGCTTTCGAAATGCGGCAACCCCTGTCGCTGGACACCTCACATGATCACTGAACTCGAATTCAAAAGCCTGGCGCAAGCCGGCTACAACCGAATTCCGCTGATGGCGCAAGCCTTCGCGGATCTGGAAACTCCGCTGTCGCTTTACCTGAAGCTGGCCCACCCTAAAAACGCCGGGCGGTTGAGCTTTTTGCTGGAGTCGGTGGTGGGCGGCGAGCGCTTTGGGCGCTACAGCTTCATCGGCCTGCCCGCGCGAACGCTGCTGCGCGCACGTGGCTTTGGCGCACAGGCCAAAACCGAGGTGGTGACCGACGGCCAGGTGGTGGAAACCCACGCCGGCAACCCGCTGGATTTTGTGGCTGCCTACCAGCAGCGCTTCCAGGTGGCGCTGCGCCCCGGCCTGCCACGCTTTTGTGGCGGCCTGGCAGGCTACTTTGGCTACGACACGGTGCGCCATATCGAGAAAAAGCTGGAACACAGCTGCCCGCCCGACACCTTGGGCTGCCCCGACATCCTGCTGCTGCAATGCGAAGAACTGGCGGTCATCGACAACCTCTCGGGCAAGCTGTATTTGATCGTCTACGCCGACCCGGCGAGCCCAGAGGCCTATGCAAATGCAAAGAAACGTTTGCGCGAACTGAAAGAGCAACTCAGGTACTCGGTGAGTGCTCCAGTGGTAGCCCCCACGCAGAGCCACCCCGCGCAGCGCGAGTTTGCCAAGGCTGACTACATCGCCGCAGTAGAGCGCGCCAAAGAGTTGATTGCGGGCGGCGACTTCATGCAGGTGCAGGTGGGCCAGCGCATCAAAAAGCGCTACACCGAATCGCCCTTAAGCCTGTACCGCGCCCTGCGCTCGCTGAACCCCAGCCCGTATATGTATTACTACAACTTATGCGGGGCCGAGGAAACCAGCAGCGACCTGCATGTGGTGGGTGCATCGCCCGAGATTCTGGTGCGCCAGGAGCAGGTCACACACCTGGAGAAACAAGCCCAGAAGATCACCATCCGCCCCCTGGCCGGCACCCGCCCCCGCGCCGCCACGCCCGAGCGCGACGCAGCCGTCGAGCAGGAGCTGATCAACGACCCCAAAGAGCGCGCCGAGCATGTGATGCTGATCGACCTGGCCCGCAACGACATCGGCCGCATTGCGCAGACCGGCACCGTGAAAGTGACCGAAGCCTTCGCGGTGGAGCGCTACAGCCACGTCATGCACATCGTGAGCAATGTGGAAGGCATCTTGAACGAGGGCATGAGCAATATGGACGTGCTACGTGCCACCTTCCCCGCCGGCACCCTGACCGGCGCGCCCAAGGTACACGCCATGGAGCTCATCGACCAGCTGGAGCCCAACAAACGCGGCCTGTACGGCGGCGCTTGCGGCTACTTGAGTTTTGCGGGCGATATGGACGTGGCGATAGCGATCCGCACCGGCGTGATCAAAGACCAGATGTTGTACGTGCAGGCGGCGGCAGGCGTGGTGGCGGACTCGGTGCCGGAGCTGGAATGGCAAGAAACAGAGGCCAAGGCGCGGGCACTGCTGCGGGCGAGCGAGTTGGTTGAGGAGGGGCTGGAATGAATGCGGAGAGTTTTTTGAACGCAAAGTGCGCAGAGGTTACGCAAAGTACGCAAAAGGACAACCAAGGCATTGAAAACGGCTTATCACACGTCGTTATTGGTGCCGCTGTAGAAGTGCAGCGTGTGCTTGGAACTGGCTTATTAGAGAGCGCCTACTGCGCAGCCCTGTCAATTGAATTGCGTGAACGCAGTATTTATTTTGCTTGCGAAGTGCCGATTTCGGGTACCTACAAAGGGAAGCCACTTGGCGTTGCTTACCGAGCAGACTTTGTCGTCGAAGCGTCTGTGATTCTCGAAATCAAGGCTATCGATACGGTTACCGATCTTCACCGAGCACAACTACTTTCGTACCTGCGTATCAGCGGACTCAAACTTGGCTTGTTGATCAATTTTCATGCTTTTCCAGTTTCGCGAGGCGTTCACAGAATCGTGAACAAGCTATGAATACCTGTCTTAAACCTCTGCGTCCTTTGCGAAACCTTTGCGCCCTTTGCGTTCAAGTTTTCTACGAGAGCCAACCCTCCAAGAAGGTGGTGATATGAAACTCTTGATGATCGACAACTACGACAGCTTCACCTACAACCTGGTGCAGTATTTCGCTGAACTGGGTGCCCAAGTTCAGGTGTTTCGCAATGACGAAATCACGCTCGAAGGCATTGCGGCCAACAGCCCAGACCACCTCGTCATCTCTCCCGGCCCCTGCTCGCCAGCCGAAGCCGGCATTTCGGTAGCCGCCATTCAACACTTCGCTGGCAGGGTACCCATTCTGGGCGTCTGTCTGGGTCATCAAAGCATTGGGGCGGCATTTGGCGGCAAGGTCATCCGGGCGCGGCAGTTGATGCACGGCAAAACCAGCGTCATCACCACCACGGGTTCTGGCGTATTTGCTGATTTGCCCAGAAGCTACACCGTCAACCGCTACCACTCGCTGGCCATTGAGCGCGCGACTTGCCCGAAAGAACTAGAGGTCACCGCGTGGACCGATGACGACGAAATCATGGGGGTTCGGCACCGCGAGCTGCCGATCCAGGGCGTGCAGTTTCACCCGGAGTCCATCCTCACCGAGCATGGTCATGCGCTGCTGAAAAATTTCCTGGATCAACGCTCTTAATTTGATAGCTGCTTGAGCAATAAACTAAAGGGCTACAGGCCGAAAACACTTAAAACTGGACGTAACCATGCCGATTACCCCCCAAGAAGCCCTGCAACGCACCATCGAGCACCGGGAGATCTTCCACGACGAAATGTTGAAAGTCGTGCGCCTGATCATGTCGGGCGACATGTCGCCGGTGATGATGGCGGCGCTGATCACTGGCCTGCGCGTCAAGAAGGAAACCATTGGCGAGATCACCGCCGCTGCGCAGGTGATGCGGGAGTTTTCCACCAAGGTGCATGTGGCGGATAAAACGCATCTGGTAGACATCGTGGGCACCGGCGGCGACGGCTCGCACACCTTCAACATTTCCACCTGCAGCATGTTTGTGGCAGCAGCGGCGGGTGCCAAAGTCAGCAAGCACGGCGGGCGCAGCGTCAGCAGCAAATCGGGCAGCGCTGATGTGCTGGAGGCGTTGGGTGTGAATATCAACCTCTCGCCGGCTGCTATTGCCCAATGCATTGAAGAGGTGGGCATTGGCTTCATGTTCGCCCCCAACCACCACAGCGCCATGAAGCACGTGGCCCCCATCCGCAAAGAGCTGGGCGTGCGCACCATCTTCAACATCCTGGGCCCGCTGACCAACCCAGCCAGCGCGCCCAATATCTTGATGGGCGTGTTTCACCCCGACTTGGTAGGCATTCAGGTGCGCGCACTGCAACGCCTGGGTGCCGAGCACGCCGTGGTCGTCTATGGCCGCGACGGCATGGACGAGGTGAGTTTGGGCGCGGCCACACTGGTGGGCGAGCTGAAAAACGGCGAAATCCGCGAGTACGAAATTCACCCCGAAGACTTCAAGCTTCCGATGGCCAGTAACCGCGCTTTGAAGGTGGAAAGCGCCGAGCAATCACGCCACATGCTGGAAGCCGTGCTGAACAACCAGGCAGGCGCCGCGCGCGACATCGTGATCTTGAATGCGGGGGTGGCGCTGTATGCGGCCAATGTGGTCGATTCGATGGTTGACGGCGTGAATGCTGCTCGAGCAGCTATTGAATCAGGAGCAGCCAAAGCCAAACTCGACGCGTTTGTGCAAGCCACTTCCAGCGCAGGTGCCAACGCCACAACTTGGGGTGCGCTGTGAAAAAGGGTCGGCTCGTGCAGCGCACCAGCCGGGCCATTGCCGCGGGCTTGCTGGCCTTGTCGCTGGCCGCTTGTGGTGACTTGTTTCCGTGTGCGCCAGCGAAAGATTGGGCGGTGCAAACGCTGGGCATCAGCTTGCCCAAGCCGCCACCCATCAACCTGAGCCGACTGGAAACCGACACCGTGGGCGCCCACTACCGCGGCCCCATCGCCATGCTGGCCAAGCTGCAGGCGGGCGACTACGCCGCCGTGCAGGCCTACTGGGATCAGACTGCGGCCCTGCCGTCTGCACAGGAACAGTTTGCGGTGATTGACGAAACCATTGGGGCACTGCATGCGCGCGGTTTGTATTTTTTGGGTGCTACCGAAGCCTGGGCGCAAGCCCAGCCAGGCTCACAGGCGGCACGCTACATGTTGGGCTTGGTCTATGCCAAGGCTGCGATGGAGGGGCGTGGCACGGCTGCGGCGAAAGACACTTCACCCCAGCAATTGAACCAGTTTGCCCTTCGCTTCGGTCAAGCCGAAATGTTGCTGGACGGTCTGGTTCAGCAAAAGGACTTTTACAGCCTGGCGGCGCGCGCAGCGCTGGTGGAGGGCTACTTTTTAGCAGGCCAGACCACGCGTGGGTTTGCTCAGTACGAGGCCTTGATAGACAGCGTGCCGCGTTTTGGTTTGCTTTATCACGATGCCATGCGCTTCTCGCAGCCAGCATGGGCAGACGAGGCCACCCAAAAACGCCACACGCAGCGGCTGCAAGCCCTCGCAGCAAAAAACAAGCTCAGCGTGATCGACAGCCTGACCCTGGCGCAAACCGCGCAAAGTTTGAGCGATCCCAAAGATCGTCAAATCTCGCGCAACCCCAGTCCGCAAGTCTGGCGGCCCTACTGGTTGGCGCGCGTCAAACAGGCGCCTACGGTGCACAACCTGCGCGCCTGGCAAGACCAGGAGGTGGCCGCGAAAAACTGGTCAGTCGTTGCCGAAATTTCCGATCGCGTGCTGCTGCAAATGCCCCACCACCGCACGGCCTGGTACTTCAAAGGCTATGCCTTGAAAGAAATGGGTCTGAACACAGCGGGTTTTTCTGCCACCCTCGCCGCTGCGGTGCTGGGGCATGACCCGTCGATGGCGCTGGTGATTGACGCCCACAGGCAAGGCAGCCTGGGGCGCCCTGCCAAAGACTTCAGCGGCATGTATGAATATTGCAAACTAGGTGCCGCGCTGGGTTTGCCCGCAGCGGCCAATTGCATGGCGTCCGCTCACACCGAAGGCTTTGCGGGCGTGCCGCTGGATGCGGCGCAGGCTGCAAGCTGGTACCTGCAAGCCGCGCGCGGCGGCTATGCCAACGCGCAGCACGACCTGGGGGTCAAACTGCCCACCCTGGTGCCTCTGGAGCAGTCTGAACAAGCCACACAAGCTGCGTATTTCTGGCTGAGCCAGGCCGCCAGCCAAGGCCAGTCTCTCGCACAAACCAAGCTGGCTAGCCAACCCAAGCCCGAACCTGGCTGGGGCTGCAAAGCGGACAGCTTCGCTGCGCAGTCAGCCGATTTTTTCCAAAATTTGTACACCAGCATTCTTGATATTTTTTGACCATGTCTGACATCCTGAACCAAATCATTGCCGTCAAGCGCGAAGAAATCGCCGCTGCCCAGCTTCGCCAGCCGCTAGACGCGATCCGCGACGACGCGCACAGCCGCGTGCTCACGCGCGACTTTGTGGGCGCCTTGCGCAGCAAAATCGCCGCGGGCCACAGCGCGGTGATTGCCGAGATCAAAAAAGCCAGCCCCAGCAAAGGCGTGCTGCGTGAAGACTTCATTCCTGCCGACATTGCGCAAAGCTATGCCGAGGGCAATGGCAAAAAGGGCGCGGACCTGGTGAACGCTGCCTGCCTGTCAGTGCTCACCGACAAGCAGTTTTTCCAGGGCCAGGTCGACTATTTGAAGCAGGCCCGCGCCTCGTGCGACCTGCCGGTCTTGCGCAAAGACTTCATGGTCGACGAGTACCAGATTTACGAGTCGCGTGTGATGGGTGCCGACGCCATTTTGCTGATCGCCGCCTGCCTGGATGATGCGCAAATGGCACGGCTGGAAGCCGTCGCCCACAGCCTGGACATGGCCGTGCTGGTCGAGGTGCACGACGGCGCCGAGCTGGCCCGCGCGCTCAAGCTGAAAACCCCGCTGATCGGCATCAACAACCGCAACCTGCGCACCTTCGAGGTGAGTCTGCACACCACGCTGGCGCTGCTAGCCGATGTGCCCAAAGACCGGCTGCTGGTCACCGAGTCGGGCATTCACACCGCTGCCGACGTGCAGCGCATGCGCGCAGCCGGTGTGCATGCGTTTCTGGTGGGCGAGGCGTTTATGCGTGCAGTTGACCCCGGGCAGGCGCTGGGCGAGTTGTTTGCAGCCTGACGATTGCTATTAAATAGATAGCTGCTTGAGCAATTAATGCAAGGGCTGCAAGCCAATTTGGCACTTAATCAGACGCAGCCAACCCAATTGGCCGATTGGATGCCGCACGGCTGGCGGGTGGCTGCCGACTGGCGAGAAACTGTCGACACCTTTGTCTCCAGCATCGCCGGTCGGCAGCTGGCGCAATTCATACGCCAGCGTTTGCAAGCAGGCGCAACCATCTACCCCGCGCAGCCGTTTCGGGCGCTTGAACTCACCCCGCTGGCGGCCGTGCGCGTGGTCATCCTCGGCCAAGACCCTTACCACGGCCCCAGCCAAGCCGAGGGATTGGCGTTTTCGGTGGTGCAGGGCCAGCGCCTGCCACCCTCGCTGCGCAACATCTTCAAAGAGCGCCAGCGTGACCTGGGCATGTCCATCCCTACGAATGGCTCGCTGGTCGGTTGGGCGCAGCAAGGCGTGCTGCTGCTCAACACCTGCCTGACCGTGGAACAAGGCCACCCCGCCAGCCACGCCCGCCAGGGCTGGGAGGCATTGACCGACGCACTGATTGCTGCAGTAGCGGCCCGCCCGACTCCCTGTGTTTACTTGCTGTGGGGTGCGCATGCCCAAGCAAAAGCCGGCTTGATCCAGACCACCGCTGCAACGCACGGCCAGGAAACCTTGGTGCTGCAAGCCAACCACCCTTCCCCTTTGTCAGCCAACCGCCCGCCCACGCCCTTCATCGGCTGCGGGCATTTGTCGCAGACGCAGGACTGGTGGGCCACACGGGGTGTAGCGGTGTCGTTCGCGACTTGAGGGTTGGTGCAAGGAGTGGGTGCACCCGAAATATGTGGGTGGTACCACCGACGGGAATCGAACCCATATCTAGCGCTTAGGAGGCGCTCGTTCTATCCATTGAACTACGGCGGCACACCGGTGGATTCTATTCGTCGGCTCTCATGCTTTTTCGCTATTATTTCAATAGCTGTTTGAGCAATCAATACAAGGGCTAAACGCCGATTTGGCTTGAAATGACCGCCCGCACACCAGCGCCGGTCGCATCAGGGCTGCAGGGTGTTTCGGGCGGCGAAGTCAAGGAGGAGGTGCCCACCAGGGCACCGGGGGACATTCGCTGACCGAAACACCCTGCAACCCTGATCTTTAGCGCCCTAAGGATTCAGCGCAATCAGCTGCGCCGTCGTAAACCGCAGACGTGAGGCCATCTGAAACGCCAGGGCGTTCAGCAGCAGTTGGGCATCGTCCGGGTGCAGCTGCGACCAGTCGCGAAAGCTGTTGCGGGGCAAGCTGTACAGAACGCATTCTTCTGCCGCCACGGCGCGGGCAGAACGGGCGGAGCCGTCCAGAAAGGCCATTTCACCAAACACCATGCCGGGCGTGAACGTGGCCACGCGCAGCACGTCGGTGACACCTTGCACCTCGATGGTGACGCTGCCCGACAGCACCACCATCAGGCTGCCGTCGCGGTCACCCACGTCAAACACCCGCTGGCCGCGCAGCACCGTGAGCAGCTTGCCGAATCGCACCAGGTCGGTTTTGGCCGCCTCTTCCATGGGAGAAAACAGGGTTAACTGGCCGATGTTTTTGATGGGTTTTCCCACCAGGGCGTCGCCCATACCCTGGCGGCGCAGCACTTCGTCTTCGGCCCATTCCAGCGCACGATCGGTGGTGTTGTACAGGCGGGTGTTACCGGCCAGGCTTTTGCGCGCGTCGTCGGGCAGGCAGCTCAGCAGCAGAGCCACGTTGGCCATTTCCAGCTCATCAGCCAGGCGCTTGAAGCTGTCCAGCGCCGTAATGTCCCAGTGCAGCACGCGCTGGGTGTCAATCAGCAGCACGTCCACTTGGCTGGGTTGCACCACACGGCCTATTTCTTCGCCAATGCGCCGGGCCACCGCAAAGTTGGCCGTGCCTTGCAGCACCACCACCACCGCACGGGTGCTCACACGGCGCAAGGCGAGCTCTTCGTCAACGCTTCGCCACTTGCGCGATCGCATCTCGCGCAGGGTGTAGACCGAGCGCACCACCGTGCTTTCCGCGCCCCGAACAAACTGCGCTACGGCCACGGCAAACCCAGCCAGCATGGCAAAAATGCCACTGGTGAACAAGAAAACCAGGCCAATCACCCAGCTTTGCCACCACATCTGGCGCTCGCCAGGCGCGTTGGCCGGTCGCTCCAATTGCTCGGGAGCCATCAGGTTGATGCCGATCACCAGCAGCGCAGCCACGACAAACAGCGCGGGCACACGGTTCAGCCCTGCCCAGGCCAAGCCCAGCATCATGAGCACGCCGGCCGCCACCACCCAGTTGCTGTAGCGCACCGTGCGCACGCTGCGCCGTGCGTTGTCGTACAACGGTTTGCTGGCCGCCAGGTTGGACGACGCCGGAAGCAAGCCAAACCACGGCAGCACGGCCATGCTCAGGGCACTGGCGCGCAGCTCCTGGTTGAAGTCATAGCGTTGGCCCGACAGGTGCTCAGTGGCTGCGGCGTTGCCCGCGCTGTCAACAATGAAGGTGAAGGCCACAAATAACGCTTGCGCCACCAGGACCGTAAAGCTGGTGGCCAGCACAGCGGGGCGACCGGCCTGGATCACCTCGCCAACAAAACCGGGCAATAAATATGGCGGTAGCAAGTCTGTCCAGGTGGTAATCGGGGGAAAACCAACCCAGGCGAACGGTATGTCGGTGGCTGACTCCAGCACACCGACACACAACGCGGCCACCGGTAGCAGCGCCAGCAAATACGGCTTGTGAGGGTGTTCTTTGCGCCACAGCAAGGCCAGCCACACCATCAAGGCCAACAGCACGCAGGCGGCCAGCGGCGGGGTAGAGAACGTAAAGCGCCCGTTATCTGCGATGAACCAGCCCCAGACCGACCTGAGTTGAATCCAGATGATGACCAAACCAAACCCCAAGCTCAGTCCCTTGGCCACGGGAATAGGCAGGTAACGCGCAAATGACGTGATGCCGGTGCGGACCGCCAGCCAGATCACCAAGGCCGACAGGCTCATGCACGCGGCTGTCAAACCCATCACCCCCAGCGCGCTCAGTTGCAGCGTGGGCGCCAGTTGCGCGCAGGTGGCCAAAGTAGCGCCATATAAAAGCGCCGCACTGGGCCGCACGCCGTAAATCACACCGCCGTGTCGGGTGAACACCAGCATCAACACGCCACCCGCGACCACCGACCACAAACACCACAGCGGGTTAGGTTGCACGCCCATCACCAACAACGGTGCGTAGGCAATGCCCACCAGTGCCAGTGCCTGCGGCATGACGGTGCCCAAGGCCAGAAATCCCGCCTGCAGCACGCGCGTGACCGAAGGCGGCACAACCAGAGTCTCCCCCTGGGGCAGCAGCACAGAAGACATAAAGCTCCCCAGGCGTTTTGGTTATTTGGACAGCAGTCGCATGGCCTCTTCCAGGCCTTTCAGGGTCATGGGGTACATGCGCTGGCTGACCAGCTGCTGCATCACGCTGATGCTCTGGCGGTACTGCCACACGCCCTGGGGTTCGGGGTTGATCCAGGCGTACTTGGGAAAGGCGCTGGTCAGTCGCTGCATCCACTGCGCACCGGCTTCTTCGTTGTTGTATTCCACGCTACCACCCGGTTGCAGAATTTCATAGGGGCTCATCGTGGCGTCGCCCACAAAGATCAGTTTGTAGTCTTTGTTGTACTTACGAATGATGTCCCAGGTGGCGAATTTCTCCGAGAAGCGCCTGCGGTTGTTCTTCCACATGAAGTCGTACACGCAGTTGTGAAAGTAATAAAACTCCAGGTGCTTGAACTCGGTTTTGGTGGCACTGAAAAGCTCTTCAACACGCGCAATGTGCTCGTCCATGGTACCGCCCACGTCCATCAGCAGCAGCACCTTGACGTTGTTGTGGCGCTCGGGCCGCATCTTGATGTCCAGATAACCTGCGTTGGCAGCGGTTTTGCTGATGGTCTCGTCCAGGTCCAGTTCGTCGTGGTGGCCTTCGCGGGCAAACTTGCGCAGGCGGCGCAGCGCTACCTTGATGGTGCGCGTGCCCAACTCCTGGGTGTCGTCGTAGTCTTTGTAGGCCCGCTGATCCCACACTTTCACCGCGCTTTTGTTGCGACCCTTGTCTTGCCCGATGCGAATACCTTGCGGGTTGAAGCCGTAAGCGCCAAATGGGCTGGTACCGCCCGTGCCAATCATCTTGCTGCCCCCCTCGTGCCGCTCTTTCTGTTCTTCAAAACGCTTTTTTAGCGTTTCCATGAGCTCGTCCCAGCCCATTTTTTCGATTTTTGCCTTTTCTTCGGGGCTTAACTGAAGCTCCAGGTTTTTGCGTAACCATTCCAACGGCAGGTCTTTGGTGAAGTCAGCCACCAACTCAATGCCCTTGAAATAAGCCGCGAAAGCCCGGTCAAACTTGTCGTAGTGCTTTTCGTCTTTCACCAAAGCGGTGCGGCTGAGGTAGTAAAAATCATCAATTTTGTACCCGCTGCCGTCATCGCCATCGCTGTCATTCCGGCGGGCGGGGCCAACAACACCCTGCTGAATGGCCTCCAAAAGCGTGAGGTATTCCTTAACAGAAACCGGAAGTTTTGCGCTTCGCAAGGTGTAAAAAAAGTCAATAAGCATAGTTATTTGTGACAGTGTCACTGAGATTTCACCAAGCGCCGGTACTCTCGTTTTCACTTACCCGGAGTTCCCCCTCATGTCACTTGCCAAGACCGAAAAAGGTCGCACCGCGCTATTAAACCGCGACACCAGCCTGGGTCCGCGGGAGCGTCAGATTTTGGTGATGTGCGACGGAAAGCGCAAGTACGTAGATTTTTTGCAGTTCTTTGGTGACGACATCAAGGCACTGTTGAATCGGCTGATGACACAAGGTTACATGCTGGATGTCGATGCCGCCGCCTTGGCGAAGCCCGATGCCCTGAGCATGACGGGCACCTTCCGCTCCGATGGTCGCGGCGGCATGGTCCCGGCGCGCGCAGCTTCAAACGCCAGTTATGCGTCGGCACCAGCGTCGGCGTCAGCCTTGGGATCGTCGTCCAACAGCGGCTATGACATCGGCGGCAGTTTCAGCAGCAGCGCCAGCGCACCCCTGACCGGCCCCGCCCCACTGACGACCCAACCCGGCTTTTCACCAACGGTCGTTGCCGCCCTGGCAGTGGCTGCTGCGCCCGCCACGCGCTCGCGCCGGTCCATCGCTGCCACCAAGATGTACATGATTGACATGTTGCAATTGCTGCGCGACATGGACTCTTCGTCATTCGCTGTGTCCATACAAACCAGCCAGGACGAGGCCGATCTGGTAATGAATGTGTTGGAGGCGTTGCGCTACATCACCCGCAAGTCGGGCCCGTCTTACGGCAAACGCGTTTCGGAACGCCTGGGCGCCATGCTGCCTGAGGCGTATCTGCCAGACCTGGACTTCATGAACGCAGAGCTGTTCTCGGAGTCCGCGCCAGGTTAACGAGCGCCGGATGGTCACACTACCCTCCAAAATGGCTGTTTAAAGCGAAAAGGGCTACTAGCCCTTGTAAATACTGCTCAAACAGCTACTATTTTCATAGCGAAGATATAGCAAAATAGTCCGGCTTCGGTTACAACTCGCAATATTCGTTGCATTCGTCTGCTTATCTTTAGATAGTTAGTAGGTGATTTGTTCACGAAGGTTTGGCTTAATACCTAAGCGCTATATTCCACGTATCGAAGTTTGCAATAAGGCCATCTGATGACCACCACTGACTCTTTGCTCGAACCTGCCGTGTCCGTGGACGAGGCCGGCAACCCGTCTGAAACCGCAAGCACTGCTTCACTTCTGGCTGCTGGTGTCGTAGCAACCGCAATGCCCCAAAGCGGCGCAGTCGCGGCGCTGGCGGCTAGTTTCACACTGGCTGCCTGCGGTGCGGGCGGCTCGGAGACGGTTGCAGCGGTTTCAACACCCATCGGTGCTGCTCCCTTTCCGTTGCCAACACCCGTCTCTTTGACGCCAGTTCCGTCGGCCGCACCAACGGCCGCACCCGGTGGTGCAGGTGTCCCCGCAACGGCACCAACCGTGCCCGCGCCAACGGCAACGCCCGTCGCCGGTGCACCTGCAAGCCCCGCGCCGGTTTCCGGCCAGGCTCCCGCACCCGCTCCCGTGCCGGTACCCGCACCATCGCCAGGGTCACCACCAGCATCCACCCCTGCCCCCGGCACTGCACCTGCTACGACGCCTTCGCCCGCGCCGTCGCCTACCCCGGGTCCTGCACCTGCACCCACCCCTGCGCCAGCACCTGTGCCTAGCGCGCCACCTCCACCACCCGCGCCTCCTCCCCCTGCCCCGTTGCCCAGCGTTTCCCAGGAGCAGGCGGCACGTTTTCTGCTGCAAGCACAGTTCAGCGCATCGGACACGGAGATTGCTGCCGTACGCGGCTTCGACTACGCGCCCTGGCTAACCCAGCAAATGAACACGCCGCCCAGCCAGACGGCGTGGGACTGGATGGAATCGCGCGGCTACGGTGTGTCAGACATCAACCGTTATTTCTTCACCACCTATCCAGCAGAATTTGCGATCTGGAAACAGCTGATGAGCGCGCCTGACGCCGTGCGCAAGCGGGTGGCCCTGGCGCTCAGTGAAATTTTTGTGGTGTCGTTCGGGTCATCAGAATTCAACTGGCGTGCCCACGCCTTTGCTAACTACTGGGACATGCTGAACAGAAATGCCTTTGGCAATTTCCGTCAGCTGCTGGAAGACGTGACCCTGCATCCGACGATGGGGTATTACCTGAACACCAAGGGTAATCAGAAAGAAAACACGGCAACCGGCCGCGTCCCAGACGAGAACTACGCGCGTGAGGTCATGCAGCTGTTCACGATTGGTTTGCACGAGTTGGATAACTTTGGTGTCGAAAAGCGCTACACCAGTGGGCCGAATGCGGGCGAGAGGATTGAAAGCTACGACTCGGACGACGTGAGCAACTTGGCCCGCGTATTCACCGGCTGGGACTTTGATACCTCGGACGGCGTGCGGGTCAGTGTGCTCAAAGACGGCGGCGGCGTGGAGGGTTACACCGTGGAAAGCCGTGACTTCGCGCGCAAGCCCATGCGCTTGGACGCCTCTCGCCACTCCACGCTGGAGGCCTATTTCCTGAACACACCCACCCGTCCAACCATCCCGGCCGGTACGACAGGCGTGCCCGCGTTGAAAACGGCGTTGGACACGTTGTTCAACCATCCGAATGTGGGGCCGTTCATTGGCAAGCAGCTCATTCAGCGGTTGGTGACCAGCAACCCCAGTCCAGCCTACGTAGCCCGCGTAACCGCCGCGTTCAACAACAACGGCAGCGGCGTACGCGGTGACATGAAAGCGGTCATTGCCGCCGTGCTGCTGGACGACGAGGCCCGCAACACAACGGGCCTGTCTAGCAACACCTTTGGCAAACTCCGCGAGCCCATGCTGCGTTTGGTGCAATGGGCGCGCACATTTGGTGCCACGTCTGCTGCAGGAAGCTGGAAGCTGTTTGATCTGAGCAACCCCTCAAACCAGCTTGGTCAGACGCCGTTTCGCTCACCCTCAGTGTTTAATTTTTTCCGCCCGGGCTACGTGCCACCCGGTACGGCGCTGGCCACTACACAAAGCCCGGCTCCCGAGTTCCAGCTAGTCAATGAAACCAGCGTGGGTGGTTATTTGAACTTCATGCAGGGCGTCATCGAGCGGGGGCTCAATTGCCCTGAGCCGTCTGTGCCCGAAGCGGCTTTCCGCAACTATGTTTACGACATCAAGGCCACGTACGCCAATGAGTTGCCACTGCTCACCGCAGCCGCGACCCCAGCGATTGCAACGGCCGATGCAACTGCCCTCGTCAAACGGATCAGTCTGCTGATGTGCGCCGGGCAACTTTCCGCGTCGACCCAATCCTTGATGGTGACAGCGCTCACCACGCCGCCTTTGACAGCCACGAGCACGCTGCAGCAGCGACAGGAACGGGTCTGGGGTGCGGTGCTCATGACCATGGCCTGCGCCGAGTACCTGGTTCAAAAATAGGTCGACACCCCGTACCCATCTCAAGAGAACACACCATGCACTTCATTGACCCAGACAAACACACCCGCCGTGCATTCTTGCGTCGCTCAGGCCAGTTGGCTTTCACAGGTGCAGCCCTGCCGATGGCGATGAACCTGGCTGCCATTGGCGAGGCTGCTGCCTTTGATGCGACCGACTACAAGGCGCTGGTTTGCGTCTTTATGTATGGTGGCAACGACTACGCCAACACGGTGGTGCCGTATGACAACACCAACTACGGCCTGTACAACACCATTCGTGGGGGCACTGCCGGAATCGCGTTGGCTCAAAACGCACTGACGCCCACGTTGCTTTCGCCAACGACCCCGCTTCCAGGTGGTCGTCAATATGCGTTGCACCCGGCTATGACGGGCATGGCCAGTTTGTTTAACTCGGGTAAAGCAGCCGTGCAATTGAATGTGGGTCCTTTGGTGGTGCCGTTAACACGTGAGCAATACAGAGGCAGCAACCGGGTCCTTTATCCGCTACCCCCCAAATTGTTTTCACATAACGACCAGCAGTCGATCTGGCAGTCGTCCTCACCAGAGGGTTCGACCATCGGGTGGGGCGGCAACATTGGTGATTTGGCCGTGATCAACAACTCCAACGCCAATTCGCTATTTACCTGCATCTCAATCACTGGCAACACGGTATTCCTGTCGGGTGATTCGGCTCTGTCTTACCAAGTGAGCAATGGTGGCCCCGTGAACATCAACAGCGTGACCAACAACTCGGTTTACAACTCGGCTGCCGTGAAAAATGCCATCAGCACACTGGTGCAACAATCTCGCACTAACGTGCTGGAAAACGAGTACAACAGAGTCACAACCAGGCAAATCACCTCGGGACAGGCCGTGAAAAACGCCATCGACTTGGCTCCAACTACGATGGCACCCTTCAACAGCTTCCCGGCCAACAACAACCTGGCAGACCAGCTGCGGATGGTGGCCCGACTGATTGCCGGTCGCAGCATGCTAGGGACCAAGCGCCAAGTGTTCTTTGTGTCTATTGGCGGTTTCGATTTGCACGACAACCTGATCTCCCAGCAACCCGTGCTCATGCAGCGCGTCAGCGAAGCCATGACCGCTTTCTACAACGCCACGGTTGACCTGAAAGTGGCAGACAAAGTCACCACCTTCACCGCGTCTGACTTTGGTCGCACGCTCACGTCCAACGGCGACGGCTCTGACCACGGATGGGGCAGCCACCATTTCATGGTCGGCGGGGCAGTGGAAGGCAAGGCTTTTTACGGCACACCGCCACCGGTTAGTGTGACCAACAGCACAACCGATTCCAATGACCAGTGGCACGTGGGCCAGGGCCGCCTGCTGCCCAGCACCTCGGTCGATCAGTACGCGGGTACGCTAGCCAAATGGTTCGGGGTATCGGACACGGAGTTGATCGGCGCTGCGGCGGGGCAAGGCGTACTGCCCAAGCTCCGCAACTTTGGCGGCGCAGGTTACCCACGTGATCTTGGATTCATGAGGTAGCGCGACTAGGCATGCGAATACCCGCTATCACGACACACATAAAAAAAGCGCCTCCCGGCGCTTTTTTTATGTTCAGGCCCTTCAGAGCCAATACACCAGAATGTAAAGACCCAGCCACACGACGTCCACAAAGTGCCAATACCAGGCCGCCCCCTCAAAACCGAAGTGCTTGTCTGGCGTAAAGTGTCCACGCTGCAGACGCAGGGTGATGAATAGCAGCATCAACATGCCCACAAAGACGTGGAAACCATGGAAGCCCGTCAGCATGAAGAAGGTTGAACCAAAAATCCCGGACGACAGCTTGAGGTTGAGATCTGTGTAGGCATGGTAGTACTCATAGCCTTGCACACACAGAAAAGCGATGCCGAGTAACACCGTAAGCCACATGAACGCGATGGTGCGGCCCCGATGGTTCTCGCGCAGCGCATGGTGGGCAATGGTCAGCGTAACGCCTGATGTGAGTAGCAATGCAGTGTTGATGGTGGGCAACCAGAACGGGCCCATGGTCGTAAAGGGCTCCACAATGCCTGCAGGTGAAGCGGTCACACCAACGCCCATACTAGGCCAAACGGCCTTGAAATCAGGCCAAAGCAAGGCATTGTCCAAGCTACCCAGTGCCGGCACAGAGTGGGCGCGAGCCCACCACAGGGCAGAGAAAAAAGCGCCAAAAAACATCACTTCCGAGAAGATGAACCAGCTCATGCTCCAGCGGAATGACAAGTCAATCTTGTGACCATACAAACCGCCTTCGCTTTCCCGAATCGAGTCACGAAACCACTGGTAGAGCACAACAAACAGCCACAACATGCCGAAAGCCAGGGAGTAAGCCCCCCAATCCACGCCATTGATCCACTGACCCGCGCCCAGGATGATAAAAAACAAGCCGAACGCCGCCATAAACGGATGGCGCGACGGCTCGGGTACGAAGTAATACGGCGCTTTTCCCGCAGTGCCGTGTGCAACTGAACTCATGTGTTCTCTCCTCAACTCTAGAAAATTTATTTAACGACCCAGTTAACCAACACGATCAATCCCAAAACGAACGTCAGCGCGCCAGCCAGGCCAACGATGATGATATGAACGGGATTGAGTTTGACCAGATCTTCCTGGTAATCACTGTTCTTGCGAATACCAATAAACGACCAGGCAACCGCTTGAACCGTGCGCAGCAACGAGCCTTTGCGGTCCTGCGTAGAGGGCGCTCTCATACACCAACGCCTTTTGTCACTGCCTTGGCCACTGGTTCGTCGCCCTTGGGGGCCGGTGGCGTTTTGCCGCCTACCTCGAAAAAGGTGTACGACAAGGTGATGGTGGTCACGTCTTTGGACAACTTGGGATCGATAACAAAAGACACCGGCCATTGCTTTTTCTCCCCAGCTTCCAGGACGTACTGGCTGAAGCAAAAGCATTCCAACTTGTTGAAGTGAGGTGCGGCCTGATGGGGTGCGTAACTGGGTATGGCTTGCGCCGCCATGCGGCGGTTCTGCACGTTTTGAAACTCGTACATCACCGTGGCCAACTGCCCGGGGTGCACCTGAATCGAGCGTTGCGCGGGTTTGAATTCCCACGGACCGCGCACATTGGCGTCGAACTCGACCGTGATGGTTCGGCTGGTATCTATCTGACTGTTGCCAGGCAATTTCACATCGCGACCAGCTGCGCCGTTGCCTGGCACCTGCCGCTCGGAGAGAGACAAAATGTTGATGCCCGTGACTTCGCACAAATGCTTGTAGATAGGGATGAGCGCGTACCCAAAAGCAAACATGCCCAGCGTAATGACACCCAGCTTGCCCACCATTTTGAGATTTTCTTTGTGCGATCCGCTCATCGAAGTTACCTTCGCTCAACGCGAGGTTAAAACCACCATCTTGACCATGAAACCAATAAAAAACACCGCAGCGATAGAGGCCAAAATCAGGCCCGTGCGACGGTTACTTTTCTTTTGTTCAGGTGTGGCCATCGTCAATCAACCAATAACGCGGGTTGCAGTCGCATCCAGCTTGGGCGGTGTTTCAAAAGTGTGAAACGGCGCGGGCGACGGCACTTCCCACTCCAGGCCTTCGGCGGCTTCCCAGGGTTTTTGAGGTGCTTTTTCGCCTTTGCCCATCATGGTGGGCAACACGATGAACACGAAGAAATACACCTGCGCCAGACCGAAGGCAAACCCGCCCACGGAAGCCAAAGCGTTGAAATCCGCGAACTGCATCGGATAGTCGGCATAGCGACGAGGCATACCTGCCAAGCCCAAAAAGTGCATAGGGAAGAATGTCACGTTGAAAGAGATCAAGCTCCACCAGAAATGAATCTTGCCGCGCGTTTCGTTGTACATCACGCCGGTCCACTTGGGTGCCCAATAGTAGTAACCGGCAAACATGGCATACAGGGATCCCGCCACCAAAACATAATGGAAGTGCGCCACCACGTAATAGGTGTCCTGCAACTGGGTATCGATTGGAGCCATCGCCAGAATGAGGCCTGTGAAGCCACCCATGGTGAACACAAAAATGAAGCCCACGGCAAACAACATGGGGGTCTCAAACGTCATGGAGCCCTGCCACATGGTGGCAATCCAGTTGAAGATCTTCACCGCAGTCGGTACAGCAATCAACATGGTGGCGTACATGAAGAATAACTGTCCCGTTACCGGCATGCCGGTGGTAAACATGTGATGCGCCCAGACGATGAAGCTCAAGATCGCAATGCTTGACGTCGCGTAGACCATAGAGGCATAGCCAAACAGCTTTTTGCGGCTGAACGCGGGCACGATCTGGCTGATGATGCCGAATGCCGGCAAGATCATGATGTAAACCTCGGGGTGTCCGAAGAACCAGAAAATGTGCTGGTACATCACCGGATCACCACCACCGGCTGGGTTGAAGAAGCTGGTACCGAAGTGGCGATCAGTGAGTGTCATGGTGATCGCGCCGGCCAATACGGGCATGACGGCAATCAGCAAGTAAGCAGTGATCAACCAAGTCCAGGCGAACATCGGCATTTTCATGAGCGTCATGCCGGGTGCGCGCATGTTCAGGATGGTCACGATGATGTTGATCGAGCCCATGATGGAGCTCGCACCCAGGATGTGCATGGCAAAAATACCAACATCCATCGACGGGCCCATTTGCAAGGTCAGTGGTGCATACAGGGTCCATCCCGCAGCGGGCGCGCCGCCAGGCATAAAGAAGCTACCTGTGAGCATCAAAGCCGCTGGAATCATTAGCCAGAAACTGAAGTTGTTCATGCGGGCAAAGGCCATGTCTGCTGCGCCAATTTGCAGCGGAATCATCCAGTTCGCAAAGCCCACAAAGCCCGGCATGATGGCACCAAAAACCATGATCAGCCCGTGCATCGTGGTCAGCTGATTGAACAGCTCGGGGTTGACCAGCTGCAAGCCGGGCTGGAACAGCTCTGCGCGAATGCCCAAGGCCAGCACGCCGCCGACCATCAGCATCGTGAACGAAAACAACAGGTACAAGGTACCAATGTCCTTGTGGTTTGTGGCGTATACCCACCGGCGCCAGCCCGTGGGGGCGTGGTGGTGGTCGTCGTGGGCCGCATGGCCGTGGTTGTCGAGAACTGCGCTCATGGTGGTCTGTCCTGAAAAATTACTTGCGTGCGGTTTTCACATCGGCGGGCTGAACGATCTGGCCGGTTTTGTTAGACCAATTGTTTTTGGTGTAGCTGATCACGGCAGCGATGTCGGTGTCTGACAACTGCTTCCAGGCCGGCATGGCACCGTTGTTCTGGCCGTTGAGCAGGATGGCTATTTCTTTGGATTTGTCGGCATCCAACACAACAGGTGAACCATCCAGCGCCTTGATCGGGCCTGCGCCTTTTCCATTGGCCTGGTGGCATGCCGCGCAATTGGCTGCATACACTTTTTCGCCGCGTTTGGTGATGTCATCCAGAGTCCAGACCTTGGAGGGATCGTCCAGCTTGGCGGCTGCTTTTTTCTTCTCGCCGTCGACCCAAGTAGCGTACTCAGCGGCGGTCACCACTTTCACGTGAATTGGCATGTATGCATGCTCTTTGCCACACAACTCCTGGCACTGACCGTAGAAATCACCCGTCTTTTCGGCGCGAAACCAGGTGTCTCGCACAAAGCCCGGAATAGCATCCTGCTTGATACCCAGAGAGTTCACGGCAAAGGCATGAATCACATCGTTAGCGGTAGTGATGATGCGAACCTTCTTGCCGACGGGAACGACCATCGGGTTGTCTACCTTGAGCAGATAGTTGTCCGGAATGATGCCCTTGGCTCCGTTGTTGGACATTTCGCGGTGCGTACTGTCCAGCGTGGAGATGAAGCTGATGCCTTCACCTTCGCCCTTGATGTAGTCGTAACCCCATTTCCATTGGTAGCCGGTGGTTTTGATTGTCAAGTCAGCATTTGTCGTGTCCTTGGAGGCGACCAAAACCTTCGTTGCTGGCAGCGCCATCAAGATCACGATCACGAAGGGCACGATGGTCCAAATGATTTCGACCGTCACCGACTCATGAAAATTGGCTGGCTTGTGGCCTTTGGACTTGCGGTGTTTCCAGATGGAATAAAACATCACGGCAAATACCGCAATAAAAATCACCGTACACAAGATCATCATGAAGTTATGCAGCCAGTGCTGTTCTTCCGCGATTTTGGTGACCGCCGGGTGCAGGTTCCACTGCCGCACGGCTGGCCCACCGGGCAAGTCATTGACAGCGTAAGCCGCACTGAAGGCCGCGGTTGTTGCCCATACGCCAGCGGTTTGCAGCACGGTCGTCAATGGATTGAAAATACGCTTCATCGTTGTCATTTGGTTTGATTACTTTTGAAATTCACATGCCCCGCAGGGCCATCCTCAACTCTCGCGCCAGAGCAGGCCGCAGCTCTGGGCGAACATAGCGCCCAACCACCACCGATCGCCCTTGCCCCGATACCTCAATCAGTGAGCGATCCGCTGCACTCGGCTCAATACGCACCCATTGACGATTGAACGTGGCCCGCTCGCAGCGGCCTGCTTGTTCCAATTCGACTACCAGTTGCGCATCGTTCAGCAAAATCTTCTCTCCGTCGGCAGCGTGCCGTGCGTAAAGCAAAAACGCGGCACCTACCGCCACCAGCTCTAGCGAGGCGAACGGCAAAATCATGCGTGCGCCCTGGAACCAGAAAAACAAACCAATACTTAAAGACACCACACACAAAGAACCATACGCCCAGGCCAACTGCACCGGACTGATCGAACAATTGCGTTTAAGGAACCAGACGACGCCCTGGCCTGACACAGTGGCGAAGCGAAAGACGGGGTTTGTCACAGCGGTTGAGGGGGTTGAAGAATCATGAAACGGGCTGAAAACAGCTTTGGATTGTAGCTTGGCTAATTGGCAAACAAGGCAATGCCCCAGCAACCCAGCACGCAGCTCACCCTTTACTTTTTTGCGCGTCGAGCATGGCCCGCATGTCTTCCATCGATATGGCGCTGTGGGCTGCCAGCTTGATGCGAGGCGCTGGTTTAAATGCGTGGCCATGGACGATTTCAAAAGTCAGCGACAGCCGCGGGTGTTCCGGCGCATCGATCAAACGGGCATTGAGCTGCTGCTCTAGTTGGGCTTTCCATCCCCGCGTACGCAGGCCAGCAAATCGTGCGACATGCAGATTGCGCCCCAGGCTGCGTAACTCGGCCAGCAGTTGTGCTGCACTGCCCCAGGTCAGGGTGATGCGTTCCATGTCCATCACGGGCTCGGCGAAACCGGCCTGTACCAGCATATCGCCCCAGTCGTGCATGTCGGTAAACGCATGGCTGGGTGGCGGCCAGCCCACCGCCTGATAGACATCACGCAACTCACGCAAGCTGTCTGGCCCCAGACAGGAAAACATCAGAAAACCGTCGACCGCCAGAAGTTTGTGCCACTGCGCGATCAGGGCCTGGGGGTCGGGTGCCATGTGCAGCGCCATGTTGGCCCACAGCATCTGTGCATTTTGAGGCGGCGGCGGATCAAAACGCAAAGCGGGTGCCGATTTGAAAGACCACCAAGGCGTATTTTTTACTATCTTTTTTATAGCTGCTTGAGCAGAATCCTTAAGGGCTGGAGCCATAAAACACTCAGAATTGGGATATTGCGCTGCAACGGTCTGATGCGTTTGCAGGCCACCGTGCTGTGGCTGCCAGTGAACCCAGGTTTTGGGCTCCCGCGTGATCCACTGCAGACGCTGTGCCATGCGCTGGCCCACCTCTTCATGTAGCCACGGCGAGGCCAGATTGGGCATTTGTGCCCAGCGTTGAGCGGCCGTGGCGTCGAGCGTGGGTGGTTTTTGGGTCATGGGTCGCCGGCGGCCAGTATATTGAGACCATGTACCTCCTCATTGCCACGCGGTCAGGCAGAGCATGCTGGTGAACCAGCCCGGTCAGCGCCTGGCGTCGCATCATTTGTCGTGGCAAAGCCGCCTTTCTGCGCATTTGCCTAGCCAGTGCCGCATTTGCCGCGCCTGGCCCGCCCAGCCGTTTTGTCAAACCTGCGTAGCCCGCTTTGCCAGGCCGGTGCCACGCTGCGAGCGCTGCGCGTTACCGCTGTTTGCAAGCGTCAGCGCGCCAGAGGGTCAAGCAGTCGCGCAATCGGTGTGTGGCGAGTGTTTGCGGCTACCGCCACCGCTTTCGGTTTGTCTGGCAGCTGTCAGCTACGGTTGGCCCTGGGCGTCTTGCGTGATGCAGTTCAAATTTGGCGGACAACCAGCGTTGGCAGCCGCGTTGGCCACTTTGCTGCGCAGTGCACCGTGGGCCGAAAAACAGCTGGATCTGCATGACGTGGTTGTGCCGGTTCCCCTGTCAACCCAAAGGTTGCGATGGCGTGGGTTTAACCAGGCCCAGTTGCTCGCGCAGGCGCTGGCACCGCACAAAACCCGCTCAGACCTGCTGCTGCGCATCCGTGACACGGCCACCCAGAGCAATCTGCCACGCGCCGAGAGGCTGCGCAACATGGCAGGGGCGTTTGCCCTGGAGCCACTGCGTGCGCCCGCTGTGCACGGGCAGCGCGTGTTGCTGGTTGACGATGTGATGACCAGTGGTGCCTCCTTGCACGCCGCAGCTCAAGCCCTTTTGCAAGCGGGTGCCACCCATGTGGGCGCCCTCGTTGTGGCGCGCACAGCGTCACCGACACCCGGCCAACGAGAGAATTAGCCATGTTCAACATCGTCCTCGTGCAACCTGAGATACCGCCCAACACCGGCAATGTGATTCGCCTGGCGGCCAACACGGGCTGCGCCCTACACCTGATCGAACCGCTGGGCTTTTCCATGGACGACAAACACATGCGCCGCGCGGGACTGGACTATCACGAGTACGCGACGCTGCAGCGCCATGCTGATTGGGCGGCATTCCTGATGTCTGCCCAACCGCTCCCCGATCGCCTTTTCGCGATGACCACGCGCGGTTCCCGCAGTCTGTATGAGGTGGCTTTTGCGCCGGGTGACTGGTTGGTGTTCGGCTCGGAAACGCAGGGCTTGGCACCCCAGCTGCGCGAGCAATTTGCGCCCTTGCAGCGCTTGCGTCTGCCCATGCGTGAGGGCCAGCGCAGCTTGAACCTGTCCAATGCCGTCGCGGTTTCGGTGTTTGAGGCGTGGCGTCAAAACAGTTTCAAATTGGGCACCTCGCCAAGTGCCACGTGAACAAGTTGGCACTGCGTGGTCTCCTTCGCGACGGGATCTGCACACAAATGCAAACCTCTTGACTACAAAACCGCGAACTTAGAGAGCATTTACAAATATGGGGCTTGCGAGGCTGGCTACATTGGCGGGGCTATTTGGAATACTGGCCAGCAGCTTGGCAAACCAGCAAGCTCACAAGGCTTGCTCAGCAACATGATCAAACAACTTCTTTCGTCTATCGCGCAGCAACTGCGCCCCGCGCGTATTGGCGCGGACCGCTCTGGCTTTGGCCCCACGCTCGCCCTGAATTCAAAGCCCGCCGACTCGCTAGACGATTTGCGCGAATGCATGTGGTGGACGCTTTCCAGTTGCGACCAGCCTACCTGCGGTCGTCTGGCCACCCAGATTACGCATGCCCCCGACGCGATGGGGTTGTGGGCCCTGCGCAGCGAGGTTTTTCAGTGCATTGCCCAGTCACAAGGCCAGACCCATGCGATTGAGCGGATGGAGCAACTGCAAAGAAGTTTTGCGGGCTGGCTGCCTGACAAAGTGCTGGCCCGCAGCAGCGAGTTTGGCCACGCTGGGTTTCGAAGCTCGAAACGATAGCGGCGGTTGAATCAATACCGACGGGCAACCGACTCGGCCACACATACCGGCTTGTCGGCTCCCTCGCGCTCGACGGTGACCTCCCACGTGGCTTGAACGCCATTGTTGGCAATCGCCTCGCACGCCAGCAGCTTCAGATGACCCCGTAAGCGACTACCCACAGGCACAGGCGTAATGAAACGCACCTTGTTCAAGCCGTAGTTCACGCCCATGCGCGATTGCTTAATTTCGAGGGCCGATTCAAAAAACAGCGGCAACAGCGACAAGGTGAGAAAGCCATGCGCAATGGGCGCACCAAATGGGCCGACGCGGGCACGGTCTTCATCCACATGAATCCACTGGTAGTCGCCGGTAGCCTGGGCAAACAGGTTGATCTGGGTTTGGGTGATGGCGACCCAGTTGCTGACGGCCACGTCCTGGCCCACCAGGGGAAACAGCTCGGATAAGGTTTGGAGGGTTTTCATGAAATACCGTGATTTAGTTTATTGATCGAGCCAATCGCAGATGGGCACCCATTGGGCCAAGTCTTTTTCAACGCGCTTGCTGGCCACGTCAAACAAGGTCAGTCCGCCAGCCGCCATGTGCACATAATTTTGGGTGTCGCGAAGGTAAGAGAGTACCGGCAAGCCCAGGCTGCTGACGAATTCATTCAGTTTGTCGGCTGCAATCGTGCGCGGGTCGACCCGCATACCGACGATGGCCAACGGTTTCTTGGCTGCCTTTCGGTGCTCGGCCAATTCAGCCAGAAAATCTTGCGTCGCAAAAATATCAAAAATGCTGGGCTGCAACGGAACGATGACCCTGTCCGCCAGTTTCAGCGCGTCGTTAAAGCGCCAGCCATGCAGACCTGCCGGGGTGTCCAGCACCACGTGCGTCGTGCCTTTCGGCGGCTTGCCCAGGCCCTGTTCGCCAACGTCCCAACTGCTGATGGGCCGGGCGTTCGCGGGTCGTAGGCCCAGCCAGCGGCGCGACGACTGTTGCCGATCCAGATCGCCCAGCATCACGGCATGACCCCGGCTGGCAAAGTAGCCTGCAATGTTGGTGGACAAGGTTGACTTTCCGACGCCACCCTTTGGGTTGGCTACAACGACGATGGGCATTCAGTCTCCATTTTGCGGCCTGTCAGTTTAGATGGCGAGCAAGACACCGCCAAACACCAGCGCCACACCCGCAACCACCAGCAAAACAACAGCCGTCCTGGAGGTTTTAGCATTCAACACTGCGTCAGCCGGATCGGCTGGGTTGTAGAAAACCGGCACCTGGGCTCCGACTGGGTACGCCGCCAGCTTTTTCTCTTCGTGGTTTTTCAGGTTGGAGGACGAATCGATCAACTCATATCGATCGTGGGTGTATTCCTTGCCTTGTACGGTGTAGCGGTATTGCACATAGGGCTGGTACATGGTGCTGTTGTCCGAGCTTTGGGAGGTTTTCAGGCGCGAGATCAGTACACGGGCAATGGCGGTGGGCCAGCTCTTGACAGCAGCCTGCTTGGCCAGCATCAGGTACACCCCGTAAAACGCGCCCAGGCCCAGCATGACCAGCACTGCGCCCCAGATCAAATCGCTGTCAAAGCTCATAAAAATCACCTTTGTGCGTTGAAAGAGCCGATTTTTCTTACAAACTCTACTGCATGACAGACGCCATACCCCCCCGCACTTACCTTATTGCCGCGCACCCTGACTGGCGCGACTCGCGAGTCAACAAGCAGCTATTCGCCCTGGCCCAACAAATGCCGGGCGTGGACGCCCATGACCTGTACACGAGCTACCCCGACTACGCGATTGACGTAACTGCCGAGCAAGCCCGCGTGGCGCAGGCGTCGCTGCTGGTGCTGATGCACCCGATCCAGTGGTACAGCATGCCCGCGCTGCAAAAGCTGTGGCTGGACGATGTGCTGACCTACGGCTGGGCTTATGGGCAAGACGGCACAGCGCTGCGCGGCAAAGATATGTGGCTGGTGGCGACCACCGGTGGGCCGGAGAGCTCTTACCATCCCGACAGCTACAACCGCTACCCGTTCGAGGCTTTCCTGCCGCCTTACGAGCAGACCGCCGCGTTGTGCGGTATGCGCTTCCTGCCCCCATTGATCCTGCACGGAGCCCACACCGCCAGCAACGAAGCCGTGGCGGCCCACATCGCTACTTTCGGAGAGCGCCTGGGCGCTTACCCACAATGGGCTGACGGCGTGCTGCAGACCTTGAACGTGCCGCCCACCGACCGCCCCCAGGAAGACTGACACCCATGGACCATGCACCCGCCTGGCTGATCAACAGCCTGATTTATCTGAGCGCCGCCGTCATTGCGGTCCCGCTATCCAAGGCGCTGGGGCTGGGCTCCATCATTGGTTACCTGGCCGCTGGCATTGCCATTGGTCCGTGGGGCTTGAAGCTGGTGACAGATGTGGAAACCATCCTGCATTTCGCCGAGTTCGGCGTGGTGTTGATGTTGTTTCTGGTGGGCCTGGAGCTGGAGCCCAAGCGCCTGTGGAACCTGCGCCGACCTATCTTTGGTTGGGGCAGCGCCCAGGTGCTGGCCTGCACCGCTTTGCTCACGGCCGCCGGTATGGCATGTGGCGTGGGCTGGAAGATCAGCCTGGTGGCGGCGCTGGGTTTGGCGCTGTCGTCCACCGCCATTGCGCTGCAGGTATTCGGTGAACGCAACCTGCTTCCCACCCAAAGCGGCCAAGCGGGGTTTTCCATTCTGTTGTTTCAAGACGTGGCCGCCATTCCGATTTTGGCCTTGCTGCCCTTGTTGGGCGTTGCCAGCGCTGGTTTAGAGCCAAATCAGGCAACAGCCCATGCAGATACTGCTCAAGCAGCTATCAAAATAATAGTGGTCATCGCTGCCATCGTGGTGGGCGGTCGTCTGGCCGTGCGTCCGCTGCTGCGCTGGATTGCCAAAAGCGACACGCCCGAGATCTTCACCGCTGCCGCGTTGCTGCTGGTGGTGGCGATTGCAGCGCTGATGCAGTACGTGGGCCTGTCGATGGCACTGGGCGCCTTCCTGGCGGGCGTGCTGCTGGCCGAAAGCGAGTACCGGCGCGAGCTGGAAACCGATATTGAGCCTTTCAAGGGCTTGTTGTTGGGCCTGTTTTTCATTGCGGTGGGCATGAGCATCGACTTTGGTGTGCTGCTGAAATCTCCTGGCGTAGTGGCTGCCGTGGTGCTGGGCTTTCTGGCCATCAAGGCGGTGGTGATTTTTAGCTTGGCGCGGCTGATGGGTCTGCCGTTTCAGGAGCGCCCCGTGTTCACTTTGCTGCTGGCGCAGGGCGGTGAATTTGCGTTTGTGGTGTTTCAGGCGGCGGCGGGGGCCAACGTGTTTCCAGCCGAAACCGCATCGCTGCTGATTGGCTCGGTGGCCGTGTCCATGTTGCTCAGCCCACTGGTATTGGTCGCGATCGACAAACTGGTGCTGCCGCGTTATGCAAATTGCGGGGTGCCCCAACTGGACGAAATCAAGGAAGAACAGAGCGAGCCCATCATCATTGCCGGGTTTGGCCGCTACGGCCAGATCATCGCCCGCTTGCTGCTGGCCGAGGGCATACCGGCCACGGTGCTGGACCACGACGCCGACATGATTGAGGCGGCCCGCAGCTTCGGCTATCGCGTGTTTTATGGCGACGCAGCGCGACTGGATTTGTTGCGCGTAGCCGGGGCCGACAAGGCCCGCGTGCTGGTGCTGGCGGTGGACGATGTGGATCAATCCCTGGCCATTGCCGACGTGGTGCGCGAACACTTTCCTCATTTGCAAGTGATCGCTCGCGCCCGCGACGTGACGCACTGGAACCGGCTGCGGGATCGCGGCATCACCGAAGTGGAACGTGAGTTATTTGAATCCAGCCTGCGCAGCGGGCGCAGCGTGCTGCAGGCTTTGGGCTACCCCGCCCACGAAGCGCGTCAACAAGCCATGCGCTTTCGTCGGCACAACCTGGCGCTGTTCGAGCAGCTAAGACCCCACTACAAAGACCGCGCCAAGTTGATTGCCGTGGTCAAGGAAGGCCGCGCGCAACTAGAAGAGCAGATGGCCCAGGAACGGCAAGCACGCCAGGCGCGGGCCGGGCAAAAGCCGCCGGGTTGGAGCGGCGGCGACTGATGGATCCCGGCGGTTGCGCGTAAACTTTCGCACGCTCGCAGATCACGCGACCGCCTTATTTTCGTAAGTAAGTGTTTTTCATGCAAAAACACTACCTGTAGTGCTTGAGTTCCCACCAACCACTAGATATAGTGTGCGTCGCAGCCTTTGAACAGGCCTAAAAATGATGATTGGGATGGGTCATCTTTGGTCATGTGATCAGCCGTCATCCAACCCAATTCCGAATCCGCACACCCCGCCTAACAGAACTGAACAGAGAAAGTCCAGCGCCCATGTCCACCGCTACCTTTGCAGCCCCACAAGTCACCAAACCCTCCGCAGCCAACCGCCCGCACACGGCGACAACCGCAGCAGAAGCATCGTTGCCCAGTAACCCGCTGGCCAACTACCAGATCATCCGCCGCAACGGCGCGGTGGTGCCTTTTGAGCCCAACAAAATTGCAGTGGCCATGATGAAGGCCTTCCTGGCCGTGCACGGCACACAGGGCGCTGCATCAGCCAGCGTGCGCGAAACGGTGGACAGCCTGACCCAAGCCGTGATTCGCGCCATGGTGCGCTCACGCCCCGGCGGCGGCACCTTTCATATTGAAGACGTGCAAGACCAGGTGGAGCTAGGCCTGATGCGTGGCGGTCACCATGAAATTGCCCGCGCTTACGTGTTGTACCGCGAGCGCCGCACCCAGGAGCGCGCCAAGCAAAACCAGCAAGCCGCGCCGCAAGCACCCACCCTGCATGTGCTGGACGGCGGAGAGCGCGTGGCACTGGATCTGAACCAGTTACAGGCATTAATCGCCAGTACCTGCCAGGGCCTGGGCAGTGACATCAAGCCCGACCCCATCATGGCCGAGACCATGCGGAATCTTTACGACGGTGTGCCCATGGACGAGGTCTACAAAGCCTCCATCCTGGCCGCGCGCACATTGATCGAGAAAGACCCTGACTACACCTACGCCACCGCACGCCTGTTACTGCACACCATTTTCAAAGAGGTGCTGGCCCGCGACGTGTTGCCCGCAGACATGGCCCAGGCCTATAGCGACTACTTCCCCGGCTTCATCAAGACTGGGGTCGAGGCAGAGCTGCTCGATGAAAAGCTGTTGCAGTTCGACCTGAAGCGACTGGGTGCAGCCCTGAAGGCTGAGCGCGATTTGCAGTTTGATTACTTGGGCCTGCAAACTCTGTACGACCGCTACTTTCTGCATGTGCGCAAGTCCCGCATCGAGCTGCCGCAAGCCTTTTTTATGCGCGTGGCCATGGGCCTGTCGCTCAACGAAATTGACCGCGAAGCGCGGGCGATTGAGTTTTACGAAGTGCTGTCCAGCTTCGATTTCATGTCCAGCACGCCCACCCTGTTCAACAGCGGCACCCTGCGCTCGCAGCTATCCAGCTGCTACCTGACCACCGTGCCCGATGACCTGGACGGCATCTACGAATCCATTAAAGAAAACGCGCTGCTGTCCAAATTTGCCGGTGGCCTGGGCAACGACTGGACACGCGTGCGCGCGCTGGGCAGCCACATCAAGGGCACCAATGGCGAATCACAAGGCGTGGTGCCGTTTTTGAAAGTAGTCAACGACACGGCGGTCGCTGTCAACCAGGGCGGTAAACGCAAAGGCGCGGTGTGCACCTACCTGGAATCGTGGCATTTGGACATTGAAGAATTTCTGGAGCTGCGTAAAAACACGGGTGATGACCGCCGCCGCACGCACGACATGAACACCGCCAACTGGATTCCAGACCTCTTCATGCGCCGCGTGATGGAAAAGGGCGAGTGGACCTTGTTCTCGCCCAACAACGTGCCCGATTTGCACGACAAGTTTGGCGCCGATTTCGAGAAGGCCTATGTGGCCTACGAAGAAAAAGCCCGCAGCGGCGCACTCAAGCCCAGCAAGACGGTTCAGGCCAGCGACATGTGGCGAAAAATGCTGTCGATGCTGTTTGAAACCGGCCATCCGTGGATCACTTTCAAAGACGCCTGCAATGTGCGCAGCCCGCAGCAACACATTGGCGTGGTGCATTCGTCCAACCTGTGTACCGAGATCACGCTGAACACCAGTGACACCGAAACGGCGGTGTGCAACCTGGGTTCCATCAACCTCTTGCAACACCTGCGCGCCGATGGCCAGGGCGTGGACCACGACAAACTCAAGCGCACGGCCATCACCGCCATGCGCATGCTGGACAACGTGATCGACATCAATTACTACGCGGTGAAAAAAGCGCGCGACTCCAACATGCGCCATCGCCCGGTCGGTCTGGGCATCATGGGCTTTCAGGACGCGCTGTACCAACTGCGCATTCCATATGCCTCGCAACAAGCGGTGGAATTTGCCGACCAGTCGATGGAGGCTGTTTGCTACTACGCTTACTGGGCGTCTACCGAGTTGGCCCGCGAGCGCGGCAAATACGCCAGCTACAAAGGCTCGCTGTGGGACAGGGGCGTGCTCCCGCTGGACACGATTGCCATGCTGAAGGAGGCTCGTGGAGGCTATGTTGAGGTCGATACTTCCGTCACACTCGACTGGGATGCCCTGCGAAACAAAATTGCCACCGACGGCATGCGCAACTCCAATTGCGTGGCCATTGCGCCCACCGCCACCATCTCCAACATCATTGGCGTAGATGCGTCGATCGAGCCTTGCTTTGGCAACCTGTCGGTCAAGTCCAACCTGTCGGGCGAGTTCACGGTCATCAACCACTATCTGGTGCGCGACCTGAAGCGCCTGGGCTTGTGGGACGACGTGATGGTGATGGACCTCAAACACTTCGACGGTTCACTGCGTCCGATTGATCGCGTGCCGCAAGAAGTCAAAGCCTTGTATGCCACTGCTTTTGAGGTCGAGCCGCAGTGGTTGGTGGAAGCGGCTGCGCGCCGCCAGAAGTGGATCGACCAAGCCCAGTCATTGAACATCTATATGGCGGGTGCCTCGGGCAAGAAGCTGGACGACACCTACAAGCTGGCCTGGCTTCGCGGCTTGAAGACAACTTACTACCTGCGCACCAGCAGTGCCACACACGCCGAAAAATCAACCGTGCAATCGGGTCGGCTCAATGCGGTGTCGTCCGGCGGCATCACGCAAACAAGTCAGACCTCAAACCATACGTTGAGCGCACTGGATGCCGTGGCCGCAGCAGCTTCCATGCAGTTGAGTGCAGTGGCAGCGACCGACATCAAGTTCTGCGCAATTGATGACCCGGGTTGCGAGGCCTGCCAATAGTCATATGCCGCATCACACGCATGCGGTGCGATGCAATTGAGCAACATCTACACAACAAACCTTGGCAGTGATGCGAATGAACACTATTCATTTCGTAGCACTGCTCTCATAATCAGAGCACTGGAAAACTTATGCTGACCTGGGACGAAGAAGTCAAACCCGCACTGCCAACCAAACTGCACAGCGATCCCTTTGTGGATCGCGATGCAGCCGTCACGCCAACGGCCTCCGCTGTGGTTTCCACAGCCATGTCGCAAGCCTTTACTTTCACCGCTCAAGCGGCGAAAGATGCGACCAAAGATGCAACAAAATCACCCACCGCGCATCGCCGTGTGAACGCGGCTGACAAACGCATCATCAACGGCCAGACCGATGTCAACCAGCTGGTTCCGTTCAAATACAAGTGGGCTTGGGAAAAGTACCTCGCCACTTGCGCCAACCACTGGATGCCGCAAGAAGTGAACATGACGCGAGACATCGCGCTGTGGAAAGACCCCAATGGTTTGACCGAAGACGAGCGCCGTATTGTCAAGCGCAACCTGGGCTTCTTCGTGACAGCCGATTCGCTGGCGGCTAACAACATTGTGTTGGGCACTTACCGCCACATCACCGCGCCTGAGTGCCGCCAGTTCCTGTAGCGCCAGGCGTTTGAAGAAGCCATTCACACCCATGCCTACCAGTACATCGTGGAGTCATTGGGTCTGGATGAAAGCGAGATCTTCAACGCCTACAACGAGGTGCAGTCGATCCGCGAGAAAGACCAGTTCCTGATCCCTTTCATCGAAGCCATCAGCGACCCGAATTTTCATACCGGCACCCACGAGAACGATCAGACCCTGCTCAAAAGCTTGATCGTGTTTGCCTGCCTGATGGAAGGCCTGTTTTTCTACGTGGGCTTCACACAAATTCTGGCTTTAGGTCGGCAAAACAAAATGACCGGTGCTGCCGAGCAGTACCAATTCATTCTGCGCGACGAGTCCATGCACTGCAACTTCGGCATCGACTTGATCAACCAGCTCAAGCTGGAGAACCCGCATTTGTGGACACCGGCTTTCAAAGCCGAAATCATTGCCTTGTTTCACAAAGCCGTAGAGCTCGAATACAAGTACGCCGAAGACACCATGCCCCGCGGTGTGCTGGGCATGAACGCGTCCATGTTCAAAGGCTACCTGCGTTACATCGCCAATCGCCGTGCCACCCAGATTGGTCTGGAAGAGCTGTTCCCGAATGAGACCAACCCCTTCCCGTGGATGAGCGAAATGATTGATCTCAAGAAAGAGCGTAACTTTTTTGAGACCCGTGTTATCGAGTACCAGTCGGGCGGCGCACTGTCCTGGGACTGAGCTGTTAAACAAACAAAAAACCGATGACTTTCAGAACCACGCCCGACGCTGATCGCACCCCAGAGTGCGGCAACGGCGAGCGTCCCCGTGTTCATGGTGCTGGGCGCAGGCGTGTGATGCGTCTTGCCCAACACCATGAATCACTTCACACCAGAACCAACGGGTGAGAAGTGCTTCTTTAGTTGAAACTTTTCAACTTGATCCAAGGAGAAAGAAATGGCAACTGCGAAAAAACCAGCCGCTAAGAAGGCTGTAGTTCAGAAGGTCGTGGCGAAGAAGGCTGCACCAGCGAAGAAAGCTGTAGCCAAGTCGGCTCCTGCCAAAAAGGCAGTCGCTAAAAAGGCGGTAGCAACGAAAGCGCCAGCGAAAAAAGTAGCAGCGAAGAAAGCTGCACCGGCCAAGAAGGCCGCACCAGCGAAAAAAGCTGCACCGGCGAAAAAAGCCGCGGCCAAAAAAGCTGCACCAGCGAAAAAAGCCGCTGCTAAAAAGGTAGTGGCCAAAAAAGCTGCTGCCAAGCCTGTCGCTAAAAAAGCCGCGAAAAAGCCCGCAGCGAAGAAAGCCGCGAAAGCACCCGCTGCCCCTGCTGCACCTGCAGCAAAACCAGCCAAGCCCGCGGCACCTGCTGCCCGGACGACGCTGAACCCTCAGGCAGCATGGCCGTTTCCGACAGCCAGCAAGCCCTGAAGAACGCGCCAATGGCGCGCTCCCTCAAGCCCGGTGCCGCAAGGCTCCGGGCTTTTTCGTTGTGCGGTCTGATATGCCCTGGCTAAACCCAGAATTTCCATTAGGGTTTGGATAGACAACGGAGGCAGGGGTTAAACCAGATGCACCACTGAAACACGACCGTATCCGCCAGAGTGACAATCGATCCATGCAAGACCTCCCAACCTTCATCGCCCCCAGCCGCCACACCGACCCCGCATCGGCTCTGGCGCAAGTTCGAGCCATCTACGAACAACAGACCAGCCACCTGCGCGACGCCATGCAGCGCTTTGTATCTGCTGAGGAAACAACGGAGCACGCGGTCATTCCACGCGTGCGTGGCTACTACCCGTTCGTCCGCGTGCACACCGACACGGTGACCCGCCGTAACCTGCCAGAGTCTGCGGGATTGAGCTATGGTTTTGTTGCAGGGCCGGGCCGCTTTGAAACCACCTTGACCCGGCCGGACCTGTACCACACATACTACATGGAGCAGTTTCGTTTACTGCTGCAAAACCATGGTGTAGAGCTGGAGGTGGGCACCAGCAGCCAGCCCATTCCCGTGCACTTCTCGTTTGCGGAACATGATCACATTGAAGGCTCCATCAGCCCTGCGCGCCGTATGCGGATGCGTGATGCATTTGACCTGCCCGACCTGACAGCCATGGACGACGGCATTGCCAACGGCACGTGGGAAGCGCGCCCCGGTGAGGCGCAGCCGCTGGCCCTGTTCACTGCCGCACGGGTGGACTACTCGCTGCAACGCCTGCGCCATTACACCGGCACCGCGCCCGATTGGTTTCAGAACTTTGTGCTGTTCACCAACTACCAGTTCTACATCGACGAGTTTGTGCGCCTGGGCCACGAAGAAATGCGCAACCCCGCCAGCGAGTACATCGCGTTCGTGGAGCCCGACAACCTCGTCACGCGCCGTGTCGGCTTGCCTGCGCTGGCTGGTGACGCAATGGGCCACGCGCCCCCCCGCCTGCCCCAAATGCCTGCCTACCACCTGATGCGCGCCGACCACAGCGGCATCACCATGGTCAACATCGGGGTCGGCCCCGCCAACGCCAAAACCATCACCGATCACATCGCCGTGTTGCGCCCCCATGCCTGGCTCATGTTGGGCCACTGCGCGGGCCTGCGCAACAGCCAACAACTGGGCGACTACGTGCTGGCCCACGCCTACGTGCGCGAAGACCATGTGCTGGACGCCGAGCTGCCCCTGTGGGTGCCCATTCCCGCGCTAGCCGAAATTCAGGTGGCGCTGGAGCAGGCGGTACAAGACATCACCCAGTGCCAGGGCGCCGAGCTGAAACGCATCATGCGCACCGGCACCGTGGCGAGCACCGACAACCGCAACTGGGAACTGCTGCCCGGCAACCAGCCCCAGCGCCGCTTCAGCCAGAGCCGCGCCGTGGCCCTGGACATGGAAAGCGCCACCATCGCCGCCAACGGTTTTCGCTTCCGCGTGCCCTATGGCACCTTGCTGTGCGTCAGCGACAAGCCACTGCACGGCGAAATCAAGCTACCCGGCATGGCCAACCAGTTTTACCGCGAGCGGGTCGACCAGCACCTGCGCATCGGCATGCGCGCTGTTGAAATTCTGCGGGGCGAAGGCATCACCCGACTGCACAGCCGCAAGCTGCGCAGTTTTGCCGAGGTGGCGTTTCAGTAAGCCAGATAGTCAAATCCTCTGCATTGCTAAAAATAAATCAACTTTTTGAAATTTTTTGCTAAAGTATTCGCTTATTAAATGCGAAAGTAGAAAATGTTGGTTGAGCTTCGGGTCAAGAACTTTCGCTCGCTGCGCGATGAGCAAGTGCTCAGCTTGGTGGCGTCACCTGACAAGACATTGCGTGACACCAACACACGGGAGACACACATCAAGGCTGCGCCTGCACTGCTGCGCGGCGCAGCAATTTATGGCGCAAACGCCAGTGGCAAGTCCAACCTCATCAAAGCCCTGCAATACATGCGCGACGTGGTGGTGCAGTCTGCAGGCCTGCCGCCAGGACAAACTTTCGGCGTGAAGCCGTTTCTTCTGGATGGCGAGTCACCCAGCAGCCCGACGGAATTTGAAGTCACTTTTTTGCTGGCGGGCGTGCGTTACCAATATGGCTTTGCCTTGACTGCACAGCGAATCGTCCACGAGCACTTACTGGTTTACAGAACGTTCAAGCCACAGCGCTGGTTTGAGCGCCACTTTGACGTCGCCAGCCAAAAAGATGTGTACGAATTCGGTCCCGCGCTGAAGGGCCAACGAAGCGTATGGGAAGGAGCGACTCGGCCCAATGCTCTGTTTTTGTCTATGGCAATTCAACTCAATGGTGAGCAGTTGCAGCCGGTTTTCAATTGGTTTGCCAATCAGCTGGTGATTTTCAATGAGCTGTCGCTGTTGACCCAGCAGTTCACGCAGTCCACGGAACAGTTGCTTGCGCAACCAGAAGATCGCCGCGCGATATGCGATTTTTTGGAGGTTGCTGACATCAGCATTGCAGATATCGAAGTGGTGACCACGAAGATACCTGGCCGGGCAATGCGCTTCGATATTCCGACCGGAAAAAGGGATTTTCGTGATCACGTATTCGAGCAAACCGAATTACGGTTTCACCACATCACGCCGCACGGCCAAGCGATATTCACCCTGGCCGATGAATCCAGCGGCACGCGCAACCTGTTGGCACTGGCCGGGCCGGTGCTTGACATCTTGCGCAAAGGGCAGATCTTGGTGATTGATGAGCTGGACACCAGCTTGCATCCCCTGCTGGTACGCCGCTTGGTTCGGCTTTTTCACGAGCCATCGATCAACACAGGCAATGCCCAACTGATTTTCACCACCCACGACGCCTCGCTTCTGGACGCCCCTGACTTGCTGCGCCGCGATCAAATATGGCTGGTTGAAAAGGATGCCGATCAAGCCTCCCGGCTTGTGGGCTTGTCTGAGTTCAGCCCACGCAAAAACGAAGCGCTGGAACGCGGCTACCTGATGGGTCGGTACGGCGGGATTCCTTTTCTCAATGACTTGACGCCAGTGGCCCGCTGATGGGCCGCGACAACGCCCCACAAGAGCGGCAGCGTGCGCAGCTGGCCCGCAAAATCGGTCGCCGAGCCAGCCATGACCGCATCCTGATCGTCTCGGAGGGCAGCAAAACCGAGCCTGCCTACTTTGGCGAAATTCGCGCAGCGTATCGCTTGCACACCGCCAACGTTCAGGTTCGTGCCAGCGAATACGGAACTGCACCTGTGCAAGTGGTGCAGTACGCACATGACCTCTTTGTTCATGGCGACATGCGCAAAGGCGTCCTGCCCCGCGCATTTGAGCAAATCTTCGCAGTGTTTGACCGAGACGAACACCCAAGCTACGCCCAGGCTTTGAGTCAAGCACACGCGCTTGACGGCAAGCTGCGCACCGACGCCAAGCAGCCGGTTCGCTTCTTCGCCATTGCTTCCATACCGTGCTTCGAGTTGTGGTTGCTACTGCACTTTGAAGACGTGCACGCCCCGCTACACAGAGACGAAGCCTTGAGGCGGCTGAAACTGCACATGCCCCAGTACGAAAAGGGCGCTGATGACACCTTTTCGCTCACCCGGGAGCGTGCATCAGTGGCCCTGCAACGTGCGGCTAATCTGGCGGCACGGTTCAACGCCCGGTCTGATCCAGAGCCATTCACGGCAATTGCCGATCTGGTGAGCCTGCTGACTACCATGCGCACTTAACCATCCATGCAGTTCTTCAAAGACTTAAGCCTCTCCGCCTTCACCGCCGGTTTCGTGGCCGTGCTGGTGGGCTTCACCAGTTCGGTGGCCATCGTGTTTCAGGCGGCGCTGGCCTTTGGCGCGACTCCGGCGCAGATCAGTTCGTGGATGTGGGCTTTGGGGCTGGGCATGGGTTTTTGCACGGTGGTGCCTGCGCTTTTGCTACGCCAGCCAGTGATGGTGGCCTGGTCGACGCCGGGGGCGGCTGTGTTGGCCACAGCCGGAATGGCCAGTGCGGGCGGGCCAGAGGCTTTCACCATGGCGCATGCGGTGGGGGCGTTCATGGTGTCAGCGGCGCTCACGGTGCTGGTAGGGGCTACAGGCTGGTTTGAAAAAATCATGAACCGCATTCCGCCGGCGCTGGCCGCGGCTTTGCTGGCGGGGGTGCTGGGGCGCTTTGGCTTGCAGGCGTTTACTGCGGCGCAAACCGCGCTGCCGCTGGTGCTGTTGATGCTGGGTAGCTACCTGGTGGCGCGGCGGTTTGCGCCGCGCTATGCAGTGGTCATCACACTGGTATTTGCTATCGTATTCGTAGCTGCTCGAGCAGAATTCACATGGGCTGCAGCCACATTTGGCCTTGCAACGCCGGTGTTCACCGCGCCCAGCTTCAGCATTGCCTCCATCACCAGCCTGGCCATTCCGCTGTTTGTGGTCACCATGGCCTCGCAAAACCTGCCGGGTGTAGCGGCCATTCGGGCGGCGGGCTATGACATGCCGCTATCCAAAATCATCACGCTCACCGGCGTGGCCACGTTGGTGCTGGCACCGTTCGGTGCGTTTGCCCTGAACCTGTCGGCCATTACCGCCGCCATCTGCATGGGCCGAGAAGCCCATCCCGACCCGGCGCGCCGCTACACGGCGGCTGTCTCGTGCGGCTTGATTTACCTCGTGATTGGCATTTTTGGCAGCGCGGTCACCGGCGTGCTCACAGCCTTCCCCAAAGAGCTGATCACTGCCATCGCCGGGCTGGCGCTGCTGGGCACCATTGGCAACGGGCTGGCGATGGCCATGAAAGACGAAAGCCACCGCGAGGCGGCGTTGATCACCTTCCTGGTCACCCTGAGCGGCGTGGTGATTGCGGGGATTGGCTCGGCCTTCTGGGGCGTGGTGGCGGGCGCGGTGGCGCTGTTTGTGCAGAACTACCGGTGGGCACCGACGCGCTGAACGTCACAGCGACACCCCTGCCAGGCATAGATTGAACCAGGCATGCAAGCCGACACACAGCCACAGCCTGCGGTGCAATCGCCACACCTGACCTACAGCCAGCGCGGGCACCAGCCACCAGGCAGCGGCCCAACCCTGCGCGGGTGCGTGCAGGGCGGCAAAAACCAACGCGGTCAAGCCGTTGGCCAGGTGGGCGGCGACTGGGTCAATTCGCCACCCAGGGGCGGCTACCCCCGTTACTGCTGAATTTATTGTCAATCGCTCATGCACGCCACGCTGCAGCAGCGGCCGCATGGCGGTCTCTTCAATCAGCGGTGCCAGGGCCAGGGCCCACAACCACCCCCGCAGCCCCTCGTGATGGAGGCCAAAACCAAGCCCTGCGTGCGCGGCCCAGGCCACTGCGGGTGCCACCAAGGCAATGCCCCACAGCCATGCGCTCTGGCGGACAGACTGCAGGGGCTCCACCACGGGTTTCAGGCGCGCTTGCGCGGGCGCCGCAACGCCCAACCGGCGATTGCGGCCAGCAGCAGCAACGCCAGGCTGCCATCACGCCCGTTGGCGTTGACCGTGCAACCACCGCCTTCATCGGTGGTGCCGGGTGCGCCTGGCGCGACAGGCGTCACGCTGGCAGACGGGGTGGTGCCTGGTTGGGGGACGGCGGGTGCAGGCGTTGTGCTTGTCGAGGGTACCGTTGTCGTGACCATGCCCGGTGTGGTCGGTGCGGGCAGCGTGGTGGTGGTGACTGTCACAGGCGGCACCGATGGCGCAGGCGTGACCGCAGCCAGCACGCCGGACGCGCCCTGCTCCAGGGTAAAGCTCACCTCGCTGAAACGGGTGAGCAACTCCACCGGCAGCTCTTCGTTGCGGGCCCCCTTGATCAGCGCACCCAGGCTGGCAATGCGCGAATTCGCATTGGTTTGAGCCTTGACCAGCACGGCGTATTCGCCAGGGGGCAAACGGCCTGCCAGGCTGGCGGTGTACTCGCCGTCGTCCGCGCGCTTGTCCGGGCTCACGCCATCGTCGCGCAGCGCCACGTTGCCCAGCACCAGGCTACCCGCCTCGTCATAGACGTCGCCCGTCACCACAGCCGTGCGGATGCTCTTTTCTCCGCCCAATATCGCGCGCAACACCAGGCCGCTGGTTGCACCGACGCTGCCCCCATCGACCGTGCTGGACAGCGCAATGCTCGCGTCTGACGAGGCTTCCAGGCCAATGCCGTCGACCATGGCTGCGCTGGCGCGCACCCGTGCAGTCCAGGTGCCCACGCGGTTGGCGACATCTGCGCCAATGGAAAACGACACCACGCCTTCCTGCGCGTCGTTGTCAAAGCCGATGCCGTTAGGCACGGTGGTGGGGGTGAACACACTGCCGTTGGGCGCGACCAGGCTGAACTGCAGTTTGGCGGCGTCTGCCGGGTCAAAGTACAGCTCAACGGCCACCTCGCCGTCAGTGGCCGCACTGGCCACGCGAAATGTTGAATTGAACTGCCCGTTGGCCGCCAGGGGCAGCGATTGATCCAACGCCAGCGACGCGTAGCTTTCTGCGTGGGTTTCCTTGGCGCTGCGTACCAGGTCTTTGGCCGCCTCGGCACCGTTTTTGGCGCTGTTGTAGCTGCCACCGGTTTGCTTGGCCAGCTGGGTCAGATTGACCACATTGCCCGCGGCTGACTGGTTGCGGGCCTGCTCGCGCCGCTGCACGCTTTGCGCAGGGGTGCCGCCGCCGATTCCCAGCGGATTGACCGATACCCGCGCCGTGCGTGCGCTGGTGGCCGCCTCCACCGGCAAGGTCGCCTCGGTGCCTGTCAAAACATGCAGTGTGGACATGTCGCCGCGCTGGCGCACCGCCGCCAATAAATTCAAAGACTGTGTGAACGCCGCCAGCCCGTCAAACGCACTGGCGGTGTCGGGTGTGAGCGCGTCCAGCGCCGCGACGACTGCTGCCTTACCCTCAATCGTGCTGGCGGTGTAGCCCAGCACGGGTGTGGCGTTACCGGGCGAGGCGACGATGGCAAATTGCGTGTTCGCCCCCGCCTGCGACACGAGCGCTTTGGCCGCTTGAATCAGGGAAGAAAACCGGTCGGCGGGCAGGGTGCGGTCGACCACCAGCACATCGCGAAACACCGGGTTGGGCGCAAAAATGATGTTCAGCTTGGCATCAAACCCCTCCACGGGCCGCGTCAGCTGCAAGGTGGCCGGGTTGATGCCGCGAAATGCTTCAAAAAATGTGCGTCCATTGCCGCGGGCCCCCGCCGGATCCTGGTCGACCGGGCGCGTCAGGGTTTCCCAGGCGCTGCCGCCCACCAGGTCGGCGCCCGTCGCATAGACCCGTGCCTGGGCCGTCTGGCGCAGGGCAGCGTCCACATAGTCGGCCGGGGTGCTCAACGAGACAAACCCCAGGTGGTCATTCATGATGGTGTTCTTCGGGTTGTCCACACCCGACGGCGCGCCGGGGTCCTTCGGGTTCAGGGGTGTGTCCTTTTCGACATATTCATCCAGCAGGCCATAGGTGTAGTGGCCCAACTCGTGCGCAATCACTTTGCCCAGCGCGTTAATGGATTCCGGGCTTTTTTGAAAACTCAAATGGTTAAAGCTCGACGCGTTGCGGTTGCCAAACCCGGCAATATTGGCCGACGAACGGTCATCGGTGTTGATCATCTGGATATTGACGTTTTTGCCAAACTGCTTGTTGCGGTACACGAAAACGTTGCCGACGCGGTGGCGGCCCTCGGTCATCGTGAAAATGCTTTGCGCAGTAACCCGCAGCACGGCGGTGATGTAGTCACGATCCAGCGTCTGGCTGGGGTTGTTGGCTTGCAGGGGCGGGCTGTCGTAGTCCCAGTCCACGTTCACCACGTAGTCAATCGTGTTGACATCAGCCACCGCCGTCAGCGCGTGTGAGGCCGCTAGAGCATTGAAATTCACGGGCAGCGTCAATGCGCCCATCAGCGCACAGATGACCGCTTTTTGTACCGCGTTGCGGTGCCAGGACTTGGGGGACTTGGGGGACTTGGGGGACTTTGACATAGGACTCGGCCTTTACAGCTGCAGGGGTTGAAAGCTGTAATTTAATGTTTCTTTGCCCATTTGCCTATGGTCTGGTTAGACGCGTTCCGCGGGCTTGATGCCGGAAATGACCAACAGCCCGTATAAATACTGCGCAATAAGCTACTAATGGAATAGCAAAAACAGGCCGAAATTCGGCCTGCGAAACTCGCCGTCTGACTGATCACCACGGCCGCAGCCCTTGCAGCGGGCGGCGCGTCTTCAGGAGTTGTGGAGCGGGCACGCTGTTTGTGCAACAGTACGGGCGCAAAAACCAAAGCACACCATGAACATCCTCTTCGTTGCCGACCCGCTTGAGTCTTTCAAAACCTACAAAGACACCACTTTTTCCATGATGCGTGAGCTGGCCCGGCGCGGCCACTCGCTTTCGGCTTGCGAGGCGGGGCATTTGAGCTGGCGCTCTGGCGGCCTGGTGCAGGCCCCGGTGCGACAGATCACGCTCACCGGCGAGCTGGACAACTGGTTCACCGAAGTGGCCCGGCCGATCCAGGCCCTGAAAGACTTCGACGCGGTGGTGATGCGAACGGACCCGCCGTTTGACAGCGAATACTTTTACGCCACACACCTGCTGGAGCAGGCCCAGCGCGAGGGCGCGCGGGTGTTTAACGACCCACGGGCGCTGCGCGACCACCCGGAGAAACTAGCCATCATGGAGTTTGCGCAATACACCAGCCCCACCCTGGTCACCCGCAGCGCCCAAGCCGTGCGCGACTTTCACGACCAGCACCAAGACATCATCCTGAAGCCGCTGGACGGCATGGGCGGCATGGGCATCTTCCGCGTGAAGGCCGACGGGCTGAACCTGGGCAGCATCATTGAAACGCTGAATCTGGACGGCGCGCAGACCCTCATGGTGCAGCGCTTTGTGCCCGAAATCACCCAGGGCGACAAGCGCATTCTGGTCATCGCGGGCCAGCCCGTGCCCTTCAGCCTGGCGCGCATTCCGCAAGGCAGTGAGGTGCGCGGCAACCTGGCAGCGGGCGGCAAAGGCGTGGCCCAGCCGCTGTCGGCGCGCGATGTGGAAATTGCGCAGGCTGTGGGCAGCAAACTCGCCGCGCGCGGGCTGCTGCTCATCGGGGTGGACGTGATTGGCGATGCCTTGACCGAAATCAACGTCACCAGCCCCACCTGTTTTCAGGAGATCACGCAGCAGACCGGTTGTGATGTGCCGGCCCTGTTTGTCAATGCGCTGGAGGCCGCTGTGGCGGCACCCGCTTGATCGCCCGCATGCCCGCCGAGCCGCCCAAGACTGCCCGCACACGTAACCGCTACATCTGGCTGGCCACCTGCCTGGGCGTTGGGGTGGGTGCGCTCACTCTGGCCCTGCTCTTGCCCGCGTCGCGCGAAACCGGTGCCCTGCACCCCCTGGCCTGGCAGCCGCACCACGCCCTGGCCAGACCCTGGACCTTGTGGACCGCCGCGTGGATTCACCTGTCGTGGGCGCATCTGGTGGGCAACTTGCTGGCCCTGGGCGCGCTGGCTGTGCTGGGTCATTCCATAAGGGCGGGCACAGCCGCAGCGGTGGCCCTGCTGGTGGCCTGGCCGCTGGCCACCGCCAGTTTGTGGCTCTGGCCGCAGGTTTCAGGCTACGCTGGACTTTCAGCATTGATTCATGCTGCAGCCCTTGTGTTAATTGCTCAAGCAGCTATTTATTCAATAGCAAAACCACTGTCTTTTGTGCTGCTGGCCGGCATGGGCCTGAAGCTGCTGACCGAGCGCGCTTGGCAGCACCCGGTGGTGTTTGACCCATCGTGGGGGTTTAACGTGGTCCTGGCCTCCCACCTGGGCGGTGCGTTGGCTGGAGCGGTCAGCGGGTGGGTGGTGGTGGGGCTTGCGCGTTTAATCAAGCGGTCAGGCGTAGGCGGCGCTGCAAGCAAAGTTGTATGAATGTGACCGACTGCGGTCAAAGTCCACACATTCCTCACCATTCGCAGTGAGCCATCGATACATTCCGCAAACAGTGTGCCCAGGCATTCCCCGTAACAGGCTCTCCACTGGGTTGCATGGCTGAACTTTGATGAAAACAGCTGCTAGCCCTTATAAATAATGCTCAAGCAGCTATTCATTCAATAGCAATTCAACGATTCAGCTATCTCATCCAACGTAGCATCCAACGTAGCATCCAACGTAGAAAGTAAACCGCCATGGCCGATACCAGCCCCCCCACGCGGCACGCTGCTGCCCAGCCTGCTCTGCGCCCACCACCAACCCCTACGGTCTGGCGAATGTCGGCAGCTTCGCCAGCCCGTTAGATGCCGATGGTTTGGCCAACGGCAGCATTGCGCTGACGGGGCACGCAACCTGCCGCTAACCATCTTCGGGCAGCCGCCGGATCTGCTACCGGGTGGCTTCTGGTTCTGAGTCTATTTGCTATGTTTAGGATAGCTGCTTGAGCAGTATCTACAAGGGCTGGTGGCTGTTTTCGCTATAAATTTCGTCGTAGCCACTCAAATTGATACCAACAACCCCTTTCCACCTCCGGGGGCAAGACATGCCGCCGCGACCCGCGTAGTTACCAGTTTTCAGCCAAATCGCCTGATACATGCCTCAGCCCGTCATTCCCGCGTAGGCGGGAATCCAGGCGCTCGAAGATGGATTCCCGCCTGCGCGGGAATGCCGGCGTGCGGTGTCTGGGGTATGTATCTAATCAGGCCAAATCGGCTGCAATCCCTTATAAATACTGCTCAAGCAGCTATTAAAAGAGTAGCGTTTTCAACCCGACTTCGCCCGAATTTTGTGCACCAGTGCCGTGGTGGAGTAGCCCGCCACAAACGGGATGGTCAGCGCGCGGCCACCGTAGCCCTCCACCACCTGGGTTTCGGGCAACCGCGCCATGTCGTAGTCGCCGCCCTTGACGAGGATGTCGGGCTTGATGTGGGTGATGAGTTCCAGCGGTGTGTCCTCGTCAAACCAGGTGACCAGGCTCACCGACTCCAGCGCGGCGATCAATTCCGCGCGGTCTTGCTGGTTGTTCAGCGGGCGGTCGGGGCCTTTGCCCAGGCGCCGTGCCGAGGCATCGGTATTGAGTGCCACCACCAGACTGCCGCCCAGCGCACGCGCCTGCGCCAAATAGGTGGCGTGGCCGCGGTGCAGCACATCGAAAACGCCGTTGGTGAACACCAGCGGGCGCGGCAAGTGCGCCAGACGCAGCGCCAACTCGGGCGCGGTGGCGAGTTTGTTCAGGAAGCTGGGGGCACAGATCAAGGGGAGTGAAACCCATGAACGCAGAGGACGCGAAGGGTACGCAGAGGACGCAAAAAAACAGCCAAATTTTGGTATTCCCTTTTGCGTCCTCTGCGCATTCTTCGCGTCCTGATACCTGTTTTTTAAGCAGCCGAGGCAGAAGTAGCCGTCGGAGCAGGGCTCGCTAGCGTGGCTGCCAGCTCCTTGCGGTAGCGGTTGAGCTCCTGCACGGTGGAAAAGCTGCGGTCCATCAACAGGCTCAGGTTGTGCAGGATGCGCTCGACCACTTTGGTTTCCCACACGGCATCAAACTTGATTTGCGTGTCCAGCCAGGCTTCCAGCCACTCGGGGTTGGGCAGGCGGCTTTGAATGGTGTCGCGCGGAAACAGGGCTTTGTTCACATGCAGGTTGGTCGGATGCAACGCTTGCGCGGTGCGGCGGGCGCTGGCCATGAGCACACCCACTTTGGTGAAAGCGGCTTTGGCTTCGTTGCCAAAGTTGTTAATGGCACGTTTCATGTAGCGCAGGTAAGCGCCGCCGTGGCGGGCTTCGTCCTGGCTGAGCGTGGTGTAGATGTGCTTGATAACGGGCTCGGTGTGCCACTCGCTGGCGCGGCGGTACCAGTGGTTTAAGCGAATTTCGCCGCAGAAATGCAGCATCAGCGTTTCCAGCGGAGGGGCGGGCTCGAACTCGAAGCGCACGTCGTGCAGCTCTTGCTCGGTCGGGGCCAGCTCGGGGCGGAAGCGGCGCAGGTACTCCATCAGTACCAGCGAGTGCTTTTGCTCTTCAAAAAACCAGATCGACATGAAAGCCGAGAAGTCGCTGTCGTCTTTGTTGTCACGCAAAAACATTTCGGTGGCAGGCAGGGCGCTCCACTCGGTGATGGCGTTCATCTTGATGGTCTGGGCCTGCTCGTCGGTGAGCTTGGACGCATCGAACGAGTCCCAGGGAATGTCTTTGTCCATGTCCCAGCGGACAGATTCGAGTTGTTTAAACAGTTCGGGGTAGAGCATTTAAGGCTTTCGGAGCTACACGAATTTTATGCGGAGCGTGTGACAAATGAGATTAGATGTCATTTAGCCTGGCTCCGGGGTGCACGGCGATTAGCCGTGCAACGAAAGTTGGTTTTACTTGTCATCATGTTGAACCCATTTCAGGAGATCGCGCGTATGTCCATCATGAACTTCACCCGCCGCCAGCTACACCTGACTGCCGCCGCAGCCTTGCTCGCCATGAGCACCGCTGCGTCTGCCCAGGCCCCCGCAGCCAATTGCCCTGCGACGCTGAACCACACCTTCCCCCGCCTGCAGGACGAAAAGCCCCAGTCGCTGTGCCAGTACAGCGGCAAGGTGGCGCTGGTGGTGAACACGGCCAGTTTCTGCGGGTTCAGTGGTCAGTATGAAGGGCTGGAAGCGCTGCACAAGAAGTACAAGGATCAAGGCCTGGTGGTGCTCGGCTTCCCGTCCAACGACTTTGAGCAGGAAAAAGGCAGCAACAAAGAGATCGCGGCTTTTTGCGAAAGCACCTTTGGCGTGAAATTCCCCATGTTTGGCCAAAGCGCGGTCAAGGGCGACAAAGCCAACCCGCTGTTTCGCCAGTTGGCTGTCAAGGAAGGGGCGCCCAAGTGGAACTTCCACAAATACCTGATCGCCCGCGATGGCACGGTTGTTGATAGCTACAGCGCCATGACAGCACCACTGGATCGCTCGCTGGTCCGAGAGATCGAAAAACAGCTGGCCAGCAAGTAGTTTGGCCACACAATTGCCAAATGAAAACGATGCAGTCATAATTCGACCAAATCGTTTTTTCCATTCCTTCCACCTCCGCATGTTCACAAAAATTTACCAACTTCTGTTGAGCACAGCGGGGAACTGGCTGACATGGCGCCCACTCCATTTGCGGGTGTGTCATTGGACACCGACAAACAGGTTCTTGCTGCGAAGCCTTCCGGGCCGAAACCCGGATGCAATCCCGAGGCGGATCTTCTCCTCCTCCCTCCCTCCCTTTTTCCCTTCGGGGCGCTTCGCAGCATTTTTATTTTCCCCAGCGCTGGAGCTGGCCAGATGAAGCTGGCCATCGTTGGCTCTGGCATTTCTGGCCTGGCCGTGGCGCACACGCTGGCGGGCCAGGCCGAGATCACACTGTTTGAGGCGGGTGATTATTTCGGCGGGCATACACACACCGTTGACGTCACGCTGCCCAACGCGCAGGGCACCGCAGTCACGCATGGCGTGGACACCGGGTTTCTGGTCTTCAACGAGCGCACATACCCCAACTTGATCAACCTGTTCGAGCAGTTGGGCGTGGTGACCGCCAAATCGGACATGTCGTTCTCCGTCAAGGTGCCCGCGCACGGTACGGATAGCGAACTGGAGTGGAGTGGTTGCAACCTGAACACCGTGTTTGCGCAGCGCAGCAACCTGCTCAAACCCCGTTTTTGGCGCATGCTGGCCGATTTGGTTCGCTTCAACGGTCTGGCCACAGGCCTGGCCACAGCCGGAAAAGACAGCGAATTGATGCAGCCACTGGGCGACTTTTTGGCGCAGCACCGCTTCAGCCAGGAGTTTCGCGACTGGTATTTTTTGCCCATGATCGGCTGCATCTGGAGCTGCCCGACCGACCAAATGCTGCAATTCCCTGTCAGCACCCTGGTGCGGTTTTGCCACAACCACGGCTTGATTCAGGTGACCAACCGACCGCAGTGGTGGACCGTGCAAGGCGGCGCACGCAACTACGTGGAAAAAATCGTCGCCAAGATCGGCGATGTGCGTTTGAACACCCCCGTGCAGCTGGTCGAGCGCGACGAGCAAGGCGTGCGCGTGATCACCGAGGGCCGGGCCGAGCGTTTTGACAAACTGGTGCTGGCCACCCACAGCGACCAGGCACTGGCGCTCTTGCGTGACGCGAGCACAGACGAGCGCGAGGTGCTCGGTGCCATTCGCTACCAGCCCAATCGCGCGGTGCTGCACACCGATGTGTCGGTGCTGCCGCAGCGCCACGCTGCTTGGGCAGCCTGGAACTACCAACGCACACCGTCTAATCAAGAGTCGGCCCAAGTCTGCCTGCACTACCTGCTCAACCGTCTGCAACCCCTGCCGTGGGCGCAGCCAGTCATCGTGTCGCTGAACCCCGTCACCCCGATTGCGCCCGACAAGATCATTGACCAATACAGCTATGCCCACCCGGTGTTTGACCTGCCCGCCGCGCGTGCACAAAAGCAGCTGCCTCAGCTGCAAGGCCAGCGCCATACCTATTTTTGCGGCGCCTGGACAGGTTACGGCTTTCATGAAGACGGCCTGAAATCGGGGCTGGGTGTGGCCCGTGCAGTGCTGCAAGAAATAGCAGGAGTGACCGCATGAGCGTGGTACCGCAAATCGGCATTGGCCAGGTGCGGCATACGCGCTTGCGCCCCGTGCGCAATGCCTTTGTTTACCCCACGTATTTTTTAATGCTGCCTTTGCGCAGCATGCGCCAAAACGGCAGCGGCGACTTGCCGCGTAACCGCCGAGCGCCTTTGAGTTTTTACGACGCCGACCACGGCGACGGTCGCACCGATAGCCTGGCCTGGCTGGACGAATTGCTCCACACCGAAGGCATCACCGACGCCACGGGCGAAACCTGGTTGCACTGCTACCCGCGCGTGCTGGGCCACACCTTCAAACCCGTGAGTTTCTGGTACTGCCACGCGGCTGACAACAGCTTGCGGGCGGTGGTGGTGGAGGTGAACAACACGTTTGGCCAGCGGCATTGCTATTTGCTGGACCAGCCCGGCTTCGGTCCGGAAGCCACCGCGGCCAAGGTGTTTCACGTCTCGCCGTTTTGCAACATTGAAGGCCGCTACCGCTTCCGTTTTATGTTTGATGCCGCCAGAACCCGCACCGTGGCCCGCATTGACTACGACGACGACGCTGGGGCGCTTTTGCAAACCAGTGTCAGCGGCGCCCTGGAACCCGCGACTCGCGCCAGTCTGCGCAAGGCCCTGTGGAAACACCCGCTGATGACCCTGGGCGTGGTCGCCCGCATTCACTGGCAAGCTGCGCGGCTGTTCGCCAAGCGTGTGAAATTTTTCAAACAACCTCCTGCACCTGATCTATTCGTGACGCGATGAATGCCCTGAACCCCACCACAGCCGAGTCTTTTTCCATTCCGTCCGACGCACCGGCAGCGGCGCGCACCACCATCAAGCTGCTGCAAAACCTGCAGGTCGGCTCGCTCACGGTGCAAATGCCCGACGGCACCACCACCCGTTTTGGCCAACAAGCTACGCCGCATGCCACGCTGCATTTACGCAGCTGGGAGGTGTGTGCGGCAGCGCTGAAATCAGGCGACATTGGCTTTGCCGAAACCTATGTCGATGGCCAGTGGGCCACGCCCAACCTGGTGGAGCTGCTACAAGTTTTCATAGCTAACCAGGCTGCTGTGGACGGCATTATTTTTGGCTCCTGGCTGGGCCGCCTGGCCTACCGCATTCGACAACTGCTCAACCGCAACACCAAATCGGGCAGCAGCAAGAACATCCGCGCGCACTACGACCTGGGCAATTCGTTTTACGAGCTGTGGCTGGATGGCACGATGAACTATTCATCAGCCCTGTTTGAAGGCGACTTGAACCAGACCATGGCGCAGGCCCAAAACGCCAAAGTGCGTCGTGCCCTGCGCATGGCGGGCGTCAACCCCGGCGACCGGGTGCTGGAGATTGGCTGCGGCTGGGGCGCGCTGGCGGAGATGGCGGCCACTGAATTTGATGCGCGGATCGTGGGCGTGACGCTCAGCCACGAGCAGCTGGCCTGGGCGCAAAAGCGCATGGCGGGTGTGGGAATGCCAGAAAAAGTTGACTTGCGCCTGCAGGACTACCGCGACATCAGCGACGGCCCGTATGACGCGATCTGCTCCATTGAAATGGTGGAAGCCGTGGGCCGCGAGTACTGGCCCAGCTATTTTGAGAGCGTGGCCAAGCTGCTCAAGCCCGGTGGCCGCGCCTGTATTCAAAGCATCGTGATTGCCGACGACGCGTTTGACCGCTACGTGAACACCACCGACTTCATTCGCCAGTACATCTTCCCTGGCGGCTGCCTGCCATGCCCCCGCGAGTTCAAGCTGGCGGCCAAGAACGCTGGCTTGTTGGTGGTCGATGAGTTTGCGTTTGGTGCGGACTACGCCGAGACACTGAAGCGCTGGCGTGAGCAGTTTCTGGCCGAGAAAGCGCATGTGCTGTCGCTGAATTTTGACGAACGCTTTGTGCGGCTTTGGGAGTTTTACCTGGCGTATTGCGAAGCCGCCTTTGCCAAGCAGAACATCGATGTAGTTCAGTACACACTGCAAAAGGGGCGGATATGACACAAAATAAATTTGCTATAAATATAGTAGCTGCTCGAGCAATATTTATAGGGGCTATTGGCCTTTTTGGCATATACAGCGGTGCATGGGCGCAAGCCTCCACCTACGAGAACGAGCGTGCAGACGCCGTGCGTTTTGTTCTGCAAACCGGCAACGCCAAGCCCGAAGTTCTGGCGCAACTTCCGAACGCCAATTTCTCGGGCAAAGGCTTGCTGCGCTTCCTGGGTTTTGACGTCTACAACGCCAGCCTGTGGGTTACCCCCACATTCAGATACAGCGAGCTGGGCCAGCACCCTGTCGCTCTGGAGCTGGAGTACCTGCGCACATTCAAACGTCAGGAAATTGCCCGGGTGTCGCTGGAGCAAATGCGCCTGAAAGGAGACTTTAGCCGCGAGCAGAGTCAGCAGTGGCAAACCGCGTTGGCCAACGTGCTGCCCGATGTCAAACCGGGAGACCGGTTGATGGGCATATACAAACCTGGCGTCTCGGCGGCATTTGCACTGAACGGCCAACTCATCGGCGAAATAGCCGACCCGCAGTTCGCCAAACTGTTTTTTGATATCTGGTTGAGTCCCAAAAGCAGTTCGCCCAAGCTGCGCGACCAGTTGCTGGCCGGCGCGCCGCGATAACCCAACCATTGAACGCAATGAGCGCCGCGCTTGCTTTCAGCAACAAGAACAGCCTGCTGTACGGCCTGCTGGGCTTGCCGCTGGCGTTCGTCGCGCTGCCGCTGTATGTGATTTTGCCCAACCACTACGCCAAAGAGTTTGGCGTGCCACTGGCCACGCTGGGTGCGGTGTTGCTGGGCGCGCGCTTGTTTGACGCCTTCATTGATCCGCTGCTGGGCCGCTGGTCCGACCGCTTGTTTGCCCGCTCCAGCCAGGCGGTGCTGGTGGTGTGTGCCATTGCCTCGCTGCTGCTAGCCGTCGGTTTCGGCGCGCTGTTTTTCCCGCCCACGCGCGATCCCGCAGGGCTCGTGGCCTGGGCCACGGCGGCGCTGGTGTTCACCTACGCCGCCTACAGCCTGCTGAGCGTGGCACACCAGTCGTGGGGTGCGATGCTGGGTGGCGACGAGGCCCAGCGCAGCCGCATCGTGTCGTGGCGCGAGGGTTTGGGGCTGGTGGGCGTGTTGATGGCCTCGGTGCTGCCGGTGGCGATGGGGTTGCCAGTGACCACGGCGGTGTTTTGCGCGGTGCTGTTGGTCGGCTGGTTGGCGTGGCGGCAGTCGGTGCCGCCCGTATCAAAAGCCCAGGCTGATTCGCCCAAAACCGACATCTGGCTGCCCTGGCGTCGCCCCGAATTTCGCCGCCTATTGGCCGTGTTTGTGTTCAACGTCATCGCCAGCGCCATTCCTGTCACCCTGGTACTGTTTTTCGTGCAAGACCGCCTGCAGGCCCCGCAAAGTATGGAGCCCGCGTTCCTGGGCAGCTACTTCCTGTTTGCTGCGCTGTCGATTCCCCTGTGGCTGCGCGCCGTGAAGGCTATTGGCCTCGCGCGCACCTGGCTGTTGGGCATGGTGCTGTCGATTGTGGTGTTCATATGGGCGACCCAACTGGGCACCGGCGACGTGTGGCCCTTCATTGCGGTGTGCGCACTGTCCGGGATTGCGCTGGGAACCGATCTGGCGCTGCCCGGTGCCATGCTGGCGGGCTTGATCGACAAAGCAGGTGACCGCGGCCAATCCGAAGGCGCTTACTTTGGCTGGTGGAACTTCGCCATCAAGCTCAATCTGGCGCTGGCCGCCGGGCTGGCGCTGCCGCTGTTGGGCGTGTTTGGCTACAGCCCTGGCGCGCGCGACGAGTCGGCGCTGATGGCGCTCACGGTGGCCTATTGCGTGCTGCCCTGCATTTTGAAAGCCGTGGCGGGCTTACTCCTGTACGCCACGGTGATTCGACCCACACATTCACATTCTTTGATAAAGGCTACGCCATGAAACGCCGCTTGATTCTTGCAGCCAGCGCTGCCACTGTTTTAGGCGGCTGCGCCTCGCAAACCATTGACGACTACGCCAGCGAAAAACCTGTGCTCGACCTGCGCGAGTATTTCAACGGCACGGTGGATGCCTGGGGTGTGTTCACCGATCGCTCGGGCAAGGTGGTGCGTCGCTTCACCGTGGTGATGACCTGCACCTGGACCGGCGACGACGGTGTGCTGGACGAAGCCTTCACCTATTCCGATGGCGAAAAACAGCGCCGCATCTGGAAGCTCAAACGCTTCGCCGACGGCCGCTACACCGGCACGGCAGACGACGTGGTGGGCACCGCCACAGGGCAAGCCAAGGGCAACGCGTTTTACTGGACTTACACGCTGTCGCTGCCCGTCGACGGCAAGGTGTACGACGTGCGCTTTGACGACTGGATGTACCTGATGGACAACAAAGTGCTGCTGAATAAAGCGGTGATGAGCAAGTTTGGTTTCACCTTGGGGGAAGTGACCTTGTCCTTCACCAAACGATGAAGCAAGCGATGAATCCGACACAAGCAGAAAAATCAATGGAAACCGCCTTCAGCCCAGGTAAAACAAGCTCAAGCAGCTATATAAAACATAGCAATCCTGGTTTGTTCTCGGCCTTCAACCCCAAGCTGACTGACTGGAAAAACAAGTCCGTCTGGCTGGTAGGCGCCTCCACCGGTATTGGCCGCGCCACTGCGGCGGCCCTGCACGCAGCAGGCGCACGTGTGTACGTATCGGCCCGCAACGCCCAGGCGCTGGAAGCCTTTGTGGCCGGGCACCCGGGCGCCGTGGCGCTGCCGCTGGACACGGTCGATCTGCCCGCCATCCAAGCCGCCGCCGCGCAGATTGCCGCTGCAGGCCCGTTGGATTTGATGATGTATTGCGCCGGCTACTACCGCGAGCTGCGTGCCACCGAGTTCAGCCTGGCCGAAATGCTCAAGCACGAGCAGGTCAACTACGTGGGCGCACTGCACGCGCTGGACGCCGTGCTCCCCGGCATGCTGGCCCGCGGCACCGGCCACATCAGCCTGATCAGCAGCGTGGCTGGGTTTCGTGGCCTGCCCAAGAGCCTGGCCTACGGGCCGACGAAGGCGGCGCTGATCAACCTGGCTGAAACCTTGTACGTGGACTTGCAGGCCGCAGGCGTTGGCGTGAGCCTGGTTAACCCTGGTTTTGTGGAAACACCCCTCACGGCGCAGAACGACTTTGAAATGCCGGGATTGATTACCTCCGACCAGGCTGCCAAAGAAATATTGAACGGCTGGGCTGATGGTGAGTTTGAAATTCACTTCCCCCGCAAATTCACCCGCTGGATGAAGTTGCTACGTCTGTTGCCTTACCGCGCGTACTTTCCCGCCATCAAGAAATTCACCGGGCTGTGAAGGCCATGGATTCGACGCAAAGAATCACCCATTTTTTCGAAACGCTCTCGCCGCAAAGTCTGAGCAGTCTGGGCGATGTTTACACCCCCGACGCCTATTTCAAAGACCCGTTCAACGAGGTCAGAGGAGAGGCCGCCATCCGCCAGATTTTTCAGCACATGTACGTCGCACTCGACACCCCCCGCTTCGTGGTCACCGGGCAGGTGGCGCAGGGCGATGAGTGCTTTTTGGTGTGGGATTTCAAGTTTTTCTTCAAAGGAAAAACCGACAAAGAACAGACTGTGCGCGGCACGTCCCATTTAAAGCTGGCAGCCGATGGCCGCATTAACTACCACCGCGATTACTGGGACGCGGCTGAAGAACTCTACGAAAAACTGCCGGTGCTGGGCAGTTTCATGCGGTGGTTGAAACGGCGGGCTGGGGGAAATTAAGCCCCAAACATCCAAACCCGTTTAACACAGAGGCACAGAGGCACAGAGTTACACAGAGAAGAAAACAAAGAACTATCTTTTTATGGCTCCCCCCTCTGGAGCCCCTCTGTGTTCTCTGTGCCTCTGTGTTTAACCGAATCCCGCCCCTTCATCAACTCGGAACCGTCTCCGAGAAACTCACGCGCAATGACAGCTTGTCGTACAGCTTGAGCAGATTCGGGTGCGGCGTGCGCCAGTCGATTTCGGGGAAGCGAAAGTCCAGGTAGCCCAAGGCGCAGCCCACGGCCACATCGGCCAGGCTCAAGTGAATGCCGGCACAAAACGGCTTGTCGCCCAAGCCCTTGTCCATGGCTTTGAGCGCGGCGTGCGTTTTCTCGATCTGGCGGTCGATCCACACCGTGCTGCGTTGGACCTTGGTACGGCCTGTCCACGTGGCTTCCAGCCGAGCCAGCACCAGTGCATCCAGCACGCCGTCGGCCAGGGCTTCCCAGGTTTTCACTTCGGCACGCTCGCGGCCCATTTGAGGAATCAGTTTTCCCACCGGCGACAGGGTGTCCAGGTATTCCACAATCACCCGCGAATCAAACAAGGCCTCGCCGCCCTCCATCACCAGGCAAGGCACTTTTCCGAGCGGGTTGGAGTTCGCGATGGTGGTGTCGGCAGCCCACACGTCTTCGGTGCTTAACTGGTAGTCCAACTTTTTCTCGGCCATCACGACGCGCACCTTGCGCACGTAGGGGCTGCTGGTCGAGCCAATTAATTTCATGGGTGAGGTTTCTGTTGTGGATACGGGTAGCGATATGGCTTGCGATGATTCTAGGTGAAGCCTGCGGCGGCGCCCGATGGACCCACCCGGTTGCACTGGTACAGTGCGCCCGGCTTTGGAGGGCCAGAAAACATGAACCATGAGCTTGATGCACACGCTGCACCAGCGGTGCCAGTTGCCGCTGCGCCCAGCCAACCGACCGAGTACCCGATCCGCTTTACCGCCACCGGCGGCGAGTACTTTGGTATTTGGATCGTGAATTTGCTGCTGATTGTGCTGACCCTGGGCATTTACCTGCCGTGGGCAAAAGTCCGACGCTTGAAGTATTTCTACAACAACACCGCGGTGGCTGGGCATGCGCTGGACTTCCACGGCCAAGGCTCACGCATGCTGCGCGGCACCTTGATCGTGGGTGTGTTTTTCATTTTGTACTCGATCGCCAGTAACTTTTCGCCCTGGGCCGCGCTGGTGGCAGGCTTGGCATTTCTGGCGCTGTGGCCGGTGCTGTTTCGCGCCGGCATGCGGTTTCGCCTGTCGCAAACCAGTTGGCGCGGCCTGCGCTTTCGCTTCACTGGTGACACCCCCCATGCTTACTTCAGCGTGCTGCCGCCCCTGGCCCTGATCCTGGTGCCCGTGGTGTTGGGCGGTCTTTTTGCGGGCGCGCCCGATGCTCCTGCCAACATGGCGGAGCCACCAGCGGCGGTGTTGGGTGCCATCGGCCTGTCGTTTTTGCTGTTCTTCCTGGCGCTTCCCTACTTTTTGTGGCGAATCAAACGCTACCAGCACAACCACTATGCCTACGGCCCGTTGACCAGCGAGCTGCGCGCAGGTGCCGGTGTGTTTTACGGCATCTTCCTGAAAATGATGGGTGCGGCGCTGCTGCTGGTGCTTGGCGTGGTGTTGCTGGGCGTTTTGTTTGGCGTTTTACTGCCCCAAAAGGGATGGGCAGGTCTGGGCATCATTGCGGTGTTGCTCGCACCGCTGCTGTTTTTTGGTTTTTTGTTGATGAACCTGGTCGCCAAGTCCTACGTGGTGGTGCGTTTGCAAAATCTGGTGTGGACACGCACGGGCAATGCGCACTTTCGCTTCAAGAGCAATCTGCGCCTGGCGCCCTACATCGGTTTGCAGTTTAAAAATTACTTGCTGATCGCACTGTCGGTCGGCTTTTACTGGCCCTTCGCCGTGGTGGCCACTCGCCGTGCACAGCTGGAAGCCGTCAGCCTGTTCACCCGCATCGACCTGGACACCCTGGTTGACCGCGCCACCCGCGCCGAGGCTGACGCCACCGGTGATGCGGCGGCGGAAGTGTTTGATCTGGACGTGGGGATTTAGGTGCTCGCAGTCCATTATTTTGACGGCCTCAGCGCCCGCGCACAGGCTGCGCAGCTGGCGGTGATGGGCGATCAATTGGTGATCAACCTTCCAGCGGGGCAGCGCGTGCAGGTGCCGCTGTCTGCCGTGCAATGGCCCGAGCGCACCCGCCAGGGCCGCCGCATGGCGCAGTTGCCGGGTGGTGCCAGTTTGCAGGCGCTGGACGTGCTGGTGTGGGATGCGTGGGTGACTGAGCACGTGAAAGCCGATTCCTGGCTGGTGCGCAGCCAGCAAAGCTGGCGTGGCGTAGCAGCCGCTGCCGTGCTGCTGGTAGCGGCTGTGGCGGGTCTTTATATAGGGGGCCTGCCGTTGGCAGCCCGCGGCACGCTGGCAGTGGTGCCGCTGTCGGTCGATGTCTTGATAGGCGAGCAGGTGCTGGCCAGCCTGGATGGGCAGATGCTGCAGCCCAGCGAACTGCCCCAGACCGATCAGGCGCGCATTCGCGCTGCGTTTACCCAGATGGTGGCGCGTGCCTACCCAAGCAAGCCGCCCGCGTGGCAGCTAGAGTTTCGCAATGGCACGCGGGCACGACCCAAACCAGCCGGAGACGCGCCCACATCCACCGAACCCGCGCGCTCGCCCTTGGGTGCCAACGCCTTCGCCCTGCCGGGCGGCACCTTGGTGCTGACCGACGAGCTGGTGCGCCTGGTCAATGACGACCAAGTGGTTCTCGGCGTGCTGGGCCACGAATTGGGGCACGTGCGGCATCGCCATGGCATGCGCCAGCTGATTCAGGTCAGCGCGATCGGCGCCATGGCGTCGGCCGTGTTTGGCGACTACGCCTCGCTGCTGGCCACCCTGCCCGTGCTGGCTGCAGGTATGGCGTACTCGCGCGATGCAGAACGCGAAGCCGACGATGAAGCCATTGCGGTGCTGCGCGCCTCGGGTATTTCACCGCTGGTGATGGTCAAACTGTTCACCGCGCTGCGCGCCGATGCCCAGCGTGCTAGCGACTCGCCAGGCGCGCGCGACACCTCGGGTGGCTTGTTAGGCATTGCTTTCTCCAGCCACCCGAGTGACGCCGAACGCACGCAGCGGTTTGAGAAGGCTGCTGGTTTGCGCCCGCCCTAGTTTTAGTAACTACTCAGCTCCTAACGAAGTCAATTCTGAGCTTGCTATGAAATAGTGAGTGACAATCGGCCTTGATGCTAAACCTGCCCGATCTCAGCCAACTCAGTCACGCGCAAAAGGACGAGCTGATTAGGGCGTTGTGGCCCTTGCAGCAACAGGTGTTGGATCTCATGGCGCAAATGCGGCTCATGCAAGAGCGCATCACGCACCTGGAAGGTCGACTGGCGCTGAACAGCAAAAACTCCAGCAAACCCCCATCCAGTGACGGCTGGGCCAAGCCTGCGCCCAAGTCACTGCGCACGCCTGGACAAAAGCCCAACGGGGGCCAAAAGGGCCACAGCGGCAACACACTTCGCCAA
>JANOQJ010000062.1:0-41115 GCA_031414805.1 Comamonadaceae bacterium
CACGTTGACAGTGGCGATTGCACGGGTCAGTGCATAAGCCTGTGCAACTGGGTCAGCACCAACGGGTGGGTACGCGGCCAAAACCAGGTACGGAGTCGACAAGTCAGGCAGGTCAAAGTTAGACGCAGCGATGATTGGCACAGTGCCGCCAGCGTAGGCAGCACCTGCACCGTTTTGCACGTCAGCAACTAATACACCGGCTGTGGTACGCAGCGACGGGTCAGCCGTGAACAGGCTTGGCGTGGCAGCAACTGCACCGGTTTGTGGGAAGAACACGATGTTGCCGATGCCGTTTGCACCGCCGGCGCCAACGGTGGCGGTCAATGCAACAGCTTCGCCGCTGGATGCGCCGGACTTGGGCACGTTGATGATGGTCCAGTTGGCAAACAGGCCTGTCGATGGGCCGCGCAGGCCCAAGGTGTAGGCAGCGCCCAGGTTGGCAGGGTCGTTTTGCAGTGCGTTCAGTGCAGCGGCACCAGCCGTTGTGCTGAAGCAAGGCGCAATACCGCCGACGTGTTTGATGGTGGTGAACAGTGCGTTGGGTGTAGCCAGTGCGGCGCCGAAAGGTGCCACGCCAACAGGGCCTGGGCCGCCGGTGGTGTTAATGCCCAGCGGTGGAACGTCAGCCATATTGAAAATCTCAATATAGCCTTCGCGTGTCTCAGCAGCCAGTGCATCACCGGTCAGGCGAGGGTTCAAACGGGCGGTGACAAAAGATGTTCCGCTGACGGTTTGAGGGATAGTGCAAGACTTGTCGGTCGATGTCAGAACTGCACGGCCATCGGCACCGCGGCTGATGTTGGCAGACCAGATGTCGCCTGGCGACATGTAAACCTGGAAGTCAAACACGTCGTCAGAGTTTGACGCGCCGCGAAAGCGGACCTTGACGGCTTTGCCGTTGATGGTGTCGGAGTTGACCAAGTTGATCAGGGTGGCGTTGCCGGCCTGAACGTTGTAGTAAGGGATGATCAACTGGTGACCAATACCACCTGGCAACACGGATTGTGCAGTGGCTGTAGTGACCGAAATGGTGCTGGCACCATCGTCGCGCAATACGTTAGCAGCCGCGCCGCCAACGATGCTGAGGCTGCCGACCAGTACGGCGGCGCTCATTGCAATTAGATTCTTCCTCATTAGGTACTCCATTGATAAGTTGGTTAGCGCAACTACTAGTGAAATTGATTACGCTCGGAAATCGTAGCATACGAGCCCTCACGCAAGCCAATTTCGGCTCTTGCTTAAGCGACGTGTTGAAGAAATCCAACACATCTACGTGCATTGTAGGGCAGGGGTTCGGTGCCCACCACCTTTAAGTTCACTTATGTGGGGAAGAACCACCACTGATTGGCTTCACGAATCCACGTTTCCTCAAAATAAGTGATCAATGGGAGACTGCTTCGCCCAGCAATGGGCTTCGCCTCAATCTTGATCAATGCGGTGCATTTGTCTGCTTCGCACGTGACTTTTGTTGCCTCAGCAGTCTTCCATTGCACCGCGCTACCGAAGGTGGCCCGGTAGGCTTGGACCGTGGTCACAGCACGGTAGGCAGGCGACATGAGGCCGTAAGCTTTGTCAATGTCGGCGCCGATGAGGGCCTGCCAACGCAGATTGGCGCGGCTGGTTACTGATTGTTCAGGCGTGACCGGTGCCAGCGATGCGCATCCTGCCAATGCGACAAAAACGAAAGAAGCGGCCAAACCGCGCCAGGATGGCTTCAGAGGCATATTTCGCATAGAAAACGTTCCTATATTGTTATGGAGTACTTGTTGAGGAGATCCGCTCCCGCAAAGTTCAGAGTAAAAGTGTTGTTGCAAAAAAGAAACGCTTTGGGCGATCAGCTACTAGGCAGAAGGATAACTCACCAAAAACATGGGCCTGCTGTGCAGTGCAAAAATGATGGGGTGCGGTAAGTCAAATTCTTAAGACTGCTTCGTTTACACAGTAATAAGCTCCTCAAATGGCCACCCGGTGTCGCGCCAAGCCGTTAAGGTCTGGCGCCTTAAATGTATTTCGCGCAACTCATCTGTACATCGCGCACCCGAAAGTTCAACGCATCTGTGACTGGGTCAAAGCGGATTTCGTCTTCGAAGCCGGTCGGGCTGGTGGCGCGAAACACTACGCGCTGGGATTGCGCGCTGGGTTCTACGGTTATCGAGACGGACGCCTCCTGGGCATACGCCTTAGAGCCCTTAGGAAGATAGAACAGCTGGGCAAGTTGGGCTTGTGGCACCTGAATGTTGACGCTGAAAATAAGTGTGGCGCAACGCGACATTTCGGCGCTACGCCCCGTCGTAAAAATCAGCATCGGATCGATCTTTGATTGAAACGCATATTGAGCGCTGCGGTCCAGCTCCATGTTGACCAGACGCACGTGGTCCACTCCAGGCGTCAAGACAAAAAACGGCGAGGCCTCAATGCGTCTGCGGCAGCGGATCTCAATTTCAAGCAAGTCAAGGTCTTGTGCCTTACTAACAGGATCAAGCCGCAGCTCGTCCTGAAAGCCAGCTGCGCTTTCAAGGCGGAACGTGATTAACTGTGGCTCTCCCTGCGGTAGCAGTGGAACCCTCTGCGATGCCGACTGCCCGAATTGCGGCTGCCCGGGGACTTTGAAGAACAGTTGGGCGGAATCGGCAAGCGTTGGGCGGATCAGCAAGCGCACGTCAAGCAGATTGCACGACTGCATTTGCTCGCGCTGGCCGGTTTGCATGACGATTTGTGAATCGGCTGCAGCAGTCGCCGAGTGGCTTCCGCTCTTCCATAGCTTCAGGTTGATCAATTGACTGGCGGAATTGTCCGTGCTGAAGCGGTACAGCGGCAGTGGATCGTCCACGCCCAGTGGGGTAGGCAAGAGGGGAAAGTAACGCACAAACGACGCATTGATTTTCGTGGCGTATTTATATGCCGGCGCCAGGTCGGGCAGGTTGAATTCACTGCAATCAATACGTTTACCGGATTGCAAACGACTGAAGAGGCACTCAACGGTGCTGTTCCGGGAATTTGATTGGGCGCGTTGCTCGCTGGCGTGGCTGAAAGCCCCGCTTTGGATTGCGAGCAAGGTCATGATCAGCGTCAAAGGCAGCGCCACATATTTGATGCCACCTGTTAACGCATTGGGCAGCAAGCCGCCAGTCGTACGATCAGTCGTAACAGCGGGTTTTCGCACTGTGACGATAAGCGCTGCCATCACCCACGGCCAGAGCAAAGTGGCCCAGAAAAAGTGAAACCGAGTGAAGCCATGCGCAAACACCTGCGTCGCTGACTGGACGTCGGGTTCCCGAAAATGCGTACGCCCCGCAGCAATGAGCATGAGATAAACAGACACAACAGCAACCAAAGCAAGCAACACGGTTGCCAACTGCGCGTCCGGATGGGGTGCTGTTGTGAGGTGCGCAGATTGCTTCGATGGAAGAGCGTGCCGCGCCGACACATGGCGAACCATCATGGCGGTCAGGAACAACGTTGCACCGCACACAACAAGCACAGCAACCAACGAAAAGAGGGGCTCACTCGCCGGAAGCAACAACGACCGCCCTATCTTGCCCAGATAAAAAAACCAGAACTCGGCTTCATAGGGCAACGCAAGGCGACCCCCTTCCGTTCGAACGGCTTGCGTTGAAGCCAGACGCATGTAAGGCAGCGCAGCCAACACATACTGCAGTGCAGCCGTTACGACTCCTGCCAATCCAAGCACGACACCTCCGACAAAAAGGCGGCTTTTATAGGCCGAAACTGGCATGAACCAGGCAAGCGCCACGCATGCTGCCGCTGCAGCGCAGGCACCAAAGGCACCTGATATGTAGCTCAGGCCCGCCAACACGCCCAACGCAAAAATGCCAGGCAACCGCCACCGATTGCGCCACGTGGGGTGCACCATCAGCACCAAAACCGACAAAAGAAACACCACGGGTAGCGCTTGGTGATACGCCAGATTTTCACGACCCCAATAAGAGCCCGGCTGAAGCATGAGCAGCGTGAGGACAAAGCACATCGCCGCATGCAAGCGATTTCCCAGTGCGTTTTTCAGAAGATGCCACTGCAAAGCAAGCAGACTGCCCAACACCATAACCATCGACAGCGCTTGATAGGCAATTGAATTTCCGTCCAGATACCGCTGTGCCAGGGAATCCAGGGCAATACCGATCGGCGCAATTGCACCGTTGGCTGAACGGAACAAATAGGACAGATTCAGGGAGTCGATTTCGCCCGTGGCGTAGCCGCGCCAATCGTCAAAGAACGGGAGGTCGTAGCCATAGCGCAGCCACGCCATCACCCCAAGAAACAAACTAAGCAGCGGCAGTGCAATGAGCAGCCGAATCACAAAGGACTCAAAAGACAGTTTCAAATTTAGCATTCATTCGGATAGAAAAACACGCCCTAAAAACTGGCGGATACAAAAGCGTCAGGAGAATTCAGCGCCGTCCAGGCGGGAACCCTGTTGATCCTTCGCAGACAACACCGGCGCTGACGACAGCGATGGCCAGTCGATGGCAATCGTCGGGTCGTTCCATGCGATGCAGCGCTCATGCTGCGGCGCGTAGTAATCGGTCGTTTTATAGAGAAACTCGGCATCCTCGCTGAGCACGAGAAAACCATGGGCGAAGCCAGGCGGAACCCACATTTGCTTGTGATTTTCCTGGCTCAACTCCATGCCCACCCATTTACCAAAGTGAGGTGACTGTCGGCGAATATCCACCGCCACGTCAAACACAGCACCGCGCACCACGCGCACCAGCTTGCCCTGGGGTTGCTCCAGCTGGTAGTGCAAGCCTCGCAACACGCCGTACGCGCTTTTGCTGTGGTTGTCTTGCACGAAGTTCAGCGTCTGCCCGGTTGCGTCGGCAAAGGCACGCTGGTTGAAGCTTTCGTAAAAAAAGCCCCTGCTGTCGCCAAACACTTTGGGCTCGATCACCAGAACGTCTGGAATGGCGGTACGTGTGACTTTCATGAGCGCGTCATTTCGGCAAGCGAAGCAAGTACTGGCCGTAACCGGTTTTGTGCAGCGGTTGGGCCAAGCGCTGCAATTGCTCGCTGTCAATAAAGCCGCTGCGCCAGGCAATTTCTTCCGGGCAACCTATTTTCAGGCCCTGGCGATGCTCCAGCGTAGCAATGAAATGGCTGGCCTCCAGCAGGCTGTCGTGTGTGCCGGTGTCCAGCCAGGCGTAGCCGCGCTGCATGATTTGTACAGACAGCTTGCCGCGCTGCAAATAGGCGTCGTTCACGCTGGTGATCTCGAGCTCACCACGGTCGCTGGGCTTGACGTTTTTGGCGATCTCGACGACCTGGTTGTCGTAGAAGTACAAGCCGGTCACCGCGTAATTGCTCTTGGGCTGTGCAGGCTTTTCTTCAATGCTGACGGCTTTGCCAGCGGCATCAAAGGCCACCACCCCGTATCGCTGCGGGTCGCTCACGTGGTAGGCAAAAACGGTGGCGCCGTCGCTCTGTACATCGGCCTGAGAAAGCAATTGCACGAAATCGTGACCGTAAAAGAGGTTGTCGCCCAACACCAGCGCGCTGGGCGCGTTGCCCACAAAGGCTTCACCAATGATGAATGCCTGCGCCAGACCATCAGGACTGGCTTGCACGGCGTATTGCAGGTTCATGCCCCACTGGGAGCCATCGCCGAGCAGCTGCTGGAAACGGGGCGTGTCTTGCGGCGTGCTGATGACTAAGACATCACGAATGCCTGCCAGCATGAGCGTGGACAGCGGGTAGTAAATCATCGGCTTGTCATACACCGGCAGCAGTTGCTTGCTCACGGCCAGGGTGGCGGGGTGCAGGCGGGTGCCGGAGCCCCCCGCCAGGATGATGCCTTTTCGTTTAATCATGGGTACGTGTCAAAGAAATATTCTGTCAAGCCGGGCCGTCAAGTCAACCGACGAGTTTAAGCGCCGTCAAAACGGTGAGTCAGGCACTTGTATCAACCTACCAGTTGCTGCACCAGACGACTCACACCTTGTTGCCAGGGCGGCAAGGTCAAGCCGAAGGTGTTGCGCAGCTTGGATGTATCCAGTCGGCTGTTGTGAGGGCGGGCTGCGGCCGTGGGGAAATCTGACGTTGCAACAGGCACAACCTCCGTTGCTACTAATTTAATAGCTGGCTGAGCAATAACTGCTTGGGCTAGAACGTATTTTGCGTATAAATGCCAATTGGTGGTGCCTGCGGCGGCCAGGTGGTAGAGCCCCGCATACGCAAGCGGGTCAGCGGCTGCAAAACACTGCCGAAGCGCGTGGGCTGTCACATCTGCCAGCAAATCAGCGCCCGTGGGCGCACCAAACTGGTCGGCTACCACCGTCAAGCGCGGCCGCTCCTGCGCCAGCCGCAGCATGGTTTTGGCGAAGTTACCGCCCCGGCTGCCATACACCCAGCTGGTTCTGAAGATGAAGTGCTGAGCGCACAGCGCGCCGATGAATTGTTCGCCTTCCAGCTTGGTTTGCCCGTAAACGTTCAACGCAGCGGTGGCGTCATTTTCTTGCCACGGCTGCTCGCCGCTGCCGTCAAACACATAGTCGGTGGAGTAATGAACCAGCCAGGCACCGATGGCCTGCGCCTGGCGTGCCATGGCAGAGACGGCGGTTGCGTTGATCTGGCGCGCCAGATCCATGTCGGTTTGCGCTTTGTCGACTGCCGTGTAGGCGGCGGCATTAACGATGACCTGTGGACGGACGGTTTGAATGGTTTTTTCAATACCGGCCGTGTCGCTCAGGTCGCCACAAAGATCTGCGCTGCGCCTGTCTAGCGCGATCACGCTGCCCAGCGGGGCCAGGCTACGCTGAAGCTCCCAACCCAATTGGCCTTGTTTGCCAAACAACAATATCTTCATAAGCACAGCGCACCGTCGGCACACTTCCGTTCAGAAAACGGAAATTATTGCCGACGGTAGCAGCCAGCCGAAGCCGCGTTCAGCCTAGAAGTGCACGCCCTTCATCATCTGCGACATCGCAATCGCTTCCGGCGACAGCGTAGCTTTCACACTCTTATCACCCTTCGCGGCAGCGCTGTCGGGGAACATGCGGAAGGTGGTGTTCATGACGATTTGCGTCACGCGCGGTGCCAGGGCATGCAGCACCTCTCCAAAAATGCCCAGCCGGGTGGCTACACGCACCGGTTTGTCGATGCAGGCGTTGATGAGCATGGCGGCAGCCTCTTCGGGCTGCAACAGCGGCATGTTGTCGTAAATTTTGGTGGGCGCGGTCATGGGTGTGCGCACCAGCGGCATGTTCACGGTGGTAAACGTCACGCCCTGGTCGGCAAACTCGCTGCTCGCGCAGCGGGTCCAGGCGTCCAGCGCCGCTTTGCTGGCCACATAGGCCGAGAAACGCGGTGCGTTGACCAACACGCTGATGGAGCTCAAATTGACCACATGGCCCTTCTTTTTGGCGACCATGCCGGGCAGCAAACCCATTGTCACGCGCAAAGAGCCGAAGTAGTTGAGCTGCATGGTGCGCTCAAAGTCGTGAAAGCGGTCGTAGCTGGCTTCAATCGCGCGGCGAATCGAGCGACCCGCGTTGTTGATCAAAAAGTCCACACCGCCATGCTGCTCTTCCATGATTTTGACGAAGGCAGCGCAACTGGCTTCATCCGCAATGTCCACCGAGTAGCTGAACACGGTGGCGTCTTTGCCCGCGAATTCCTTGATTTCTTTCACCGCATCGGCCAACTTGTCTTCGCCACGCGCACAAATCACGGTGATCGCGCCTGCCTGCGCAAATCTGCATGCGGCCGACAGGCCGATGCCCGAGGAGCCGCCGGTGATCAGCACCACCTTGCCACCCACGGTGCCCTTCAGACTGCGGTCGACAAACAACGCGGGGTCCAGGTGGCGCTCCCAGTAATCCCACAGGCACCAGGCGTAGTCGTGCAGGTTGGGGCAACTCACACCGCTGCCTTTGAGCGCGGCATCTGTCTCGCGGCGATCAAATCGCGTGGGGTAGTTGACGAAGGCCATCATGTCTTCGGGAATGCCCAGATCTTTCATCACCGCTGCGCGCACGCGGCGCACGGGGGCCAATGCCATCAGCCCTTTTTTGACGCTCTTGGGAATGAAGCCCAGCAGCGCCGCGTTGACAAACAAACTCATGCGCGGTGCATGCGCGGCCTTGCTGAAAATATCCAGCACATCGCCCACGCGGTAACCCACGGGATCCACCAAGTGGAAGCACTTGCCGGTCGTGGTCTGCTGATGGCTGATGTGGTCCAGCGCACCCACCACAAAGTCCACCGGCACAATGTTCACGCGCCCGCCTTCCAGGCCAATCGCAGGCATCCACGGCGGCAAAAACTGGCGCATACGCTGGATCAGCTTGAAGAAGTAGTAAGGCCCGTCAATCTTGTCCATCTCGCCGGTTTTGCTGTCGCCTACCACCATCGCGGGGCGGTACACGCTCCAGGGCACTTTGCACTCTTTGCGAACGATTTTTTCGCTCTCGTGCTTGGTCATGAAATACGGGTGTTCGTAGTTCTCGGCCTCATCAAACATGTCTTCGCGGAAAACACCTTCGTACAGGCCAGCGGCTGCAATGGACGACACGTGGTGGAAATGCCCAGCATCAATCGCCTTGGCAAGTTCAACCGTATTTCGCGTGCCTTCAATGTTCACGGCAATCTGGCTTTCCTCATCGGCGTCCAGGTCGTACACCGCAGCCAGATGGTAGAAATGATCGATATTGCCTTTGAGCTTCTTCACGTCATCGGTGCTGACGCCCAGCTTTTTGGTGGTCAGGTCGCCAAACACGGGCTGCACGCGCGCGGCGCTCACGCCCCAAAACTCGCGCAGGGCGGCAACCTTGCCTTCACTTTCTTTGCGGATCAGGAAATGCACCACAGAGCCTTTGCGCTCCAGCAGTTTTTTAACCAGTCGTTTGCCAATGAAACCGGTTGCGCCGGTGACGAAATACTGCATAGAAAGCCTCCAGGTTGGTATGCCCCGGATTCTTGCCCAAAGGTGTGTCAGCGGGATTCAGCACAAACCCGCGACGCACCCCGGCTTGTACCCTGGACCGATACGTGTTCGATGATTAACGCGAAACGCTATTATATTAATAGCTACTTGAGCAGTATTTAAAAGGGCTACCAGCCTTTTACGCATAAAAAACGGCGTATCCCCAGCAAAACGCATAGGCGCGCACCTCTAGCCATCTAGAAGCCTGCACCTAAACGGCGTGTCAACCGCGCCCTACAGTCTGACCCCAGTGCTGGCCAACAGCGCGTTTTAGCCCTTCTCTTTCACCACTTTTCAGAAAGCTCACACCATGGTCAAGAAAACACAAAAGCCCGCTTCCAAAGCCCAAAGCGCACACCTGGCTGGCACCGTCAAAGAATCCGCACAACAAATCTGGCTGGCTGGCCTGGGTGCTTTCTCCAAGGCCCAGGAAGAAGGCAACAAAGTGTTTGAAACTCTGGTGAAAGAAGGCGTGTCGATTCAGCGCAAGACCCAAGCTGTTGCCGAAGAGCGCATCTCTGAAGCCACCAACAAAATGACCACCATGGCCAATGGCATCACGTCCAAAGCCACCGGTCAGTGGGACAAGCTGGAAAACATTTTTGAAGACCGCGTCGCCAAAGCCCTGAACAAGCTGGGTGTGCCATCGGCCAAAGATGTGGACGCTCTGATCGTTCGCATTGACGAGTTGAACAAAAACGTGGCCAAGCTCAGCGCCAAAACTGCCGCTACCGCACGCACCAAAGCAACTGCTGCCGTGGAAGCCGTTGAAGTTGCCACCCGCAAGCCCCGTGCCGCCGTCAAGCGCGCTGCTGCACCACGTAAATCAGCAGCCAAAACCGCTGCAACCGCTTCCGCCGAATAAATTTCCCCTGGACCATGAAGGCGCTTCGGCGCCTTTTTTTTCGCACAAGGCGCTCCAGCGCCTTTTTTAACGTGTACCGCTGGCGTTTGATCGGGGTTTCAAAAGGATTTGTGCCGTGCTGCGGCGCAGCAAAAACCGCGCAAACCCACACCTACACTCACAGCAAAACCTGCCCCTGACCATGCCCTTGAAAAAACCCGCTTCGTCTGCCTCCAAACCCTGTATTGCCCTTGCCCTGGCCGGCGGCGGTCCCTTGGGGGCGATTTATGAAATTGGTGCTCTGTGCGCGCTGGACGAGTCGTTGGACGGCCTCGATTTCAACGACTTGCAGCACTATGTGGGCGTATCAGCCGGTGGTTTTATTGCCGCCTGCCTGGCCAACGGCATGACCCCACGCCAATTGTGCGCAGGGTTTATTGAAAACGATGAAGCCACCGAGGTGTTTGACCCCGCCTGGCTCACCGTGCCGGCCTACAGCGAATTCGCCCGGCGCGGCCTGATGTTGCCCGGCCTGAGCCTGTCGGCGCTGTGGAAACTGGCACGTGGCAAACGCATTTCGCAGGTCCTGGAGCGCCTGGGCCCAGCGCTACCCACCGGCATTTTTTCTAACGACGGAATTGACAAACGCCTGGCTGCGCTTTTCTCCAAAGAAGGCCGCAGCAACGACTTTCGCCAGCTCAAAACCCGCCTGACCCTGGTGGCCACCAACCTGGACAGTGGCGACTCCGCCCCGTTTGGCAGCCCTGGCTGGGATCACGTGCCCATTTCAAAAGCGGTGCAAGCCAGCAGCGCCCTGCCCGGCTTGTTCCCGCCGGTGGAAATTGACGACTCGTACTTCGTGGATGGCGCTCTGAAAAAAACCATGCACGCCTCCATCGCGCTGGAGCAAGGTGTGGACCTGATGCTGTGCCTGAACCCGCTGGTGCCGTTCGACGCCACACCCCCCAAGCAGGCCAAAGTCATGCAAGACGGCCTGCCCGCGCACAAACGCCAGATTCCCCGCATCGTTGATGGTGGCCTGGTGTCGGTACTCAGCCAGACCTTTCGCACCATGATTCATTCACGCCTGGAAATGGGCATGAAACACTATGAAGTGGCCTATCCCAACACCGACATTTTGTTGATTGAGCCTGATCACCGCGACACCGAGATGTATTTGGCCAACACCTTCAGCTACACCCAACGCCGGAAAATGGCCGAGCACGCTTACCAGCAAACCCGCGCCATGCTGCGCTCGCGCCGCACCAGCCTCTCGGCCACGTTGGGCAAGCATGGCATCAGCTTGAACAGCGAAGCACTGGACGACCCTAAACGCCAGCTCGCCGCCCCGCAAAAACCACCCACGCGCGTTGGCCGCGCCATCTCCAATCTGCAGGAGGTGATGGATGACTTAGGTCAAGCCCTGCCGCACCTGCAGGCAATACGCTAGGCACCATGGCCAAAAAAGCTCCTCGCCGCACCGCCGAACGCATCCTGGAAGTGTCGCTGGAGCTGTTCAACCGCTTCGGTGAACCCAACGTTTCCACCACCTTGATCTCCGCCGAGCTGTCCATCAGCCCTGGCAACTTGTACTACCACTACCCGGCCAAAGACGAGCTGATCAACACGCTGTTTGACCGCTACGAACGTGCGCTCAGTGAACTGTTGAATGCCAGCGACGGCGTGCGCGATGTGGAAGACGCCTGGTTTTTCCTGCACACGCTGTTTGAGTTGATCTGGCAATACCGCTTTTTGTACCGCGACCTGAACGACCTGCTCAGCAAAAACCGCCGCCTGGAAACCCATTTCCAGTGGGTCTTAAAAAATAAAACCCGTGCGGTACGCGTCATGCTGGACAGCATGAGCCGCGCCGGCACCGTGAGCATTGACTCACGCGAGGTGGAGGCCACCGCTACCAGCATGGTGGTGGTGCTGACCTACTGGCTCAGCTACGAATATGTGCGTGACCCGCGCCGCGCACTGGAGCCCGAAAGTGCCCAGGCCGCCTTGCTGCGCGGGGCTCACCATGTGCTGAACCTGCTGGTGCCCTACCTGGAAGCCAGCCAGCGCGCGCACCTGTTGAGCCTGGTGGCTGCGTACAGCAATGGAACCAGCAACGGCAGTGGCGAGAGTTAAACAAATACACATCAGGAGCGTGCATCATGGCCAAATGGACTGCCTTTCCCCACCTGGGTGAGTACCCGTTCGACGCGGCCAAGCTCAAAAAACTATGGCCCCGTTTGCATGCCGGCGACATGGAGCCCCTGCCCCAGGACAAAAATGTGCTGGCTGCCTGGGTACTGTTTCACCAGGGCGAGTTTCAGGCGGCATACGAAGCCGGGCTGCGCGCCGGTGGTGACGGCATCACGGTGGCCAACAAGGCCGCCTGTATTTACGCCAACTACCTCGAGAAAAAAGAAAAAAACAAGCTTGACCTGTTTCTGGAAGTGGCCCAGCTGGCCCAAACTCAACTGCAGTCTGCGCCCACCAACTACAACGCCTGGTATTGGCAGGCCTATGCGCTGGGCCGTTACAGCCAGGGCATCAGCGTGGCCAAAGCGCTGGCCCAGGGCCTGGGCAGCAAGATCAAGACGGCGTTGGAGCAAACCATCCAGCTGCAACCCAAGCACGCTGACGCGCACGTGGGCCTTGGTTCGTTTCATGCAGAGGTGATCGACAAAGTCGGCACCTTGATTGGCAGCATGACGTATGGCGCCAAAAAAGACACGGGTCTGCGGCTGTTCCAGGAAGGGTTGAAGCTACAAGCCAGCTGCGCCATTTTCATGATCGAGTACGCCAACGGCCTGTTGATGCTGGAAGGCGACAAGAAGATGACCGAAGCCACCGCGCTGTACGAAAAAGCGGCCTCTGTCAAACCGCTGGATGCCGCGCAGCGGCTGGATGTAGAGCTGGCGCGGGCGCAGTTGGACGACTGCTGATTGACCCTTTGCGTCATGCCAGAGTCCACCTTTCACATCCCTGCGCTAAACACCCAGGACGACGCCGACGCGGTGATGTTCGAGCTGCAAGACCTTCCCTGCGTGAGCGGCGCCGATGTGGACCTCCCCAAACGCCAAGCATGGGTCAACCACACCACCATGATGTCGGCCGACGACATTGCCGCCAAACTGGAAGCGGCTGGCTACAGCAGCCAGTTGGTGTAGTCGAAAAACAGATGAAATAAGCCTCTCGCCCTTTCAGATACTGCTCAAGCAGCTATCAAAAGCAGAGCAATTCTTGAGCCTCCCAGTGCCTTATTTCACAGGCCGATGCAGCGCGCACAGCTTGTTGCCATCCGGGTCGCGCAAATAGGCCAGGTAGATCGGGCCTGACGGGCCGTCCCGAAAACCCGGTGCGTCTTCACAAGTCGTGCCGCCGTGGGCCACGCCAGCCGCATGAAATGCATCGCCTTGTTCGGCCGACTGCACGGTGAACCCAATGGTGCTGCCATTGCCATGGGTAGCGGGCGCGCCATCAATAGGCGTGGTGATGGCAAACGTACCGGTTGGGCTGCGGTAGAAGTACCGCTTTTTGTTGGCCACTCCGGGGCCGATGCCCAACGTGCCGAGCACTGCGTCGTAAAACTGCTTGGACATCTCCAGGTCATTCACACCCAACATCACGTGACTGAACATTGTTTTCTCCGTAAAAAGGGAATTGGCAACGAATTAGAGCCAAATCGGCCATCAGCCCTTATAAATACTGCTCAAGCAGCTACTATTTCAATAGCAAATCAACCCGCCTCACCCTCCCACGGCAGCATCAAGGTGATCCACGACAGCTTTAAAAACTCGGGCTCGAACTCGTCGATGATTTTTTGCGGCTCGGGGCAGAGCACGGTGTCGGTGATCACGCCAAATTGCACGCCACCGCCGTAGCTCAGGATCGACACACCCAGGCCGACGTCGCCCGATTGCGGCACCCAAAACAGGCTTTGCTCCAGCGTGCTGCCGCAAAACTGCAGCTTGGTGGCAGGGCCCGGCACGTTGGTCATCACCGCTGTGGTCTTTTTGCCAAACATATTGAGCATGACCGCTTGCGCCGGTTTGACCAGCATGCCCGCCACGGCCAGCACACCGAACGCGAGCAGCGGCTGGGTGCTGCCTTTCAGCGCGTTCATGCGGCGGCGCACTTCAAACACGCGTTCCACCGGGTTGTCCATGCCAATGGGCAGCACCAGCGGGGCCAGGCCAAATTTGTTCCCCAGTTTGTAGGCCTGGTCGAGTGGGCGCAGGTTCACCGGCACCATGGCGCGGATTTCCTTACCGGTCACATCGTCGCCAAAGCTCTTCAAATAGGCGCCAATCGCACCGGCCACGCAGCTGAGCAGCACGTCGTTGATCGAGCAGCCCAATGCTTTGCTCACAGCTTTCACCTCGTCCAGCGGCAGCGGCTGGCACCAGGCCACGCGCTTGGCCGTGCCGGGCTTGCCTTTGAGGCGGGTTTTCGAGTCGTCGGGCATCAACGCCAGGCTGGCCGCGTCGCTCAAGACCTGAAAGGCCATGCGGGCAGCGTCCATCGTGCTGCTCATGCTTTTATCCATTTGATCGGACATGGCTTGCGGGTCGCGCAGCAAACCCAGCGACTGGGCGGCGCGGTCGCCCAGCAGGCCCAGCGCTTTGACAGTGAGGCTCGTAAACGGCTTGACCATCTTGTCGGCAATCCAGTCTTCTGCATTCACCGCGCCAGACTCCGCTGCCGGGTGGCGCTTGCGCTCGGGCGGCGGCAGACCACCATCGATCAACGACATGGTCACCGAAATCAGAGAAATACCGTCGGCAATGCAGTGGTGAATGCGCACGACCAGGGCGCTGCCTTTTTTACCGTCCGGGCCTACATAGTTTTCAATCAAATGCAGTTGCCACAGCGGGCGGCGCTTGTCCAGTGGCTGCATGGCCAACTCGCCGACACGGTCTTGCAAGGCGGTTTGCTGATCGACACCTTTGGACTTGGGCAAGGTCTCGCGCACCACATGGGCGGTGATGTCGAAGTTGCGGTCTTCCACCCAGGTGGCACCTGCCGTGTCTTGCACCACGCGCTGGCGAAAGCGGTTGTATTTGAGCAGGCGCTCTTCAATGCGCTGGCACAGCACGTCGTAGTCCACGCCGGGCGACAGCTGCCACACGCCCACAATCATCATCAGGTTGCTGGGCGAGTCCATTCGCAGCCAGGCGGTGTCGACCTTGCTCATGCGCTCGCCCGACATGCCCAGAGTGCCCGTGACGGCGCGCTTAACGTCTTTTTGCACACCCTTGGCTGCTTTGACGGCGTTTTCGGGGGTCATCTGGCTGGCCAACTTTTGTGCCATCTGGCCCGCCAGGTTGGCGGCTTTGCTGCCAGCGGCGCGCGCAGCACCTGTGGTGTTTGTTTTTCGGGTAACCATAGACGCTCCATTCCTTGTTGGCACGATTTTCAGGGCAAAGCTGGGCTTAAGATACCGCGCAGATACCCCAAGGCAAGCCCCATTAACTCTCTGGAGACCTCATGTCCGATCTGAAAACCGCTTTCGAAGCCGCTGTTGCCAACTCCAAAAACCTGAGCGAGCGCCCCGACAACGCCACCATACTCAAGCTGTACGCGCTGTACAAGCAAGCCTCTACCGGCGACAACGCCGAGAAAAAACCTGGCTTCGGCGACATGGTGGGCCGCGCCAAATGGGACGCGTGGAATGGCATGAAAGGCACGTCCAACGACGACGCGATGCAGCAGTATGTGGATTTGATTGAGTCGCTGAGCTGACGCGGTTTGCTCAGGGCGGTTCGCCGATTGGCGGAAGCGGTGAGATTCGAACTCACGAACCCTTGCGGGTTGCCGGTTTTCAAGACCGGTGCAATCGACCACTCTGCCACGCTTCCTTGCACGCCGGATTTTAACTGGCCCTGACGGGTGTCCTACTCAGTCGGCCAGGAACAGCGCCTGCAGGTCGCTTAAAAAATCAAAACCCTGCGTGGTCGGGCGGATTTGGTTGCCGGTTTGCGCCAGCAGGCCACGCTGCTGGGCTGCTTCCAGTTGTTTTCGGATGGCTGAAACTGGCATACCGGTGCGCTCGGTGAAGCGTAGGAGGTCAAAGCCGTCGCGCAAACGCAGGGCATTCAGCATGTATTCAAACGGCAAATCGGCGCGCGGTACGTCGTCGTCTTGCGACAGCGCTGTGCCTGCCAGCGCTTTCTCCATGTACAGCTTGGGCTCGCGAAAGCGCACCTGGCGCACCACGCGGTGGGCAAAGCTGAGCTTGCTGTGGGCACCGGCGCCTATGCCCAGGTAGTCACCAAACTCCCAGTAGTTCAAGTTGTGCCAGCAGCGGTGGCCCGGTTTTGCATAGGCCGAGACTTCGTAGCGATCCATGCCTGCGCCTGTCACGCGCTCGGTGATGCGGTCGAGCATGGCGTAAGCCAAATCGTCTTCTGGCAGGGCCTTCGGTGGGTACTTGGCGAAGTAAGTGTTGGGCTCAATCGTCAGGTGGTAAATCGAGATGTGCGGCGGGTTCACTGCCAGGGCTTGGGTGATGTCGTCGTCCAGCTGCGCCAAGGTTTGGCCTGGCAGCGCGTACATCAAGTCGAGGTTGAAAGTGTCAAAAACCGTAGCAACCTCTTCAAGCGCGGAAAGGGCTTGCGCGCTGTTGTGCACACGACCCAGCGCCTGAAGGTGTGCGTCGTTAAAGCTTTGCACGCCCACTGACAGGCGCGTGACGCCGGCGCTTCGAAAGGCTTTGAACCGGTCTTTTTCGAAGGTGCCGGGGTTAGCCTCCATCGTGATTTCGCAGTCGGGTGACAGTTTCAAGCGCGCGCGAATGTCGCCCAACAACCGGTCAATACCCTGCGGCGAAAACAGGCTGGGCGTGCCACCGCCGATGAAGATGCTGTGAATCGGGCGGCCCCAGATCAGCGGCAGCGCGGCTTCCAGGTCGGCCATCAAGGCGTCCAGGTAGCGATGCTCGGGCAATTCACCGCTGTTTTCGTGCGAGTTGCTGAGCACCTCGTGCGAATTAAAGTCGCAATACGGGCACTTCTTTAAACACCAGGGCAGATGCACATACAGCGACAGCGGCGGGAGTGCTTGCAGTTGCAGCAAGCCCGGGCGCATGTAGTGCTGAATGTCGCGCGTGGCAAGCTGAGCAGAGTAATTGGGGTCAGATTCCAATTCTTTTGGATTTGGGGGCAAATCAGAATTAATGGTGATCTGACCCCAATTAATTTTCTTCACGTCCATTGCGCTTGCATCAGTTGCAGCATGCGCGCGGCGGCCAGGCCGCGGTGGCTGTGGGCGTTTTTGACGTCGGTGGGCAGTTGCGCGAACGTTTTGCCGAAAGCCGGGAGAAACATCACCGGGTCAAAGCCGAAGCCGTTGCTACCGATGGGTTCGCGGGTGATCTCGCCTTGCACGCGCCCCACCGCCACCAGGGGTTCGGGGTCGTCGAAGCGGCGCAGCGCGACCAGGGTGCTGACCAGCGCAGCGCGGCGGTTGTCCACGGTCTGCATTTGTTCAAGCAGGGCGCGCACGTTGTTATCGTCGCCTTTTGGGTAGCCAAATTGAGTGGCGTAAAACGCGGTGTCGACACCCGGCAAACCGCCAAACGCATCCACACACAGGCCCGCGTCGTCAGCCAGTGCGGGCAGGCCGCTGATGCGCGAAGCATGGCGGGCTTTGGCCAGCGCGTTTTCGATAAAGGTTCGGTGGGGTTCGTCGGCCTCTGGAATGTTCAGGCTGGCTTGCGTCACCAGGCTGACGCCCAGCGGCGCAAACAGCGCTTGCAGCTCAGCCAGCTTGCCCGCGTTGTTGGAGGCCAGCACGATTCGGGGGAACACCTGAAAACCTGAATTAAGGGTCAAAATGGCCTCTAGCCCTTATGAATACTGCTCAAGCAGCTATGTATTTAATAGTGAATCAGAGCAATCACTGAGACAGCGCTTGTGCTTGCATAGCCACCAACTGCGCAATGCCCTCCTCCGCCAGAGCCAGCAGCGCGTCCATTTGTGCCCGCGTGAAGGCGGCACCTTCTGCTGTGCCCTGCACTTCCACAAAATGGCCCGCGCCGGTCATCACCACGTTCATATCGGTATCACAGGCCGCATCTTCGGTGTATTCCAGATCGAGCAGCGGCGTGCCCTGCACCAGCCCCACCGAAATGGCGGCGACGGCTTCTTTGATCGGTGATTCGCTGAGCTTGCCGCTGGCTATCAATTTCGTCACCGCATCGTGCGCGGCCACATAGGCGCCGGTGATGGCTGCCGTGCGGGTGCCACCGTCTGCCTGCAGCACGTCGCAATCGAGGTGAATGGTGCGTTCGCCCAGCTTTTTCAAATCAAACACCGCGCGCAGGGACCGGCCAATCAGCCGCTGAATCTCTTGGGTGCGCCCGCTTTGCTTGCCGCGCACTGCCTCCCGGTCGCCGCGTGTGTGCGTGGCGCGTGGCAACATGCCGTACTCGGCTGTCACCCAGCCTTCGCCGCTGCCCTTTTTGTGCGATGGCACTTTTTCTTCGACCGATGCCGTGCACAGCACCCGCGTGTCGCCAAACTCGATGAGTACCGAGCCTTCGGCATGGATGGTGTAACCACGTGTGATGCGCACGGGCCGCAACTGGTTTACAGCGCGAGCGCCACTTCGTACAAAGACCGACATGGAATTAACCTTTTTTGATCGCCGAGCGGCGGATGGCTTCGTTGATCTCGGCGATCGAGCGCTCGATGGCCGCGTCGTCCAGCTCGTCGATGACGGTGTCGCCCAAACCCGCCTGAATGGTGGAGGCAAATACGCCGTCCATGATGCTGTCGGTGGAGATACCGCGGGTGGACTCGAAGGCATCTGGCGTTTCCCATTCCAGCGCAATCACCGTCACGTTGTCGCAATGCTCGCCGCCTTTGCGCAGCGCCTGCTCGACCAACTCCGGCACCGCCTCCCCCACCGGCTGCAGCGCCAATTGGCGCACGATATCGGCGTCTTCCAGCGTGCCCCACAAACCGTCAGAGCACAGCAAAATTTTGTCGCCCTGCTGCAAGGTAACCGGTCCCGTCACATCAAACACCGGCTTGGTCGGCGAGCCCAGGCAGGTAAACAGGATGTTGCGGTTCATCCGGTCCAGGCGGAAGGCACCCGCGTTTTGCTGCTCCAGGTACGAGTGGTCGCGCGTGCGGGTCACCAACTCCCCGTCGCGCACCAGATACAGCCGTGAGTCACCGCAGTGAACCCAGGTGGCGCTGGTGCCCTGCACGATGGCTACCACCAGGGTGGTGCGCGGCGTGTCCAGCATGCCCTTTTCACCTGCGTAGCGAATGATCTGGTGGTGCGCGGCCATCAGGGCGTTGCTGAGAAACTCTTCGATATCCGTCACAACAGGCCGCGCCTCTTTTTGGTAGAGGGCCGAGACCGTTTGCAGCGCCAGTTGCGCGGCGACTTCGCCTTCCGGGTGGCCACCCATGCCATCTGCCAGCACAAACAGACCCGACTCGCGGGTATAGCAATACCCCATGCGGTCTTCGTTTTTCTCGCGCCCGCCACGTCGGCTGATTTGGAATACAGAAAATTTCATGAGCCGATGCCTTGTCAGGCTAGTTGTTATTCGTAGACTTGTGCGGGCTGGTTAGTGGTCATTTGGCCTTGGGACCAAAACCGGTAGCACCTGCCAGTTTCTTCTTGCCGTCAGACACCATGTTGTCGAATTGCAAGCGCATTTTTTCGCCCACCGTGAGCTTGGTGTAGCGCCGCTCGCCCTCACGGCTGAGTTCTTTTTGCAACGCAAAAACTGACTGTGGGCGCGACAGCGGGTCCAGCGACATGCACCACTCAACCACCTCGATCAGGTTGTCTGAATACACCCCGCGCAAGCGCGACAGCGCCAGCGACAGCCGGTCTTTCTCCAGCCGCTGCGGCGCATCGTTGGGGGGGTAGCCCTGCATGGTGGCGTAGATGCACGCGCCAATCGCATAAATATCAGTCCACGGACCCATGGAGGAGTCGCGCCGATACATCTCGGGTGCCGCAAAACCGGGCGTGTACATGGGGCGGATGAAATTGCCTTCTTTGGAGAGCACCTCACGCGCCGCGCCAAAGTCGATTAGCACCGCGCGGTTGTCGTCGGTGATGAAAATATTCGCGGGCTTGATGTCAAGGTGCAGCATCTTGTGCTGGTGCACGATGCGCAGGCCGCGCAAAATTTCGTCAAACAGGCTGCGAATGGTGGATTCACGAAACACTTTTTGTTTTTTTAGTTCGCGCGCTGTGATGATGAAATCTTGGAGGGTGGCACCCTCCAGGTAATTCATCACCATGTAAACCGTTTCGTTTTCCCGGAAGAAATTCAGCACGCTCACCACAGAGGCATGTGAAATCTGAGCCAGCGAGCGGCCTTCTTCAAAAAAGCTTTTCAGTCCTAGGCGGTACAAGGACAGTTTTTCAGGCTGCACCTGGGGCAGCAATTCGCCAGGCGGGCGAGTGGCCAGTGATGACGGCAGATACTCTTTGACGGCCACTTGCTGACCTTCGTTGTCAACCGCCAGATACACCACACCAAAACCACCCGAAGAAACCTTGCGAACCACCCGGTAACCACCGATGACGGTATCTGGCGGCAGCGGAGCGGGTTTGACCTTTGACATAATTTGCGGGGTGGTACCTTCGGGTGGGAAAGAACTCCGTTTTTCCCTGAATTTTCAAGCAACCCAGTCATCAAAAAGGGCTACATGGCAGTTTACAGCATGACCGGTTACGCCAGCGTACAGCACAGTATGGCAACCCACCCGGCCGCCGCCGAGGCGCGCCCACCCCGGATCGGTCTGGAAATCCGCTCGGTGAACAGCCGGTTTCTGGATCTGAGCTTCAAACTACCTGACGACCTGCGCCAGCACGAGCCCGCTTTGCGCGAATTGCTCACTGCCGGGCTTAAGCGCGGCAAGGTGGAAGTGCGCGCCGCGATTGAAACCTCTGCCTCCCAAACGGTGGCCGAGCCGTCGGTCAAACTGCTGCAGCGCCTGTCGTCGGTGCAAGACAACGTGCGCACGTGGCTGCCGGAAGCGGCCGCGTTGAGCGTGGCCGATGTGTTGCGTTTATGCGTCAGCGACGCGCCTACCGCGGTTTCCGTGGATTGGAGCGAAACCGTGACCACGCTGGCGCGGCAAGCGCTGGATGCGCTGCGCCAAGCCCGCGAGCGGGAAGGCGCGCGCCTGGCCGACATGCTGCAAGGCCACGTCAAGCAGCTGCGTGCGCTGGCCCTGCAAGCCCAGCCCCTGGTGCCGCAGCTGGTGGCCCAGCAGCGCCAGAGGTTCCTGGAGCGCTGGCAGGAGGCGATGGGCCTGGCCGATGCCGCAAAAACCGGTGCCAGCCTGCCCGAAGCGGCCCAGGACCGCGCCTTCAGCGAGGCCACTGCGTTTGCCATCCGCATTGATGTGGCCGAAGAAATCACCCGTTTGGCCAGCCACCTGGACGAGATTGGGCGTTTGCTCACCCAGGGTGGCGAGGTTGGCAAACGCCTGGACTTTTTGATTCAGGAGCTGCACCGTGAGGCCAACACCCTGGGGTCCAAATCGGCCGCGCTGGAGATGACGCGGGTGTCGGTCGACATGAAGGTGTTGATTGAGCAGATGCGCGAGCAGGTGCAGAACATCGAATAGTTTCCATCGAGTCCTTCGCCCAGTTTTTTGCTACTTATTTCATAGCTGCTTGAGCAGGTTTTATATGGACTATCCCGGTAATTTGTTTGTGGTCGCGGCGCCCAGTGGCGCGGGCAAGTCCAGCCTGGTCAAGGCTTTGATGGAGCTGGATTCGCGGGTTTCACCGTCGATTTCGCACACCACACGCGCACCGCGTGGGCAGGAGGTGCAGGGGCGTGAGTACTTTTTTGTGAGTCCGGCAGAGTTTGACGCGATGGTGGCCGACGAAGCTTTTGTGGAATGGGCGCATGTGCACGGTCATCGATACGGCACGTCTAAAAAAGTGATTGAAGACCGCATCGCTGAAGGCGCGGACGTGATTCTGGAGATTGACTTTCAGGGCGCTTTGCAGATCAAGAAGATTTTTGCCAACGCGGTGCTGATATTCATCTTGCCACCCAGCTGGGAAGAGCTACGCGCCCGCTTGCTACGGCGCGGTGAAGACGCGGCGGACACCATCGAACTGCGCTTGAGCAATGCGGCGCTGGAGGTGGCGCAGGCCCGGGAATTCGATTTCGTTATCATCAACGAGTTATTTGAGCGGGCTTTGTTCGATTTAAAAGCGATTGTTCACGCCCAGCGCCTGAAGTTTTCGGCCCAGCGCCGCGCCCGGCTCGACACCTTCAAAGCCCTCAATATTTGCTAAACCTCACCCCTACCGAAAGCTGCACATGGCCCGCATCACCGTTGAAGACTGCCTGGTTCACATCCCCAACCGCTTCCAGTTGGTACTGGCCGCCACTTACCGCGCGCGCATGCTCAGCCAGGGCCACACGCCGAAGATCGAAAGCAAAAACAAACCGGGCGTGACCGCCTTGCGTGAAATTGCTGAAGGGAAAATCGGCATTGAAATGCTGAAAAAAGTGCCGGGTTAATCCCCACGCCCTTCCGTAAAAAGCACCGCCCAGCGGTGCTTTTTTCTTTGCGGGTGCGCAATCGATGCGCGCGGCGCTAAAGTGGGGCTATGCCTTATGAGTCGCCCGCTCCGGTCAAACCGTCTAAACAAGCCAAGCCCGTACCGGCGCATGGACAGGTCGCCCTGACCACCAAACCCCCGCAAGCCCTGGCTGCCGCCAATGCCGCCGCCGCCAGTTTTGCGGCGCTGACCGCCAAGCTGGATTACCTGGACGCAGCAGACACCGAACAGCTACGCCGCGCCTACCGCTTTGCCGACGAGGCGCACCTGGGTCAGGTGCGCAACAGTGGCGAGCCCTACATCACCCACCCGATTGCGGTGGCCGCGCAGTGCGCCGAATGGAAGCTGGATGTGCAAGCGCTGATGGCGGCCCTGCTACACGATGCAATTGAAGACTGCGGCGTGACCAAGCCGGAGCTGATCGAGCGTTTTGGTGCGCCGGTGGCCGACTTGGTGGATGGCCTGACCAAGCTGGACAAGCTGCAGTTTCACACCCGCGAAGAAAATCAGGCCGAGTCGTTTCGCAAGATGCTGCTGGCCATGGCGCGCGATGTGCGCGTCATCCTGATCAAGCTGGCTGACCGCACCCACAACATGCGCACCTTGAGCGATGTGGCGCGCGAAAAGTGGGGGCGTATTTCGTCGGAAACGTTGGAGATCTACGCGCCCATTGCCCACCGCCTGGGCCTGAACCAGACCTACCGCGAGTTGCAAGACCTCTCTTTTTCCCACCTGCAGCCCTGGCGCCACGCCATTCTGACCAAGGCGGTGACCAAAGCGCGCAACCGGCGGCGCGATTTGATTCAAAAAGTGCAGCGCGAGGTGGAAGCCCTGTTTGCGAACGCGGCCATGCCGGTGCGCATTGCGGGCCGCGAGAAAACGCTGTACTCCATCTACCGCAAGATGGACGACAAACACCTGAGTTTTGCGCAAGTCACCGACATTTACGGCTTTCGCGTGATCACCCCCACCGTGACCGACTGCTACACCGCGCTGGGCTTGCTGCACCAGCTCTACAAGCCGGTACCTGGCAAGTTCAAGGATCACATTGCCATTCCCAAGCTCAACGGCTACCAGTCGCTGCACACCACCTTGGTGGGACCATCGGGCGTGAATGTGGAATTTCAGATGCGCACCGAGGCCATGCATGTGGTGGCGGAGTCGGGCGTGGCGGCGCACTGGCTGTACAAGGCTAGCGAGCCGGGCAGCCCGGCAGCCGACCGGTTGGGCACCAAGTGGCTGCAGTCGCTGCTGGACATTCAGCACGAAACCCGTGACGCCGCGGAGTTCTGGGACCACGTGAAGATTGACCTGTTTCCCGATGCAATCTACGTTTTCACGCCCAAGAGCCGCATCATGGCCCTGCCCAGCGGTGCCACCGTGCTGGACTTTGCTTATGCGATTCACAGCAACATTGGCGACCGCGCCGTATCAGCGCGCATCAACAACGCGCCCGTCGCCTTGCGTGCCGAACTGAAAAATGGTGACGTCGTGGAGGTGGTGACGGATCCGCTGTCAAAGCCCAACCCCTTGTGGCTGAGCTTTGTGCGCACAGGTCGGGCGCGCTCCAAAATTCGCCACCACCTGAAAACCCTGGCGCAAGCCGAATCGCAAGGCCTGGGCGAAACCCTGCTGGCCCAAGCGCTGCGCGCGGAAGGCCTGGACAAACTGCCCGAAGACGACGACGCCAACCGCAGCTTGTGGGAGCGCCTGCTGCGCTTCACCGGCAACCGCAACCGCGCCGATCTGCTGACCGATATCGGCCTGGGCAAACGCATCGCCGGTATTGTGGCCAAGCGGCTGGTGACCCTGCTGGCCGAGCAGGGCACGCGGCCTGATGCCTTGCTGCTGTCGCGCGAGCGTTTCACCGCCGACGAATCAGGCTTGCAAGGCGCCGTGTTTTTAGATGGCAGCGAAAACGCATCGGTCACGTTTGCGCGCTGTTGCCGACCCATTCCGGGTGACGCCATCGTGGGCTACCTGGGCCGTGGCGAAGGCTTGGCGGTACATGCCAGCGAATGCGCGGTGGCACGGCGACTGCATCACAAAGACAGTGAGCGCTTTATTGCAGTCGAATGGTCAGACGAGCCGGTGCGCTCGTTTGAGGCCAGCGTGGTGGTTTCGGTCCACAACGGCCAGGGTGTGCTGGCCCGCGTGGCGGCCGCCTTTGCCGGAGCCGAGGCCGACATCACCCATGTGGACATGGGCGACGAGGCCGCGCAAGACACGCATGACCTGCGCTTTGTGGTGGCGGTGCGCGACCGCGTACACCTGGACGCGGTACTCAAGGCTGTGAACCGCACAGCTTCGGTTTTGCAAGCCGTGCGCATCAGGCCAGCGAACTCGGCAACCTAGAGTTTTACTATCTATTTGATAGCTGCTTGAGCAATATTTTCAAGGGCTAATGGCCGATTTGGCTTAAAACTCGAAACTCAGCTTAAAGCACTTGCTGGGTAGACCACCCGCAGAATTTCCAGATCTTGCGGGCCGGAGGGTGTGACCAGCCGCACCACATCGCCCTCTCGCGCTTTGAGCAAGGCACGCGCAATGGGCGACACCCAACTAACCTGGGCCTGCGTGGTGTCGACCTCGTCAATGCCCAAAATCGTCACAGTGCCCTCCCGACCATCGTCTTGCGCATAGGTCACGGTCGCGCCAAAAAAAATCTGCGGGTTGCCGTGGTGCAGGCTGGGCTGAACGATCTCGGCAATATCCAGCCGACGGGTTAAAAAATGGATGCGTTTGTCAATTTCGCGCAGCCGTTTTTTGCCATAGATGTAGTCGCCGTTTTCCGAGCGGTCGCCGTTCTTGGCTGCCCAGTGCACCGTGTGCACCACTTCTGGCCGCTGCTTGTCCATCAAGTCGAGCAACTCGGTATGCAAGCGGGTGTAGCCAGCCGGTGTGATGTAGTTTTTGCCGCCTGCGGGTATGACTGGCAAGGCGATGTCGTCATCCTCGTCGCCATCGGATTCGCGGGTGAACGCCTTGCTCATCAGAACAAAAAGTAGCGCTGCGCCATCGGCAAACTGGTGGCAGGCTCACAGGTCAGCAACTGGCCGTCGGCATGCACAGCGTAGGTTTGCGCGTCAATCGACATGGTCGGCAGATAGCTGTTGTGCACCATGTGCTGCTTGCGCACGTGGCGGATGTTTTTTGCCACGGCGATGGTTTTGTTCAAACCAAATTTCTGCTGCACCCCGTTATTGAAACCGGCTTGCGACACAAAGGTCAGCGAGCTTTTGGCGAGCGCCCCACCATAGGCACCAAACATCGGGCGGTAGTGCACCGGCTGGGGCGTGGGAATCGACGCGCTGGGGTCGCCCATCGCGGCCATGGCGATGAAACCGCCTTTCAGAATCAACGACGGTTTGACGCCAAAAAACGCAGGTTTGAAGACCACCAGATCAGCCCATTTGCCCACTTCAATGCTGCCCACCTCGTGGCTGATGCCGTGGGCAATGGCGGGGTTGATGGTGTATTTAGCGATGTAGCGTTTGGCGCGGAAGTTGTCATGGCGGTCGCTGTCGCCAGGGAGTTTGCCGCGCTGCGCCTTCATCTTGTGCGCCGTTTGCCAGCAGCGAATCACCACCTCGCCCACCCGGCCCATGGCCTGCGAGTCGGAGCTGAACATGCTGATCGCGCCCAAGTCGTGCAGCACGTCTTCGGCCGCAATGGTTTCTTTGCGGATGCGGCTTTCGGCGAACGCCAGGTCTTCGGCAATGGAAGCGTCCAGGTGGTGGCACACCATCAGCATGTCCACATGCTCATCCAGCGTGTTCACCGTGTACGGCATGGTGGGGTTGGTGGAACTGGGCAGAAAGTTCGCCTCGCCCACCACACGCAGGATGTCGGGCGCATGGCCGCCGCCTGCGCCTTCGGTGTGAAAGGCACAAATGCCACGGCCCTTGGTGGCTGCGATGGTGTTTTCCACAAAGCCCGATTCATTCAGTGTGTCGGAGTGAATCGCCACCTGAATGTCCATCTCATCCGCCACGTCCAGGCAGTTGCTGATCGCCGCTGGCGTGGTGCCCCAGTCTTCGTGCAGCTTCAGGCCGATGGCCCCCGCGTCAATCTGCTCGCGCAGTGCCTCGGGCAGGCTGGCGTTGCCTTTGCCCATGAAACCCAGATTCATCGGGAACGCGTCAGCCGCTTGCAGCATGCGCTGCATGTTCCACGCGCCGGGCGTGCAGGTGGTGGCAAAGGTGCCCGTGGCGGGGCCGGTGCCGCCGCCAAACATGGTGGTGATGCCGCTGGCCAGGGCCGCTTCAATTTGCTGCGGGCAGATGAAATGAATGTGCGAGTCAATGCCGCCTGCGGTGACGATGCTGCCCTCGCAGCTGATGACCTCGGTGCCCGGGCCAATGATGATGTCCACACCGGGCTGCACATCAGGGTTACCGGCTTTGCCAATCGCTGCAATGCGCCCGTCTTTCAGGCCAATGTCGGCTTTCACAATGCCCCAGTGGTCAATGATGAGCGCGTTGGTCAGCACCGTGTCCACTGCGCCGCCACCGGAGGGGCCCGTTCCGTAGCCGGCCGCTGTGCGCTGCGACTGCGCCATGCCATCGCGAATGGTTTTGCCGCCACCGAATTTGACCTCTTCGCCGTAGCCTCCGGCTCTCAGCGTGTAGTCGGCTTCGACTTCAATGATGAGGTCGGTGTCTGCCAGGCGAACCCGGTCGCCGGTGGTGGGGCTGAAGATTTCCGCGTAAGCGCGTTTGTTGATGGTGGCCATTAAAGCGCCCCCATCACATTGCCGCGAAACCCAAACACCTGGCGATCACCGGCGTAGTCCACCAGCTCCACCGTGCGCTGTTGGCCCGGCTCAAAGCGCACTGCCAGGCCGCTGGCAATGTTCAGCCGCATGCCGCGCGCAGCGTCGCGGTCAAAGCCCAGCGCAGCATTGGTTTCAGCGAAGTGGTAGTGCGAACCGACTTGAATCGGCCGGTCGGCGGTGTTGTGCACCACCACGGTGAGGGTGCGGCGACCGGGGTTCAGCACATGTTCGCCGTCGTCGATGAGAAGTTCGCCGGGTGTCATGGCTCGCCTTTATTTGCGGCTGCCTAGCCACCACGCGCCAACAACCAGCGCGGCCAGCAAGACTAAGCCCAGCGCGTCGGTGGCATGCCAGTGGCTAACCGTCAAGCCATGGTTTTCATGGGCAAAAGCGTTATTGGCCCTTATAAATAATGCTGAAGCAGCTATCAATTTAATAGTATTGGTCAGGCGCATAGGTCTTTAAACAATAGGTTGGTGAACCGTGACCAGCTTGGTGCCGTCCGGAAATGTGGCTTCTATTTGAATGTCGGGAATCATCTCGGCAATGCCGTCCATCACGTCAGCCCGCGCCAGAACGGTGCGGCCCTCGCTCATCAGCTGCGCCACGGTTTTGCCATCGCGCGCGCCCTCCATCACGGCACACGAGATCAGCGCCACGGCTTCGGGGTAGTTCAGTTTCAGGCCGCGTGCTTTGCGTCGCTCGGCCAACAGGCCTGCAGTGAAGAGCAGCAGTTTGTCTTTTTCGCGAGGGGTCAGTTCCATGGCTTGTCGTAGGGGATGGTGTGCAAAAGATGATAGAGCAACCTGCGTGCCAATCGCCATATGGCAACAGGCTTGCACGCACAATTGAGCTTGCCATGACGCTTGAAACCACCGCCCCTGCCACCGACGCGCCCCAGCGCATCGTTAAAATCCGGCGCGACTACAACAGCTGGGTGGGCAGCGAGACCATGGAAGACTATGCGCTGCGCTACACGCCACACAGCTTTCGCCGCTGGTCGCCGTTTCGGGTGGCCAACACGGCTTTTGGTGCCGCCTCGTTCTTGATTCTGGAAGCGGTGGGGGCCACCCTGCTGGTGCAGTACGGGTACCTGAACGCCTTTTGGGCGATTGTGACCACCGGCATCATCATTTTTCTGGCGGGCCTGCCTATCAGCATTTATGCAGCGCGCTACGGGGTGGACATGGATTTGCTCACGCGCGGCGCGGGCTTTGGTTACATCGGCTCCACGCTGACCTCGCTGATTTACGCCAGTTTCACCTTCATTTTTTTTGCGCTGGAGGCGGCGGTGATGGCTTATGCGCTGGAGCTGGCGCTGGGCATTCCGCCCACCTGGGGATACCTGATTTGCGCGCTGGTGGTGATTCCGCTGGTCACGCACGGCGTCTCCACCATCAGCCGCCTGCAGGTGTGGACGCAGCCGCTGTGGCTGGTGATGCTGGTTGTGCCTTTTGCTTTTGTGCTGGTTAAAGACCCCGGGGCATTTGGCGGTGTGGTGGGCTACGCAGGGGAAAAATCTGGGAGTAGTGGCTTCAACCTGCAAATGTTTGGTGCCGCGCTCACCGTGGGCATTGCCTTGATCACCCAAATGGGCGAGCAGGCGGACTACCTGCGCTTCATGCCCGCCAAGACCGCGGCCAACCGCCGCCAGTGGTGGCTGGGCGTGCTGATGGGCGGGCCGGGCTGGGTGGTTCTGGGGGTGCTGAAAATGCTGGGCGGCGCGCTGCTGGCGTATCTGGCTATCAGCCACAGCGTGCCGGTGGACCGGGCGGTAGACCCCAACCAGATGTACCTGGCAGCCTATGAATATGTGTTCCCGCACTACGGCTGGGCGGTGGCGGCTACCGCGCTGTTTGTGGTGATCTCGCAGCTCAAAATCAACGTCACCAACGCCTATGCAGGCTCATTGGCCTGGAGCAATTTTTTTTCGCGTGTGACGCACAGCCATCCGGGGCGCGTGGTGTGGGTGGTGTTCAACACGCTGATCGCCTTCATGCTGATGGAGATGAACGTGTTTCAGGCCCTGGGCGACGTGCTGGGCCTTTACTCCAACCTGGCCATTGCCTGGATGATGGCGGTGGTGGCCGATCTGGTGGTGAACAAGCCATTGGGCCTGTCGCCCCAAGGCATCGAGTTCAAGCGCGCGTATCTGTGGGACGTGAACCCGGTGGGCGTGGGCGCGATGGCGCTGGCCTCGGTACTGTCAATTACGGCGCACCTGGGTTTGTTTGGTGCGTTGCCGCAGGCGTTTTCGGCGGTGATTGCGATGGTTACAGCGTTTGTGGCATCGCCCCTGATTGCCTGGGCGACGAAAGGCCGCTACTACCTGGCTCGAACGGATGCGTCAACTTCGCAGCAAACACAACGCTGCGTGATCTGCGAGCGCCACTACGAAGGCCCCGACATGGCCCACTGCCCCGCCTACCAGGGCCCCATCTGCTCGCTGTGCTGCACGCTGGATGCGCGCTGCGGCGACCTGTGCAAGCCGCAGGCCAGCTTGTCGTCGCAGTGGTCGGCAACCCTGCGCTGGCTGCTGCCACGCCGCATGTGGCCGTTTCTGGACACGGGCCTGGGCCATTTCATTTTGTTGATGCTGATCGTGGTGCCGCTGCTGGCCGCCGTCTTTGGCCTGCTGTACTACCAGGAGCTGCGAACGGCGGTTGACGCAGGCGGGCCGATAGACGCCGCCAGCGCCTGGCTGCGCGCAGGCTTTGTGAAAGCCTATTTTGTGTTGCTGGTGATTGCTGGCATCGTGGCCTGGGCGCTGGTGCTCTCGCACAAAAGCCGACAGGTCGCGCAAGAAGAGTCCAACCGGCAAACCCATTTGTTGATGCGTGAAATTGCGCTGCACAAACAGACCGACGAAGCCTTGCAAAGTGCCAAGCAACTGGCCGAACAGGCTACGGTGGTGGCCGAGCAGGCGCGCCAGGCCGCCACCCGGGCCAACCAGGCCAAAAGCCGCTACATCAGCACCATCAGCCACGAGCTGCGCACACCGCTGAACAGCATCCTGGGCTACGCGCAACTGATGGGTGAAGACACTGGGGTTCCGCCGCATCGCAAGCATGCGGTGAGCGTGATCAAGCGCGGGGGCGAGCATTTGCTGTCGCTGATCGAGGGCACGCTGGACATTGCCCGCATTGAAGCGGGCAAGCTGACGCTGGAGCCTAAACCCATGCGCTTTGCCGACTGCATTCATGAAGTGGCCGCCATGTTCGAGCTGCAGGCGGAGGCGAAGGGTCTGCGCTTTGCATTTGAGGCTCAAGGAAACCTGCCCGAGGTGGTGCGGGCCGACGAAAAGCGTTTGCAGCAGATCTTGATCAACCTGCTGAGCAATGCCATCAAGTTCACTGCGCAGGGGCAGGTGACCTTGCGGGCGCGTTATGCGCGCGAGATGGCGCACATCGAGATTGAAGACACCGGGCCGGGCCTCACCGCCGGGGAGTTGGAGCAGATTTTTGAGCCGTTTGCGCGCGGGCAAGCCGTCAGCAATGTGAGCGCCGCGTCAGGTGCAGGCCTGGGCTTGACGATTGCAAAAATGCTGACCGACCTGATGGGCGGCGAGATGACGGCGCAAGGCGAACCAGGTAGCGGTTCGGTGTTTCGCGTGCGCCTGTTTTTGCCCCAGCTGCACGGCGTGTCGCAAACCGCCTGGCCCCGATCCTCACGCATGCTGCCGCGCCTGGGATATGCAGGCGAGCGCCGCAAGCTACTGGTGATTGACAACGAAGAGGCCGACCGCGAGCTGCTGGTCAACCTGCTGGAACCGCTGGGTTTTGTTTTGCGCACCGCTGCCAGCGGCCACGATGGGCTGGACCTGCTGGTGGCGGGCTTTCAACCCGACGCGGTGCTGCTGGACCTGGCCATGCCCGGTATAGACGGTTGGGAAACCCTGCGCCGCTTGCGTTTGCTGTCCGGCTTGCAGCACACGCCGGTGGCCATTGTTTCGGCCAATGCGTTTGACAAAGGGCTGGACAACGATGCCCGCGTGCTGCCCGAAGACTTTGTTCTTAAACCCGTGCGCCACGCCGAACTGCTGGACTGGCTGGAGCGCCGCCTGGGCTTGCGCTGGAGCGAGAAAGCCGCCACACAGCCTGCCGAAACGCCTTCGGATTCGACAACGGAATCGGCAACGGATTCGGCGGAAAACAGCCCCGTCACCGTGCCCGACGCACAGGCGCTGAACACCCTGCGTGAGCTGGTGCAACTGGGTTATTGCCGGGGCATCCTGAATCACCTGGATGCCCTGGTGGCGCAGGGCAGCGCCAGTGCTGCGTTTGCCGACCCGCTGCGCGCGCTGGCCCAGCAGTTTCAGTTCGACGCCATCACCGCGCGGCTGGACGCCCTACCCGACACGCCAGCCCCATGAGCCCCTTGCACACCACCCTGGACCGCGCCAACAGCGATGTGGTGCTGATCGTTGACGACGTGCCCGACAACCTGTCGGTGTTGCACGACGCGCTGGACGAATCGGGCTACACCGTACTGGTAGCCACCAGCGGAGAGGCCGCGCTGCGGCGCGCTGCACAAGCCCTGCCCGACATCGTGCTGCTGGACGCGCTGATGCCCGGCATCGACGGTTTTGAAGTGGCCCGCCAGCTCAAGGCTAACGCCGCCACCGCACACATTCCCATCATCTTCATGACCGGCCTGACCGAAACCGAGCACCTGGTGGCCGCGCTGGAAGCCGGGGCCGTGGACTACGTCACCAAGCCCATCAAGCCCAAAGAAGTGCTGGCCCGCATGCACGTGCACCTGGCGAGTGCCCGCCAGGCCCGCCGCGCCCGCCAGGAAGTCCACCAGGAAGCCAGCCAGGCCGGCCAGGCGCGCAACGCGCTGGATGCCTTTGGCTATGCCAGCATGACCGTGCGCGCCAGCGACGGCAAACTGATGTGGCAAACCGCGCTGGCCCGCGAGCTGCTCACCCAGTACTACGGCGGCGGCACGCCCCCAACGCCCTATACCCAGCCGCTGGCACCCCCCGAAGTCGTGCAGTGGCTGCAACGCCACCTGCCCGATGCCCAGCGGCAAATCGAACCACCCCGCCTGAGCGTGGCTCGGGGCGCCCGCCGCCTGACCTTTCGTCTGCACCAGCAAACCGGCGACAGCGAGAGCGGCGGCGACTGGTTGATCGTGATGCAGGAAGTGTCCGACAGCGCGGTTATCGAAGCCATCTCGCTCAGCTTCAAACTCACCGCCCGCGAGGCCGAGGTGCTGTACTGGGTGGTCAAGGGCAAGATCAACCGCGATATCGCCGACATCCTGGGCACCAGCCCCGCCACCATCAAAAAACACCTGGAACGCATCCACGCCAAGCTGGGTGTGGAAACCCGCACCGCGGCAGCGGCGATGGCGCTGGGGCGCATCCGGCAGCTGCATCCGCAGTTTGAGGGGTAGGGGCTGATACCTAATACCTAGTCAAAAGTGCCTCTCGCCCTTGTAGATATTGCTCAAACAGCTATATAAAAAATAGCAGTTAGTTTCTTCCGGCATACGCCACCTGGCGTATTTCGCAGAGGCGTAAGGCTTCCTACAGTCGGGCATCGTTCATCGATACGTTCTGAGAACCCATTTTTCAACCCCGGAGCTAACCACCATGCAACGTCGTTTCACCCTCAAGGCAGTCACCGCTGCTGTCGCCCTCGCGGGCTTGTCCGTTTTACCTGCCCACGCGCAAAGCACCATCAAGGTCGGCATCCTGCACAGCCTGTCGGGCACCATGGCCATCTCGGAAACTGTGTTGAAAGACACCGTGCTGATGGCGATTGACGAGATCAATGCCAAAGGCGGTGTGATGGGCAAAAAGCTGGAGCCGGTGATTGTTGACCCGGCTTCCAACTGGCCTTTGTTTGCCGAGAAAACCAAGCAATTGCTCGGGCAAGACAAAGTGGCCGTGATTTTTGGCTGCTGGACCAGCGTGAGCCGCAAGTCGGTATTGCCAGTCGTTGAAGAAATGAACGGCCTGCTGTTCTACCCCGTGCAGTACGAGGGTGAAGAGCTCTCCAAAAACGTGTTCTACACCGGTGCTGCGCCCAACCAGCAAGCCATTCCTGCCGTGGACTATTTGATGAGCAAAGATGGTGGCGCCGCCAAGCGCTGGGTGCTGCTAGGTACAGACTATGTGTACCCCCGCACCACCAACAAAATCTTGCGCGCTTACCTGAAATCCAAGGGTGTCAAAGACAGCGACATCGACGAGAAATACACCCCGTTTGGCCACTCCGACTACCAGACCATCGTGGCCGATGTGAAGAAGTTCTCTGCTGGCGGCAAAACAGCCGTGGTTTCCACCATCAACGGTGACTCCAACGTGCCCTTCTACAAAGAGCTGGGCAATGCGGGCCTGAAAGCCAAAGACGTGCCTGTTGTGGCCTTCTCGGTGGGTGAAGAAGAGCTGCGCGGTGTGGACACCAAGCCGCTGGTGGGTCACCTGGCCGCCTGGAACTACTTCCAGTCGATCAAGAACCCGACCAATGACGAGTTCATCAAGAAATGGTCGGCTTATGCCAAGGCCAAGGGCATCGCAGGCCACAAAGACAAGCCTTTGACCAACGACCCGATGGAAGCCACCTACATCGGCATCAACATGTGGAAGCAGGCCGTTGAAAAAGCCAAGTCCACCGATACCGACAAAGTGATCGCTGCCATGGCCGGCCAGACCTTCAAGGCGCCCAGCGGCATCACCAGCAAGATGGACGAGAAAAACCACCACCTGCACAAGTCGGTGTTCATCGGCGAGATCAAGGCTGATGGTCAGTTCAATGTGGTGTGGAAGACACCTGGCCCGGTGAAGGCCAAGCCATGGAGCCCGTTCATTGAAGGCAATGCGTCCAAGCCTGACGAGCCGGTGAAGAAATAAAGTACCCCCTGAGTCGGCCTGCGGCCGCCTTCCCCCCAGGGGGACGGCGCGACCGCTTGGGGCGGCCCGGCGCGGCGCGGCCCCGAATCAGTCACGCGGGAGCGTCGTCTGGTCGTCGCGCAACCCCCCACCGCTGCCCTTTCCTCCAAGGGGGCGAGGGAGCCAGTCAAGCTGCGCTGCGGCGCGAGCAGTCAATCAAAAATCTCCATGTTCACCCGCCTGCTCTTACTCATAGCTATATTTTTAATAGCTGCTCCAGCTTATTCCATAAGCGCTAGCGACATAAAAGCCATGTCGTCGGGCGAAACCGACTCACGCATTGAGGCGTTGAACAAAGCCACCGCCGCACCCGACGAGAAGACCACCGCCTTCATTCAGGCGCTAGCGGACGATGCCGTCAAGCTGTCGGGCGAGCGGGTGCTGATCGTGAGAGACGGCAAGGCCTTCGACCCTGTGACCGGCGCTGAAACGCCCTTGCCCGCCGACGCAGAAGACGTGATCAACAACAACCGCATGCGCGGCGAGTTGGACAACGCGCTGGCGGCGCTCAAGCTGTTTTCCAAAGACGAAAAATTACGCCGCGAAGCCATTAAAACACTCAGAGGTGAAGCAGACGAATCCAAGCTGCCGCTGATTGAAAAAGCCTTGGCAGCCGAAGCCAACGCCGACATCAAAGCCCAGCTGGCCTTGCTGCGCGCTGCCGTGTTGCTGGCCAGCCCCGACAAAGCCAAACGCCTGGAAGCCGCACAACTGCTGGCCCAAAGCGGCGACCCCAGCACCAAAACCGTGCTGCTGGAGCGCCTGAAAACGGAGGCTGACCCGCAGGTCAAAGCCGCCTTTGAAGCCACCCTGAAAACGGTGGAAGCCCAGCTGGCCTGGGGCGACAAGATCGCCGCGCTTTTCTCCGGCATCAGCCTGGGCAGCATCTTGCTGCTGGTGGCACTCGGCCTGGCCATTACCTATGGGCTGATGGGTGTGATCAACATGGCCCATGGCGAGCTGATGATGATTGGCGCTTACGCCACCTATGTGGTGCAAGGCGTTTTTCAAAAATACCTGCCCGGCTACTTCGACTGGTATTTGCTGGCTGCGTTGCCCGTGGCCTTCATGGCATCGGCGCTGATGGGCGCGGCGCTGGAGCGCAGCGTGATTCGCTTTTTATATGGTCGCCCGCTGGAAACCCTGCTGGCCACCTGGGGCATCAGCCTGATGCTGCAGCAACTGGTGCGCAGCATTTTTGGCGCGCAAAACGTGGGCGTGGAAAACCCGGCGTGGATGAGTGGCGGCGTACAGCTCATGGGCAATCTGCAACTGCCCTACAACCGAATCATCATCATCGTGTTTGCGCTGGCCGTGCTGGCCGGCGTGGCCTTTCTCATCAGCAAAACGCGCCTGGGCCTGTTTGTGCGCGGCGTGACGCAAAACCGGCCCATTGCCTCGTGCATGGGCGTGAACACGGCGCGTGTGGACACCTATGCATTCGCCCTGGGCTCGGGCATCGCAGGCCTGGCCGGTTGCGCGCTGAGCCAGGTGGGCAACGTGGGGCCGGATCTGGGCCAGGGCTACATCGTCGATTCGTTTCTGGTGGTGGTGCTGGGCGGTGTGGGCCAACTGGCGGGCACTGTTTACGCCGCGCTGGGCTTGGGCATCTTGAACAAATTTCTGGAGGGGTGGACCGGGGCGGTGCTGGCCAAGATTGCGGTGCTGGTGCTCATCATCATGTTCATTCAAAAACGCCCGCAAGGCATCTTTGCGATGAAGGGGAGGGAGGCATGAACAACCCGCCTATCACCATGCCGCCACGTACGCCGCTGCTCACCCGTACCGGCTGGAGCGCCTTCACCGTAGCGCTGATCGCGGTGTGCGCCCTTGCACCCCTGCTCAATCTGGTCGTGCCGCAGGGCAGCGTGTTTCATCTGAGCGACTACGGCGTGGCCTTGGTGGGCAAGATCATGTGTTACGCCATTTGCGCGCTGGCGATTGACTTGATCTGGGGCTATACCGGCATTCTGTCGCTCGGGCACGGGCTGTTTTTTGCACTCGGTGGCTATGTGATGGGCATGTATTTGATGCGCCAGATTGGCCGTGACGGCAACTACAAAAGCGACCTGCCCGACTTCATGGTGTTTCTGGACTGGAAAGAGCTGCCATGGCATTGGGCGCTGTCGGACAGCTTTGTGGCCACCTTGATTTTGATTGTGGCGGTGCCCGGACTGGTGGCCTTTGTATTTGGCTTTTTTGCCTTTCGCTCGCGCATCAAGGGCGTGTACTTTTCCATCATCACCCAGGCGATGACCTTTGCCGCCATGCTGCTGTTTTTCCGCAATGAAACCGGCTTTGGTGGCAACAACGGCTTCACCGATTTCAAGCGCATTCTGGGCATGGCGGTGGCCACACCGAGCATGCGCATGGCGATTTTTGTACTGACGGGTTTGACGCTGCTGGGCTTTTATCTGTTTGCCCGCTGGCTGATTCAAAGCAAGTTTGGCCGTGTGCTGCAAGCCATACGCGATGCGGAAACCCGGGTCATGTTCTCTGGCTACAACCCGGTGGGCTATAAGCTCACCATCTGGGTAATATCGGCGGTGATGTGCGGTGTGGCCGGTGCCCTGTATGTGCCCCAGGTCGGCATCATCAACCCCAGCGAAATGAGCCCGGCTAACTCGATTGAAATGGCGATTTGGGCTGCTGTGGGTGGCCGCGCCAGCCTGATCGGGCCGATTGTCGGTGCCTTTATTGTGGGCGGTGCCAAGAGCTGGTTGACGGTGGCTTATCCGGAGTATTGGTTGTACTTTTTGGGCATGCTGTTCATCGCGGTGACGCTGTTTTTGCCGAACGGCGTGATCGGCTTGTTCAAGCGCTTCAAGAAGGGCCAGTCATGACGCCTGATCTGATGGACGCCGGCGTAGAGCGTGCTCAAGCAGCTACAAAAACGAGAGCAAATGGCAAAACCGAATCGGGTGGCCGTGAAGCCGGTTTCTCGCGCCTGGCTACCCCCGGCGAGGTAGACACCACACACGGCCGCATCCTGTATCTGGAAGACGTGAGCGTGAGCTTTGACGGCTTCAAGGCCATCAACAAGCTGAGCCTGGACATTGCGCCCGGCGAGCTGCGCTGCATCATCGGCCCCAACGGCGCGGGCAAGACCACGATGATGGACATCATCACCGGCAAAACCCGGCCCGATAGTGGCACTGTGTTCTTTGGCTCCACCATCGATTTGCTGCGTTACAAGGAAGCCGAGATTGCGCAAATGGGTATTGGCCGCAAGTTTCAAAAACCAACGGTGTTTGAAAACCTGGAGTTGGCGCTGAAAACCAATAAGAGCGTCAAGCAATCCCTGATATTCAAACTCAACAGCACGCAGAGCGACCGACTGGCCGAGGTGCTGCACACCATTCACCTGGCCGACAGCGTGACGCGCATGGCGGGCAACCTGAGTCACGGCCAAAAGCAATGGCTGGAAATTGGCATGTTGCTGATGCAAGACCCCAAGTTGCTGCTTCTCGACGAACCCGTGGCCGGCATGACCGACGAAGAAACCGAGCGCACGGCGCAGCTGTTTTTAAGCCTGAAGGGCAAGCACTCGCTGATGGTCGTGGAGCACGACATGAGCTTCATCCGCACCATCAGCGACATCGTGACGGTGTTGTGTGATGGGTCGGTGTTGGCACAGGGGACGCTGGATCAGGTGCAGGCGGATGAGCGGGTGATTGAGGTGTATCTTGGGCGGTGAACGCATTTCCTGTCCTCTACCGGGCGAGGTCGGGAGTCGCCCGACGGCGACTTACTTTTCTTTGCTTCGCCAAAGAAAAGTAAGCAAAAGAAAGGCGACCCGCAGTCTGGGTCCCTTCGCTACGCTGCGGGCAACTTGCGGTGCTCAAACCCAGCGGGGTCACGTGCAAACTCGCCTGCGGCTCAAACAAGCACATGCCCTGATCCACTGGGTTTTGCGCTCCTCAGCCCAGCCAGGACGGGGTTTTTGGCACCCTCATTTCGTCGTCTCTTTTTCTCCGTTCGGGCTGAGGTATCGAAGCCCTCGCGAGCACTTTGTACGGGGTCTCTGATGCTTCAAGTCAACAACATCAATCAGTACTACGGCGGCTCTCACATCCTGCGGGATGTGAGCTTGCAGGCGCACCTGGGCAAAGTCACCGTTGTGCTGGGGCGCAATGGCGTCGGCAAGACCACCTTGCTTAAAAGTTTGATGGGCTTGGTGCCGATCAAGACCGGCAGCATGGAGTTCGATGGAAAGCCGATCCACAACGCCACGCCTTACGAGCGGGCTCGCGCGGGCATCGGCTTTGTGCCGCAGGGACGGGAGATTTTTGCGCGGCTGACGGTGGAAGAGAACCTGCGGATGGGCCTGGCCTACAAAAGCGCCACCACGCCGATTCCGTCCGAGCTGTATGACTTGTTCCCGGTTCTGAAACAAATGCTAAACCGCCGGGGCGGCGATTTGTCGGGCGGGCAACAACAACAGCTAGCCATTGCGCGGGCGTTGGCGGCCAAACCCAAGCTGCTGATCCTGGACGAGCCGACCGAGGGCATTCAGCCCAGCATCATCAAAGACATAGGCCGCGTGATCCGCATGCTGGCCGACCGCGGGGACATGGCGATTCTGCTGGTCGAGCAGTACTACGACTTTGCGCAAGAGCTGGCCGACGACTACCTGGTGATGCAACGCGGCGAAGTGATCGCGCGGGGAGCGGGTAAAGACATGCAGGCCGATGGGGTGCGGCAGTTGGTGTCGATTTGAAATGCTATTAAATAAATAGCTGCTTGAGCATTATCCACAAGGCTGCAGGCCAAAAACACTTAAAAGTGGACTCCTGGCACGGTCACAGGCTGATACGCCTGTCGGTATTGCCCGACGCAGCCGTGGGTGAACCCCTTGCGCCGGGGTGCATTCGGGCCCAGAACACCCTAAGATGGCAACGCAAGCGCCGCTGCACGCCGGGTTGACTGGCGAATTTTTAGCTCAGGTTACAAGCCCATGGACACCTCGTCAGCACAAGCCACCTCATCACCCGCCACCGCCGCCCTGATGGAGCAAATCCTCTACGAGGTCAAAAGAGTCGTGGTGGGGCAAGACAAGTTTCTGGAACGGGTCATGGTGGCAATCCTGGCCCAGGGCCATTTACTCGTGGAGGGTGTGCCAGGCCTGGCCAAAACCCTCACTGTCAAAACCCTGGCCAACACGGTGCAGGGCCAGTTCAAGCGCATCCAGTTCACGCCCGACCTGGTGCCCGCCGACCTGGTGGGCACGCGCATTTACAACCAGAAAACCAGCGAATTCAGCACCTCGCTCGGCCCGGTTTTCACCAACCTGCTGCTGGCCGACGAGATCAACCGCGCACCCGCCAAAGTGCAAAGCGCGCTGCTGGAGGTGATGCAGGAGCGGCAGGTGACCATTGCAGGTGAAACGCACAAAGTGCCCAGCCCGTTTCTGGTGATGGCCACGCAAAACCCCATCGAGACCGAAGGCACCTACCCGCTGCCCGAGGCACAGGTGGACCGCTTCATGATGAAGGTGCTGGTGGACTACCCCAGCGACGAAGAAGAGTTCGTCATCGTGCAGCGCGTCACCGGCCCAGCCGTGCAAGTCAGCGCTGTCGCCACCACGGAGCAACTGGCCGCGCTGCAGGCCGAATGCCGCGCGGTGTATGTCGACCCGTCGCTGGTGCAATACGCCGTCAAGCTGGTCAGTGCCACCCGCACGCCCGAGAAACACGGCCTGAAAGACATTGGCCGCTTCATCACCTTCGGTGCCAGCCCCCGCGCCACCATTGGCCTGGTGGAAGGCGCCCGCGCGCTGGCCCTGCTGCGTGGCCGCAGTTATGCCCTGCCGGAAGACATGACGGACTTGGTGCCCGACGTGCTGCGCCACCGGCTGGTGCTGACGTATGAAGCGCTGTCTGAAGGCCTGTCGCCCGACGACATCGTGCGCAAGATCATGGCCAAAGTGCCCGTGCCGCCCAAGCCGCTCGCCCATGAAAAAGCCAGCTGAATTGCAGCCCAGCGAGACCGCGCAGCAGCTGCTGCAGCGCCTCGAATGGACCGTCATCCGGCGTCTGGACGGCCTGCTGCAAGGCGACTGGGCTACCTTGATGCGCGGCACCGGCATTGACCTGGCCGACCTGCGCGAATACCAGCACCATGACGACGTGCGCCACATCGACTGGAATGTGACCGCCCGCCTGCAGCAGCCCCACGTGCGCGTGTTCACCGAAGACCGCGAAATGGCCGCCTGGTTTTTGCTCGACCTCAGCCCCTCCATCGACTTTGGCTCCGGCGAGCGCGCCAAGCACCAGGTGCTCACCGAGTTTGTGGCCGTGCTGGCCCGCCTGCTCACCCGCCACGGCAACCGCGTGGGCGCGCTGCTGTATGGCGACGGAGTAGACGCGCAACTGCCCGCGCGCAGCAGCCGCAAGCACCTGCTGCAACTGCTGCACACCCTGAGCACACGCCCCGTGCTAGACACCTCAGGCCCGACCCGTCTGCACGAGTTGCTGGTCGCTGCCGCACACACGGTGCGCCAGCGCAGCACCGTGTTTGTGGTGTCTGACTTTGTGTGCGAGCCCGGCTGGAGCCAGCCGCTGGCCCAACTCGCCCAACGCCACGACGTGGTGGCCGTGCGCCTGCTCGACCCCCTGGAGCAGGAACTCCCCGACCTGGGCCTGATTCCCATGCGGGATGCAGAAACCGGCGAACAACTGATGGTCGACACCCACAACCCCGGCTTTCGCCGCCGCTTTGCGCAAATTGCCGCGCAGCGCGAAACCGAGCTGCGCAGCGGCCTGGCCAAAGCCGGTGTGGACACGCTGGAACTGTCCACCGACAACGATTTGCTGCAAGCCCTGCTGCGCTTTGTGGACCTGCGCAAACGGCGCAAACAGGTGTCGCGGCATCGGCTGCCAGCGCATCTGAAACTGGCGGCTTAGATGACAGATGACGCGCCTTCGGCTGCCATGACAAATGACTACATGCCCGCGCGCGGCAAGAGTACGGCTTCTCCATTCCTGATTAGTTACACGCATCCGGCCGTCATTACCCCGCAGGCGGGCAAACAGGCGCGGGGACACCCCAGGGCGCCAGGGTCGCAGTAGCACAAGTGGATTACCCCCGGCGCG
>JANOQJ010000063.1:0-18950 GCA_031414805.1 Comamonadaceae bacterium
GGAGTTCTGATCTTTCCTCCCCCAGCGGAGGGAGTTCTGATCTTTCCTCCCCCAGCGGGGGAGGGAGTAAATCGGGGGAGTGACTCCCTCCCCCGCTGGGGGAGGGCTGGGGTGGGGGCATGCGTGTGTCCAAGCCTTGACTCGCGGGGCTTTGCGTCAACACCCCACCCAACTCATCGACCGGCAGCGCCACCGCGTCCCGCCCAAACCCTTCCACCGTCACAAAACTCTCGGCCGCGTTCACCAGCTCTTCCAGGTTCTCCACCCGGTCGGCGCCTTCTTTGTCGGCCTTGTAGTGGTCAATCAAACCGCTGTGCTCCAGTACTGCTTCAATGATGTCGCGCAGCGTCATGTTCGCCGTCTGCTCGCGCAGCACGTCCAGCTTGGCGACGAACGCACCGATGTTCGCGCCTGCTTTGCCGGTGGCGGCGCTGACAGCGTCGTGCAGGGAGCAGCCGCTGAATTTGGCGATGTCTTGCAGTTGCTCCAGGCTGCGCGCGCCGATGCCGCGCGGGGGAAAGTTCACCACACGCAGAAAGCTGGTGTCGTCGTTCGGGTTCTCCAGCAGGCGTAAATAGGCCAACGCGTGCTTGATCTCGGCCCGCTCGAAAAACCGCAGGCCGCCATACACACGGTAGGGCACCTTGGCGTTGAACAGTGCGGTTTCAATCACCCGGCTTTGGGCGTTGCTGCGGTAGAGCACGGCCATTTCCTGGCGCGCGTAGCCGGGCTCGGTGCCCTGGTCTCTGTGCAACTGCCGCATTTCATCGACCATCCAGGTCGCTTCGGCAAAATCGCTGGTGGCCTCGTACACGCGCACCGGCTCGCCGGGGCCTTGCGTGGTGCGCAGGTTTTTGCCCAGGCGCTTTTTGTTGTGGCCAATCAGCTCGTTGGCGCTGTCCAGAATATTGCTGTAGCTGCGGTAGTTTTGTTCCAGCTTGATCTGGTGCTTGACTGCAAACTCGCGCACAAAATCAGCCATGTTGCCCACGCGCGCGCCACGAAAGGCGTAGATGCTCTGGTCGTCGTCGCCCACGGCGAGCACAGAAGACTCTGGCCCGGCCAACTGCTTGATCCACGCGTACTGCAGCTTGTTGGTGTCCTGAAACTCGTCGATCAGGATGTGCCGGAACCGCCGCTGGTAGTGCTCACGGATGGGGTCGTTGTCGCGCAGCAGCTCGTAGCTGCGTAGCATCAATTCGCCAAAGTCCACCACGCCTTCGCGCTGGCACTGCTCTTCATACAGCTGGTAAATCTGCACCTTGCGACGCGTTTCCTCGTCGCGCGCTTCCACGGCACCGGGCCGCAATCCATCTTCCTTGCAGCTGGCAATGAACCACATGGTTTGTTTGGCCGGAAAACGCTCGTCGTCCACGTTGTGCTGCTTCATCAAACGCTTGATGGCAGACAGCTGGTCTTGCGTGTCCAGAATCTGAAAGCTCTGCGGCAGGTTGGCCAGCTTGTAGTGAGCGCGCAAAAACCGGTTGCACAGCCCGTGAAAGGTGCCAATCCACATGCCCCGCACATTCACCGGCAGCATGGACGACAGGCGCGTCATCATTTCTTTGGCGGCTTTGTTCGTGAACGTCACAGCCAACACGCCGCCGGGTGTGATGTGCCCGTTTTGCAGAAGCCAGGCAATACGGGTCGTGAGCACCCGGGTTTTGCCGGAGCCGGCGCCCGCCAAGATCAGGGCGTGTTCGGCGGGCAAGGTGACGGCAGCCAGTTGCTCGTCGTTCAGGTTGTTCAGCAGGGGAGATGAAGCGGTGGCGGAGTCAAAAGGTGAATGCATGGCCTGATCGTAGCGCGCTGGCCCAATTTCATAGAATTCATAGCCAAATCGGCCATCCGCCCTTGTAAATACTGCTCAAGCAGCTATCATTTAGATAGCATCAAACTAGCGAATAATTTTTCCATCGGGCGTGATGGACACGAGATCAATCGCGCGCACCGAGTCGCGCACGCCCGCGCGCAGGTTGATGCGAAAGCCACCCACGTCGTAGTTGTTCAGCGCCGTCATGGCGCGCTGCAAGCCGGCCTTGTCAAACCCCTTGCCCGCGCGACGCACAGCTTCTGCCAGCGCTTTGGCGGCAATGAAGCCCTCCAGGCTTTCATAGCTGGGCGATTGGTCGGAGTTGTCAACGGCGGCCAGGTATTCCTTGACGATAGGGGTGGCCGAGCTGCGCGGCGAAGGCACCACCTGCGAGACCACCACACCGCCAATCTCTTTGCAAGCGCGGTGAACAACGGGTCAATGCCGACCACCGAGAAATTCAAAAATCCTCCGGCATACCCAGTTTTGCGCATTTTGCGAATGAAAGCGGCGGTGGTGTTGAACAGCGCTACCTGAATGATGGCCTGCGGCTGGGCCTTGGCCAGCTCCGCGACGGCGGCATCCACCTTGTCGCTGTTGGCTGGCACGAAGGCGCTGGCCACCAAGGGGGGCAATTTCAACTCGGCAATCGCGGCGTTCACTGCGGCCAGGCCCGCGCGGCCCATGGCGTCGTCTTCGGCCAGCACGGCAATGCGGTTTTGGCCTAGGGTGGAGGTGTGGCGCACCATGCGCATGGCTTCGTCGGCCAGGCTGGGGCGCACATGAAACACGGTGGGGAAGTCAGCCCCGCGCAGCGTATCGGACGCTGCAAACGGCCCAAACAACGTCGCACCCTCGGCCTTGGCCACGGCAGCCGCCGCATCGCTGCTGGCCGTGCCCACAAAGCCGAACAACACATCTGCCCCGTCGGTGAGCATTTTTTTGGCGTTGTCACCCGCTTGTTTGGCGACGTAGCCATCGTCCAGCTGTTTCAGTTCAAACGTAAAACCAACGTTGTCTTTACGTCCGTTGTGCGCATCAAAAAACAGCTTGGCACCACCCGCAAACGCCAAGCCGATTTCACTGGCCGCGCCAGTCAGCGGAACCGACTGTCCCACCACAATTTTTCTTGCGCCAGCAACAGGGGGCTTGATCTGACTCCACGCGGGCACGACCAGGCAGGCGATGGCTGCACCTAACAAGGTCCGACGATGGCGGAGCAAGGCGTTGCGGCGGTCAGTCATGTGAGGCTCCATATTTGTAAGTAAACGAAAAATCAAATGCAATATTGATGCCACCCACATTACTCCCATGCCAAGAGGGCCGCAACCAGGGATTGCGGCATGCGGGTTATTCAGGGTAGCTGCGCAGGGTGGCTGCGAACGAAGACCAAATCCCACACACCGTGCCCTAACTTGATACCTCGGTTTTCAAATTTGGTCAGTGGGCGGTAGGCTGGCTTGGGCGCAAAGCCGTCAGCCGTGGCGGCGGTGTTGGTTAGCTGCGACTCGCCCGACAGCACTTGCAAAATTTGCTCGGCATAGGGTTGCCAGTCGGTGGCGCAATGCAGGTAGCCGCCCGGTGCCAAGCGTGTGACCAATTGGGCCACCAGCGGTGGTTGAATCAAGCGGCGCTTGTGGTGGCGCGCCTTGTGCCAGGGGTCAGGGAAAAATATGTGGATGCCTGCCAGTTGGCCGGGTGCCAGCATATGGGCCAGCACCTGCACCGCGTCGTGCTGCACGATGCGGATGTTGGTCATACCCTGCTTGCCGATGTGCTTGAGCAGCGCGCCGACACCAGGCTGGTGCACCTCGCAGCACAAAAAATTGATGTCAGGCAGGGTTTGCGCAATTTTGGCCGTGGCGTCTCCCATGCCAAAGCCAATTTCCAGCACCGTGGGGGCGCTGCGGGCAAAGGTCTGCGTCAGGTCGATGGGTGCGTCTTGAAACGGCACCAGGTATCGAGGCCCCAAGGTTTCAAAAGCCTTGGCCTGCCCGATGGTCGTGCGTCCAGCCCGCAGCACGTAAGTGCGGATGGCGCGAAGCGGCGCCGGAACCAAGGACTGCGTGCTGACGGGATCCGTCTCGGAGGGGGTGTCGTCGTGAATCATCAGGCCATGTTACGGCCTGTTTTCAGCTCAGACTATTTGCTGGCAATCGTTTCCACAGCCTTGGCCCGCTCGGCTGGGTCAGGATGGGTCGACAGGACCGACGAGCCGCTGGGGCCTGATAGTTTGGCCAGCTTCATCAGCGAGCTGACGGCTGCAGTAGTCGGTATTTTGTTGGCTTTCATGAACTTGATGGAATACGCGTCAGATTCCGATTCCTGGCTGCGCGAATGCGAAGAGGTCAAGGCTTTCTCGAAGATGCCTTTGAGCTGACCACCCACGCGGCTCATGATGTCTGATCCGCCTTTGCTGTTGGACACAGCCGCCGCAGCGCCTTTGGTAATGGCAGACGATTGGTAGGCGTTTTTGATCGACGCCGTGCTGTGGCCCAGCTTGACATGGGCAATTTCATGACCAATCACAAACAGCAGCTCGTTGTCGGTCATCAAGTCCATTAAACCGGTGTAGACGCGCACTGTGCCGTCGGCCATGGCGAAGGCATTGACTTCATTGGACAGGTAGACCTTGTAATTGAGCTTCACACCGTCGTAGGTACCCAACTTGGCGACCAATTTGTTTAAGCGCTTGGCATAGGGGCTGTTGGGCGGCGCGACTTTGTTCTCGGCATCGGACTGCTTGGCCCATCCTTGTGCCATGAGTTTCACGTCAGCATCGGTGATGCTGGCGGCCTTGGCCAGGTCTGCGGCTGCGCCCAGCAAGTTGCTGTTTCGGTCGTTGCCGCCGCTGCTGCCACTGGTAGCGCCCAAACTGGACAGGCCGCTGATCGCACTGGCTACACCACCCGATGCTGGGGCTGCTGCGGGTGCGGGGGCCGCTTTTGAGGACGGGGCCGCAGCGGGCGGTGCGGGTGGATTGGTTTGGCACGCGACAAGCGCAGCGCAGGAAGTGGCCAGAAATAAAGCGTTCAAGCGGGGAAAAGTCATAAGCGTCTGGTAAGGATTTAGTTCTACGGGTTTGAGACTATCTCATATTTCTCTGCTGCACACCCGCGCGACTACTGCCCTGTGGCCGTGACGTTGCAGGCGACGGTGAAGCTCAGTGTGGCGCCGCTGGCAAAGCTGCTGAGCACCAAGCCCCCGCCCGTGAACACGTTGGCCCACAAACCCGCCGGCGTGGGGCAAATTCCGGTGCCACTCGGTGTGCAACCTGTGACGATGCAACCCGACAAACCCGCCGATGGGATGTCGCGCAGGACGCCGTTGTCCGATGCAGCGGGCCCCAGGTTGGACACGGTGACGGTGTAAGACGTGGTGGAACCTGCCACCAGCGTGGTGGTGTTGTTGGTTTTGCTGACAGTCAAATTGGTGCTGCACGAGATGGGCGTGGCCACACTGGCGGTGTTGTTGGTCAGGGTGGACTCGCCAATGGTGGCGCTGGTGATGCGCACCGTGTTGGTCTGGGGGCCGGGGCACGCTGCCGCTGACACGCTGACCGATGCAGTGATGGTGACGAGGTTACTGCTGGCTGGCATCGGATACACCGCGGCGCTGGCGCTGCATGCAAAGGTCGTGCTGGTGCCATTGGGTGTGCAGGTCCATACACCCGGGTTGCTGTTAACCAGAGCTGTCACGGTCATGCCGCCAGGCAATGTGTCGGTGATGGTGGGCAACGTGGACACGATGGCGGTAGCGGATTGCCCAGTGGCTTGCGTGTTGACATAAATCTGGTCGGCCACGGGGCGGCCATTGTTGCGCCCCACCAGCACGTAACTCAGATTGGCGGTGCCCACGGTGAAGGTGGTGGTGCTCAATGTTTTGGTGACCGATAGATCGGGTAGCAGCAGCACGTCGTCGCTTCCCGGGCCACCGGCCAGCCCGCTGTGGTTGCTGCCTGCCACCGCCGTGGTGGAGCCACTGATGTACGTGGTGTTGGCGCTGTAGTTGGTGCCTGCGCGGTTGGCGGTGACCTGCGCTTGCGGGCTGACGGCCCGCAGACCCGCAGCAGCGGTGCGCGTGGGGTCCAGAAAAACCACGCCTGCCGGGTTGTGGTAGATGCCAGCAGTGGCCGTGTCGGGAATGGTGACCGCAAAGCTGACCGTGATGCTGCCGTTTTGCGGAATGAAAAAGCTGCCGAATGTGGGCGAGTTGGCGGCGGCCACAGGCACAACACCCGGCGCTGCGCCATTGGCCCGCAAGGCCAGGGCCACACCTGTATTCGCGCTGGCGTAAGTGTTGACGGGCAAGCCGGCACCCACCGTCGCTGCAACGGTCTCGGCGCCAGCAGAAGCAGCGCCGGGCGGCACCGGGTTGTAGGTGTAGGTGGTCGCAGGGGCTGTGGCATAGCCCCAACCAGGTGGCAAGTTGGCATCCAGCAGATAAAGGTTGGTGGCCGCGCCGCCGGTGTTTTGGATGCTGATGGCGTAGGCGGTGGTGCCGCCCGTGGCCGCCGTCACCGTGGGCTGGAGCGCAGTTTTGGTCACTTGCAGGCTAGGAAGGCAGCTGGCACCACCCAGCAGGCCGGGGGGTGTGCCGCCTGCCGTGCTGAGAAGACCGATGGTGCCCACTGTGGAGGTGTAGGCTTTGGGGCTGCTGTTGCCCTGGGTTCCGCCGCAGCAACCGTCAAAGCCATTGACACCACCGGCACGGTTGACGCTAGCCGCGAAGTTGGTGATCGCCACGCCGCCACCCCCACCGCCGCCCGGGCCATGGTCGAACCAGTTTGAATAACCGCCTTTGCCGCCATTGACGTTGATGGTTAAGCCCCCGGCAATGCCTGTTCCCGACAAGACCACCACGCTGCCACCCGCGCCACCACCGCCAGCGCCTTCGGACCCGCCGCTGGTATTGAAGGCGGTGTAGCCATCAGCGTTGATGGTGCCGGCGCCGGTTAGGCTGCCCGTACGAATCAACACCATTCCGCCGCCGGGGGCGCCGCTGACGCTGATGGCACCGGCTGCACCATTGACCGTGCCGGTGGTCGGCGGCGATGAACGTGTGACGGCGTTATCAATCGGTGGCCAGGTGGTCACGCTGTTGGCCACGCCGTTGTTGTTGGTCGAGCCTGCACCGCCGCCACCGCCCAGCACCACGCGCGAAATGCTGGCCGCGATGGCCGTTGCACCGCGCCCGCCCGCGTCGTTTCGCTGCGACCAGCTGTAGCCACCCTGCCCGCCGTTGCCGCCGTTGCTGCCACCGCCACCGCCAGAGTTGTATTGGTTATTGCCCGCGATCGGCTCCCCATCATTACCGCCGCCGCCTGCATTGCCTTGCGCAGCACGGCCACCCGCACCCAGGTTGTAGCCCTGGCTAAACAGCGCGACATAGTCCACCGGGGTGGCAGTGCCGTCAAACGCCCGCACGGGCGTCCCGGCCGTGCCTTCGCCTTTGAGTGAACCGTTGGGCGCAGCCGTGCTGAAGGCGTAGTCGGCATCCGTAAACAGACCCCCTACCCGGTTGCCAGTGCCGTTCAAGGCCGCAGCGCCCCGAAAGCCCGCGCCACTGACGTCAATGCTGCCCGTCAAATCAAGGCTGCCCGCCACATCCATGGCCACGATGCCGCCGCTGACCACACCGCTGGCGGCCATGCTGTAACGGTCCGCAGCAACGGCACCGCTGAGCACAGCAGATGAGTACTGCGGCACGTAGACCACTTGAAAGGTTTGCAACACATTGCCTGCAATGGCTTGCACATAGGTATGGGTCAGGTTGCGATTCAGCGTGAGCACGTTGCCAGTTATGGCGCTAATCAGGGCGTACTCGTGCAAACCTGCGTTGGCGGGCGTTGCGCCGTCCTGCATCTGGATGATCAACACCTGGTCGCCCGCACGCAGGGCGCGGTTGCTGGTGCGCAGGCCGGTGGCCGATGCCACCGTGACCTGGTTGGTGCCACCGCTGGCGGTACCGTTGCCGCCGTGGTAGCTGTTGATGACACCAGCGGGCGTAGCCGGACCGTCCCAGCCCGCAATGCCACAGGTTTGCGCCGTCACAGTGGCAGCCAACCCCAACATCAGGCACAGCCCGACGCGCTGAATCAGATGGCGTAGCGATTGCAAAAATGGATGGAGCATTTGTGAAGCCTCGAACAAGCGCAGAAAAAAATAGCTCGGTTGAACGCAGGTCAGAATGTTACAAACCGTGTCCTCCATTGTCGCACCGCATGCGCATGCCAATCTGCAAACGATGCGGCCGTGATGCGCAAGCCCAACATGCGTGCGGCATCGTTCAGTGTTCGCAGCACATCAGTGGTGTTCAGCTGCATTGCGCCGTTTTGTTTGGACAGTTTGTGGCCGTCTGCACCCAGCACCAGCGGCGTGTGCAGGTAATGCGGCATGGGCAAATCCAGACAGCGTTGCAGCCAGATTTGTCGGGCCGTGTTGTCGGCCAGATCCTCTCCGCGCACCACATGGGTCACGCCTTGCGCCGCGTCGTCGACCACCACCGCCAGTTGGTAGGCCCACCGGCCATCAGCGCGTTTAAGCACAAAGTCGCCCACTGCCTGCGTGACGTTCTGCTGTTGATCTCCGAGCCGCCTGTCGTGCCAGTTGATGGTGCTGTTTACTCCTGAATTTATAGCTGCTTGAGCAGTATTCACAAGGGCTGGAGGCTGATTTGGCTTAAAAACTTCTGTGTGCAGCCGGATGGCTCGGGCGGCCCTGCCCTGCAAGCCTGCGCGGCAGGTACCGGGGTACACCAACTCACCATGCCGTGGCCGTGCCACGCCCGATTGCGCCAGCGCCTGCTCAATGTCGTTGCGTGAGCAGGCACATGGGTAAACCTGTCCCGCCGCCACCAACGCATCCAGCGCTGCTTGGTAAGCCGCACCGCGCGTCGATTGATACAGCGGCGGTTCGTCGGGCACGAGCCCACAAGCGGCCAGCTGCGCCAGGATGTGTTGCGCTGCACCCGGCACGCAGCGCGGCGTATCTATATCTTCGATGCGCACGAGCCATCGCCCGCCGTGCGCCCGCGCATCCAGCCAGCTCGCCAGCGCGGCCACCAGCGAGCCGGCATGTAGCGGGCCGGTGGGTGATGGGGCGAAGCGGCCGGTGTAAAGCACAGTTTTCATGTCCCCAGCAGCGGCCCGACCAGCCGCGGGTCGGCCAACTTGCGCGTCCACCAGTCCAGCGCAGGGCCAGCTTTTTGGGCTACCCAGCCGACATACAGCACATTGGGCTCGCGCTCAAAATCGGTGGACAGAGCCACCAACTGACCGCTGGCCAACTCGGCTGCAACACGGCTTCGCGGCAACCAGCCCACACCCAGGCCCGCTTTCTGCGCGGCTATTTTGTGCCGCATCCCAGGCACGGCCAGCACCGCCTGGTTGGGTGCCACGCCGTAGCTGCGCTGGCGATGCCAGCGAGCCATGTCGGCTACCACCACGGCGGTATGTTGAGCGATTTGCGCAGCGGTCAGTGGCTGCTGCTGTTGAGCCAGCAAGTGGTGCGGTGCCACAGCAAACACCCATTGCAGCGTGCCCAGTTCAAACCATTTCAGCGACGCAATGGCGGGCGGCTCGTTGGTGGCGGCCACCACGATGTCGGCCCGCTGCTCCAGCAGCGCTTCCCAGGTGCCACCCAGGCACTCATGCAAAAAACGCAGCTGCACGCCGCTGTTTAGTTTTGCGAAGTCGGCTATCAACGGCAGCAACGCGTCAAACTGCACCAACTCGTCGCTGACGATACGCAGCTGCGATTCCCAGCCACGCGCCACTTGGCGCACACGCTCGGTGATGCGCTGCGATTCATGCTGCAAGCGGGCCGCCCCCAGCGCCAGCTCCAGCCCGGCGGGTGTCAGCGCAATGCGGTAGCCCGAACGGTCAAACAGCAGCGCGTCCAGACGCTCCTCCAGCTTGCGTGCGGCCTGCGACACGCTGGACGTGGCCCTGCCCAGCTGCTGAGCCGCCACGGTGAGGCTGCCGGTTTCGCGCACGGCGGACAAAAGTTTCAGGTCATCGGTGGTCAACATGTGCGGCGATTCCGAACGGGTACGTCGTTTGAGAGGCCTGAAGTTTCCCAGCTTCCCGCCCAAGCTGCTGGCTGGGGCGGTTGCCGCCCTGAAACCCACTTGAAACTGGAACTTTGAACATGTCCGAATCCACACAACCCCTGAAAAACCGCGTCGCACTGATCACGGGTGCCTCGCGCGGCATTGGCGCACAAACTGCCCGCCAGTTGGCTGCTGCCGGTGCCCGCGTCGTCGTCAACTACGCCCAATCCGCCGCGGCAGCGCAGCAATTGACGCAAGAGATCCGCCAAGCCGGCGGACAGGCGGACGCGGTGCAAGCCGATTTGAGCGATCCCGCGCAGATTGACGCTCTGTTTGCTCAGGCCGCCCAACTGGCGGGCCACATCGACATCCTGGTCAACAACGCCGGCATCATTGAAATGCTCGCCATGGATGCGGTCACGCCTGAGCACATTGACCGCCAATTGGCGCTGAACGTGCGCGCCCCGGCGCTGGCCGCCAAGGCCTTTGCCCAACAATTCAAAGGGGTTGATGGCCGCATCATCAACTTGAGCACCTTTGTGACAGGCGGCCAGGCCATGGGCGGCGCCCTGATTTACTGCGCCACCAAGGGCGCGATTGACACCCTGACGACCGGCTGGGCGCAGGAGCTGGGCGCACGTGGGATTCGCGTCAATGCGGTGGCACCCGGCGCGATTGAAACCGACATGTACGCCGCTACTGGCAAGAACTTTGAAGACTATTTAAAGAGCCGCACGCCGCTGGGCACCATAGGCCAACCGACCGACATTGCCAGCATGGTGGTGTACCTGTGCGGCCCGCAAGCGGCCTGGATCAGCGGACAGGTGTTCAATGTGAACGGTGGAATACGAATCTAGAAAACTCAACTTGCGTGAACCGCCAGTGCCAGCTCCAGCCCGCTGACAAAGGCGTTTTCCACCCTGTGCCCCAGGCACCAGTCGCCACACACGCCCAAACCTTCGTGGGCTGACCACAAGTGGCTGGTTTCCATCGGTTGCTCGGTTTTGGCGTAGCGCCAGCGGTGCGCCTCAGCATGCGCGGGTTCGGCGTGAATGCCCGTGAGCTCGGCAAAGGCACGTTGCAGCTTGGCCAGCACGCGCGGGGCGTCGTCTTCTAGGTGCTCTTTGGACCATTCAGCGCTGGCTTGAACAGTCCAACGCTCGACGGCAGCACGCCCCGGCTTGGACGATTCACGCGCCACCCAGGCAATGCGGTGGTGGGTGCTACGCGCAGCATTCCACTGTGGGCCGAGGTGGCTCATGCTGGGTTGCAACGCTTGCGGGAAAGCCAGCATGGCCGTCCAGCACGGGGCCACCTGCACCGGCGCCATGCTGTCGATGAAATCAGCCACCGCAGCACTAGGGGCTTGCTCAGCCAGCTGCAATTTTTGTAGCAGCTCCAGCGCCTGCACATGCGGTATGGCCAGCAGCACCGCATCGAATCCGGGGTACACATGGCGCTCGTCGTCGTTGCCCACCGTGCGCAGTTGCCAGCAGGCTCGGTTGAGGGCATCCCGCTCAATCATGCTGACCTGTGTTTGCAGGTGAACCGCGTTAGCCAGCACCAATGGTTGCGCCCAGTGGCGTACCAGTGAATTCATGCCCGGCGTGGCCACGTAATGCGGCTCGCGGGCGGGCAGTCCGGCACTGACTACACGACCCCGGTCATCCAACACGCGCACGCTGTTGGCGCTCCAGGGCTTGACCACGCCAGGCGCGGTTTCCAGCGCTTTGGCAAAACGGGCATCACGCACGGTGAAGTACTGCGCACCGTGGTCAAAACCGCCAAACGGCGTGCTACGGGTCGACATGCGCCCGCCCAGGCCTTTGCTCTTTTCAAACACCATCACCCGATGACCGGCTTGCATCAGAGTGCGCGCGCAAGCCATGCCCGCCATGCCCGCGCCAACGACGGCGATGTGCAAGCTTTTGCTTGGTGTGGATGGGGGTGGCTTCGCAGGCTTGGGGGGTGTTTGTTTTTTCATGCGGTCACTGTACACGCCGGGGCGTGGCGCTGACAAGCCGGGACGGGCAAACGTGCAGAAGACGCTGAAAAAGAATAGCGCCCTCTTGAGCTGCTTTTACTTTTTCGGCAATCGCGTCTGGCAAGTCATCTGCGTGCTGACCAGCGGCACGCCTTTTTGATCCATTTTCAATAGCTACCGATGTGCGCTCTACCTGGGCTGGCAGCGATTGGGGCTGATTTCTTCTCCTCGACTGCCGGCTTGGCACGCAGCAGTTTCAAGTGCGCTGCCAGCCCGCCCGACGCGGTGTTGGCCAAACCAAACATGCCGCCCATGCGCTGCATGGTTTTGTCAACAATCGCTAAACCCAAACCGGCACCCGTGGCGGCAGTACGGGCCGAGTCGCCTCTGAAAAACGGTTTGATCAGATTGGGCAGCGTCTCTGCTGACACGCCCGGGCCATGGTCACGCACCTTGACCAGCACCCAGTCACCACGAATTTTGCTGGCCAGGTCCACGCGGGTAATGCCGGTGTCGGGCGACTTGCCATAGCGGCGGGCGTTTTCCAGCAAATTGGTCAGCACCCGGGCCAGCTCCACTTCGTCGGCCATCACGTACAGGCCGCTGATGGTTTCGCGGTTGACCACGATGTCAGCCTGATCCTGCAAGGGGTACAGGCAGGCGTCAATCACATCGTCCAGCAGTACCGGTTGCAGGGCCACATGGTCGGGGCGAGCGTAGTCCAGAAACTTGTCAATGATCGCGTCCAGCTGGTTGATGTCGGCGGCCATGTGCTCGCGCGCCACTTCATCGGCCACGCTCATCTCGGTTTCCAGCCGCAACCGGGCCAGCGGGGTGCGCAAATCGTGCGAAATGCCAGCGAGCATCACCGCACGGTCCTGCTCAATCTTGGCCAGCTGGTTGGCCATGCGGTTAAAGCCAATGTTGACCTCGCGAATCTCACTGCTGGCAGCCTGCTCGTCCAGGCGGCTGGCTTCAAAATCGCCCTCGCGCACGCGGCTGGCTGCAAAGCTCAGCTCGCGCAGCGGCTTGTTGATACGCCCTGCGATAAAAGCAGCACCAGTAATGCTCAAACCCACCGCAATGAGCAGCCACACCAGCCAGATGCGGTTACCCGCTGGCGTCAGGCGTGAGCGATCCATCATCAGCCAGTAGTCATCTTTGTCGATGCGAAAACCAATCCACAGACCTGGCTCGTCGTTCACGCTGGTGGCCATTTCCGTGCCAGGCCCCACGCGGCTGATCACCTCCTGCGTCATGCGCTGCTCTGTGCCATCGCCTTGCAGCGGCACGAAGCGGTCTTTGGGCTCACGCGGCGTGATGCGTAAACCCTCCTGGTCGGCCAGGGCTTTGATCAAGGTGACGCGTGCGATGGAATCAGAAGATGCCAGCACCGATCGGGTGAGCGTGACCAATGAGGCGATCTGTTGGGCTGCCTGCAGGCTGCGCGGCTCAAACTCCAGCGCACGAAAGGTCTGCAACGACGCGGCGATGGTGCCCATCAGCAGCAGCGCCAGCATACAAAACGTACGCCAGAACAGGCTCAGCCCCCGGCGCGGGCGCATCTCCATCGGCGCGGGCCCGGTTTCCAGCAACGCCGGGCCTGTTTCGTGCAGAGATTTGCGTTGAGCAGCCGCACGCAAATCGGCGTAAGTGGGAGCCGCCACACCCCACGACGCATCGGCATTGGAGTCCGGCGTCAGGGGCATATTGCTCGTGGGGCCCGCATCCCGACCGTACCGATCCATGCGACTCATGGAGGCTCAGCTGGCAAGTGGCGTGAACATTCGTGCGTGTGCATCAGCATGCTTTCGTGGCGTTCGACGCTCAATTCGTGCCATCCGGCACGAACACATAGCCCACGCCCCACACCGTCTGGATGTAGCGCGGCGACGCAGCGTCGAGCTCCACCAGCTTGCGCAAGCGTGAGACCTGCACATCCAGGCTGCGGTCAAACGGCTCGAACTCACGGCCACGGGCCAGTTGGGCCAGCTTTTCGCGCGACAGCGGCTGACGCGGGTGGCGCACCAGAGCCTTGAGCATGGCGAACTCGCCGGTGGTCAACGGCAGCTCTTCGCCGTTTTTGCGCAAGGCGCGTGAACCCATATCGAAGTTAAACGGGCCAAAGTTCACCACCTCGTTTTCGGCTGACGGCGCGCCCGGCGCTTCTTGCGTGGGGCGTCGGCGCAGCACGGCATGCACGCGGGCCAGCAGCTCGCGGGGGTTGAACGGCTTGCCCAGGTAGTCGTCGGCACCGACTTCCAGGCCCACAATGCGGTCCACGTCTTCGCCTTTGGCCGTGAGCATGATGATGGGCGTGCGGTCGTTGGCGGCGCGCAGCCGGCGGCAAATCGACAGGCCGTCTTCGCCCGGCATCATCAAATCCAGCACGATCAGATCAGCCGTCTCGCGCAGCATCAGCCGGTTCAGTGCCTTGCCATCTTCGGCCAATATGACCTCAAAACCCTCTTGCGTCAGGTAGCGGCGCAGCAGGTCGCGAATGCGTGCGTCGTCATCAACGACCATAATTTTGTCGGCACGAACAGCGGATGCAGTCATGAGGTTTGCCTTTCGGTATTTGTAACAGCGGCCATTGTTACAACTTTAAAACGCCAAAAACCGGAAAACGGCCTGCGCTTTTCACAGAGTTACATCTGTTGCCCCAGCCTTCATATGCTTTGCCAAGCAGCTGTGAACGCGGGTTAGGCTCCCGGCGTTGAACACGCAACCACTAGGAGCAACCGATGCAATGGTTCCCGTATGCCGTCATTCTGGCGCTGGGCGTTCTGGCCGCCTCGGCTGACGCCAACCCCACCCAAGGTCCCACCCAACTGACCGCCCAGGAGGCGCGCCACCTGCTGGTACGCACCGGCTTTGCACCCACGCATGCCCAGGTGCAAGCCATCACCGGGCAAAGCGCCACACGGGCGGTTGATGACATTCTGGCCCGCGCCAAGACCGCCAAACCACTGGCCCCGCCGCCCGCTTTCTTGGCACTTCCCGCACCCATTCCGGACGGTTTGCTGAAAACCCAGGAAGAGCGCCAGGCTGCGCGACAGCAGCAGATGCGCGAAGGTCTGGAACTAAAGACCTGGTGGATACGCGAGATGATCGAGTCTCCCGCGCCACTGGCTGAGCGCATGACCTTGTTCTGGCACAACCACTTTGCCACCTCCCAGCAAAAAGTCGTGCGCTCGCACGCCATGTGGAACCAGCACCAGCTGCTGCGCCGGCAAGCGCTGGGCAACTTTCGTACCTTGCTGCACGCGGTGGCCAAAGACCCGGCCATGCTGGTCTATCTGGATGGTGCCAACAGCCGCAAAGGAGCGCCCAACGAAAACTTTGCCCGTGAGGTGATGGAGCTTTTCACACTGGGTGAAGGCGGTGGCTACTCCGAAGCAGACATCAAGGAAGCGGCCCGTGCTTTTACTGGCTGGAGCATTGAGCGAGATGATTTTTCCTTCAAATTTCGCCCGGTCTTTCACGACAACGCGCCCAAAACCCTGTTTGGAAAAACCGGTAACTTTGACGGTGACGCCGCGCTGGACGTGATGCTCGAGCAACCGGCGGCTGCGCGGTTCATCACAGCCAAGCTGTGGAAAGAATTCGTTTCCCCTCAGCCGGACGATCAAGCCGTGGCCGTCATCGCCCAGCGCTTTCGCGCCAGCCACTACGACACCACCACCGTGCTGCGCGAGCTGCTGCTGTCGGATGCTTTCTGGTCGCAGGCCAACCGCGGCAGCCTGGTCAAGTCGCCGGTCGATCTGGTGGTGGGCACCGTGCGGCAGTTTGGTTTCAGCTACACCGACGCGATGCCCTTTGTACTGAAAAGCGCGCAACTCGGCCAGAACCTGCTGGTACCACCCAACGTCAAAGGCTGGCCTGGCTACACCGACTGGATCAACGCCACCAGCCTGCTCGAGCGCAAACGGTTCACCGAGCAGTTGTTTCGCTCGGTGGAATTCAAGATGGAGGCTGGGCGTGCCATGCAAGCCGACATGAAGATGGTCGCGCCCGTGGCGCAGAACATGCAGGCCGAAGGAAAGGGCAATCTGCGCGCGAACATGATCACCACCTTCAGCGCACAGACCGGTGGCGCTGGCAGCACACGCGCCACCCTGGGCCTGCTGGGCCGCGAAGGCATCATGCGGGTGGCCGACGGCATGGCGAAAATTACCTTCGATTCCGAGCGTTTCCTGGCCCCCTATGCCAGCCACACTGACCGCGAACCCAGTTTAGAGGCAAAACAGGCTCTAGCCCTTGATTTACTTGCTCAACCAGCTACACAAACCATAGCACCTGGCACCGTGGGTGTGGCGTGGTTGCGCATGCTGACGCTGGATCCGGCGTATCAGTTGAAGTAGTTTTCTCAGACGAATTTTTGAACGCAGAGGACGCAAAGGTTTCGCAGAGAGCGCAGAAGGAACAGCCAAATTTTTCAAGTTCTTTCTTTGAATTTTTTGCGTCCTCTGCGTAGCCTTTGCGTCCTCTGCGTTCAAAAACTAACCCTCCCAGGACAAACACCATGAACCGCCGTGACTTCGCTGCCATGCTCGCAGCCTCCAGCCTCACTACCCACATGCCCAGTTGGGCACAGGCAGCCGCCCCAACCACCACGCGGAAAGCGGACCGCATCCTCATTCTCATCGAGCTCAAAGGCGGCAACGACGGCCTGAACACCGTCGTGCCGTTTGCCGACCCGGCTTACTACCAACTGCGCAACAGCGTGGCCATTCCAGCAACTGACGTGCTGCAACTGGAGGCCAAAACCGGCCTGCACCCCCAGCTCAAGCCACTCGCTGCACTGTGGGACAAGAAAGAGCTGGCCATCGTGCAGGGCGTGGGCTATCCGCAGCCCAACCTGTCGCACTTTCGCTCCATCGAAATTTGGGAAACAGCCTCGAAGTCCACGGAATATCTGGATGAAGGCTGGGTCACGCGCGGCATGAAGGCGGGCTATGCCACGGCAACACCCTTCACCGCCGAGGGCGTGCTGATTGGCAGCAATGACTTTGGACCGCTGGCCGGGGCACGCGCCGTGTCACTGAACAACCCTGAAGCCTTCGTTAACCAGGCCAAATTCGCCATGCCCCACGCCGCCCAGGGCAACGCCGCATTGCAACACCTGCTACAGGTTGAAAACGACGTGACCCAGGCCGCTGCAGGCCTGCGCGGCGAAAAATTCAACTTCGCCACCGAATTCCCCGCCGGCGCGTTTGGCAACAGCGTGCGCGCTGCTGCCCAGGTGGTGGCGTCGCAAAAAGGCAAGGCCGGTGTGCCGGTCGTCACACTCACCCTGGGCAGCTTTGACACCCACCAGAACCAACTGCCCGCCCACGCCAACCTGTTGCGCCAGCTGGCCGAGGGAATCGTCGCACTGAAAGGTGCATTGACCGAGCTGGGCGCCTGGGACCGCACCTTGGTGATGACCTTCAGCGAATTCGGCCGCCGCCCGCGCCAGAACCAGAGCAACGGCACCGACCACGGAACCGCCGCCCCGCATTTCATGGCCGGTGGTGCCGTACGCGGTGGCTGGTACGGACAGGCCCCCGACGTGACCCGCCTGGACAGCACTCAGAACCTGCAACACACCACCGACTTTCGCCAGCTGTACGCCACCGTGGCCCGCGACTGGTGGGGCATCAAAGCGGAAACCGTGGTGCGCGGCAACTTCGAACCGCTGGGCTTTTTGCGCGGAGCTTGAGAGGCGGGTTTTTCAAAGAAAAGTTACAAGGCCTGCCGCGCCACAGACCTGCGTTTGGTCTGTGAGACCGGGGCCTGGCCACTTTTCAGATGTTGGTCAGCCTGCTGGTGCAGCGCTTCAAGGATGTGACAGTTGGCATCCTGCCCATCACAGCGCTGGCGCAGTGCCAGCAACTCTTTTTCCAGCGTTTTGAGCTCTTTCAGGCGCTCACGCACATGGCCCAGGTGCTCATCCAGCGTGATGCGGGCGGTGTTGCAGTCAGCTTTGTGGCGCAAGTCCAAGGCCAGCAGCGTGCGCACCTCGTCCAGTGTCATGTCCATCGCCCGGCACAGGCGAATGAAGCGCAACTGGTGAACATCGGAATCACTATAAAAACGATAGCTGTTCGAGCTTGATTTACAAGGGCTGAGCAGCGATTGGGCTTCATAAAACCGGATGGTGGCGGCGGAGCTTCCGCTCAGCGCTGCGGCCTGACCGATGCGATAGCCTTGCGAATTGTCAGGTTGTATAGCGACCATGGCTTGACCTTGAAGTGGCTTGAGGGTTTCCAATCATGCCTGTACCGACCTGATTCCAACAAACCCACAAGGACAACATGTCTGCCAATTGCAAGCATTCACACGACAGTGCACCCGACCGCGCCTTATCCAATACACCTGCTTATCGCCGCGTGCTGTGGATCGCTTTGTGGGTCAACGCGGCGATGTTCTTCATCGAGTTCGGCGCGGGGTTGCGCAGCGGTTCCGTGTCGCTGCTGGCCGATGCGATTGACTTTTTTGGCGATGCGGCGAACTACGCGGTGTCGCTGGCCGTGCTGGGCATGGCGGTCACGTGGCGCAGCCGCGCGGCGCTGTTCAAAGCCCTGTGCATGATGGGTTTCGGCGTGGCCGTGGCAGGCCGCGCGCTGTGGTCGGCCACTCAGGGCATCACGCCCGACGCCAGCGTGATGACCGCGGTAGGCCTGCTGGCGCTCGCGGCAAACGTGGGCGTGGCGCTGCTGCTGTATCGCTTTCGCAGTGGCGACGCCAACATGCGCAGCGTGTGGCTGTGCACCCGGAATGACGCTTTAGGCAACCTGGCCGTGGTGGTCGCAGCGCTGGGCGTGTTTGGCGCGCAGTCCGGTTGGCCTGATCTGGCGGTAGCGGGTGTGATGGCGGTGCTGGCCTTGACCGGCGGTTGGTCCGTCTTCAAGCAGGCGCGGGGTGAAATGAAAGAGGCAGCCGCTAGCTGATGGCGTCAACCGGTTTCACTATGCAGAGTCTTTTCCAATTCAGGTTTGATACTGAACAGCGTTCCTGAAAGTCAGTTGTGAAGCATGGTCAAAGGGTTTAAGGAAACGCCAGTGTAGGGGGCTGCCTGGCTGTCCGGTTTCCTGAATTTTTCTTTAACGGCTGTTC
>JANOQJ010000064.1:0-2108 GCA_031414805.1 Comamonadaceae bacterium
CATGCGCTCAAGCTCACCGCGTGACAGCTTTTTCGGGTCGACGCGGATGCCGCCTTTTGCACCGCCGTAGGGCACGTTCACTGCTGCGTTCTTGACCGACATCCAGGCCGACAGCGCCATCACTTCAGACAGGGTCACGTCCTGGTGAAATCGCACGCCGCCCTTGCCAGGGCCGCGCGACACATTGTGCTGCACGCGGTAGCCTTCAAAGTGCGCCACCGTGCCGTCGTCCATATGAATTGGCACGTCAACAATCAGCACGCGTTTGGGGCGTTTGTGTGTTTCAGCCCAGCGCGCCAGGTTGCCCAGGTGCGGAATGACGCGGTCAACCTGCTGCAAATAGTTGCCCCAGGGGCCGAGATTGCTGGCGTCCAAATAGGAGGGCAGGGGATGGGCGCTGTGGTCGACCGTGCTGGTGGCGGGGGCATTTGACATGAAAACTCCTGTTGGAAATTTTGTGAACCAACCCGCACTTTAGAAGCTTGCTTGTTAAATGTCCAAGGCCAGCTTTATGTGACTCTATGCATAAAATGCATAGTTGATGTTTTTGGTCAAATCGTGAACTGCAACGCCGCCAGCCGCGCATACACCCCGCCCTTGGCGACCAGCTCGGCGTGAGTGCCAAGTTCTACCAGCTTGCCGTGGTCCAGTACCAAAATGCGATCAGCCTGCTGTACGGTGGCCAGGCGGTGTGCCACGACCAGGGTGGTGCGGTCTTTCATGGCGGATTCGAGGGCGGCTTGCACCATGCGTTCGCTCTCGGCATCCAGTGCGCTGGTGGCTTCGTCCAGCAACAGCAGCGGGGAGTTTTTCAGCATCGCACGTGCAATGGCGATGCGCTGGCGTTGCCCGCCTGACAGGCGCACGCCGCGTTCACCCAAAAAGGTGTTGTAGCCTTCCGGCAGCGCGGTGATGAAGTCGTCAGCAAAAGCGGCTTTGGCTGCGGCTTTGGTTTCGTCGTCGCTCGCCTCGGGCTTGCCGTAGCGGATATTTTCCAAAGCGCTGGTTGAGAAAATAACTGCATCCTGCGGCACGATCCCGACGCGCTGGCGCAAGTCACTGAGCGACATGTCTTTGGTCGCCACGCCGTCGAGCGTGATTTGGCCTGATTGTGGGTCATAAAACCGCAGCAGCAGCTGAAATACGGTGCTCTTACCCGCGCCGCTGGGGCCGACAATCGCGACAGTTTCGCCTGGCGCCACGCGCATGCTGAAGTTGCTGAGGGCCGCCTGCAGTGGCCGCGATGGGTAATTGAAATTGACTGCTTCAAATTCAATAGCGCTTCCCGCTCGAATGATGGGGGCTGGCGTTGGTTTTAAGGGTGATTTAATGGGCGAGTTGGTCTCAAGCAACTCCATCAGCCGCTCGGTAGCGCCTGCCGCACGCAGCAAGTCGCCATAGGTTTCACCCAGCACGGCTGACGCGCTGGCCAAAATGATCACGTACACCACGGTTTGCCCCAGGTGGCCTGCGGTGATGGCGCCATTCATGACGGCTTGCGTACCTTGATACAAGCCCCAGAGCAACCCCGCCGACGTCGCGATGATGATGAAGGCTACCAGCACGGTACGTGCTTTTGAGCGGCGTATGGCAACGTTAAAAGCGTTGGTTGAAGACTCGTTAAAACGTGTCGCCTCACGCCCCTCGGCAGCATAGCTCTGCACGATAGGAATGGCGTTCAAGACCTCAGCTGCAATTGCGCTAGAGTCGGCCACACGATCCTGGCTGGCACGTGACAGCTTGCGCACACGCCGGCCAAAAATAACCGAGGGCACTACCACAATGGCCAAGCCCACTGCGATTTGCAGCATTAGATACGGGTTGGTATAAATCAGCATACCAATCGCGCCGATGCCCATGACCAGGTTGCGCAGGCCCATACTCAGTGACGAGCCAACCACGGTTTGTACCAGTGTTGTGTCACCCGTCAGGCGGGAAAGCACCTCACCGGTTTGCGTGGTTTCAAAAAACTCCGGGCTTTGCCTGAGTACGTGGCCGTACACCGCGTTGCGCAGGTCGGCGGTAACGCGTTCACCCAGCCAACTCACCATGTAAAACCGCCCGGCTGAAAACAGGCCCAGCGCTGCCGCTACGCCAAACAGTTCAAA
>JANOQJ010000065.1:0-44462 GCA_031414805.1 Comamonadaceae bacterium
AGGTCGTAGGGCAGTTTCTTGATAATAAAGTCGGTCATGTGGGGCTCACCTATCGGGTTAGCAATACATGAAAGCTAAGTCGTTGATTTAAATAGGGAAATCAACTTATTTTGAGTGTCAAATCACGGATTCAGGAAATTGCCTTCCCACTGCATCGAATACTTCGTACAGTATCGCGCCAAATAGAAGGCAGAGCAGAAGATAGTTTCTGACGTTCTTCCAAGGAAAACCCAAACTGGCATTGATGCGGTTTGAGAATGGCTGCATCTGCACAAAATTATGGGATGCCGCGTCCCGTTTGATATTTTTCGACCACACAAATAAAAGATACTGAACGTTGTGCCAAATGTTCACGATCAACCAGCCAAGGGTGATGTCGGATATCCACAGGTAAGCCACACTGAAAACACAGACATGTGAAGTTACAAAAAAATCATGCCTATTGCGAATACCCCTGTGGCACTGCCTTATCACCCACCATGCACCCGCACCGACTGCAATGGCAGCGGTGATCTGCACAAAGACTGGCGAAACGATGGGCAATTTGATGGGATAACCCAAAAAGACTTCCGGAGCCTGGGCGCACCAATTCAGCAGGCCCAAAAATGGGAATAAATAAATGATTCCTTCCGACAATCGATCCGGGCGGAAGGGCTGTGGATCAATCCGTCTGTAGCCCCTCGCTATGCCAAATGACTGGCGGCAGACGTGATAAGTCTGCGCGAGTAAGTAGAAAGTGAATAATCCAGTAACTTCATATGCCAACGCGATCACCGTCACGCCGACGAGCACCATGAGCGGCAGTAGAAAAATCAAAAACCAGTTCTTTCTGATTTCAAGCTTGCTTGATCCAATCCGTGTATAGGTTGCAATAACATGAGGATTAGCAAAAAGCCAAATATTCAGAAACACAACCGTCATCAGCATGGCGGACGAAATGGACGCTAAGGCTCCCAGTGTCAATGCGACGGCTAGGGTTCCGAAGATAAACAGGCCGTCGAAGCCAGGGCTGCAAAGAAACAGTCCATCGCTTTTGGACCTATCGTGCTCCAGGCTTGTCACGTCACAACCATAGGAGCTAGTACGCGAGGGGAGCCCAATGGAGCTGGTTTCGGGGGAATGGTAAAGCTGGTTCTTGGTCTCAAATAGCGTGTTGTTGTGTTCTTCAACTGTTCAAATGCACGTGTACGACCTGTAATGAAGCGTGATTCGAGTGTCAGCCTGCTTGACATGCCGGAGATGCCTGCGGCTGGCAGTTTTTGATGAGGGTCATATATTTCAGCAACTTCGCAAGGGTTACAAAAACCATTCCCGTCCAATTGATTGAAAAATCTCACCCGGTAGCCCACACCTTCTTTTCCGTCAATTTCAATTGGAAAACTAAAAATTAAATCGGAGGTGCTCGCATCCATGTTTCGATCTTGAACCAATAAAAAACCGGCCTCAGTGTAGGTTTGAACCACATCCCGCTTCAAATCAGACAGACTAATACCGATGAACGAATTACCATATTTTTCAAAGTTGCGCTCTCCATCCCATTGCTTTCTGTAATCGAAGCCGAATTTTTGATCCATGTATTGCTGTCCATTGTTCTGGATGGTTGAGTACGCCTTGTCAATGGCAGGATAAAAACCACTGCTTATTTCATATTGCGTCATCCACGGCAGATTTTTTAGAGTTGGATCATCAATTAAATTGGGTAATCTTAGAAAACAATTTGCACATCTTTTTTGGCCATCTATTGTTTCATTGGTTCTGACAAAAAGGCTAATGCCTGGTGACTTGGCATCAAGGGAATTTGCGTAAGAAAATTTGTAAAGCGTATTTTGATCTGGGGTTTCTGTTGTAGAGACAAACGAGAAGTTAGATGTCTCAAATGCCGCAATGATTAATTTCTTGAAATCTTCACGTTTAATATTTTTATAAATGGCGACGGGTAGCGAGGTTTGATTGTATTTTTTATGCAATTCAATTGGGCTGTAGGAAGTCTGAGAAAATGAGTTTGCGGTAAAAATCATCATGGCAATTGGAAAACCAAAGCACTTCCAGATTGACTGTGAAAACATACTCATTCCTTTAAATTTACAATTGCAATTTGACCGCATGCCTTGATGTTTTGCAAGCTTTGAATCACCCAAAGTCACTCACTAAACCAGCTTCGCCACTACCCCTACCACCAAACTCAACACAATCGTCGTCGTCACCGGCAAAAACCACTCCCGCCCAAACAGCCGAAACCGGAAATCCCCCGGCAGCTTGCCGAAACCCAGCTTGGCGAGCAGCGGCGACAGGCCGTTGATCAGAATCAGCGCGAGCAGGATGACGATGAACCAGCGGAGCATGGGCGGCTTCCAGGTTTAAAGCCGGTGTGTACGGTCGCCCGCCGCAAACCCCAGCGCGTCAAACGGCGCGCCGGTGCAAAAGCCCATCACCTTGAACAACTCACCCATTTCGTGTTCATTGACCAAAAGCAGGGTTTGCCCTTGCCGATGCTGCTCAAGCAGCTCTAGTTTTGATAGCAAGCCGCAGTTCATCAAAAACCGCGCCTGGCTGGTGTAGCCCAGCAGATTCAGCCCCGCTTCTTGCGCTGCCACGGCCAGGCCGGTGAAGTTGACGTGGGCGGTGATGTCTTTGCGGCCCACGTCAGCCAGCGGGTCGCCACCGGCCAGGTGGGCCTGGTGGCAGATCAGGGTGCCCATGTGGCGCTGGGGGTGGTAGTACTCGGCTTCGGGGAAGCCGTAGTCGATAAAGAACGCGGCACCGCCCTTTTTGCTGGCCAGAAGGCGCTGCGCGAGCGTGGCGATGAAAGCTTCTGCTTGGGGGTGAATTTCGGTTTCGTAGTCGTGTGGGCCGTCAATTTCCTGGGGCGGGCGCAAGTCGGTGGGCGCATCGGCCCAAGTGAGTTGGCCATCGTGGAGCGCCACACCACGCTCGTGCCACATGCCCTGCAGCCTTGCCAGCAGCTTGACGGGCATGGCGTCCAGCACCTCGTTGCCAATCACAACGCCTTGCATCGCGTCCGGCAACTCGTTGACCCATTGAATCTGTTCGCCATACGCTGCCAGCGTGTGCTGCTGACGCGCCCGCAATGTGCCCGACAGGTCGACGATGGTGTAGCGGCGCAGCGTCACACCCAGGTCAGGCAAAGCCTGCAGGATTTGCAAGGCCAGCGCGCCCGTGCCCGCACCAAACTCCCACAGCTCGTTGGTACCCGTGGCTTGCAGGGCTTGCGCCACCTGCACGGCCAACGTGTGGCCAAACAGGGGGGAAATTTCGGGAGCGGTGGTGAAGTCGCTGCCCGAACTGGGCAGCGCGCCAATCTGGTGGGCGCTGCGGCTGTAGTAGCCCAGGTTGGGCGCGTACAAAGCCAGCGCCATGAAGCGGTCAAACGGCAGCCAGCCGCCCGATTGGCTGATGCTGCGTTGAATCAAGCCCATCAAAGGGTCTTGCGGGTGAGTCGGTAGACTTTGCGGTTGATATGGCACGCCGTGATTGTCGGCGATGCCCTTTTTCCCCAGCCAACCCTATGCCCACAGAAACCCACCCTACCCGCACCGTATTGATCACCGGCGCCGCCAAACGCCTGGGCCGCGAGATCGCGCTGGCGCTGGGGCAGGCGGGCTGGCAGGTGGCGGTGCACTACCGTCACTCCGAAACAGACGCTATGGAAACAGTAGCTGCTCTAGCAAGTAATGAAAGGGTTGCTGCCGCTTTTGATGCTAATTTAGCCGACGAGGACCAAGTGCGCCTGCTGCTGCCGCGCGTGATCGCTCACTTTGGCCAGGTGGATGCAATCGTGAACAACGCCAGCACCTTTGAGCACGACACGGCGCAAACCTTCAGCTACGCCGCACTGGAAAACCACCTGCGCAGCAACACCGGCGCGCCCGTGCTGCTGGCGCAGGCGCTGCACCGGCACGTGAGCGAACGGTCCGCGAGAGGTGTCGTCGTCAACCTGCTCGACCAGAAGCTGTGGAATCCCAACCCCGACTTTTTTAGCTACACCCTGAGCAAAGCCGCCCTGGAAGCCGCCAACACCTTGATGGCTCAGGCCCTGGCCCCGCAGCTGCGTGTCGTGGGCGTGGCACCGGGCCTGACCTTGACCAGCCATTTGCTCAGTGACGACAAATTCCGGCAACTGCACAAACTTTCCCCCCTGGGCCGCTCGTCCACAGCGGCCGACGTGGTGGCCACGGTGAAATTTGCACTGGACAATGAGTCGATCACCGGCACCACACTGCTGGTGGACGGCGGGCAGCATTTGATGAAGTTTGAGCGCGATTTTTCGTTGATGTAGCTCAGAAAAAGCAACAAAACGGCTTGTAGCCCTTGCAAATACTGCTCAAGCAGCTATAAAAACAGGAGTGATTGATCATCATGACAACCCAAGGCCAACAAATCCTCACCCTCACCGGCCTGCGTTTTGACGCCAACCTGGGCATTCTGGACCACGAAAAATCGGCTCCGCAACCGATTCAGGTCGATGCCGAGTTAAACCTCGGCCCGCAAGCCCTGCAACCCCACGACGACGACATCTTGCATGTGCTGGACTACCGCAAGGTGCGCAAAATCATCATTGACGAATGCACCGAGCGCCACATCAACCTGCTGGAAAGCCTGATTGGCAAACTGGCGCACCGGCTGATGCAGCTGCCCGGGGTGCAGGGCGTGCGGGTGAAGATTGCCAAGTTGGAGATTTTTGACGATTGTGAGGTGGCGATTCGGGTGGAGACGGGGCAGTGGTAGGGCCCATTCGCGAAATACTGGTAACTCTCGACGAAGCACATTGATGCTAATATGCTTTTATGCGAACTACACTTGACCTGCCCGACCCCTTGTTCCGCTCCCTCAAAGCGCGCGCCGCCATGGACGGAACCTCGCTGAAAGACTTGGTTGTGCGTCTGGTTCAAGCCGGGCTGGCGCAATCCACGCAAACGGCGCACCTGAAGCGATCACCGCTGCCGGTGCTGGTGTCAGGGCCCATCGCCTCGATGACGAATGCGCAACTGTATGCATTGCTGGATGGCGCTGACGATGCCAAATCGATAGCCTTTGCCAGGGGATTGCCGCAACCCGATGCGCCAGACTGATGGCTGACACCGACGTTACTGGCGATCTACCGGACGTGAACGTCTGGATTGCGCTGAGTGCGCCATACCATGCGAAGCACCCAGCAGCCAAGCAGTATTGGGAAACCCGGCTGGCGACGCGCATCTGGTTTTGTCGCCACACAGCGCTGGGCTTGAAGCGCTTGTTGTGCCAGGCGTCCATCATGGGTGAGCAGGTCAAAACAACGCAGCAGGCGTGGGTTGCCTGGCAGTCGTTGATGGAGCTGCATGAAGTGGGGATGATGACGGAGCCCGACACGCTGGATGCTGAACTGCAACGTTTAGCCCAAAACGTCAGTTGGCCAGGACCGATGTGGTCAGACGCTTACCTGGCAGCGTTCGCCAGCAGCGCAAATTTGCGCATCATCAGCTTCGACCGGGATTTTTCGCGATTCCCAGGTTTGAACTGGCTGCATTTGACTTAAAGGATTTTCGTATGAGCGCTGTATGGATTGACGACGAGCCGGTTGTGGCCACCCGCGACTACGCCGCCGAGCGTGACGCCACCCTGCGCGCCGCACACGAGGTAGCCAAGCTCGAAAAGCGCCTGTGCCGCCAAGTCGGCCAGGCCATCATGGACTTCAACATGATCGAGCAGGGCGACAAGGTGATGGTGTGCGTCTCGGGTGGAAAAGACAGCTACGGCATGCTGGACATTTTGTTGAAGATGCAGCAGCGTGCGCCGATTGATTTTGAACTGGTTGCGGTGAACCTGGACCAGAAGCAGCCAGGCTTTCCGGAGCATGTGCTACCCGAATATCTGAGCAAGCTGGGCGTGCCGTTTCATATTGAAAATCAGGACACGTATTCCATCGTCAAGGAAAAAATTGCGCCCGGCAAAACCATGTGTAGCCTGTGTTCTCGGCTGCGGCGCGGCATTTTGTATCGGGTGGCTGATGAGTTGGGCGCGACCAAAGTGGCGCTCGGCCACCACCGCGACGACATGATTCAGACCTTCTTTTTGAACATGTTTTTTGCCGGCAAATTGAAGGGCATGCCACCCAAGCTGACCAGTGACGACGGGCACCACATGGTGATTCGCCCACTGGCGTATGTGGCCGAAAAAGACCTGATTGCCTGGGCTGCCCATCAGCAGTTCCCCATCATTCCGTGCACCTTGTGCGGCAGCCAGGAAAACCTGCAGCGCAAGCAGGTGGCGGCCATGTTGCGCGAGTGGGAAAAGAAGTACCCAGGTCGCACCGAAACCATGTTCACCGCGATGCAAAACGTGGCACCGTCGCACCTGATGGACGGCAAGCTGCACGACTTCAAAGGCCTCAAAACCACTGGCATTGCCGATCACAATGGCGACCTGGCTTTTGACCCCCAACCCCTGCCATCCGCTGCCTCGCTCGGTGGCTTGCAGGCTCTTCAAACACTTCACGTCATCAACTAATCATGTCCCGCTTCGTTCTACTCCTGTGTGGCTGCATGCTCGCCTTGGGTGGCTGCGCCAGCACCTGGGTGGTGGACACGCAAGTGCAGGCTTTCTCCAGCCTGCCCGCCCTACCCGCCCAGCCCAGCTACCGTTTCGAGCGCCTGCCCTCCCAGCAGCTGGATGGCCAGCAAGACCTGGTGGAGTCGCTGGCCGACCCTGCGCTATTCAAAGCCGGGCTGCGCCGCGACGATGCGGCACCGCGCTACAGCGTGCAGGTGGCTGTGCGGGTGCAGCGCGTGCTGTCGCCCTGGGCCGATCCGTGGGACGACTGGGGGGGTAGTTTCAGCGCGGGCTTTGGCCGACCGGGGGGCAGTTTCGGTTTTGGCTGGGGCGGTGGCCTGCTGCGCAGCGAGCAGCCGTGGTACGTGCGTGAAGCCAGCGTCGTGGTGCGTGAGCTGGCGGGCAATCGCGTGGTGTTTGAAAGCCGTGCCAATGGTGACGGGCCCTGGTCTGACAGCCGGGCCGTGCTGGCCGCCATGTTTGACGCGGCCTTGCAGGGCTTTCCGAGCCCGCCTGCGGGCGCGCGACGGGTGAGCGTGCAGGTCGGTGCATCTGCCGCACCGGTCAACACCATCGTGACGACCACCAGCCCCGCACCCGCCAGCGCCGCATCTGCCCCTAAACCAGCTCAATAGCATTGCATGGAACCCACCCGAATCATTGCCGTGCGCCACGGCGAAACCGCCTGGAATGTTGCCAGCCGCGTGCAAGGTCATCTGGACATTGCGCTGAACGACAAAGGCCGCTGGCAAGCCAGCCAGACCGCACAGGCCCTGGCAAGCCAATCCGTTGCAGCGGTCTATAGCAGCGATCTGCTGCGCGCCTGGGCCACCGCTTTGTCGATTGCCGACGCTTGTGGCCTGCCGGTGATCACCGACGAAGGCCTGCGGGAGCGCCACTTTGGCGACTTTGAGGGCAAAACCTTTGAAGAAGTGACCGCGCTGTGGCCCGACGAAGCCCATCGCTGGCGCACCCGCGACAGCGACTTTGCACCCCAGGGCGGCGGTGAGTCACTGGTGACGGTGCAAACGCGCATCGTCAGTGCCGTCGGCGCGCTGGCGGCCGCCCACGCGGGCCAGCAAATCGTGGTGGTGACGCACGGCGGCGCACTCGACGCCCTGTACCGCACGGCCACCGGCCAGTCGCTGCAAGCGCCGCGCACCTGGGAGCTGGGCAACGCCGCCATCAACCGCCTGCTGTGGAGCCCGGCTGGTTTGACCCTGGTCGGCTGGGCTGACACACAGCACCTGGACGAGCAGTCCGTTGACGAAGTTTCAGCCTGAACACCCCCATGGCCATCCCCGACCGCACCACCACACCCCCCCTGTTTGACACCACCGACAAAGCCTCCACAAGGCCCCTGCCCGACGAGCTCAAAGCCCTGATCGGCCAGAGCGTGGACGCCATCGACACGCCCATGCTGGTGATTGACCTGGACGCGATGAACCGCAACCTCACGCGCATGGCCGAGTTCGCCAAAAAGCGCAGCGTGCGCTGGCGGCCCCACGCCAAGATGCACAAAAGCTCGGCGCTGGCCCGCATGCAGGTGCAGGCGGGTGCTGTGGGCGTGTGTGTACAAAAAACGGCTGAGGCCCAGGCTATGGTGGCCGGTGGCGTAAACGATGTATTCATCAGCAACCAGGTGGTTGCGCCACACAAACTGGCCCGGGTGGCCGCGCTCACGCAACTGCTGAACTCGCGCGGCGGCAAGCTGTCCATCGCCGTGGACAGTGTGGACGGCATCACCCGCCTGGCCGAAGCCATGAACCAGGCGCGGGTGGCCCAGCCGACGTCCAATGGCCGCGATATCAGCCGTGTGGGCGGCGCGATCATCGATGTGTTCGTCGAGCTCAACGTCGGGCAAAACCGCTGCGGGGTGCCGCCCAGCCCCGCCGCCGTAGGCCTTGTCTATGAAATCCGCAAGCACCCTGCCCTGCGCTTTGCGGGCCTGCACGCCTACCATGGCAAGGCCCAGCACCTGCGCAGTGCGCAAGAGCGTCGTGAAGCCATTGCCATTGCCGTGGAAGACGTGGCCTTCACCCGCCGCCTGATTGAATCGGCTGGCATCGCCGTGGACCTGGTCACCGGCGCTGGCACGGGCAGCCTGGTGCTAGAGGCGGCCAGCGGCGTGTATGGCGAGGTGCAACCCGGCTCATTTTTGTTCATGGATGCTGACTACGCGCAAAACGAGCGCGACCCAGCCCAGCCCAAATTCGAGCATGCGCTGTTCGTCAAAACGCAGGTCATCAGCACCAGCGCTGAGCACGTGGTGTGCGACGCAGGCCATAAAAGCCATGCCATTGATTCGGGCATGCCCGTGGTGCACAGCCAGCTGGCTGACAGCCCACTGGCCTACAGCAACGGCGGCGACGAGCACGGCATTCTGCGCATCGCGCCCAACGCGGTAGGCCGTGGCAACCGCCTGCCACTTATCGGCCAGAAGCTGTGGCTGATCCCTGGCCACTGCGACCCCACGGTGAACCTGCACGACTTCATGGTCGGCGTCGGGGGCGGTCTGGACGCCGGCAAGGTGGATCGCATCATTCGCGTGGATGCACGAGGCGCGCTGGCTTGAGTTTTTTGCAGAATATTGATAAAAAGTGCCAACAGCCCTTTTAGATACTGCTCAAGCAGCTATGTATTTAATAGCAATTTAGATTGTTGACAGGCTATCGATAGCGACCGGGTTTTGCCGATCAATTCGATGTGCGAAACGGCGATGACGGTCCCACGGATGTACGAGGGGTGGGCGAATTGAGCTTTCATCTCCAACACCCCGTCGAGCACATCTGATGCCGTGCACTATCGGCTGCTGGGAAAACTGAAAATCGCACCGTCCCGCACGCCAGCCGAGGGCCAGCGCTGGGTAATCGTTTTGCGCTGGGTATAAAAACGCATGGCGTCGGGCCCATAGACGCCGAGATCGCCAAAGAGCGAACGTTTCCACCCACCAAACGAGTGATACGCCACCGGAACCGGCAAGGGCACGTTCACGCCCACCATGCCGACCCGAATGTTGTCGCTGAAGTAGCGGGCCGCTTCGCCATCGCGGGTAAAGATACAGGTGCCATTGCCGTACGCGTGGGCATCGATCAGGTTCATGGCTTCTTGCAGCGTTTTCACGCGCATCACGCCCAGCACCGGCCCAAATATTTCATCCTGGTAAATCGACATCCCAGGGTACACGTGATCAAACAGGCAGGCACCCAGAAAAAATCCCTCGGAATAGCCGACCACTTCGATGCCGCGACCATCCACGACCAGCGTGGCCCCGTCACGCACGCCCTGCGCCACATAGCCTTTGACTTTCTCCAGATGCTGCTTCGTGATCAACGGTCCCATGTCATTGCCCGGATCCGTAGCGGGGCCCACTTTCATTTTGGCGATCTCGTTTTTCAACCCCTGCACCACTGCATCTGCAGTGACGTCGCCTACCGCCACCACCAGCGGGATGGCCATGCAGCGCTCGCCGCACGAACCGTAGGCTGCGCCCATGAGCGCATCGACGACGTTGGCCATATCTGCATCGGGCATCACAACCGCGTGGTTTTTTGCGCCGCCCAAAGCTTGCACCCGTTTGCCGTTGGCGCAACCCGTGGCGTAGACATGCTGCGCAATTGCCGTCGAGCCGACAAAACTGATGGCCTGTACACGCCGGTCAGACAACAGGGTGTCTACCGCCTCTTTATCGCCGTTGATCACATTCAGCACACCGGGTGGCAAACCCGCTTGCAACGCCAGTTCGGCAACCCGCAACGCGCTGCTCGGGTCGCGCTCTGATGGCTTGAGCACAAACGTGTTTCCGCACGCAACCGCCATAGGCCACATCCACAGCGGCACCATCACGGGGAAGTTAAACGGCGTGATGCCAGCGACCACGCCCAAAGGCTGGAACTCGCTCCAGGAATCGACGCCGGTGCCGACGTTCTTGCTGTGCTCGCCTTTGAGCAGTTCCGGTACATAGCTTGCGTATTCCACGTTCTCGATGCCCCGCTGCAGTTCGCCCATCGCGTCACTGAGCACTTTGCCGTGCTCGGCCGTGAGCAGGGCACAAATACTCGCAGCGTTTTCTTCCAGAAGAACCTTGAGCTTGCTCATCACGCGTGCCCGCTTGAGCGGCGGTGTCGCACGCCAAGCGGGGTAAGCCGCATGGGCGCTGCCAATGGCTTGCAACACCGTGGCTTGATCGGCCAGTAGCAAGCGCTTTTCCACTTGACCCGTGGCGGGGTTAAAAACGTCAGCCATGCGATCACCCGACATGACGGCTTGGCCGTCAATCAGGTGGGCAATTTGGGGCAGGTTAGGCATGGTGGAATTCAAGGGTTAGTCAAGGGTGGTGGACGGGTTCGTCCTGTTTCAGCACGAGCCCGCCACATCCGAAAGCAGCTCAATGCACTGCTCTTGGGATGTGAATCTGCAGGCGGTTCAAGCGCTGGTGGGTATGGCTGCGGGTGCCAGAGCGCCAAGATAGGTGCGCACCCGTTCGTCAGCCGTCAACGTCTCAAAGTCTGGCGCTTGCGTCACGACGCCTTTGTTCACAAAGATAAAGCGCTCGCAATGCTCGCGCAGGATGTCGATGTGAAACGGCTCGTTGGGATGCAAGCACAAGAAAACAAGCTTGCCTTCTCGTTTGAGCCGATCAAAAAAGTCCAGCATGAAGCCGATGTATCCATCTTGCGTGTTGAACTGAGGCTCGTCAAACAGGTGTACCAGCGGCGAACTGCTGAGCGCGTGGCTGAGCATGAAGTCTGGCTTGGCTTTCTGAAAAGAACGCACTTGGTACGACTGGTGGTAGTGCACCGCCATGCGGTCACGCTCACTGGTGCGCACCTGGTGAATGTCTTGCCCGTTGACCAGCACACGGCCTGCGCTTGGCAAGTTGCTGCCTGTGATCAGTTCAAAGAGAGTCGTCTTACCGGAGCCGTTGGGCCCCATGACACCCACCACGCAGGGCTTGAGTACCTCAAAGTCGGCATTCAGCGAAAAAGTGGTTGTCTTTTTGAAGATGCCGCGCTGATACTGCTTGGCAAGGTTCTCAACGCGTAATAGAGCATGCGTCATCACTCAGACTCCCAAAAGTTGTCGGCGCAAGACAAGGTCGGTACGCAGGTCAGCGGCTGCGCCTTCGAACGCGACTTTGCCCTGGCTCATCACATAGGCACGGTCCGCGACAGCCAGTGCGCTTTGAACGTTCTGCTCGACCAGCAGCACCGCAATTCCCTCCGATTTCAAGCGCGTGATGGTTTTCATCACATCCTGCACAACCTTGGGTGCCAGGCCCTGGCTGGGCTCATCAAACAGGACCAGCCCGGGGGAGCCCAGCAAAGCACGCGAAATCGCCACCATTTGCATTTCACCGCCAGACAAGTTCTCGCACTCGCGGTGCATCAGGTATTCCAGTGCGCTGAATATCTCAAAGCACTCTTTCTCATTCCACTGACGAAACCGCGTCCGCTTGCGCGCGATTGCCAGATTTCGTGCCACGGTCAGGGTGGGAAAGATTCGCCTGTCGTCCGGCACCCAGCCCATGCCGGCTTTCGCGATTTTGAAAGTTGGCATGCGCGTGATGTTCTGATCATCAAACGAAATACGGCCGCTACGCGGTGGCGTCAACCCCAAAATAGAGCGCAATGTCGTCGTTTTACCTGCCCCGTTGGCTCCTAGTAGCGCAACCACTTCACCGCAGCCAACACGCAGCGACACATCGAACAAAACCTGCGTTTCTCCGTAAAAAGTGTTGATGTGCTCGATGCACAACATGTCGACTATCGCTGGCGCCTGCGCTTGTAAAACCGCATTCATGCCAGTGCTCCCAAATTGGAGCGACGCACCCACTCGTTTTGACGCAGCTGCTCAGGTGTGCCCTGGGCAATGACCTGGCCCCAATGGATTACCGTGATCTGGTCGGCCAGACTAAAAAGGAAATTCATGTCGTGTTCAATGATCACGATCGTGAGTTGTCGCTTCAGTGTTTTGATCAGTTCTGCAAGCCGTGCCGTGCCCTCGGAACCCAGGCCTGCCGTCGGCTCATCCAGAAACAGCATGCGGGGTTCTGCGGCCAGCGCGACGCCGATTTCCAGCGCGCGCCGTTCGCCGTACGACAGGCTGCTGGCGAGCACCCGCTCTTTGCCTTTCAAGCCAACGCGATTCAACACGGCCGCCGCAATATCCTGAGCCGTGCTGTCCGCACCCAGATCGCGCCACGGATTGAAGCCCTGCTTGCGTACATGCGGCGTGGCAACCAACACGTTGTCCAGCGCGGTGTAGCTGTCGAACAGATTCATGATCTGAAACGAGCGGGAAATACCCTTGCACGCAATTTTTCGCGGCGATAGGCCTGTGATGTCTTCGCCAGCAAATCTGACAGTTCCCCGGTCCGGCTTGAAGCGTCCCGTCAGCACGTTGAAGCAGGTGGTTTTACCGGCACCGTTGGGGCCCATGATGCCGGTCAGTTCGCCTTCCGAAAAACCCAGCGTGATGTCTTGCAGCACCACCTGTGCACCGAAGCGTTTGGATAGCCCGTTGGCCTCGAAGAGTTTCACTGGGCACCTCCGGCCTGCTTGGCTGCGGTCGGCGTCTTATGTGCTCTGGTCCACCAGGATTGCCAGGCACCTGCAATGCCTTCAGGTTTGTACAAAACCATGACCATAAAAATGAGGCCGTACCAGAGCAACCAGGTCTCGGTGTAGGCCCCCAGCAGGTCACGCGCCAGAATGAAAAAGGCAGCACCGATCACGGGGCCCCAAAAACTCACAAGCCCGCCGCCAATCAGCACCATCATCACGACAAATCCGGAGTTGTGCAGACTCATGACATTCGGATAGGCCGACTGCTGTGCCATCGCAAACAAGGCACCCGCCAGCCCCGCCACAGCGGTGGAGATTGTGAACGCCAGCCACTTGTACAACCACACGTTGTAGCCCACAAATTCTGCGCGTGTTTCGTTTTGCTTGATCGCGCTAAAAATGCGGCCCAAGGGTGAATGAATCAGTCGCCATAGCCCCATCAGAACCAGTGAAAAAAGCGCCAGGCTGAAGAAAAACAGGGCTTCATTGCTTGCCAGGCTGAACGACACGAAACCGAAATCAGCGGGCAAGCGTTTGATGTTCAGCAACCCGTCTTCACCCCCGGTGACCGTGTGCCACTTGTTTGCAACAAACCAGAAGACCTGGCCAAAGGCAATAGTGAGCAGCGCGTAGTAAATGCCTCGCCGGTGCGAGATAAACAGCGCCACCACAGCGCCCAGCGCAGCAGCTGCCAGCACGGCTCCGCCCAGGTCAAACCACAGGTTGGACCAAACCTTCTGCTGCAGCAAACCAAAAGCGTAGGCACCGACGCCAAAGAACGCACCGTGCCCAAAAGAGGGCAGGCCCGTAAAGCCCAGCAGCAGGTTGTAGCCCATCGCAAATAGCACCCAGATCATGATTTCAAGTGCCAGGTACTGATAGAGGCCTACGCTTTGTACCCATAGCGGCGTAGACAAAAAAAGCGCCAGGGTGATCACCATCGGCAATGGCAGGAGAGGTGCGCGACCAAGAGCTAGTTGCATGAAAAGGTTGCCTTGATTGAGGATTGAAACAAGAACACATAAAAAAGACTGGACACTTCAGAATGTACGTTCTATTATTCGAACATGCAAGAATATTTATTTCATTTTGATGATTCACATGAGCATAAAAATTTCCAGCTCAGATGTGTGTTTTCAACGGCAGCTCGGGCGTGACCATGGAGCCTGTCACCACGTATCAAGAGCTGAAAGACCTGATTACCCAGGCCTATCCCGGCATGTCCAAGCAGCTTCAGCGCATTGCGCGCTTTGCCCTGGAGCAGCCCGACGACTTGGCACTCGGCACCGTTGCCACCTTGGCAGAAGCCACACAGGTACAGCCGTCCGCCATGATTCGGTTTGCCAATGCGTTGGGGTACGGTGGATTTTCTGAAATGCAGCAGGTTTTCCGTGGGCAACTGCTGCAGCGCTCTGGCACCTACCGCGAACGCATCGAACAAATGAGGCGCAAGCAAGTCAATGGCGCGCACGCACCAGCCGGTGTGTTGCATCAACTGGTCAGCGAGTCCGTCGCCGAACTCAGTCACCTGGAAGAGAGCATTCCGCTCACGGATCTCAAGGCTGCAGTCAAATTGATCGCTACGGCGCCGCGAATTCATGTGTTGGCGCAGCGACGCGCCTTTCCCGTCGCCGGTTACTTGGCGTATGCGCTGAGTCAGCTGGAGCTACGCACCCATTTACTGGATGGCACAGGCGGCATGCTGCGCGAAAGCCTTCGCTCCATTGCTGCGGGTGATGTGCTGATTGCGGCGAGCTTTCGCAGCTACTCTGCGGAAGTTATCGAGGCAGCAGCCTCGGCACATCAGGGCAAAGCCCACGTGATCGCCATCACGGATGGCCCACTGTCACCGCTGAAAACATCGGCCAAGGTTTGCCTCGAATTGGCAGATGACTCGTCAAAACCGTTTCGGTCATTGGTGGCACCCCTTTGTTTGGCTCAGGCACTTGTAGTGAGTGTGGGTCATCTACTGGCTGGCAAGCCTGCGAGCAACGCCAAAGCGACCCGCGAAACAACGCACAGAACGAAGGTATCCCCATGAAGCGTCGCTTTGATGTCATTTGCATGGGTCGCGCGGCTGTCGATCTCTATGGCGAGCAAGTGGGTGGGCGTCTTGAAGACATGCTGACCTTCACCAAGTACTTGGGCGGCTCGCCAGCCAACACGGCAGTTGGCATGGCTCGGCTGGGGCTGATGCCAGCCATGTTGACACGGGTTGGCGACGAGCACAACGGCAGGTTTTTACGCGAAACACTGAAGGCCGAAGGCGTCGATGTCAGCTGCGTCACCACGGATCCCAAACGCCTGACCGCCTTGGTTTTGTTGGGAATTCAAGACCGCGAAACCTTCCCGCTGCTTTTTTACCGCGATAACTGCGCCGACATGGCCATCAGTGAGGACAACGTAGACCCAGACTACATTGCATCAGCCCAGGCACTGCTGCTTTCGGGCACACACCTGTCACAACCCATCCCTTACGCCGCTTGCTGCAAAGCGATGCAGTTGGCAAAAGCAGCCGGAACGCGCGTCGTGCTTGACATCGACTACCGCCCTGTGCTGTGGGGGTTGACCAGCCCTGGCATGGGCGAGGATCGTTTCGTGGCGTCTGGCGAAGTCAGCGCGCATCTGCAAACGGTCGTCGGGCAGTGTGATTTGGTCGTCGGAACCGAAGAAGAAATTCACATCGCTGGCGGCAGCATCGACACGCTTGCCGCGTTGCGCCGCTTGCGGGCACTGAGCGCGGCAACCCTGGTGGTCAAGCGCGGTGCCATGGGCTGTGTGGTATTTGAGGGATTGATCCCCGACGACATGGAAAAGGGCTTGAAAGGGCCTGGTTTTCCGGTTGATGTCTACAACGTGTTGGGGGCGGGCGATGCCTTCATGTCAGGCTTTCTGCGGGGCTGGATTCGATGTGAACCGCTGATCCGTTGCTGCTCTTACGCCAATGCGTGTGGCGCTTTGGTGGTGTCGCGCCACGGCTGTGCACCCGCCATGCCGAGTTGGGAGGAGCTTCAGTATTTCCTTTTGCATGGCTCAAGCGCCCGGGCACTGCGCGAAGACGTCCAGCTGGCGCATTTACACCGGGTGACCACCCGCACACGCCAATGGAAGGAGCTCGTCATTCTGGCCTTTGATCATCGTTTGCAGCTTGAAGAATTAGCCGACCAACATGGTGCTGACGCTGCGCGTATCTGCGTCTTCAAGTCATTAGTGGCCGAGGGCGCACGACGAGGTGCCGGACACCGTTCGGGGGTTGGCATCATTGTCGACGGGCGGTTTGGTGAAGACGTATTGCCCTCGATGACGGGCAAGGACTGGTGGATTGCACGCCCGGTTGAACTCCCCGGCTCGCGCCCTCTTGAGTTTGAAGCCGGGGCGCATCTTGCGCAGGCCATGCGCGTCTGGCCGGGTGAGCACGTAGCCAAGTGCCTGGTTAACTACCACCCGCACGATGCACCTGGTTTGCGTCACGCGCAATTGACAACGCTGCGGCAATTGCAACAGGTCAGCATCGATACGTTCCATGAATTTCTGGTTGAGGTGATTCCGCCTCGAGACATGCCATGTGACGCATCCACGGTGCCCGACTCGCTAGAGCAGATTTATCAGGCGGGTATATGTCCGGATTGGTGGAAATTGCCGCCTGCGACGAACGCCTCAGAGTGGGAAAGCATCGAAAAAGTGATTGCGCGACACGACCCGCATTGCCGGGGTGTGCTAGTTCTTGGGCTGGAAGCCAGCGAAGACAAACTGGCTCAGAGCTTTCGAACCGCAGCACCGCATGCGATCTGTCGCGGGTTTGCCGTGGGGCGATCCATCTTTGCCGATGCTGCAGCCGACTGGTTTGCTGGGCGCCTGAGCGACGCAGAGGTCATTGACGACATTGCAAAACGCTATGCACGACTGATCCGGCTATGGGATCAAGCCCGAATGGGAACGCCCGTCGCCGCCATTGAGGCATCCAGCTGAATCACCAAAAGGAACAGACATGACACAAAGAATCGGATTTATTGGCATCGGGATGATGGGGCACGGCATGGCAAAAAATTTGCTGTCCAAGGGGTTCGAGTTGACTTTCAAAGTCAACCGCAATCGAGACAACCTGGCCAACTTGATTGCGGCCGGTGCCAAAGAAGCGACAACCAACGCCGCGTGCGCGCAGGCCTCAGACATCGTTTTTATTTGTGTCACGGGTTCGCCCCAAGTCGAGCAAATTGTCTACGGTCCAGATGGCTTGCTTGACTGTGGTCGCACAGGCTTGATCGTGGTGGACACCTCTACCGCTGAACCATCGTCCAGCACCCGGATCCGCAATGACCTTGCCACCAAGGGCATCAAACTGATTGATGCGCCGTTGGCTCGTACACCGAAAGAAGCCGAGGAGGGCCGACTCAACACCATGGTGGGTGCGGAGCCGCAAGATTTCACAACCCTCGAACCTGTGCTGAAGGCTTTTTGCGAGAACATTTTTCATGTGGGTCCGCCCGGTCATGGCCATGTGCTCAAGCTGGTCAACAACATGATGGCCATGAGCTTCGCGGCGTCAATTGCTGAGGCGTTCGCAGTAGCAGCCAAAAGCGGGTTAGATCTGAATCGCCTGTACGACGTCATTACGGCAGGCGGCGTGAATTGCGGTATTTTTCAGATGATGGCCACCAAAACACTCAAAGAGGGTGACGTGACCGGATTCAAGTTCGGCATTGGCAATGCGCAGAAAGACCTGCGCTACTACTCCCATCTGGCCGAGATGTTGCCCGTCGCGAGTCTCATGGGGCAAGCCACCCATCAAACCCTGATTCAGGCAACCAACGCCGGCTACGGCGACAAACTGATTGCATCGCTTTTCGAAGCCCAGGAAAAACTTAACGACGTGAAGATCGTGCCCCGCTGAGTTTCCCCACCCATCCCACAGTAGGAGACAGATATGACTGACATCAAACAAAACACGACATCCCCAAACACACGCGATAAGGTGTTGGCAACGCGCCGCACGCTGTTGAAAAATTCAGGCCTCGCGGTGGTCGGCGCGGGCCTGTATGGCGCAGCGCCTTTCATGGGGCCCTGGAAGCACAACCATGCCTGGGCTCAAACCAGTGTCAAAAAACCTTTGACCATCGGCTTGACGATGGATGCGTCTGGCCAATACGCCGCGTCAGGTTCCATGGAACGACTGGGCGCCATGATGGCCATCAAAGAGTTCAATGACAAAGGCGGTGTGCTGGGTCGGCGGATTGAAGCCATTCACATCGACACCGAAACCACACCTGCAACGGGTTCACGTGTGGCCGAACGCATGATCACCCGCAACGAGGCCGCGTTCCTGATTGGCGCGGTGCATTCGGGTGTGTCTAACGCCATCTCGCAGGTCGCACAGAAATACGGCGCAATTTTTCTCAATACCAATTCCAGTTCGCCCACTGAGGCCGGCAAAGACTGCCACCGTACCAAGTTTGTCTGGGACGGCAATGGCTCCAACTTCTCCAATGCCATTGCCAAGAATGCCATCAAAGCCAGTGGTCGCAATTGGGTGCTACTCACCAATGACTACGTGTGGGGACACACGACGTCAAAAGCCACCCGCGCCATTATTGAAGCCAGCGGCGGAAAGGTTCTCGAAGAACTGTTGGTTCCTCAAAATACCCGTGACTTCTCCTCTTATCTGCTCAAACTGCAGCAACTCAAGCCCAACGTGGTGGCAACGGCAGTCGGGGGGGATGACATCAAGGCTTTGCGTCAGCAAGTCGTGCAACTCAAGTTGAACCAATCGATGGCCTGGATCAACAACCAGCAAGATTGGCCCGACGTTTACGGCCTGGGCCCTGAATCCATTTTTGGTGTTTTTGGCACCACCTGGTACTGGCGTCTGAACCTGCCAGGCGTCAAGGAATTTGTAGCCGCTTACCAGAAGCAGTTTCCAGGCATGGCCATTCGCGTTCCGGGCAATGTGTTTCACAACGGGTACATGGCGACCCGCGAGCTGCTGAGGTGTGTCGAGGCTGCAGGCACCACCAACAACATCGCGGTCATCAAAAAACTCGAGGGGCGAACCATGACCGCTCTAGACCGAATGCAGCACTTTGATGCGTACATGGACCCTGTGACGCATCAGTGCCAGCAGACCATTTACATGGCAACTTACAACGACACGCCAGCAGAAAAAGACGATATCTTCAAAATCTTGACCCAGTCTGACCCGAAAGACGTGCAGGACAAAGATGCACAAGGCACGTGCAAATTGGAGAGCTACGAAGCCACTCCGACTTACGAAGTCTAGGTGCCACCATGATGCCCAATACTTGCTTTGCCGTTGACTCACCGCAACGGCAAAGGCGGCAGGTGATCTGTGGGGCTGGTGCAGCAACACTGAGTTTTCTGGGCCCCTGGGGATCACTCCATGCCTGGGCGCAGACCAAGGCAAAAAGGCCATTGTTGATGGGTCTTTCAACCGACGACACTGGCCAGTACGCCACCAGTGGACAAGACGAGCAACGGGGCATCCTGATGGCCATCCAGGAAGTCAATGAGCGCGGTGGGGTGTTGGGTCGCCGCATTGAAACCGTCCATGCAGACACCGGTGGCGATGCCGTCAAAGCTGCTGCGGTGGCGCAGCGGATGATCGTGGATCAGGAAGTGTCTTTTTTATTGGGCGGCGTGCACTCTGGTGCGGCTAACGCGATTTCGCAAGTCGCGCAAAAGTATGGCTGCATCTACTTCAACACCAACTCCAGCTCGCCGACTGAAGCGGGCAAGGATTGCCACAGAACCAAGTTTGTTTGGGACGGCAACGGCACCAATTTTTCGACGTCCATGGTCAAAGGCGCCCTGACCGGTTTTGGACGCAACTGGCTCTTGTTAACCAGCGATTACCAATGGGGCCACAACACCGCACGTGGAATCCGGAGCATCGTCGAGGCAAATGGCGGAAAAATCATCGAAGAATTGCTGGTGCCGCAAAACACGCGTGATTTTTCGTCCCAACTAGACAAGGTGAGAAAGCTTGGCCCCAGTGTCATCGCCACCGCCGTCGGCGGTGAAGACCTCAAAGCCTTGCGTGACCAGGTGCGCAAAAGTGGCCTGGATCGTCGGTTTGGCTGGCTCAACAACCAGCAGGACTGGCCAGACGTTTATGGCTTGGGCTGGGAAGCCATGTTTGGCATTTTTGGAACCACGTGGTACTGGGGCTTTGCGCTGCCAGGTGTTAAAGAGTTTGTTGCCCGCTACCAAAGCGCCAACCCAAACTACCGCATCAAAGTGCCTGGAAATGTGTTTTATAACGGCTACATGGCTACGCACGAGCTCGTCCGTGCCATTGAGCGCACCGGTTCGACCAACAACATCAAGATCATTCGTGAGTTGGAGGTGCTCAGGGTTCCAGCAGTCAAGCGCATGCAACACGACGATGCTTACATGAACCCAGTCACGCATCAGTTGCAGCAGAACATTTACATGGCTGCCTACAACCCGATTCCCAAGGAGCCAGACGATATCTTCCGAATTCTGGGCCGCCTGCGCCCCGAAGAGGTGCAAGACAAAGACAGCGAGCAACAGTGCAAGCTGGAGCCGTACGCGTCCACACCTACCTATGAATCCTGAGCATTCAATCTAAAGAAAACACGATGGACTTCCTGCTTCAGATTCTTCCGCACCTGGTCAATGGCATATCACTGGGCCTTCTTTTTGCACTGATCGCCCTTGGTTTTATGTTGATTGTGGGTGTGATGGAAACCATCAACCTGGCCCACGGCTCCCTGTTTGCGTTGGGTATGTATTTCGCGTTGTTTCTCGTGACGCCGCAATTGGGGATGTTTCCGCAGGTGCAGGCTTGGTACATGGCTTTCAGCATTGAGGTGCGCTACGTCATCGCGCTGAGTCTGGCGCCCGTGTTTGTGGGTTTGTTCGGCATGTTGCTCGAGCTATGCCTGCGACGAACGTATGGCCGCGACCCGCTGTACGGGTTGTTGCTGACGTTTGGGGCCGCATTGGTGATTGAAGAAAGCATTCGTGTGGTGTGGGGGTCTTCCGAGAAACAACTGCTCTTGCCACAGGCCATCTCGGGTGCCTTTATGGTGGGTGACCTCATCTATTCAAAGTACCGCTTTTACGCCAGCGGATTTGCTGTGTTGACCATACTTTTGCTATGGCTGTTTCTGCAGAAAACACCCTATGGCGCCATCATCAAAGCGGGCGCACACGACAGCGAAATGGTGCGGGTGCTGGGTATCAACCTCTCGCGTCTACGTCTATTGGTCTTTGGTCTTGGCGTGGCGCTGGCGGCGATAGCCGGTATCGTGATGGCGCCTATCTGGGGAATTCGGCCCCACGTGGGTGTAGATGCGGTCGTACCCGCCTTCCTCATCATTGTGTTGGGCGGCGTTGGATCGCTATGGGGTGCAGTCATTGCTGGACTGATGGTGGGCATGGTGGTGGCGATAACGGGCTCTTACGCGTCTGAGTGGTCGCTGATGTCGATGTACCTGTTGTTCATTGGCGTGGTGACCTTTCGCTCACGCGGTCTGTTTGGAAAGAAGAGCGTGCTCGATGTTTGATACCCAGCAGCCCTTGAAAGGCAAAGTTGCCCTGGTAACTGGTGCTGCCGGCACCATGGGCCTGGCCGCAACCCGCGTGCTCCTGGAAGATGGCTGCCGGGTCGCTATGGTGGACTTCAACCACGAACGCAACCTGGCGCTCGCCACAGAGTTGGGCAACAACGCGTTGCCGTTTTCTTTCGACATCAGCAACAGCGAGCTGGTGCGCCAGGGCCACGCGTTGATTGTCGAAGCCTTGGGACCCGTTGACATTCTGATCAACAACGCCGGTATTCTGTCCAACAATAAAGTGGAGGCAACCGATGCGAGTGAGTGGCGGCGCGTGATGGGTGCCAATCTGGACGGTGCGTTTTACTTGTCGCAGCAGGTGGTGCCTGCGATGAAGCTCAAACGCTTTGGCCGCATTGTCAACACCAGTTCACTCGCTGCAAAAACTGGTGGCCTGACGGCTGGAACGGCCTATTCCGTTTCAAAGGGTGCCATGAGCGCTCTCACGTTTTCATTGGCACGTGAATTGGCCTCGTTTGGTGTCACGGCCAACGCGATTGCGCCGGCGTATGTCAAGACACCCATGATCACGGAGCAATTGAACGAAGAGCAACGGCAAAAGCTGTTGCGCGATATTCCCGTCGGACGCTTTTGCGAGCCGGAAGAATTTGCCCATGTGGTGCGCTTTCTGGTGTCGCCATTGGCTGGCTTCATCACCGGCGAGATCATCGATCTCAACGGCGGCCTGCTGATGGACTGAGCATCAGGCAATCATGGACATCACACCCGCAATCAATTTCACGGCCGCGCTGTCAGGCCTGTTCAAGCTGCAAGGCAAAACGGCGTATGTGCCGGGTGGCTATGGCGGCATTGGGGAGGCCATCGCGTGGGGTTTGGCCTTGGCAGGTGCCCGTGTTGCTGTTTCCGGGCGGGACGAAGGCAAAGCGCTCGCTGTCGCTTGCGCGTTGCGCGATGCCGGTCACGACGCCATCGGCCTGCCCATGGATGCGCACTCTGTACCGTCCATCCAGGCTTCGGTGGACGCAGTGGCCGATCATTTCAAGAGCCTGGATATCTTGATCAACTGTGTTGGCATGCAACGTGAGCAGGCGCTGCTGGAGGTGACAGAGGAGGCATTTGATGAGGTTTTACAAGTCAACCTCAAAGCGGCCATGTTTCTGGCGCAAGCCGCTGCCAGAAAGCAGATTGAAGGCGGTCGGGGCGGCTCGCAGGTGCATCTGCTGTCCGTACGCGCCCAACTGGGCTTGCGGGGTCGTGGCTACTCAGCCTATTGCAGCAGCAAAGGTGGCCTGGTCATGCTGATTCGCCAGCATGCCGCCGAACTCGCACCCCATGGCATTACCGTGAATGGCATTGCCCCCACAGTCGTTAAAACCGAAATGGCCCGCCATTGGCTGGAAAACCCGAGCACCCATCAACAGGTTCTGGGACGCATACCCCTGAACCGCGTGGCCGATCCGCAAGACGTCGCAGGCACAGCCGTGTTTTTTGCCTCACCCGCCGCAGCCTTTGTGACCGGGCAAGTGCTGTACCTGGATGGCGGCATCACCGCAACCCAGTGATACAACACGGCCCTTGGAAATTTGAAATTTGATCTATACCGACAGCTTGTTCGCCAACAAAAAAAGGCAGCCGAAGCTGCCTTTTTTGATGCATCAACAGCGACTCACTTCAAGTCATCCGCAATCACCTGAACAATGCGCTGCGCATTGGCCGAGGCTTCTGGCGCACCGGCTGCGTTCAGCACCGCCACCGTCGTGGCTTCGCCTTGGCTCTTGACGGTGATGCGGAACTTCAGGGGCGCGGCCGCGGTGCCACCACTGCCTAGCATCCGACTGAAGAAACCGGGTTCTTTCTTGTCGGTGCTCGGCTCCACATAGCGCACAAAGTAAGTGCCTGCGTTGCGGTCACGGTCTTCGACGGTGAAGCCCGTGCGGTCCAGGGTCAGGCCTACGCGACGCCAGGCGCGGTCGAAGCCTTCGTCAATCAACACCACGGGCTGCTCGTTGACTTTGGACACCCGCGAAGTCAGCTTCACGGTGCTCGCGGCCACCAGGGTTTTGGACTGCTCGGCAGGCACGCCCAACTTCACCATCAGGCGACGCAGAAACTCTGCTTCCAGCTCGGGGTCGCTGGGGCGCGGCTGCCAGATGGTCTGGTCTTTTTGGGTGCTGCTGTAGACCTCGGTCAGGCCGCGGTGGCTCACGTAAATCTCGGTGCCGCCGGTGGCGTTGCGCTCCACACGGGTGCGGAAACGGTCGCGCTCGGAGGTGGAATACAGCGAGTCAAAGAGCTTGCCCACGGTGTTGCGGATGAAGTCTTGCGGCAATTTGGCGCGGTTTTCAGCCCAGTCGGTTTCCATGATGCCCAGATTGGCTTGGTCCAGTGTGAGCAGGAAGCCGTTTTCCTGCCAGAAGTCGCGCAACGGGCTCCACAGCGTGTCGGCATTGCGGTTGATCACCAGCCAGCGCTGCGTGCCTGCGCGCTCAATGCGCACATCGCCCACCGACGTGGCGGCAATACTGGCCACCGGCGCGTTGGCCTGGTTGACCTGCAGGGCATTGGCCGACACCGGGCCACCTGGCACGCCGTAGCGCGAGTCGCGCGAGAGCTGGGTCAGGTCGGGCGGCACTTCCAGGGAGTTGCCTCGGCTGGCGCTCTTGTAGTCAATCTTGTCGCCCTCCAGCACGGAGCAGGCTGACAAGGTCACCACCAAGCCAAGGGCGGCCAATTTGGCAACGGGGAGCATGTTCACATTGATGTTCACGTTGGGTCTTCTCACAAAAAGTTCTTCAAATCAGGCCACATTGGCGCAAGGCATCTTCGACCACGGGTTCCAGGTTTTTCGACAGCGGCGTCATCGGCAGGCGTAGCGCCCCGCCGCACAGGCCCATGCGGGCCATGGCCCATTTCACGGGAATGGGGTTGGACTCGATGCCCTGCACTTTATGAAACGGCATGAGTTTGAACTGGATGGTCATGGCCGTTTTGCAGTCACCCGCAATCGCCGCCACACACAGCTCGTGCATCAGGCGTGGGGCCACATTGGCTGTCACGCTGATGTTGCCCTGTCCACCGCACAGCATTAACGCCACGGCCGAGCCGTCGTCACCAGAATAGACCGCAAAGCCTTCTGGCCGCTCGCGCAGCAACCACTGCGCCCGCTCCAGATTGGCCGATGCTTCCTTGATGCCCACGATGCCCGGGATCTGCGCCAGGCGCAGCACGGTGTCCACCTGCATATCGACCACAGTGCGCCCAGGCACGCTGTAGAGCACCAGCGGCAGGTCGCCGGTGGCTTCTGCAATGGCCTTGAAATGCTGGTACTGGCCTTCTTGGGTGGGCTTGTTGTAGTAAGGCACCACCTGCAACTGACTGTCGGCCCCCACGCTTTTGGCGAACCTGGCCAGCTCGATGGCCTCAGTCGTGGAGTTGGCACCGCAACCGGCCATGATGGGCACGCGTTTGTTGGCTTGCTCCACCGACACGCGAATGATTTCGCAATGCTCCTGCACGCTGACGGTGGGAGACTCGCCGGTGGTACCCACCACGCCGATACAGTCTGTGCCTTCCGCGATGTGCCAGTCAATCAGCTTGCGCAAGGCCGGGTAGTCCACGCTGCCGTCGTCGTGCAGGGGGGTGGCGAGTGCCACGATACTGCCGGTGAGCAGGGTGCCTGAGGGGTGTCCCATGGGGGTTTGGCCTGTGGTGAAAGAAAGGGGTCGATTCTAACTAGAGCGGGTAGCGCGGCGGCTGGGGGTTTTGACCCACTTCTGCCGGCTCGCACACCGCCGCCACCCGCTGCACAAAACGCGGCGGGTTGTCCAGAAAACCATGCTCATAAGCCACCACCCGCAAACCCGCGCAGACCGTTAGCAATTCACCCGGCTGCAGCAAAAAATCAGGCCGCGAGGGTTTGCCCACGGTTTCGTTGCCCGCTGCAAAAGTCTCGTAAATCAACACGCCACCCGGCGCCACGCAAGCCACGATGGCCGGCAACAAGGGCCGCCACAGGTAGTTCGTCACCACCACACCATCGAACTGCCGCTGCGCAAAGGGCCAGGGACCGGATTCGATGTCCGCCACCAGCGTTTCGCAGTTCGGTAGATTGAGATTTGCTACAAAATAGATAGCTTCTTGAGCAATATCCACAAGGGCTACTGGGTGATTTAGCTCACAAAACCAGTGCGTGTGCCGCCCGTAACCGGCCGCCACATCCAACACCGTGCCGCCCGCGGGCACGAGGTGCGACCAGCGCTGTACCCAGGGCGAGGGTGGTGCTACGGCGTGCGACAGAGGAAATTTTGTATTCATTCGCTGTGACAAGTGATCCGTTTAAAAAAAGTTGGGCAGACCGGGTCGCCAACGGCATGACGGAGTTTCAAGGGTAGCCGGTGCAAAACCGCCCTGTGTCTACGCCGGGTTGTGAGTCGCATCGCTTTGATTTGATTTGATCGAGCGCGCATGCGTTTGTATGGAGTACTTAAAGTCTTATCAGGGCGGGCGCCATAGTCAACTGCACGCCTGTCGCCCAGGTGCTAGAGCAGTACGCGGTAAAGCCTTTTATGACGCTACGCTATAGATAGCTTGTTGAGCAATATCAATAAGGGGTACTGCGTCCTTTCACTCTTAAAACAAGCGTCCGCTGGTGGCGCCGATCCGCGTAAGTGTTCATTAACTGTGCCTTGGGTAACCAATCACAAAACTTGACATTTGATCGGCCTGTGCCACCGCACAATTTTATTTATTTAAAGGGTACCCATGGCAATAAAACAAGTGACGGGAACTGATGTACACGGCTGGCTGGATGTTCAGATCGACGGTATATCTAATGTCACCTCCCTGCCATATGGGCTGCGGGTTGACACGTTGGGCGTGGCCGGAGGGCGAGAGAAATTCAGAGTTCTGGAGGGCATACGCGTCGGCAAAACGGGCAGTGTCGAACTGGCGCCGAAGGGGAAGTCGCAGTTTGGCTCGGTTCCCCTCAAGCCAGCCGCAACGGTTGTGTTGAGTCTGAGTGCCAGCAAAGTTGTATTCGGTCACACTGCCTTGACACTGACGCCTACTTTCGGGGTGCCCCCACGTTTCACAGCCTCTGGCGGCCAGTCGTTTTTCAATCAATTTGAGTCGGTCACTGTGACCAACGACTACGGGTCCAATCCGGTTCCGATTGGCTTGTGGCCGCTGCAAATTCCAGACGAAAAACATACGCTTGCCGAGCGCTACTTGGGCAGATCAAGACATGCCACCACTTGGTTCCGCATTGGCGATGGCCGTGACCGTTACCTGCACGTTGGTAAATTCAGCAATGGCTGTGCCGCTGTCACCGAGATGGAAAAATGGAGCGCGCTCTGGCAATACCTGATCCTGGCACGCAAGGGCGATAGCATGAACGTTGGCACCATTAGAGTGGTTCCATAACCCCAATGCCTCCGACAGGCATCTCACCAACCCGCCCTTAACGCGGCTTGACATCATCTTTCAGCGCCGCCAGCGCCAGCTTCTCCACCACACCCGGCGCCAGCAACTTGAGCCAGCGGGCCAGCTTGCCTTTGCCCGTCATCACCACCTCGCGCTGTCTTGCATTCATGCCGTCGATGATCAAGCGGGCGCAGGTTTCAACTGGCATCGCGTCGTCTTCCTTCAATCCGCTGGAACCGGCGGCCACACCGGCAGCGTTGTAGCCATGGTGGCGAATTTGCGTGGCCACCACGCCGGGGTAGGCCAAGGTGACGCTGATGCCAGTGGGTTTCAGCTCCGTGCGCAGCGCCTCAAAAAAGCCACCCATCGCAAACTTGGTAGCGCTGTAAGCCGTGCGCCCCGGCACCCCCACCAGCCCGGCCAGCGACGACACCGCCACGATGCTGCCCTGCGAGGCTTTCAGGTGCGGCAGCGCGGCATGCGTGCACCACACGCTGCCCCAGAGGTTGACGCGCATCAGGTCTTCGTACCAACCCAGGTCTTCGGTTTTCACCTCGGCAAGCAGGGCCTGGGCTGACACCCCAGCGTTATTGATCAACACGTCAATGCGCTGAAACTGCTGCACCGCTGCGTCAATCAGGGCGCGGCATTGCGCGGCGTCCGACACATCGGTGGGCACCACCAGCGTCTGCGCCCCATGCGCCTGGCATTGCGCCGCCTCCGCCTCCAGCGCGGGGCGTTTGCGCGCTGCCAGTACCAGGCCCAGATTTTTGCCGTGCGTTGTGGCTAATTGATGAGCGATCTCTGCTCCGATGCCGTCGGATGCGCCGGTGATCACTATTATTTTCATAGCTGTTTGAGCAGTATTCACAAGGGCGGGCGGCTGTTTTTACTATAAAAGGGGCTGCTACCTGTCAACCAGCAGCGCCAGAGCCGCCAGCACGTCGATTCAAGCACGCAGTCAAATAATGCCTGCTGCTGCCAACTCAGCATGAGTCATTACCCAGTCTGGCGGTACTTGACTGAGGGCTAAATCATAAGAATCCAGCAAGTCGATGAGACTCAGAATGATCGAACTTGGCATCGTCATGGCACCTTCCCGTACGACGGGAAGCATCTTGTCTCTCGCCATGCGAAACCCTAACGCTGTCAATCTATCGTCAATTTCAAATACTTTGATTTGTCTTGTCATTTAAACGTTTCAAATAGTCCAGCGTCAGCACTGATGCCATTTTTTCTGACACTGCGCTGGCAATGAACTGATTGACCGAAATCTCATCGCGTTCGGCACGTTCTCGTATTTCTTGATGAACCGAGTTAGGTAGTCGTACGGTGAGGGCGGTCATCACCTACTCCTTAGAGATGTCAAAAATTCAGCTGGTGTAACGGCCAGCACGAGTTGATAAGTCAATATGCTATTGAATAAATAGCTGCTTGAGCAGTATTCACAAGGGCTGAAGGCCGAAAACGCTTAAAAACACGACCACACCTGATCGGCCACTGTCACCATGAAGTCCGGCTGGGTGTACAGCAGAAAAACCGCCAGCAGGGCCACCACGGCCACGGCGTAAGCCAAGTGTTTGGCTGTAGTGGGTTTGATTTTCATGTCAAGCCGCCTTAAGCCCGGGTCGGGCAATCGCGGTTTCCTTCACCGGCAGGTTCACCAGCCCCGCCATCACGCCTAAGGCAATGGCGATGTACCAGACGATGTCGTAGCTGCCGGTTTTGTCATACAACAAACCGCCCAGCCACACGCCCATGAAGCTGCCCACCTGGTGGCTGAAAAACACAAAGCCACCGAGCATGCTGAGGTGCTGAATGCCAAAAATCTGCGCCACCACCGCGTTGGTGGGCGGCACGGTGGACAGCCATAGCAGGCCCATCACGCTGGCAAACACATAGACCGACAGGGGCGACAGCGGCACCAGCAGAAACACTGTGATGACGATGGCGCGCGAAAAGTAGATGAACGACAGGATGCGCGTCTTCGACATACGCTGGCCCAGGCTGCCGGCGATGTAGGTGCCAAACACATTGAACAGGCCGATCAGCGCCAGCGCATACGTGGCCACCTGGGGCGACAGGCCCTTGTCTTTCAGGTAACTGGGCATGTGCACGCCGATGAACACGACTTGAAAACCGCAAACAAAGTAGCCCGCCATCAGCAACTGGAAACTGGGGTATTTCATGGCTTCGCGTAGCGCCTGCATGATGGTTTGTTCGCGTTTGACCGGGGCGCTGCCCGCGGCAAAACCCGGCTCGCGCAGGCCGAAGGCAAACGGCGCAATCAACAGCACCGCGCCGCCCAGCACCAGCAGCGCCTGTTGCCAGCCCAGGCTGCTGATGAGAAAGCCTTCAACCGGCACCATCAAAAACTGGCCAAACGAGCCCGCCGCTGCCGCCACCCCCATGGCCCAGGAGCGCTTGGCCGGGTCGATCTGCCGGCCAATCACGCCGTAAATCACCGCGTAGGTGGTCCCTGCCTGCGCCGCGCCAATCAGCACACCGGCCGTCAGCGCAAACACCAGCGAATTGGGCGACAGGGCCATGCCCACCAGGCCCAGCGCGTACAGCACGGCACCCACGATCAGCACCCGAAACGCACCAAATTTGTCGGCCAGCATGCCCGCAAAAATGCCAAAAATGCCCCAGGAGAGGTTCTGAATGGCAATGGCAAACGCAAAGGTCTGGCGCGTCCAGCCCTGGTCTTGCGTGATGGGCTGCAGCCACAGGCCGAAACCATGGCGAATGCCCATGGACAGGGTGACGATGATGGCGCCGCACAGCAGCACCTGGAACATCGAAAGCTGTGGGGACGGTTTGGCGGGGAAAGTCGTGGGATTGGAGGTGGGGCTCATGGCGGGGAACTTTAACGAGTTCAGGCTCCCTGCGCTTACCCCGCACCCTGTCATTCCCGCGTAGGCGGGAATCCAGCCCCAGCACGCCACAAACACGGCCACCCGCGCGGTCGTCACTGGATTCCCGCCTGGGCGGGAATGACGGTCTGAGGGATGTCTCCATTCAAGTCAAAAGGGCCTTACGCCCTTTTTGATACTGCTCAAGCAGCTACGTATTTCATAGCAAATTGAGGTATTGAGATCGATTTGACCAATTGACACACAAACAAGCATTACACTTATTTGTGTGTTAGCCGTGATCAAAGGACCCAACATGACCGCCACCGTTAACTTCACCAGCGCCCTGGACAAAGACGTTTTGCGCCGCGCCAAAGTAATTGCCGCGCAGAACGACACCTCGGTGAATGCGCTGTTCAATGCCGAGTTGCGCTACCTGGTTGAAACTTACGAGGCCGCCAGCCGCAACAGCAACCAAAACTACAAAACCCTGCTCGACTTTTCGCTCGGCCGAATTGACGACTTGCAGGCCAAAAGCGCGTTGGGAATCGAATCAGATGAAGATATTTTTCTGCTGATGGCCCAAGCCCGCCTACCCATGCCGCGCCTGCCCGCATCGCACACCCAGGCGATGGTGGACGACTTGAATGCTTTGGTTTCTGCGGTTCCGTGAACCCGCCGGTTCTGCTGTTTCCCGACGCCGGACCGTTGATCACGCTGGGCTATGCCGACGCGCTGAATTTGTTGTTGAAATCGGGCTGGCATGTGCAATTGGTGGACATGGTGTGGCACGAACTGACTCGCAGCACCACACCCACCAGCGAAAAAATCCGTGACTGGGCGACCCGCCACCAAATGCATATCGTGCCGACCCGAACGTTTGCCCATTACCAAGATAGGCTGGCGAAGAACTCAAAAAACGTATCGAAAGCCAATCTGGGTGAGTTGGCCATTCAAGAGCACATGAACACCTTGGCCCTCGCCGACCCGGCCACCACATCCGTCTTCTTGTTTGAAGACCACAAAATAGCCCGCGCCAGCTTTTTGCTCCCCGACAACTGCCGCAAAGTGAGCACCCGGGCGTACTTGCAGTTTCTGGAGCAGCGCGGCTGGCTGGATGCACCACAGACAGCGGCATCAGTGGAGCGGGCTGCTATCAACAACGGGCGCTTGTTTTCGAGCTTGCACTTTCCGCTGGCTTAAGGAACCTCTGATTAACCTCGTGCGGAACTGCGGCGAACGGATTGGGATGCAGCGCAAGGCGTCTTTTTGCAGCCAATAGCGGGCTATTGGCAAAAAAAGCAACGCAGTCGATGCGCCCAAGTCCGTTTGATGGCAGGCCGCAGGAGGTTAATCAGAGGTTCCCTAAACCGAGACGGTTCATCAGGCGGCCCTTCGGGTTGTCTTGGGCTGATTTTTTATACAGCGCCAACGGTCCTGCTGACTACAATGCGCCTCCAGTCCCCGCCGTCGCGCAACTTTTCACACGTCCCGAACCTCGCACCCGTCCATGGCAACTCCTCCCGTTCATGCCTCCAGCGCCTATTCCGAATCGTCCATCCGTGTGCTCAAGGGCCTGGAGCCGGTCAAGCAGCGGCCGGGCATGTACACGCGCACCGACAACCCGCTGCACGTCATTCAAGAGGTGTTGGACAACGCGGCTGACGAGGCGCTGGCGGGGCACGGGAAGAAGATTAAGGTCACCTTGCACACCGACGGCTCGGTGAGCATTGAAGACGATGGCCGGGGCATTCCGTTTGGCCTGCACCCCGAAGAAAACGCCCCCGTCATCGAGCTGGTGTTCACTCGGCTGCACGCGGGCGGCAAGTTCGACAAGGCCAAGGGCGGTGCCTACAGCTTTGCGGGCGGCCTGCATGGCGTGGGTGTGTCGGTCACCAATGCGCTGGCCACCCGGCTGGAAGCCACCACCCACCGCGAAGGCCAGGTGGCTCGGCTGGTGTTTTCTGCGGGGGATGTGATTGAGCCACTGACCAAGCGCCCCGCCGCAGATGGCGACCGCAAGCAGGGCACCACGGTGCGCGTATGGCCCGACGCAAAATATTTCGAGTCGCCCAATCTGCCCATGAACGAGCTGGTGCATTTGCTGCGCAGCAAAGCCGTGCTCATGCCGGGCGTGTCGGTCACGCTCACGGTAGAAAAAACCAAAGACGTGCAATCCTGGGTCTACAAGGGCGGGCTGCACGACTACTTGAGCCAGTGCCTGAACGGCGAGCCGGTGATTCCGCTGTTTGAAGGCGAAGGTTTTGCGAAAAACGACGACACCTTTGCCGAAGGCGAAGGCGCACAGTGGTGCGTGGCCTTCACCGAAGATGGCCAGGCCGTCCGCGAAAGCTATGTGAACCTGATTCCGACCACGGCTGGCGGCACCCACGAAAGCGGCCTGCGCGATGGACTGTTTACCGCGGTGAAAAGCTTCATCGAGCTGCACAGCCTGCTGCCCAAAGGCGTGAAGCTGCTGCCCGAAGACGTGTTTGCACGCGCCAGCTACGTGCTGAGCGCCAAGGTGCTGGACCACAGTTTCAAGGCCAGATCAAGGAGCGCCTGAACTCGCGCGACGCCGTGCGTTTGGTGAGCAGCTTTGTGCGCCCGGCGCTGGAACTGTGGTTGAACCAGCATGTGGACTACGGCAAAAAACTGGCCGAGCTGGCCATTAAAGCCGCGCAGGTGCGCCAAAAAGCGGGCCAAAAGGTAGAAAAGCGCAAAGGCTCGGGCGTGGCTGTGTTGCCCGGCAAGCTGACCGACTGCGAAAGCCGCGACCTGGCCCACAACGAGGTGTTTCTGGTGGAGGGCGACAGCGCCGGTGGCAGCGCCAAAATGGGCCGCGACAAAGAAAGCCAGGCCATCTTGCCGCTGCGTGGCAAGGTGCTGAATACCTGGGAAGTGGAGCGCGACCGGCTGTTCGCCAATACCGAAATTCATGACATTGCAGTGGCGATTGGGGTTGACCCGCACGGGCCAAATGACACACCCGACCTGACGGGGTTAAGGTACGGCAAGGTCTGCATCCTGTCTGATGCCGATGTAGATGGCTCGCACATCCAGGTGCTGCTGCTCACCCTGTTTTTCCGCCACTTCCCCAAACTGATTGAATCGGGCAATGTGTACGTGGCCCGGCCCCCGCTGTTCCGCGTTGACGCCCCGGCGCGCGGTAAAAAACCTGCATCAAAAGCCTATGCGCTGGACGATGGCGAGCTGACCAGCATCCTGGACAAGCTGCGCAAAGAAGGCGTGAAAGAAGGCAGCTGGAGCGTCAGCCGTTTCAAGGGCCTGGGCGAAATGAACGCCGAGCAACTCTGGGAAACCACCCTCAACCCCGACACCCGTCGCCTGCTACCGGTGCAACTGGGGAATCTGGACTTTCTGCAGACGGAGAATTTAATTACCAAGCTGATGGGCAAGGGAGAGGCGGCCGCGCGGCGGGAATTGATGGAGCTACATGGGGATGCGGTTGAGGTGGATGTGTGATGGTTGAAATCGGAGGAGATTTTTTGAACGCAGAGGACGCGAAGGTTTCGCAGAGGACGCAGAAGGGGAAAAATACCTCGGTGCGGCTGTCCGGTTTCACTTTTGAATTTTCCTGGATGTTCTTTTGCGAACTCTGCGTAACCTCTGCGACCTCTGCGTTCAAAAATCCCCGATCCCTACTTCAATGACCCGCATCCGCCTGCGCCCCACCCTGCAAAGCGATCTCGACTACGTCCTGACGCTGGAAAATGACCGCGCCAATCTACCGTTCATCACACCCTGGGAGCGCATTCAGCATGAAGGCGCAATACGGTTTCCGGACTTTCGGCACTTTGTCATTGAAGGCGGTGATGCTTGGGATGCGGTGGGTTTTTTGATTTTTATTGGGTGTCGCAACCCCAACAAATCGCTGGAACTCAAGCGCATGGTGGTCAAACCGACCGGGCAGGGGTATGGTCGGGCGGCGTTGCACCTGGCCAAAAAGGTGGCGTTTGACGAGCTGGGCGCGCACCGGCTGTGGCTGGATGTGAAGGCACTGAACTCGCGGGCCAAGCTGCTATATGACAGCGAAGGCTTCATTGTCGAAGGGCGGCTGCGCGATGCAGTGCGCATGAGCGGTGGCTACGAAACCCTGATCGTGATGGCCATGTTGCAACCTGAATTTGCCCAGCGCCGTGCGCAGGGTCTGGAGGTATTGGCGTGATGCGATGGATTTTTTTAAACGTGTTGTGGGTCTTGGCCCCTGCGCTGGTCATGGCCACTGCGGCCCGCGCCAATGTGTGGGGCTTTGTGGATGACAGGGGCACGGCGCACTTTGCTTCCGAGCGGATGGACGAGCGCTACGAGCTGTACTTTCGCAGCGGCGAGAGTTTTGACACGGCCAATGGCGTCAAGCCCACGGCGTTGATCGAGTCGTCCATCCTGCAGTCGCCAAAACCCCTGAATTCGCCGCTGGTGTCACCCACTGCGAACCCGAAGTTGCTGGCGTTTTTTGACGTGTCGCCCAGCTACAAGCAGGTCAAGCACCACATCAAGGAAGCGTCCAGCGCGCACAACATTGATTACGAGTTGCTGCAGGCGCTGATCGTGGCTGAATCGGGTTTTGATACGGGCGCGGTGTCGCCCAAGGGTGCTGTGGGTCTGATGCAGCTGATGCCCGCCACCGCGCAGCGCTACGGCGTGAAGGGCGATGTGAAAACCCCGTTGGAACTCAAACTCACCGACCCCAAAACCAATATACGTGCGGGCAGCGCCTACTTGCGCGACCTCATCAAAATGTTTCCGGGCAGCATTGAGCTGGCGCTGGCCGCTTACAACGCCGGTGAAGGTGCGGTGCAGCGCGCGGGCAACAAAATTCCCAATTACCCCGAAACGCAAAAGTACGTCAAAACCGTGATGGGCTTATACGGCGCGCTCAAACCGCCGTCACAGCTGATTGAGCGGCGCGCTCTACCAGCCAACACCCCAGGGCGGGTCCGCATGGAAATTTCTGCAGCGGGCGTGCCGGGGCGGCGCAACATGGTGCCGCCGCTCACCGCCACTGTGCCTGGGCCAGCCGGACAAAAGCTCATTGCGCCCACCATCCCCATGCCCGCTGATTTCAAGATCGAGCGCGACTGATTTTTCTTTATGGCGTTGCGCCTGACGGCCTAACGTTGAGACATTTGCCCTGCCAATTGCCTTTCGCATGCAACACGACCTGATCACCCCTCCGCCATCCGAACCACCTCCGCCAGCGGCGCCACCGCCCCCTCCCGAGCCGCCACCCGCCGCCGACGACGACGACAACCCCAGCCTGGCCGCCTACGCCCAGCGCGCCTACCTGGAATACGCGCTCAGCGTGGTCAAAGGTCGGGCGCTGCCCGATGTGTGCGACGGCCAAAAACCGGTGCAGCGGCGCATTTTGTTCAGCATGTCGCGCATGGGCCTGGGTTTTGGCGGGGCCAACGGCAACAGCGGTGCCAAGCCCGTCAAAAGTGCCCGCGTGGTGGGCGATGTGCTGGGCAAATACCACCCGCATGGCGACACCGCCGCCTATGACGCCATGGTGCGTATGGCGCAAGACTTTCCCCAGCGCTACCCGCTGGTCGACGGCCAGGGTAACTTTGGCAGCCGCGATGGCGACAACGCCGCCGCCATGCGCTACACCGAGGCGCGCCTGGCCAAAATCACCCGCCTGCTGCTCGATGAGCTGGACGAAGGCACGGTGGACTTCGCGCCCAATTACGACGGCAGCGAGCAAGAGCCCAAACTGCTGCCCGCGCGCCTGCCGTTTGCCTTGCTCAACGGTGCCAGCGGCATTGCCGTGGGCCTGGCCACCGAAATCCCCAGCCACAACCTGCGCGAGATTGCCGATGCCTGCATCGCCCTGATCAAGCAACCCGAGCTGCCCGAAGCCGATTTGCTGGCCCTGGTGCCTGGCCCCGACTACCCCGGCGGCGGCCAGATCATCAGCAGCGCGTCCGACATTGCCGACGCTTACCGCACCGGCCGCGGCTCGCTGAAAGTGCGCGCCCGCTGGAAGATTGAAGAGCTGGCACGCGGCCAGTGGCAGCTGGTGGTCACCGAGCTGCCGCCTGGCGTGAGCACGCAAAAGGTGCTGCAAGAGATTGAGGAAATCACCAACCCCAAAATCAAACTGGGCAAAAAAGCGCTCAGCCAGGACCAGACGCAGCTCAAAGCCAGCATGCTGGCCGTGTTGGATGCCGCGCGTGACGAGTCGAACAAAGACGCGGCGGTGCGCCTGGTGTTTGAGCCCAAAACCAGCCGCATCGAACAAGCCGAGTTGATTTCGGCGCTGCTGGCCCACACCAGCCTGGAAACCTCGGCCCCCATCAACTTGACGATGGTGGGTCTGGACGGCCGGCCCACGCAAAAGTCGCTGCGCCAGATGCTGACTGAGTGGATTGAATTCCGCCAGACCACGGTGCAGCGGCGCACCCAGCACCGCCTGGACAAGGTGCTGGAGCGCATCCACATTCTGGAAGGCCGCCAGTTGGTGTTGCTCAACATCGACGAGGTGATTGCCATCATCCGTACCAGCGACGAACCGAAAGCGGCGCTGATCGCGCGCTTTGGCTTGAGCGAGCGCCAAGCCGAAGACATTCTGGACATCCGGCTGCGGCAACTGGCCCGGCTGGAAGCCATTCGCATTGAAAAAGAGTTGGCCGAACTGCGCGAAGACCAAGGCCGGTTGGAAGAAATTTTGTCCAGCCCCGCCGCGTTGCGCCGCCTGATGATCAAAGAAATCGAGGCCGATTCCAAACAGTTTGCCGACGCCCGCCGCACCCTGATTCAAGCCGAGAAAAAGGCTGTGGTCGAGGTGAAAGTGGTGGACGAACCAGTGACCGTGGTCATCAGCGAAAAAGGCTGGGTACGCGCCCGCTCCATGCATGGCCACGACCCGCAAAGCTTCGCTTTCAAAGCCGGCGACAGCCTGCACGGCACCTTTGAATGCCGCACGGTCGACATGCTGCTGGTCTTCGGCAGCAATGGTCGGGTGTACTCGGTGCCCGTGGCGCAGCTACCCGGCGCGCGCGGCGATGGCCAGCCGATCACCACCCTGATTGAGCTGGAATCGGGCACGCAAGCCCTGCACTACTTCGCCGCCGCCGCAAGTACGCAATTGCTGCTCAGTGCCAGCAGCGGCTACGGGTTTTTGGCCAGTGTGGAAAACATGTCGTCGCGCTTCAAAGCCGGCAAAGCCTTCATCACCTGCAACGAAGGCGAGGTGGTGTGCAAGCCCTCACCGCTGGTGATTCAGATCACGACACCGGCTGTGGGCGATGTGCCCGCAACCACAAAGACCATCACAGCCACCCACGTCGCCTGCGCCTCCACTGGTGGCCGCATCATCACCTTCGAGATCAGCGAACTCAAAACCATGGCCAACGGCGGCCGTGGCCTGATGCTGATCGACCTGGAAGACAAAGACACCCTGGCCGGCGCCGCGGCCTACACCCGCAGCGTGCGTATCAGCGGGATCGGCCGCGGCGGCAAAGCCCGCGAAGAAACGCTTGAAATCCGCAGCCTCAACAACGCCCGCGCAGCCCGGGCCCGCAAGGGCAAAGCGGCAGATTTGGGGTTCAAACCGGTGCGGGTGGAGCGGGTTGAGTGAGGTGAACACTTCCCCGGGTAGAAAATTTGCCAACGACATCAGCGCTCGAGCGATTGGGCCCAGAAATTGAGGTCAGAGCACCATTTCGTATCTGCTGCTCAAGTCCTCGTCCTGAATAGTGATCTGACCCCAATTTCTGGGCCCAATTCACGCGGGAAAGGGTTGGCCCAGCTGCGACAAGCATTTGGGGTCGGATCCCGATTCAGGACGAGGTCTTGCCCACCGACACATCGCCAATACGAAATCGGGCTCCGACCCCAATTGCGTGCTTCAGGTTGGGAAGCCTTGGCATGTGAAGGTGGCGGCAAGAGCCCCCATCCCAAGCTTCCCCCAAAGGCGGGAACGAGCAAAACCCGCGCTACGGTTGCATTTTCCAAATCTTCCAAGCCAAATCAGCGTTCCGCCCTTGTGAATGCTGCTCAAGCAGCTACTAATTAAATAGCAAAAAGTATCAGCACTTATCGCTCTCTGGCTGCCTCAGACCCCACCTTCATCACAGGCGACAGCAAATACTCCATGACCGTGCGCCGGCCCTGGTGTATTTCCACCACCACCGACATCCCCGCATTCAGCGGTAGGTTGGCGCTGCCGTCAAAGCCGGTCAGGTTCTGGCGCTCCAGCACCACGAGCGCGCGGTAGGTCAGCGCGGCGGCTTGGGGGGAGCTGTTTTGCTTGGGGTCTGATGCGTCGGCTCCAACATGCTTGACGCTACCTTGCAGCAAGCCGTATTTGGTGAACGGAAACGCCGCCACCTTCACCTGGGCTTTTTGGCCCACCGTCACAAAGCCCACATCTTCATTGGCCAGCAGCACCTCGGCTTGCAGGGCTTCTGTCTGCGGCACGATGTTCATCAGCAGCGCACCGGCTTGCACCACCGCGTTTTTCGAGGTCACAGCCAGGTCTTTCACCACGCCGTCGGTCGGTGCCCGAATTTCCAGCATGCCCGAGCGGATGGTTGATTTGTCCAGCTCCTGGGCGCTTTTGGCCAGCTGCGTCTGCGTGTCCATGCGCTCGTTTTCCAGTTGGCTCTGGTAGCTGGAGCGCAAGCTGGTGAGCTTTTTTTCCGACTGGGTAATCGCCGCCTGCAGGCTCAGCAGAGTGGACTCTTGCGCCTTGAGGTCCTGCGACTTTTCCAGCCACTCGCGCTGCTTGTCATTGGCTGCCACTTCGCCCACGAAACCTTCTTTTTTCAGCTTTTCAAAGGCCTGGGCCGACTGCTCATATAACGGCAAGGTTTGTTGCAGCTTGCTGCGCACCTGCTGGGCCGCACCCAACTCTGCACGCGCCTTTTCAAGGCTCTGCGTCTCTTGCGCCAGAGCGTCCTGATAGGCCTGACGACGCGCCTGATACTGCGCCTGCACCTGAGCCACCAAAGTAGCGGAGCCGTTGCCAGCGCGTGGCGAAAATGTGGGTGCATTGGGTGTGTGGGTATCCGTAGCGGCCAGCTCGGCGGCAATCCGCGCCAAGGTCAGGCGTTTGATGGCCACGTCCTGCCCCTGGGCCTGCAAATCGGTATTGCTCAGGCGAGCATCCAGGCGCAGCAACACCTGCCCGGCCCGCACCGCATCACCATCCTTGACCAGAATCTCGCTGACCACCCCCGCCTCGGCCGGTTGCACCACCTTGGTGTAGCTGATGGGCACCAGACGACCTTGTGCGGTGGCCACGATGTCTAGCTTGGCCAGAAAGGCCCACAGCAACATAGCCCCCACCAGCACCACCAAAGCCAGCACCACCCCGCGCGGCAAGCGAGACGGTGGGCTCAGTTGCACCGTCAGCAGGTCTGGTGCAAAGTCATGCGCCTGCGCTGCCAGCAACGAAGGTGGTTTGAGGGGTGTTGCACTATTCAGCATGGCAAAACTTTCTTTTGGTCCAGCGGTCGACCCAGGTCTGGGCCGTGCGCAGAATTCAACAAGAGATCGACCACCGCCCGCACCGCCTGCTGCGGGCCGAAGCCTGCGTAACCTGACGCAAAAAGCGCTGCCCGCTGCTTCAAAGCAGCGCCGTGCAATAGTTGCTCCACACGCAACTTCACCTGGGCTTTGTTCAGGTGATTCAAGCTGCTGATGGCCAGAGCGCGTTGCGTCAAGCGGTAGGCCAGCAGCCCTTGCTCCAGTTGCGTCGGCATCAGCAGCAGCGGCTTGCCCGCGTGTAAAGCCATGCTGCACAAGCCCATGCCCCCGTGGCCTATCACCGCATCACAATCCGGAAACAAATCACCCAGCGAAAGCCGCTGCGTCAAGACCGTCACGCCCCAACCCCGCGCTTCCTTGCAGGCCCAGGCTGCGCCAGCCGGGGCCAGCACCAGCACATTGGCCCCTTGCGATACCAGGGCCTGCCACAGCAAGTCGTAGCGCTGGTCCACCAGGTTCAGGTAGCACAGCACCTTGGGGCCCGGCTTGTCGGGCCAGGCCGCAGCCTGGGCCTCAGCGCCCTGCTCTGGCAGGTCATGCCAGATAGGGCCCAGGTAAATGGGCACGGCGTTTGAAATCTGGCGAGTTGCAGGCTCAAAGTGATCCAGCAGCGGCCAGGTACACAAGGCCTGCTTCGCGGCACCCAGCACCTGCGCAACCGATGTGCCCAAGTGGCCGTCCACTGCCACTCCGTCGAGACTCCTGGCCAGGGTGATGAAAGCCGATAGAAGCACTTGTTCGCTGTAGGCAATTTTTGCGGCCAGGTCATCTGGCACATTTTCTTGCCAGGGCGTAAAACTCAAACCCGCAACCGGCGGCGGCAGCTCAAACCCATGCCCCATCGCCACCGCATTCAAACCGCCCACCTGCGCGGCATACAAAGCCAGCGGCGATGCGTCGACCAGCACCGCGGCTGGCTGCATCTGCGCAAACACGGCCAGCCACTGCTGCACGCACACTTTGGCGGCCACCGGGTTGGCAAACCCGCAGCGCAACCAGATGTCTGCAGCGCACCGTGCTGTATCGGTTGCAGGCGGCCACGCTGCCACCTGCGGAACCTGAATCACGGCAACGCCCATGTGCACAAAAAACGGCGTCACCGCAGCGGGCTGCGCCACCGCCAGCGTGACCGGCACCCCCCGCGCACGCAGTGCCTGCGCCACTGGCAGCAAGCGCGCCAGGTGACCCAATTGGCCGCCGTGCTCCCAGACCATGAGTACGGGTTGAGAGGCCGGTCGCGGTGCTGGCGGCGGTGTTGACCGCACCCCCGCCAGCCCAGCGCTTGCACCCTCCATCACCCCTGCTTCCACCCAGCCACATCCCCGCTGCTGTCCACGCCCAGCGCCGCAAACAGCAGTTGATCCGCGCTTTGCGCCGCGCGGGTCTCAATCGGGTTGCTGGCTATCGTGGGTGCGTTGTCCATCAGCGCCATGCCTGCCTGCAGGGCCACCCAGGGGTTGACATACGCAAGGCGGGTGCCTTTTTTGCTGAAGTCATCGCCATCGACAGTCACATTCGCTTCGCTGTACGGCTTTGCATGCTCTTCGTTCATGAAGCGCCCCCAGCTCTCACGCACATCTGGCTCGCCTGCCAGCAGCACTGAGGCGCTTGCGGGCCAGTCGGTCAGCCCATCCAACGATTGAGCTGCAGGGGCATCGACCTGGGTCATACCGGGCCCGCCTGCGGGCAAACCACTGGGTCTGATCGTCACGTACATAGGCACTGCAAGCCCGGCCACCGGAATCACCACCGGCATCACACCTGAACCGTCGGGTCGCGAGGCGTCTTCAAACGTCCAGGCCATGCTGATGCCGGGTGCCCGGCCAGAAGTTGGTGGGGGTGAAGCGTCCGCAGCCGGACTGGGAGCCGGTGCCGGGCTTGGTGCAGGTTCCGGTGCAGGTGCAGGTGCAGGTGCAGGTGCAGGTGACGGTGACGGTGAAGGCGCTGGGCTTGCAGCCTGCACATTCAAGCCAAAGCTGCTGCGCGCGCTCAGCCCAAAGGCGTCGGTGGCCACCACCTGGATGCTCACATTCGCTGCGGCTGTGCCGGGCGGGGTGCCGCTGAAGGTGCGGGTGGTGGCGTTAAAGCTCATCCACAGGGGCAGCGCATCACCATTGGCCAGAGTGGCCTTCAAGCTCAGGCTGTCACCCGGGTCTACATCGGCAAAGGTGCCTGCGGGCACGGTGTAGGTCCACAGGCTGCCTTTGTTGGCGCTCTGGTTGATCGGTGCCGCAGCCAGCGTGGGTGCGTGGTTGATGTGGGTGGCAGCGATCAGTTGCCCCACGTTCACAGTGCTGCCATCTGCCAGCGTCACTTGTACGTTGCTGGCCACAAACGGTGTGGCTGACTGGTTTTGAATGGTGATGCTGTCGGTAGCCGAGAAGCGCAGCACGTAGGCACTGCCTGCGGTGCCGGTGAAGGCCTCGGCCTGGATGTTGGCGGTGTTGATGGTGCGCCCCTGGCTGTCGGCACCCAGCACGATGCGCAGGCCCTGACCGCCGCTGTCCTTGATCAGGTCGTTGCCGTCGCCCAGCGCAAAGTGGTAGGTGTCAACACCTGCGCCACCGCTCAGGATGTCGGCTCCCGTGCCGCCCCACAGCGCATCGTCGCCCTCGCCGCCGCCCAGGTAGTCGTCGCCACTGCCGCCGTGCAGTTGGTCGGCTCCGGCGTCACCCACCAGGGTGTCGTTGCCCAGGCCGCCCCACAGCTGGTCGTCGCCTTCGCCACCGCTGATCTGGTCGGCTCCGGCGCCGCCATACACCCGGTCGGCGCCGCCACCCGCGCGCACGGTGTCGTTGCCCGTGCCGGTGTTGATCTGCTCGGCCGCGCTGCTGCCAGTCACCGTGTCGTCACCACCACCGGTGTTCACCACGGCAGCCGGGTTGGCCGTCAGGTCCACGGTGTCGTCTTTCACGCTGCCCGCCGTCTCGCCGGTATTGGCAAAGGCCACGTCGGCCAGTTGGGCCTGGCTGCCGTCAATGCGGGTGTAGCTGCCCACGCCGTGCACGGTCACGCCTTGGGCGCTGGTGCTTTGGTTGTTGCTGGCAAGGGCAATGCTTTGTATGCCGCGCTGGGCCAGGGTGGACAGTTCGTCGGGCGTTTGCACGCCGTCTTCGTTCTTGTCTTGCCACACGCGAAAGGCTGCCCACTGGGCGTCGGCCGCCGAGAAGATGCCGTCGCTGTTGGTGTCAAACGCGGCCAGGCCTTGAAGGTCGGTTTGCGCGCCTGGCTTGTAGTCTTTGAAGCTGAGCTCGGCTTTGCCGCTGATCTTGCCGTCGCCGTTGGCATCAAAGGCCAGCAAGGCGTCTTGCCCCGAGGTCCAGGCGGTAGCGCGGCGCACACCGTCACCCGTCAGGTCGTAGAAGGCGCTGGAGTCTTGGGCACCAATGAAGCGAAAGCCGTTGTCGTTCAGGTCCAGCACGATGGGGGCACCCGCATTGCCAGGCTCCCACGGTGGGTTGTTGTCTGGCAGTGGGCGCAGGCTGCCATCGGTCAGGCGCAGGTAGTCGGCCTCTGTGCCCGCGGCATTGAAGTCGGGGGCTTTGACGATGACTTTTTGGTAGTTGACGATGTCAATCGATGTTCCGATTCCGTCTTGACCACCTTGCTCCTGGCCGGGCGGCGGCGCCGGGGCTGGGGTGTACGAGACGTTTTCTATCAGGCGCACATAGAAGGCGTCGTCTGGCCCTATTTGGGGTGCCACATAAACCGGTGTTCCGTCGGACGCTTGCGTCACCCCTTGCATGAAGGTAGTGGCTTCCTGGCTTTGCAGGCTGGTGCGCGTATAGCTGTAAGTGGCCGTACCGTTGCCCTGGTCAATGAGTGTCACGTTGCCAAACTGGCCACTGCGGCTACCACCTGCATCACGCAGGATGCTGATCGGCTTGTTCGCATCCACATCCGTCACCGTCAGCGTGCCCGACACCGCCCCCTCATCCACCGCATTGATCAGCACTTCCTGCCAGGGCCCCTGGCTGCTGATCTGCCCCGGCTGTGCAAACGCTGCAAAGTACAGCTTGCCGCCCACAAAGCCCACCACGCCGGTGCTGTCGGGCAGCAAGGCGGTCCCGCTGTCGCCGTAGTAGCCCACCACTTTCACGGCAGCTGCCACTTCGGGGCTGGTGTTGGCCACGCCGGAGTAGCCGGGCAATATGTAAACCTGTTGGCCTTGTGCGTTGGCGGTCAGGCCCAGGTCTTTCCAGCCGGCCTGTCTTCGGTTGGGGGCCAGGGTGACCACGGGTGCATCGTCTACCGCGCCTACGTCTACGGCTGCGGTGGCGTTGACCTGATTGCCCTGGGCGTCGGCTACGGTGTAGTTGAAGCTGGCCTGGCCGTTGAAGTTAGCGGTGGGGGTGAAGCTCACCGTCTGTTTGTCTGCGTCGTAGACGGCTGTGCCGTTGGCCGGGGTGCCGCTCAGGCCTGCAAAACGCACTGCGCCACCGGTGGATTTGTCGTTCTTGAGCAGTTGTTGGGTGCTGATGGTGATGATCAGGTCTTCCTGGGCGTCCAGCACTTCGTCTACGGCTGTCAGGGCGCCGTTAGTGCTGGTGTGGGTGTGCGCTGCGCGCACGGCAGCGTCGGTGCTGTCGGCGTAGTCGACCACGGCGGTGGCGTACAGCTGCAGGCCGTCATTCACACCACCGCCTTCGTTTTGAATCAACAAGCTTCCACCCACCTGCACGGTGGCCACGCCAGCGGCGTCGGCCTGCAGGTTGACGACCTCCATCCGCTTGTTCTGCCCCTTGTGGGTAAAGCTGCCCAGCGTGTCATTGCTGTACGGGTTCCAGTCCAGTTTGGTAATGCCCAGTTTGTCCAGGGTTTGCAGCTCGGCGTCTTGCGCCACACCGTCACCGTTGATGTCAAACCACACGCGCAGGGCGTTGAACACGGGGTCGTCTTTGGTGATGCCGCCGTAGAAGTCGTCACCGCTCAGGCGGGTGTTGATTTCGTTCAGAACGCCCAGGTTGCGTTGGCTGCCGTCCACCCAGGTGTCGTTGAACAGG
>JANOQJ010000066.1:0-114543 GCA_031414805.1 Comamonadaceae bacterium
AGCCCCCTACACTGGCGTTTCCTTAAACCCTTTGACCATGCTTCACAACTGACTTTCAGGAACGCTGTTCAGTATCAAACCTGAATTGGAAAAGACTCAGCCGGGTAGCGGAAAAATGGGGTCGGATCCCGATTCAGGACGTGGTCATCCCGAAGCGCAACCACACAGTTACGAAATCGGGCTCTGACCGGTCTGACCCCGATTGCTTGTCCCCTCGCAGTCCATCAAACCACCGCCAACGCCGCCCGAACAATCGCCGCCGCGTCCACCGCAAAAAACTCGCGCAGCGCGGCGCGGGTGTCGCTGCGGCCGAAGCCGTCGGTGCCTAGGGTGACGTAGCGGCGGCCTGGCGGCACGAAGGCGCGGACGCTGTCGGGGACGGATCTGACGTAGTCGGTGGCGGCAATAACCGGGCCAGTGCTGGTGCTGAGCTGCTGGGTAATGAACGGCACGCCGGGATTGGAGGCACCGGCCAGTTGGCGTTGCTCGCAGGCGATGCCGTCTCTTGCCAGCTCGCTCCAGCTGGTGACGCTGTAGACGTGGGCGGTGATGCCTTGGGCTTCCAGCAGCGCAGCGGCTTTGATGACTTCGGTGAGGATGGCGCCGGAGCCTAGCAAGGTAACAGATTTAAGCGATTCAGGGCTCTCGCCCTTGTAGATATTGCTCAAGCAGCTATCTAATTTATAGCACCCTTTAATCACGTTAGCTTTCACATCGCCGTGTACATCAGTGAGCAAATCAGGCTGCGCGTAGTTTTCGTTCATCAAGGTGATGTAGTAAAAAACATCAACTTGTTCCACCAGCATCTGCCGCATGCCGTGGTCAACGATGACGGCCAGCTCGCACGCAAACGCGGGATCGTAGGCTTTGCAGTTGGGGATGGTGGCGGCCACCAAGTGGCTGGAACCGTCCTGGTGCTGCAGGCCTTCGCCACCCAGCGTGGTGCGGCCGCTGGTAGCCCCCAGCAGGAAGCCACGGGCGCGCTGGTCGGCGGCGGCCCAGATGGCGTCGCCCACGCGTTGAAAGCCAAACATGGAGTAATAGATATAGAAGGGCAGCATGGCCAGGCCGTGCACGCTGTAGGCGGTGGCGGCTGCGGTCCAGCTGGCAATGGCACCAGCCTCGCTGATGCCTTCTTCCAAGATTTGCCCGTCTAGCGCCTCGCGGTAACTCAGCACCGAGCCAATGTCTTCGGGCTCGTAGCGCTGGCCCAGGCTGGAGTAGATGCCGACTTGCTTGAACAGGTTGGCCATGCCGAAGGTGCGGGCTTCGTCGGCCACGATGGGCACGACGCGTGGGCCGAGCACTGGGTCTTTGAGCAGGTTGCCGAGCAAGCGCACAAAGGCCATGGTGGTGGACATTTCTTTGCCGCCTGCCTGGGTGGCAAATGTTGCGTAGCTGGCCAACTCGGGCACGGGCACTTGCGGCGCGGTGGTTTGCCGCTGGGGCAGGTAGCCGCCGAGTTTGGCGCGCTGCTGGTGCAGGTAGCGCATCTCGGGGCTGTCGGCAGCGGGTTTAAAAAACGCGAGGTCGGTGGCCTGGGCGTCGGTGAGCGGCAGGTTGAAGCGGTTGCGAAAGGCCAGCAAGGCCGCTTCGTCGAGCTTTTTCTGGCTGTGGGTGGTCATCTTGCCCTGGCCGGCGGTGCCCATGCCGTAGCCTTTTTTGGTGTGTGCCAGCACCACGGTGGGCTGGCCTTTGTGCGCGGCAGCCGCAGCGTAGGCGGCGTGGATTTTCACCAGGTCGTGGCCGCCGCGTTTGAGGCGGTCAATCTGCTCGTCGGTCATGCCCTGGGCCAGGCGCTTGAGTTCGTCGTTTTGGCCGAAAAAGTGCTCGCGGTTGAAGCGGCCGTCTTTGGCGGCAAAGGTCTGCATTTGGCCGTCCACCGTGTCGGCAAGCGCCCGGGCGAGCGCGCCGGTGGTGTCACGGGCAAACAGGCCGTCCCAGTCGCTGCCCCAGACCAGCTTGATGACGTGCCAGCCCGCGCCGCGAAACAGCTTTTCCAGCTCGTCAATGATGCGGCCATTGCCGCGCACCGGGCCGTCAAGGCGCTGCAGGTTGCAGTTGACCACCCAGACCAGGTTGTCGAGCTTTTCGCGGCTGGCCAGGGTCAGCGCGCTCATGCTTTCGGGCTCGTCCATCTCGCCATCGCCAAACACGCCCCAGACTTTGCGGTTGTCGCAGTTCAGCAGTTGGCGATGGGTGAGATAGCGCATAAATCGCGCGTGGTAGATCGAGCTGATCGGCCCCAGGCCCATGGAGCCGGTGGGGAACTGCCAAAAGTCTGGCATGAGCCAGGGGTGCGGGTAGCTGGAGAGGCCGCGCGCGCCTTCGCCATCTGCGCCCTTGAACGCGGGGGCCGTGATTTCCTGGCGGTAGTGGGCCAGGTCGTTTTCCGTCAGCCGCCCTTCGAGGTAGGCGCGGGCGTAGACGCCTGGGGCACTGTGGGGTTGGAAGAAGACCAAATCACCGTTGTGCTGGGCATTCCTTGCATGAAAGAAGTGGTTAAACCCCACCTCAAACAAATCCGCTGCGCTGGCGTAGCTGGCAATGTGTCCACCCAGCTCGCCATAAGCCCCATTCGCTTTTGCCACCATGGCCAGCGCGTTCCAGCGCATCAGAGAAGCCAGCTTTTCTTCCAGCGCCAGATCGCCGGGGAATCGCGGCTGCTTGTTGACGGACACCGTATTCACATACGGCGTGACCAGTTCGGGTTGCCAGCCCACCTGGCTGCTGTGGGCCTGACGCACCAGTTCGTCCAAAACAAAGCGGGCACGGGCTGTGCCGTGGGTGGCCACCAGAGCAGAAAACGCGTCGCGCCACTCGCTGGTTTCTTGAGGGTCGGCGTCGAAAAAGGAAGGCAAGCTGAGGTCGGTCATGCGCAGCACTTTACGCAGCTTGGCGCGAAATGAGCTTCTGAAAATGGGTAGTTATTCATTTTCAACGGCATAAACTTCTTATGAATATCAATTTAAAGGCAGTTTGTATGGCAAGCCACCCTCTCGACGCAACCGACCTGAAAATCCTTAGCGAACTGCAGCAAGACAGCTCGTTGTCAAACGTGGAGCTGGCCCGCCGCATTCACCTCTCGCCCTCCCCTTGCCTGGTACGCGTCAAAGCGCTGGAGGCAGCGGGCGTAATTGCGCGCTACGTGGCCCTGGCCAACCCCAAAGCGCTGGGCCTGGGGCTGAATGTGTTCATCTCCATCAGCCTGAAAGAGCAGAGCAAACACGCGCTGGCCGAGTTTGAGCAGCGCATTGCCGAGCACGACGAGGTGATGGAGTGCTACCTCATGACCGGCGACAGCGACTACCTGATCCGCGTGGCCGTGGCCGACATGGGCGCACTGGAAAAATTCATCCTGGAGCAGCTCACGCCGATAGCGGGGGTGGAGAAGATTCGCTCCAGTTTTGCTTTGAAACAGGTGCGGTACAAGACGGCGCTGCCGCTGCCGGGATGACGATGTAGCCAACAACGGGGCGAAGCCAGCCGAAACTTCTCGTCAGTTTTCGCTGGCAGCTTTTTGAAACAAGGCGTGCAGCAGATCGAGCTTTTCAGTGACCTCGGGAGAAATAGACGAAGACTTGGCGAGTGGCACGAGCCGGTGCAACTCCCCCTTGGTCAGCAGCATGGGGCCAATGCCTTTGCCAGAGAGTTTGCGAAAAAAATCCTCGGCAAACGTACTGAGCTTGATCCGCGCCGTTTTGGCCTCCCAAACGACACGCGCAGCCTCGCTAGGGGCCTGCTTGAAGGCTTGGAAGTCAGCCTGCACACCCTCGAAAACCACTTCCAACGTCAAAGCGTCCAAGACCTCGTCTATTTCGGTTTCAAAGCGCCCAAACAACGGTGCGTCTGCATAGGCAGCCAACGCATGGCGGCGCAAGACGTCAGGTGTCACAAAATAGTTTTCTGCTTCATATCTGCGCCAATAAGACAAGGTCAGCGCACCTTCCATACTGCTTTGTCGCGCCCTGCCGTCGTTGTCCAGAATCGCCAACCCCTTCAGTGCTGGCAGCAATGACTGCAGGCTTTTGAAGTGCTCGCGCGGCGTGATGCCAAAGCCGCCTTCCACCCTCTCCAGCTCGCTGTCCAAAGACTGATTCGGGTAGTTGTTCTGGACATAGAACGAATTGATACGTTCGTCCCACACGTTGGACGCCGGGTGGTTCAAATGCATGGCCAAAGCCCGCAGCATGTCCACATCGGTTCCACCTTCGACATACAGCACGTACCCGCGCTCCCGTGCCTTGACGTAGTGGTCAGCACCGAAGTGTTTGAGGCTGTTGCGCATATCGCTTTTGCGAGCCAGGTCTTCGGCATTACCCTCTAGCAGCAGCGTCAGGTTCTTGTCGAGAGCCTCGTCCAGTATGACTTCCGAGTGCGTGGCGATGACAACTTGCGAGCCGTTTTCCGACGCAATGTCACGCAGCAATACATAAACCTGTTTTTGACGCAAGATTTCGAGGTGCGCATCGGGCTCGTCTACCAACAACACACCGCCTTTGTGCGAGTACAGGTAGGCAAAGATCAGCAGCATTTGCTGAAAGCCCCGGCCAGCTGACGACAAATCAAGTTCGTCGCGAACCCCCAGCTGCTGATAGCTCAGTTCAATAGCACCGCGCGAGGTTTCCTTAGGTCGCCCCAGGTTGATATGAAACAGGCGCTGCATCAGTTGCACGATCCGTTGCCAGTCAGTTGGTGAATTGGTGGCCACCATCAGGCACAGATTTCTGAGCACCTGGGCCGTCTGCCCCTGCCCTAACAACACATCCACACGCCCCGGTTGAATGATGGCTTCCTCGGTCTCCAGGCCGGACATGGCATGAAGCAGCTCCACGTTGATCTTTGCTGCGTGTCCAATCAGATCCAGGTTAGCGGTAACCGCGTCGCCGGGCGAGCAATAGACCAACTCGTCGCCCTGGTTACGAAAGCGCATGGCCAGTGGCACCACTTCGCCTTTGAATTCGACCCCGACAGTAATGGTCAGCCAAACCGTTTTGCTACCGCTACCCACCACTGTGTTGTGCCAGAAGAACCGGGTGCTCCGCACGGGTACAGCCACAATGTTCAAGCGGTTGACGGCGGTTGCCGTACGTTCTTTGGCAGTTGAGTCACGGCGAATGTCGTACCAGGTCTTAACGGCTTGCGACCACAGGGCCAGCGCCTGAAGCGCGCTTGTCTTGCCGCAGTTGTTGGGTCCGATCAAAACCGCTGGGTGATCCAGCTCAATCCGCTGTTTGTCGCCGAAGCGCTTGAAGTTCTCTATTTCAAGATAGTGCAGGAGTCGCATAGGGTGGTGGGAGACGGATGGTCAACACAGGCTGGTCATTGTGGCATTCGATGTCCAGCAATTGCGAACGCCCTGAATGCGTTCATCTCCATCAGCCTGAAAGAGCTACTTGAAGCACAAGGCGTGGATGTTGAGTCTGTGGTGGCGGATTTCAAAGTGGCGCGAAAGAAGGTCACCGCAAGCGCGAAAACACCCAAAGCGAAAGCATGAGCGGAAAGCACCAGCGGGAAGAAACGGGCCAACTCCAACTCCAACGCTCACCTAAAACCGCGTTTTCCACCACCCCTGCCCCATCTGCTCCTGCAGCCATTCAATAAACCCACTGACCTTGGCGGGCAGCATCCGGGGTGACGGGTACACGGCGTGAATTTCTTGCGGGGGCAGCGTCCACGCGCTGAGCAGCGCGACCACCTCACCGCTTTGGATGGACTCATGCACCACATAGGTTGGCAGTGCGGCAATGCCAAAGCCCGCTGCCGCAGCGGTGAGCAAGGCAGACTTGTTGTTGGAGCGCAGTGGCCCTTTGACCTGGACCGTCAAGGCCTGACCCTGTGCACCGCTGAAATGCCAGCGTGAATCGTTTTGCACCGTGCTGCAGATCAGCGCATCGTGTAGCGCCAGGTCGCCTGGTGCTGCGGGCTCGCCGCGGTGCGCCACGTAGTCTGGCGCGGCCACGACCGTCCACGGGTTCAGGCCCAGATAGCGCGCGCCCAGGGTGGAGTCCGCCAGTCGTCCCATGCGAATGGCCACATCGATGCCTTGCTCCACCATGTTTACCAGGTGGTCGTCAAATAGCAGTTCAACTTGCAGCTTGGGGTTGAGTTTGAGAAAGCGCAACACCAGTGGTGCCAGTACGCGCCGACCAAAATCCATCGTCGTGCTGATGCGCAGGCCCCCTTGCACTTGCGATTGCATGAGCGCGGCTACGCTCTCGGCTTCTTCGACGTGAAGCGCAATCAGTTTGCATTTGTTGTAGTACAGAGCGCCAATTTCTGTGGGCGACACGCCATGTGTGCTTCGGTGCAGCAGGCGAGAGCCCAGTTGCTTTTCCAGCTGCGCCACGAGTTTTGTGGCGGCCGGTTGTCCTATGCCGATGTCTGCTGCAGCCTTGCTAAAAGAGCCCAGATCGACAACGCGAACAAAGAGTTTTGCAGCTTGAAAACGGTCCATGCTTCAAAGTAGACCACGGGCTATGCCAAGAGCGCACTATTCCCAAAAAGAATAATCGTAATTCCCCGCGTGGTACTTCCACCAACCGGCAGGTCTGAACGACCATCACTTTGCAAGCGCACAGAGAGCGCTTGTTTAAAGCAGATCATCCGGGTGGTGGACAACGAATCTACCCCGTACGAACCAATAGGAGACATTCGATGACGTATCTTCGCCCCCACCTGATTGCGCTGAGCATTTTTGCGGCCACGTTGCCCGGCTTGTCCACCGCACAGGCTTACCCCGCCAAGCCGGTGCGCCTCGTGGTGCCCTTCGCCCCCGGTGGCACGACTGACCTGCTGGCTCGGGTCATCTCCGTGAAGATGAGCACGGCGCTGGGTCAAAGCGTTGTGGTGGACAACAAGAGTGGAGCGGGCGGCGCAATTGGTGCGGCTGATGTCGCCAAGTCGCCACCGGATGGCTATGTGCTGCTGATGTCGTCGGTCTCGACGATGGCGGCCAACCCGGCCATCAACCCCAAAACGCCGTATGACCCGAACACCGACTTTGTCCACGTCATCAATGTGGCGGCAACGCCCCTGGTCATTGCCGTTCATCCGTCGTTTCCGGGCAAAGACTACAAAACCTTTGCCGAACTGCTTCGCAAGGAGCCAGGTAAGCACACCTACGGCTCTGGCGGAAATGGCAGCGTGGGCCACTTGTTGGCAGAGCTGTACAAGAGCATGGCCAAGGTCTTCGTCACGCACATTCCGTATCGCGGTTCGGGCCCTGCTTTGAACGATGTAGTGGCGGGGCAAGTACCCATCATTGTTGACAACCTGCCCTCGGCGCTGCCCTTCATCAAAGACAAGCGTCTGATCCCGATTGTTGTGTCGGCCCCAAGCCGTCTGGCCGCCCTGCCCAACGTTCCAACCTTTGCCGAAGTGGGAATGGGGCCAGCCAACCGCATGTCTTTCTTGGGTGTGTCGGCACCCAAAGGCACGCCCAAAGAGGTGGTTGATAAATTGAATGCCGCCATCAAGGTCGCCTTGGCTGACGCCAGTGTGAAAGAGCGCATTGAAGCCACAGGTGCCATCGTGGTGGGCAACTCCGCCGCCGAATACCAAACGCAGGTGAAAGATGAGCTGGCTTTGTACCAACGCGTGGTGCGCGAGCAGAAGCTCACACTGGATTGAAACGCCCAGACCGACGCGGCATCACAAAAACACAGATATTGATCCGGAACGATTTAATTGCGAATTTCCGTTCGGTCTGGAATAAACCATGCCGGATCAATAGTTCACCTCCCGGCGCAGCCGTGCGCCACATGCTGTGTGTTGCAGTACAAACCACAAAAGATCGGAAGAGAAAACGATGCCCAACTTCGCCGCCAACTTGACGATGCTCTTCACCGAGCTGCCTTTTTTGGACCGGTTTGAGGCCGCCGCCAAAGCTGACTTCAAAGCCGTTGAGTTCTTGTTCCCCTATGCTTTTGCCGTGGAAGACCTTAAACAAAGGCTCGATGCCAATGGCCTCAAGCTGGTGCTGCACAACCTGCCGCCGGGTGACTGGGACGCGGGTGAGCGCGGCATTGCCTGCTTGCCCGACCGGGTAGACGAGTTCCGCGCGGGCGTGGCGACCGCCATCGGTTATGCCAAAGGCTTGGGAGTCGAGCAACTCAATTGCCTGGCGGGCAAAGTGCCTGCAGGCGTTGCGAGTGACGTGCTGCACCAAACCTTGGTGGGCAATCTGCGCTATGCGGCCAAAGCGCTAAGCGTTGCAGGGTTGCGGCTGCTGATCGAGCCCATCAATACCTATGACATGCCCGGTTTTTACTTGAACCGCACGCAGCAGGCGCTCGACCTTCTCGATGAGGTGGGCGAGGACAACGCCTTTGTGCAGTACGACATCTACCACGCCCAGCGCATGGAAGGCGAACTGGGTGCCACCGTTAAAAAGCACCTGGCGCGCATCGGCCATATTCAACTGGCGGACAACCCGGGACGCCATGAGCCAGGCACCGGTGAGATCAATTACGCCTGGTTGTTCAAACACCTGGACACCATCGGCTACACCGGATGGATTGGCTGCGAGTACAAGCCTGCCACGACGACGCTGGCGGGCTTGGGCTGGCGCGAAGCACTCACCGCATAGCGTGCCCCAAGCCACCCATTGACTCAGTTGATCGGAAAAAAATGACTTTACAACCCCAAAAAATTGGCTTCATCGGGCTGGGCACCATGGGTACGCCGATGGTCGGCCACCTGATTCAGGCTGGGCATCACCTTTTCGCCCACACCCGCAGCAAAGTGCCTGAGGCGATTGCTCAGAGCAGCGCTTTTCAATGCCTGTCACCACGTGATGTGGCGCAGCGGGCCGATATCGTTTTCATGATGTTGCCTGACACACCCGATGTGCAAGCCGTGCTTTTTGCCGAAACCGGCGTCGCCTCTGGGCTCAGCAAAGGCAAGGTGGTGGTCGACCTCAGTTCAATCTCCCCCATCTCTACCAAGGCGTTCGCCACCCAGATCAACGCGATGGGCTGCGACTACCTGGACGCGCCGGTCTCTGGCGGCCAGGTGGGCGCGAACAACGCCACGTTGTCCATCATGGTGGGAGGCCCGGAAGCCGCATTTGAGCGCGTGAAACCGCTATTTGAACTGATGGGCAAAAACATCACCTGGGTGGGCGGCAATGGCGATGGACAAACTGCCAAAGTTGCCAATCAAATCATCGTGGCGTTGAACATTGAAGCGGTGGCGGAGGCTTTGTTGTTCGCCGCCAAAGCGGGGGCTGATCCTGCGCGTGTGCGCCAGGCGCTGATGGGCGGGTTTGCATCGTCCAAGGTGCTGGAAGTGCACGGCGAGCGGATGATCAAGCGCACGTTTGACCCCGGTTTTCGCATCGAGCTGCACCAAAAAGACTTGAACCTGGCACTGTCGAGCGCACGCGCCTTGGGTGTGTCTCTGCCGAACACCGCCACAGCCCAGGAGCTATTCAACGCCTGTGCAGCGCAAGGCGGCAAAGCCTGGGACCACTCGGCGATGGTGCGCGCCCTGGAGCGATTGGCTGATTTTGAAATAGGGCAAAAATCTGCGTAAATCCAGACCGCTCCACGCAAGGGTTGACGCTTAAAAAACCTTCAAAAATCTGGGTCGGCCTCGACCCAGCCCGCACAATCAGTCCCATGCCCGATAGCCACGATGAGTTGATTGCGTTTGCCTACCCAGACTCCCCCGAATTCCAGCAAGCCGCCAGCAGCTTGCAATTACCCCATCTGACCGCCTTGTGCAGTCGGCTGGTAGCCCAACCCCCGGATAGCGCGGCGGGCAACAGCCTGTCGCCGCCCCACGAGCGAGCGCTGGCCCAGGCGGCGGGCATTGCTGCGGCAGACGGACAGATTCCGTGGGCGGCCTGGACGCTGGCGCAGCAGGGTCAAAAACCTGAGCAGACCACCACCGACGCCTGGGCCTTCATCACCCCCTGCCACTGGCATGCGGCGATTGACCATGTGACGATGAGCGACCCGCAGGTGCTGGATTTGCCCGAGGGCGAATCACGCGCCTTGCTGGCCGCCATGCAGCCTTTCTTTGCGACAGATGGCATCACCCTGGAGTTTGACCAGAGCACCCGCTGGCTGGCCCGTGGCGAGGTGTTTCGCGGCTTGGCCACTGCATCGATTGACCGCGTGTTGGGCCGCAACCTGGGGCCGTGGATGCCCGCCGTGCCCAGCCTGCGTCGGCTGCAAAACGAGATGCAAATGCTGCTGTACACACATCCCATCAACGAGGCCCGCGTGGCGCGTGGCGCGCAGCCGGTGAATTCGTTTTGGGTTCACGGAGCCGGGGCTTTCTCCGGCTCCGTGTCGAGCCCGTTGCCCACCATGAATACCAGCCTGCGCAGCCCCGCCCTGCAAGGCAACTGGCCCGCGTGGGCCGCTGCCTGGCAAGCGCTGGATGCTGATCTTGGCGCCCGCTTGCTGGTAGCCCAAAAGGCCGGCCAAGCTGTCACGCTCACCGTGTGCGGCGAGCGAGCCGCGCAACGCTTCATCACAGCGCCCCGCAGTCTGCAAACCCGTTTTTTAAGTCTTTTCGGCCATCAGCCCTTATCAAACCTGCTCAAGCAGCTATGAAATTAATAGTAAGAGATATTCCTCCCCGCACCGTGTGGACCCTGGAGCAAGCGGGCATTCACCCGCTGCTGGCCCGTCTGTACGCCTCGCGCGGCGTTGTCGGCACGCAAGAGTTGGACGACGCGCTAGCCCACCTGCTGCCACCTGCCAGCATGAAGGGCCTGCCCGAAGCGGCGCAGCTACTGGCCGACGCGATTGCCAACCACACCAAAATCTGCGTCGTGGCCGACTATGACTGCGACGGTGCCACCGCCTGCGCCGTGGCCGTGCGCGGCTTGCGCCTGCTGGGTGCCAAACACGTGAGCTACCTGGTGCCCGACCGCGTGGTCGATGGCTACGGCCTCACCGCCCCCATCGCACAGCGCGTACACGCCAGTGGCGCGCAACTGCTGGTCACCGTGGACAACGGCATCGCCAGCCTGGACGGCGTGGCCGCCGCCAACGCACTGGGCCTGACCGTGCTGGTGACCGACCACCACCTGCCCGCACTGCGGGACGGCTCGGTGGTGTTGCCCGACGCGCAAGTCATCGTCAACCCCAACCAGCCCGATTGCGGGTTTGACAGCAAATCGATTGCCGGTGTGGGCGTGATGTTTTATGTGCTGCTGGCGCTGCGTGCGCTGCTGCGCGAGCGGGGCGTGTTCACCGCAGTAGATCAACCGAAGCTGGATGCCCTGCTGCCCCTGGTTGCCCTTGGCACGGTGGCCGACGTGGTGAAGCTCGACGCCAACAACCGCCGACTGGTCGCTCAGGGCCTCAAGCGTGTGCGCGCCGGCCACATGCCCCCCGGCATGGCCGCGCTGTTCACCGCGGCAGGCCGCAAAGCCCCCGTGGCCACCAGTTTTGACTTTGGCTTTGCCCTGGGCCCTCGCATCAACGCCGCCGGGCGCCTGGCCGACATGACCCTGGGCATCGAATGCCTGCTGACCGACGACGCCACCCGTGCCGACGAGCTGGCCCGCACGCTGGACGGCATCAACCGCGAGCGCCGTGAGATTGAGGGCGGCATGCGTGAGCAGGCGCTGGAGTTAGCAGAGCAACTCTTTGATGAAGACGAAGAGCCGCCGCCCGCCATTTGCGTCTTCGACCCCGACTTTCACGAAGGCGTGGTGGGCATCGTGGCCAGCCGCCTGAAAGACAAACTGCACCGCCCCAGCTTCGTGTTTGCTGCGAGCGGCGCGCCCGGCAAAGAGCATGAATTGAAAGGCTCAGGCCGGTCCATCCCCGGCTTTCATTTGCGCGACGCACTCGACCTGGTTGCCAAGCGACACCCTGGTGTGCTGCTGCGCTTTGGCGGCCATGCCATGGCGGCGGGTTGCACGATTGCGGAAGAACACTTCGACACCTTCGAGCAGGCGCTGGCGCAAGTCGCGCACGAATGGCTGGACGCCGAAACTCTGGCCCGCCGCTTGCAAACCGACGGCCCGCTGCTGCCCGAATACCGACGCGCCGACCTGGTTGATGCCCTGCACAAAGAGGTCTGGGGCCAGGGTTTTGCCCCACCCGTGTTCAGCGAAGAGCTGGAGGTCGTCTCGCAACGCCTGGTCGGCGAAAAACACCTGGCCCTGAAGCTCAAGCACCAAGGCACCCCGGTAGACGGCATCTGGTTCGGCCACACCGATCCGCTACCTGCCAAAGCCGTGCTGGCGTTCCGACTCGATGCGGATGAGTGGCAGGGGGTGAGAAGGGTGCGGTTTTTGGTAGAGGCGGTGGGGGAATAAGCCCGCCACACGCTCAACGCTGGGTGAGCGACGCTTCAAACACATTGCGAAACGCCTTGCGCTTGTTGGTGCGGTACACAGCGAAGTCGGCCCGGTCAATCGTGATGATGTCGGTCACGCCCGTTTTGTTGGCCAGCCACACCAAGGACGCGTCGGCCAAATCCATCGGGCGGTCGGCGTATTTGCGCATCATTTTCGCCAGGTCGGGCAGTTCTGCCACGTCCAATGCCCTCAGGCTCACCAAGCTTTGGCTGGCCCCGGCATGCAGCCACTCCAGAAAGTCGCCTTGTGCGGCGGCGCTGAAGTCTAAAAAGTAAGCCACCTCGGACACAACTTCCCAAGTGGTCAATAGCTTCAGGCGAGGTCCGCGCGCCTGAAAAAAGTCCAGCGCGGCGCTGTGGTGCTTGTCGCGCCGGTTAAACAGCGCAGCCAGCGGGCCGCTATCGGCCAACACGGTTTGAAGCGTTAACGCCGCTGGCGATACCGAGATCAAGCGCTGGCCTGGCGCTTGCTGTCCAGGCGCTGGCGCACAACTGATTTGATGTTCGCTGATTGCCGCGCCGCGTCACCGAAACGCCCGAACCGATCGGCACCCAACGCGTAAAGGCTGGGCGCATGGGCGGGTTCTACAGGTGTCTGTTCCGCCATCAGTCGCAACGCTTGCTTGACGATGTCCGATTTGGTTCCCCCCAGCTGCGCCTGCAGCCGATCCAACAAGGCAGTGTCGTCGCTGACCATTCGCAGGCTGAGAAACTGAGTGTTGGCGGGGAGGTTGGTGGGAAGAGTAGTCATAGCAAAATTGTACTACGAGCTGCACTGATCGTGTGACAAAACAGGAAGGCGCTCACACGTGGGGCACTACTACGCACCCATCCGCATTTCCGCCGCCCTGGCATGCCCCTGCAACCCCTCCCCATACGCCAACTCCGCCGCAATTGCCCCCAACTTCTGCGCCCCGGCCTGGCTCACCTCAATCAAGCTGCTGCGCTTTTGAAAATCAAACACGCTTAAGGGGCTTGAAAAGCGGCATGTGCCGCTGGTGGGCAGCACGTGGTTGGGGCCCGCGCAGTAGTCGCCCAGGCTTTCACTGGTGTAAGCGCCCAAAAAGATGGCCCCCGCGTGGCGCAGCAAGGGCTCCCAGCGGTGGGGATTGGTGCTGGCGATCTCCAGGTGTTCCGGGGCGATGCGGTTGCTGATTTCGCAGGCCTCTTCCATGCTGCGCGTGAGCACCAGCATCCCGCGGCCGTTCAAGCTTTTGGAGATGATCTCGGCTCGGGGCATCTCGGGCAGCAAGCGGGTAATGGCGGCTTGCACTTGCTGGATGTAGGCCGCATCAGGACACAGCAGGATGCTTTGGGCCAGCTCGTCGTGCTCGGCCTGGCTGAACAGGTCCATGGCTACCCAGTCCGGCGGCGTGGTGCCGTCGGCCAGCACCAGGATTTCGCTGGGCCCAGCAATCATGTCGATGCCGACTTTGCCGAAGACCTGGCGCTTGGCTTCGGCCACGTAGGCGTTGCCGGGGCCGGTGATTTTGTCAACGCCGGGCACGGTGGCGGTACCCCAGGCCAGGGCAGCGACGGCTTGCGCGCCGCCGATGGTGAACACGCGGGTCACGCCCGCCACGTGAGCAGCCGCCAGCGCGAGCATGTTGCGCTCGCCGCGCGGCGTGGGGCTGACCATGATGATCTCTGCCACCCCCGCCACATGGGCGGGAATGGCGTTCATCAGCACGCTGGACGGATAGGCCGCTTTGCCACCGGGCACGTAGATGCCTGCACGGTCAATGGGCGTGACTTTCTGGCCGAGCAGGCTGCCGTCTTCGTCGCGGTAGCTCCAGCTTTCGCCACCCGCTTTTTTCTGGGCTTCGTGGTAGCTGCGGATGCGCTTCGCAGCGGCTTGCAGAGCGGCGCTTTGGGCGGGAGGCAGGCCGTCGAAAGCGGCTTTGAGTTCGCCTTGCGAAAGTTCCAGGTCTTGCATACGCGTGGGCTGCATGCCGTCCCACCGGGCCGTGTAGTCGAGCACAGCGGCGTCGCCCCGCGCGCGCACGTCGGCCACGATGGCTTGCACTTGCTGGGCAATGGCGGCATTAGCAGCCTCAGAGACATGCAGTTTGGCCTTGAAATCAGCATCAAAAGTGGCACTGGCCGTTGAAAGTATTGCTGGAGCAGCTATCAAATTCATAGTAATTCAAGTCTTGCTGACGGCCAAAGAAAACGCATCAATGATGGCGCGAATGGGCGCCTGGTTCAGCTTGAGCGCCGCCTGGTTCACCACCAGCCGCGCGCTGATGTCCATGATGCGCTCCACCTCCACGAGATGGTTGGCTTTGAGCGTGTTGCCGGTGGACACCAAATCCACAATCGCGTCGGCCAGGCCGGTGAGCGGGGCCAATTCCATGCTGCCATAAAGTTTAATCAAGTCCACATGCACGCCCTTGGTGGCAAAAAACTCGCGCGCAATCGCCACATATTTGGTGGCTACTTTCAGGCGCGAGCCCTGGCGCACGGCGGCGGCGTAGTCGAAGTCGGCACGGGTGGCCACGCTGATGCGGCACTTGGAGATGTTCAAGTCCAGCGGCTGGTACAGGCCCTGGTTGCCATGTTCAATCAGCGTATCCAGGCCCGTCACGCCCAGGTCGGCCCCGCCGTATTGCACATAAGTGGGCACGTCGCTGGCGCGCACCAGCACCACGCGCACATCGGCACGGCTGGTCGGCAAGATCAGCTTGCGCGAGGTTTCGGGGTCTTCCAGGACTTCAATGTTGGCGGCTTTCAGCAGCGGCAGGGAATCTTCGAAGATGCGGCCTTTGGAGAGGGCGAGGGTGATCATGGGTTTCATACCGTTTCGCGAATCAGGCAGTCAGCGGAAATGCCAAGCCCGGCGTGCAGGCGGCGCACCATGGCCAGGCTCAGGGGGCGTTTGCGGCCCAGCACTTCATACACACGGTTCAGGCCACCAATCATGGGTTGCAGGTCTTTGGGTTTCAGCCCCTGCTGCTCCATACGGAATTTGATGGCCTCAATAGGGTCGGGCAGTTCGATGGGGAAGTGCCTGGCCTCGTAGGCCTGCACCAGCGCACCCAGAACCTCCAGGTGATCGGCGTCGGGCGTGCCCACTGGCGGGTCCGCATCCACGAGTTTCGATACGACTTTGAGTGCGGCCTCGTAGTCGGCCTGGGTATGGATGGGTTGTATGTTCATCACAATCTTTCAAATCAGTTCTACGGTGTCAGCGTCCACACGGTCGTATTCGCTGTGGGTACCAACGAATTTCACAAACACAAAGCCGCTGGCGTAGGCCACCGCCACCACCAACCGAAAGTCGTTGCCTTTCAGGTTGAACACCACACGCCTGCTTTTCAGAATGCTGGCGGTGGCGTACTGGGCTTTGATGTCTGCGGGCTGCGTCCACCGGGCTTTCTTAACCTCGTCGCACCAGGCCAGGATGGCTTGTTTGGCAGCTGGGTGCCGGGATACAAATGCCAGCAGTGGCGGATACGAGACCAGATGCATCCGTAGATTTTAGTCCCTAATTGGGACTAAATACTCTATCACTTGATCCGCTCAATATCCGCACCAATCCCCCGCAGCTTGGCTTCCATCTGGTCGTAGCCGCGGTCCAGGTGGTAGATGCGGTCGATCAGGGTTTCGCCGTCTGCTACCAGGCCGGCAATCACCAGGCTCGCGGAGGCGCGAAGGTCGGTAGCCATCACGGTGGCACCAGAGAGTTTTTCCACGCCTTCCACCAGCGCCACCTTGCCATCAATTTGAATGTGCGCGCCCAGGCGCACCATTTCGTTGACGTGCATGAAGCGGTTTTCGAAGATGGTTTCAGTCACTTTGGCAGTGCCGTGTGAGATGACGTTCAGCGCCATGAACTGGGCTTGCATGTCGGTGGGGAAGCCGGGGTATTCGGTGGTGCGAAAGCTTTGGGCTTTCAGGCGGCCGCTGGATTGAATGCGGATGCCACCGTCTATTGCCAATACGGTCGCACCGGCTTCGCGCAGTTTGTCGATCACCGCGTCCAGGTGGTCCACGCGGCCATGCTTCAACACCACGTCGCCACCGGTAGCCGCCACAGCACATAAAAACGTGCCGGTTTCAATGCGGTCGGCCACCACCTGGTGGGTACAGCCGTGCAGCTTTTCAACGCCCTGAATGCGTATCTTGCTAGTGCCATGGCCTTCGATCTTCGCGCCCATTTTGATCAGCATTTCAGCCAGGTCGGGAATCTCGGGCTCTTGCGCGGCGTTTTCCAAAACGGTTTCGCCGTCGGCCAAAGCGGCGGCCATCAAGAGGTTTTCGGTACCGGTCACGGTGACCATGTCGGTGGTGATGTGCGCGCCCTTCAAGCGGGTCCAGCCTTTGGGGAGCTTGGCGATCATGTAGCCATGCTCGACCAGAATTTCAGCGCCCATGGCTTGCAGACCCTTGATGTGCTGGTCAACCGGGCGCGAACCGATGGCGCAACCGCCCGGCAGCGACACCGTGGCCTCGCCAAACCTGGCCAGTAGCGGGCCCAGGGCAAGCACCGAGGCGCGCATGGTTTTGACCAGCTCGTACGGGGCTTCGGGGGACGTGAGGGTGCTGGCGTTGATTTGCACGGTGCCGTTGTCGTCCCGCTCGGCTGTGACGCCCATGTTTCGAATCAGCTTGAGCATGGTGCTCACGTCCTGCAGGCGCGGCACATTGGTCAGCGTGACAGGGTCTGCGGTGAGCAATGCGGCACACAGTTCGGGCAGGGCGGCGTTTTTTGCGCCGGAAATAGCGACTTCGCCATGCAGTGTTTTGCCACCGCGAATGAGTAATTTGTCCATTATTTACTACTAAATTGATAGCTGCTTGAGCAGTATTTACTAGGGCTGAAGGGCGTTTTGGCTATAAATCTGTATTACTCCTTCCCCTTCCGGGGGAAGGCAGGGATGGGGGCACGCGTTTGAAATAGCCAGTCGGCGCACGTGCCCCCATCCCAACCTTCCCCCAGCGGGGGAAGGAGCGGGGTGCATCACGCGCCCACCGCCACCCATTCCGCGGGCGTATACGTCTTCATCGACAGCGCATGCACCTCGTCGGTCTTGATGCGCGCGCCCAGGGTGGCATACACCTGCTGGTGGCGCTGGATCAGGCGCTTGCCCTCGAACTGCGCAGACACGATGGTCGCGTACCAGTGGCGGCCGTCGCCTTCCAGGGCGATGTGCTCGCAGGGCAGGTTGGCAGAAATCAGGGCTTTCAAGTCATCAGCGGTCATGTGTATTCCAGTTCACGTACGCAATTTATAGCCCGTGCGCAGCAGGTAAATCGCCACACCGCTGACGATGGCTAGCGAGCCACCCACCACGGCCAGGCTCAGCCAGGGCGACACGTCGCTCACGCCAAAAAAGCCGTAGCGAAAGCCGTCAATCGTGTAGAAAAACGGGTTCAGGTGGCTCACCGCTTGCCAGAACGGCGGCAGGGAGTGGATGGAATAAAACACGCCCGACAGGAAGGTCATGGGCATGACCACAAAGCTCTGAAACGCCGCCACCTGGTCAAACTTGTCGGCCCACAGCCCGGCAATCAAACCCAGCACGCCCAGCAGGCCCGCACCCAGCACGCCAAAAACCAGAACCCACACGGGGGCCACCAGGGTGAGCGGTGCAAACCACATGGTCACCGCCAGCACACCCACGCCCACCGCCAGCCCGCGCGCCACCGACGATCCGGCATAGGCCACAAACCAGCTCCAGTGCGACAGCGGCGTGAGCAGCAAAAACACAATGTTGCCCATCATCTTGCTTTGCACCAGGCTGGAGGAGCTGTTGGCAAACGCGTTTTGCAGCACGCTCATCATCACCAGGCCCGGCACCAGAAAAGCGGTGTAGCTGATGGCGTCGTAGACCTTCACATGGTCTTCCAGCACGTGGCCAAAGATCAGCAAATACAGCACGGCGGTGAGCACCGGGGCGGCAATCGTTTGAAATGCCACCTTCCAGAAGCGCAGCACCTCTTTGTAGAACAGGGTTTGCCAACCGGTCATGCTGGAACCCCTTCAGCGTTTTGCTTTTCAGCCATCACGTCCAGGAACACGTCCTCCAGATCGGCCTTGCGAATCTCCACATCCTGCGCCACCAAACCGGCCTGGCGCACCGCCGCCAGATACTGCTCGATCTCTGCGGCATCGTGCGCGGGAAACTGCACGATTCGGCCCGTGACCCGTGCTTTTGCCTTTAGCTCTGTAGGTAGTTCGCTATCAATCTTGAAGCGAAGCACATTCGACGAAGCGTTTTTCAGCAGCTCGGACGTGTTGGCCAGCGCCACCACCCGTCCGGTTTTCAGCATGGCCACGCGGCTACACAGCGCCTCGGCTTCTTCTAAATAGTGTGTGGTCAACAGCACGGTGCTGCCTTCCTTGTTCAGCCGCGCGATGAACTGCCACAGGCTCTGGCGCAGCTCCACGTCCACCCCGGCGGTGGGTTCGTCCAGCACGATCACGGGCGGTTTGTGTACCAGCGCCTGGGCCACGAGCACGCGGCGCTTCATGCCGCCGGAGAGTTGGCGCAGATTGGAGTTGGCCTTATCCACCAGCCCCAGGTTGTGTAGCAATTCGTCAATCCAGGCATCGTTTTTCTTCACGCCAAAGTAGCCCGACTGGATGCGCAAGCACTCGCGCACGGTAAAAAACGGGTCAAACACCAGCTCTTGCGGCACCACGCCAATGGCGCGGCGGGCGGCGGCGTAGTCTTTTTGCACATCGTGGCCGAGCACGGAAACCAGGCCGCTGGTGGCACGCGACAAGCCCGCCAGGATGCTGATGAGGCTGGTTTTGCCAGCGCCATTCGGGCCCAAAAGCCCGAAAAACTCACCACGTTGAATGTCAAAACTGACCGCGTCCAGCGCCTTGAAATCGCCTTTGGGTGTTTTGTAGGTTTTGGAGACAGACTGAAAGGAGATGGCGGGCATGGAGGCGGCGATTTTAGGCGTGAACGTTGAACGTCGTTTTGCTATTGAATAAATAGCTGGTTGAGCAGTTTTTATAAGGGCTGGAGGGCTAAAAGCCCTAAGGCTCCTTAAATCCTCACGCTGTCGCAGCGCTTTGCTGCAACGCCCACATTTGCGCGTACCGCCCCTGCGCCGCCAGCAATTGCGGGTGCGTGCCGCGCTCGACGATGTGCCCGGCGTCCAGCACCAGAATTTCGTGCGCATCGACCACGGTGGACAGGCGGTGCGCAATCACCAGCGTGGTTTTGTTTTTTGCCACGCCTTGCAGCTCGGCCTGGATGGCGCGCTCGTTGGCGCTGTCCAGCGCGCTGGTGGCCTCATCAAAAATCAGGATGGGCGGGTTTTTCAGCAAGGTGCGGGCAATCGCCACACGCTGTTTTTCGCCGCCCGACAGCTTCAGTCCCCGCTCCCCGACCATGGTTTCATAGCCCTTGGGCGTGGAGGTGATGAAGTCGTGAATGCGGGCCGCGCGGGCCGCGTCTTCAACCTGTTCGCGGCTGGCACCGGCTTTGCCGTACGCAATGTTGTATTGCACCGTGTCGTTGAACAGCACCGTGTCTTGCGGCACGATGCCAATAGCTTTGCGCACGCTAGTTTGGGTGACAGATTTGATGTCTTGCCCGGCGATGCGGATGCTGCCTTGTTGCACGTCATAAAAGCGGTAAAGCAGGCGGGCCAGCGTGGATTTTCCGGAGCCGGAAGGGCCGACGACGGCGACGGTTTTACCTGCGGGGATTTGGAAACTGATGTTGTGCAGGATGGGGCGAGCTGCTTCGTAGGAGAAGCTCACGTTGTGGAATTCGACTGAGGTGGTAGCGCTCGTGCCCCCACCCCCGCCCTCCCCCGAGAGGGGAGGGAGCAACTCCCCTGCTTCGGCTCCCTCCCCTTCCGGGGGAGGGTTGGGGTGGGGGCCTGCGTGCAACAACCTCAAATCCCGCGCCCCCGGCGTATCCGCCACCTCTTTTTCCCGCTCCATCAGCACAAACATCTTGTCCAGATCCGTCAGGCTCTGCTTGATCTCGCGGTACAGCACACCCAAAAAATTCAAGGGGATGTACAGCTGAATCATGAAGGCGTTGATCATCACCAGGTCGCCCAAAGTCATGCGGCCGTCCACTACACCCTGCGTGGCGCGCCACAGCATGAGCACCAGGCCGGTGGCAATGATGAGTTGCTGGCCGGTGTTCAGCAGGCTGAGCGTGGTCTGGCTTTTCAGACGGGCGCGGCGCAGGCTTTCCAGGCTGGTGTCGTAGCGGTTGGCTTCAAAGCGCTCGTTGTTGAAGTACTTGACGGTTTCGTAATTCAGGAGCGAGTCAATCGCCTTGTTGTGCGCTGCCGAATCAAACTCGTTGGCCTCTTTGCGAAACTGCGTGCGCCACTCGGTGACGATGACGGTAAACGTGATGTACAGCGCCAGCGCGCCAATGGTGATCCAGGCAAACCAGGCATCGAACTTGACCGCCAGTATGGTGAGCACCAACGTCACCTCGATCAAGGTGGGCACGATGGAATACAGCGAATACGAAATCAGCGACTCGATACCGCGCACACCGCGCTCAATGTCGCGCGTCATGCCGCCGGTTTGCCGCTCCAGGTGAAAGCGCAGGCTTAACGCGTGCAGATGCTCAAAGGTTTGCAGCGCAATGCTGCGCGCCGCACCCTGGGTGGCTTTGGCAAATACAAATTCCCGCAGCTCATTGAAAAACGTGGTGGACAGGCGCAGTAAACCGTAAGCCAGCAGCAGGCCCAGCGGCACCACCAGCACCGCCATGGGGTCGCCGGGTTTCAGCGTCAGGCTGTCCACCAGATCTTTCAGCAGCAGCGGCACGCCCACGTTGGCAAACTTGGCGCAGATCATCAGCGCCAGCGCCAGAACGACCCGCACCTTGTATTCCCATAGATACGGCAGCAGGCGGCGCAACGTGACCCAGTCAGAGCGCGCGGGCGGTATGGGTTTAGCGGTTGGTGAGGTTTGAGGGGCTACTTGAGCAGGAGAAACAGCTTCGCCGTGTTGGCGCATAACAGACAATCAATTGGTAATTAACGAACGATTGTGCCGATGTCTACAAACTCAAGTGCTGAAGTGGTTTCCCTGCCGATCGACAAAGAGCTGGTGCTCAAAGTCATCCCCATGCCCGCTGACTGCAACGCCAATGGCGACATTTTTGGTGGCTGGGTCATGGCGCAAGTGGACCTGGCGGGTTCTGTCATCCCCGCCCGCTATGCCAATGGCCGCATGGCCACCGTGGCCGTCAACCAGTTCATCTTTAAACAGCCGGTACGGGTAGGCGATATTTTGTCGTTCTTTTGCCACCTCACCCGCATCGGTACCACCTCAATCACCGTGCAGGTAGAGGTCTACGCCGAGCGCTTTCGCTCGCAGGGGCGCTACATCAAGGTGACCGAGGCCAGCCTGACCTATGTGGCGATTGATGACGAGGGCAAGCCCCGGCCGTTGCCGAAAGCGTGATGCTATTTATTTAGTAGCTGCTTGAGCATATTTTGTAAGGGCTAACGCCGGTTTTGGCACTGAAAAACGCCACATATTTACAAATCCACTCGCTCGCGGTTGACCTTTGTTGCCCGGACCTGAACACTCATGCGCATGAAACTATTTGAGTGGGTCAAAAACCGCTGGGCGCGGCGCGTGGTCGGATCAGTCGTTGTGCTGATGCTGGGGATTTTGGTGGCCTGGCTGGCGGTCCCGCCGCTGGTGAAGTGGCAGCTGGAAAAGCAGGCCACGGCGCAACTGGGGCGCCAGGTGACGGTAGGCAGGGTGCAGTTTTCGCCATTCAGCCTGGAGTTGAGCTTGCATCAGTTGCAAATTGCCAGCGCCGACGGTACTTTTTCGCAATTGGCGGTGCAACGTGTGTATGTGAATGCTGCAGCGCAGTCGCTGCTCAAGCTGGCACCGGTGCTGGACGCGCTGCAGATTGACCAGCCCCGCCTGCAAGTCACGCACCTGGGCGGGGGCCGCTACGACGTGGACGACATCCTGGCCCGTTTCAAGGCCGCGCCACCCGCGCAGCCTGAGGGCGAGCCGCACAAATTCGCCTTGTACAACCTGCGCCTGACCGATGGCGCGGTGGCGCTGGCAGACCGCAGCGTGGGCAAAACCCACACCGTGGCCGATTTGCAGCTGAGCCTGCCGTTTTTGAGCAATTTGCCCTCCCAGCGACTGGTCACGGTTCTGCCGCGCCTGGCGTTCAAGTTGGGTGCGGGCACTGGGGCTGGCAGTAGCTTTGACTCCGCCGCCCAGGCCACGCCGTTCACTGACAACCGCAAAACTGATGCGACCTTGCGGTTTGACGCTCTGGATTTGCAGCCCTACCTGGCCTATTTGCCGCCCGATCTGCCCGCCCGGCTGCGCGCCGCCACGTTGAGCGCCGACTTGAAAGTGGCGTTTGAAGAGGCACCGCAAGCCGCCGTCAAGGTCAGCGGCACGGTGCAACTGGGCAGCGTGAGCGTGGCGGCGCTGGACGGCAGCGATCTGGCTGGTTTCAGCCGACTGACTGTGGGGCTGGCTGACGTGCAGCCGCTGGCGCGCCAAGTGACGCTGAGCACGGTAAGCCTGGAGCAGCCGCAACTGGCGGTGCGCCGCGACAAGGCCGGGCGGCTGAACCTGGATTTGGCTGCCGCGCCTTCGGCTGCTCTCACAAGCGCTACTAAAAAAATAGCTGCTTCAGCAGATTCCACCAGGGCTGGTGACCTAAAAGCCTTAAAAACGACCGAAAGCAGGGCTTGGAATCTGTCGCTGGGCAAATTCGAGTTGACAGGCGGGCGGGTGAGCCTGTCGGACGACAGCGTGGCCGCGCCGGTGCGCTTGGCCTTGCAAAGCGTGGCCCTGCAGGCGCAAACCGTCACCTGGCCGGTGGCTCAGCCGGTGGATTTTTCAGGGACGGCGCAACTGGCCCATGAGGCACCAACAGAGGTTAGCAAAGGCGGCAAAAAACAGCCTTCGCAAGCCAGCACGCCGGGCGCGGCAGAGATCAGCTTCAGCGGTAGCGCCACCGACCAGGCCGCCCAGCTGACCACCACCGTGGGCAACCTGCCTTTGGCCTGGGCGGGGCCGTATCTGGCGGCTTATTTGAAGCCAGCAATTTCTGGCAGCCTGCGGGCACAGGTGGGCGTGCAATGGGCGGCTGGCGGTACAGCACCTGGTACATCAGCAGGCAGTCCCACACTCACACTGTCGCTGGTGCAGCTGAGCCTGGACAAGCTGGCGCTGGCCGACAGCGCCACCGCCCAAGCGGGCAGCGCCACCTGGCCGTCCTTGCGCCTATTGCAGCTGAGCGACGCCCAGATCGACGTGACCCGCCAGCGCGTGAGCCTGGGCCGCCTGGCCCTGGTGCAGCCGGCGCTGCAGGTACAGCGCGGGGCCGATGGACGCTGGATGTACGAGCGCTGGTTGCCTGAAACGCGTGCCGCGTCGGCAACTGCCACCCAGGCCACCACCCCACAAGTCGCTGCGCCAAGCAGTCGCCCGACCGCTAACACCGAGCCGCCTGCCTGGCGCGTCACGCTGGGTGAGTTGATCGTGCAAAACGGCAGCGTCGGCTGGCGCGACGCAGCAGCCAGCAGCCCGGTGGCGCTGGAATTGTCGGCCTTGCAACTTCAACTCAAAGCCTTCGCCTTGCCGTTGCCCGGCACGCCCACCAACGATCTGGCGCGGCCTTCGGCATTCAGCGCGTCAGCCCGGCTGGTGCCTGCAGGAGCGTCTCTGCTAGCGGGCGACGCAGGGCAAATCAGCTTCAAAGGCAGCCTGGCCAGCACCCCGCTCAACCTGCAAGGCGAGGTGTTGGCCCAGCGCCTGCCGGTGCATGCCGCGTAGGCCTATTTCGCGGATTTGCTGAATCTGGAGCTGCTGCGGGCCGACGCCAGTTACAAAGGCCGGGTGCAGTTTGCGCAGGCCACCAGCGGCCCGGCACTGCAATTGGCGGGCGACGTGGTGGTAGAGGACTTTCGCGCCCTGTCCCGTGTGGGCGGGGCGGTCGAGGCATCAAACCCCGCCACCGGCAGCCTGGAAGCGCCCGAGTTGCTCAGCTGGAATGCGCTGAGCCTGCGTGGCCTGCAAGTCGCGCTGACACCGGGCACCGCCACCACCGTGCAAGTCAGCGAAACCGTGGTCACCGACTTTTTTGCCCGCGTGATCCTGAACGAAGAAGGCCGCCTGAACCTGGCCGATCTGGTGCGCACCGCACCCGCTGCATCAACTACCGCTTCTGTGGCCAGCTTGGCCACTACTGATTCGATAGCTGCTTCAGCAGTAAACACAAGGGCTAGTGACACATTTGATCTAAAAACAACCGCTGTCACTGCCCCCACCACAGGCCCGGCCGCCATCATCAACATCGGCCCCATCAGCCTGCTCAATGGCCGCGTGTTTTTCTCCGACCGCTTCATCAAGCCCAACTACTCCGCCAACCTGTCGGCTCTGAACGGCAAGCTCAGCGCCTTCTCGTCGGTGGCACCGCAGGGTAGTCCGCAGTTGGCCGATTTAGAGCTGCTGGGCCGCGCCGAGGGCACTGCGGCCCTTTCCATTCGCGGCCAGCTCAACCCGCTGGCCCAGCCGCTGGCGCTGAACATCACCGCCAACATGACCGACCTGGAGCTGCCGCCGCTGTCCACCTATTCAATCAAGTTCGCCGGCCACGGCATTGAGCGCGGCAAGCTGACCATGAGCGTGACCTACATCGTGCAGCCCAACGGCCAGTTGGAAGCGCGCAACCGCCTGGTGCTCAACCAACTGCGCTTTGGAGACAAGGTAGACGGCGCACCCGCCAGCCTGCCGGTCAAACTGGCTGTGGCCCTGCTGGCTGACCGCAACGGCGTGATTGACCTGGATTTGCCCCTCAGCGGCTCGCTGAACGACCCGCAGTTCCGCATGGGCCCCATCATCTGGAAAATCATCGTGAACCTGGTCACCAAGGCCATCACCGCCCCCTTCAGCCTGCTGGCCAGTGCTTTTGGTGGGGGTGGGGGCGACGAACTCAGCAACGTGGCCTTTGTGCCCGGCACCGACGGCCTCACGCCGCAGGCCAAGCAAGGCCTGGACAAGGTAGCCAAAGCCCTGAACGACCGCCCCGCCCTGAAGCTAACCGTGGTCGGCGAGGCCAGCCTGCCCGCCGAGCGCGAAGCCTTCCGCCGCGAACGCCTGAGCCAGTTGTTGCTGGCCGAGCAGCGGCGCAATGTGGTGACCGGTGCCGCTACCACCTCCCCCAGCAACACGTCTACAACCACAGTCACCATCAGCCCCGACGACTACCCCGCGCTGCTCAAAGCCGTCTACCGCCGCGCCGACATCACCAAGCCCCGCAACGCCTTGGGGCTGACCAAAGACATTCCGCAGGGCGAGATGCAAGCCTTGCTGCTAGCCAGCATCCCGGCCACCGACGACCTCATGCGCGAGCTGGCCGTGCAGCGCGGCCTGGCCGTCAAAGCCTATTTGATAAGCCAACAACTCCCCGCAGAGCGCCTGTTCCTGGGTGCCAGCAAGCTGCCAGAGCCCGATGCGAAATGGACGCCAAGAGCAGAGTTGAAACTGGATGCGCAGTGAAGGATTGCGCTGGCATCACATTGCTACAAATTAAATAGCTGATTGAGCAGTTTCTACAAGGGCTATCACCGTTTTTGGTATCAAGCTCACTGAAAAGACCCGCGCCATTCGGAACAACCCTGTAGCCGGGATGCGTTCGCCGCACCTATAAACGGCAGGTCGTCAAAAGAACGGATGACGCTTCACAAACACACCTCGGGGACACGGTGCAGGTCTTACAACTTCTGGTCAGTGGCATTGCGCAAGGCTGCATTTACGGGCTGATTGCGCTGGGCTTTGTGCTGATTTACAAGGCCACGGAAACGGTCAGCTTTGCGCAGGGCGAGCTGATGATGCTGGGTGCGTTTCTGGGCTTGGCCGGCATGACCATGCTGGGCTTTCCATTCTGGCTGGCGGTGATCAGTGCGATTGCCGCCATGGCCGTGTTCGGCGTGGTGCTGGAGCGGGCAGTGATTCGGCCCATCCTGGGGCAGCCGGCGTTTTCCATCGTCATGCTGACCATTGGCATTGGCTACGTGGCACGCGGCCTGATCACCATGATTCCGGGCATCGGCACCGAGACCCACACCCTGCCCGTGCCCTACAAAGACCAGGTGTGGAAAGTCGGCGATGCGGCTAATCCGCTGGTGCTGAACGTGGAGCAAATGGTGGTGATTGGGAGCACGGCGCTGCTGTGCGCGGTGCTGTTTGCGGTGTTTCGCTACAGCCGCGTGGGTGTGGCCATGCAGGCCTCTTCGCAAAACCAGCTGGCGGCTTACTACATGGGCATCCCCGTCAAACGGCTGAATGGTTTGGTGTGGGGGCTGGCGGCTGCGGTGGCCGCCGTTGCCGGGCTGTTGCTGGCACCCATTACCTTTGTGCACGCCAACATGGGGTTCATCGGCCTGAAGGCTTTTCCGGCTGCAGTGGTGGGCGGCTTTGGCAGTTTGCCGGGCGCGATTGTGGGTGGGTTGGTGATCGGGATCGTCGAGTCGCTGTCAGGCTTTTACCTGCCCGATGGCTTCAAGGATGTGGCAGCTTATGTGGTGGTGTTGATCATGCTGATGGTCAAACCGAATGGCTTGTTTGGCGAGAAATTGAGAAAGAAAGTCTAAAAACATTGCGGGACAGATCAACCCATTGCGAAGCAATTTGCTCTGTCCTCAACTAATTAAATATGCGATTTCTTTTTAAGACCGACTACAACCAGGACATTGCCCTTGCCAAGCACAACGGCCAGGTGTTCTGGTACAGCCTGCTGGGCGTGTTGCTTGCGGCAGCGCCCTGGATCATTCCGGAGTACTGGCTGGCCCAGCTGACCTTCATCCTGATTTATTCCATCGTGGGCCTGGGACTGATGCTGCTGGCGGGCTTCACCGGCCTGTTTTCTCTGGGCCATGCGGCGTTCCTGGGCGTGGGCGCCTACACGCAAGCGGTGCTCACCAGCATGGGGTGGCCATTTCCGCTGGCGCTGGCGTGCGCGGCAGGTTTGTCGGCCGCGGTGGGCCTGGTGGTGGGTTTGCCTGCGCTGCGCGTCAAGGGCATTTATCTGGGCATGGCCACTTTGTCGTTTGGCTTCATTGTGGAAGAGGTCTTTGCGAGGTGGGAGAAGGTCACGGGCGGCAACTCGGGCATTCACATCAAGGCGCCCGATTTGTTTGGCTGGAAATTGAACAGCGGCGAGGAGTTTTACTTTCTGTGTCTGGTGATTGCGGTGCTGTCCACCCTGGCCATCGTCAACCTGCTGCGCTCGCCAACCGGCCGTGCGTTTGTGGCCATTCGCGATTCGGAAATCTCGGCGCAGAGCATGGGCATTCACTTGGCGCGCTACAAAACTTTGTCATTCGCCTTGTCCGCCGCCTTGGCAGGTATTGGGGGCGCGCTGTATGCGCACAAGCTGCAATTCATCTCGCCCGAGCAGTTCAACATCATTCAGTCGATTGACCTGCTGCTGATGGTGGTGATTGGCGGGCTGGGCTCGGTGCATGGCGCGTTTTTAGGCGCGATCTTTTTGATCTCCATGCCCCAGGTCATTTCGCTGGGCAAAGACTATTTGCCTGCCGCAATCGGCCAGGCACCCGGCTTGCAGTCGGTGGTGTATGGCGCAGTGCTGATTGCCTTTGTGCTGTTTGAGCCGCTGGGTATTTATGGCCGCTGGCTCAAGCTGCGCACCTATTTCCAGCTGTTTCCGTTTTACCGCAAGGGTCTGTTCAAGCGGCAAAAGTCGTTCCTCAAATCAGATCGGCTGAAATGAACCAGCCACTGCTTTCCGCAAAAAACCTCAGCGTGCGTTTCGGCGGCGTGCTGGCTGTGAACGACGTGAGCTTCGACGTGAAACAGGGCGAGGTTTTCACGCTGATTGGCCCCAACGGTGCCGGTAAGACTACGGTCTTCAACCTGATCAGCCGCATCTACACGCCCACCACGGGCCACATTGACTACCTGGGCCAAAAGCTCACCGACCAGCCGCCGCACAAAATCGCCTCTCTGGGCATTGCGCGCACCTTTCAAAACATTGAATTGTTCGAACACGCCACCGTGCTGCACAACCTCTTGATCGGTTGTCACACGCACAGCAAAACCAGCCTGTTCAGCGAAATGTTTTTCACCTCCAGCGTGCGCCGCGCCGAAATCGAGTCGCGCGAGCGCGTCGAAAAAGTCATCGACCTGCTCAACCTGCAAGCCCACCGCGACTCGATGGTGGCGGGCCTGCCCTATGGCGTGCGCAAGGTGGTGGAGATGGCCCGCGCGCTGTGCACCGAACCCAAGCTGCTGCTGCTCGATGAGCCGTCGTCGGGCCTGAATGTGGAGGAAACCGACGACATGGCGTTCTGGATTGCCGACATCAAAAACGAACTGGGTATTACGGTGCTGATGGTGGAACACGATATGAGTCTGGTGTCAAAAGTGTCGGACCGCGTGGTGGCCATGAACCAAGGCGCGGTGCTGGCCAGTGGCACGCCGCGCGAGGTTCAAAACGATCCTGGCGTGATTGAGGCTTATTTGGGTTCGGTGGACGATGTGTCGTCGCTGCGGAGGCAGGCATGAGCGAATCACCGCCTCCCATCAGCGACCAGCCCGTGCTCAAGCTGCTCAATGTGGAGAGCGCTTACGGCCCCATCAAAGCCATTCGCGGCGTGAGCCTGCAGGTGCGTCGAGGTGAAATTGCCACCGTACTGGGCTCCAACGGCGCGGGCAAAACCACCATTCTCAAAACCATCAGCGGCATCATTGACCCGCGCAAAGGCAGCATCGAATTCAAAGGTCAGGCTATCACCGCGCGCGACCCTGCACACATCGTGCAGCAAGGCCTCTCGCATGTGCCCGAGGGCCGTGAGGTGTTTCCCTTGCTCAGCGTGCGCGATAACCTGCTGATGGGTGCCTACACAAGGCGCGACCGGGACGGCGTGAGCCGCGACATCGAAGCCGTGTTTGGCTACTTTCCGATTCTGAGAGAGCGCGCCACGCAAGATGCGGGGTTGCTCAGCGGCGGCCAGCAGCAAATGCTGTCAATTTCCCGCGCGCTGATGGCCAACCCCGACTTGATATTGCTGGACGAGCCCAGCCTGGGCCTCTCCCCCAAGCTCACCAAAGAAATTTTCGAGATTGTGGTGCGCATCAACCGTGAGCGCGGCACCACCATCTTGCTGGTCGAGCAAAACGCCAACATGGCGCTGAACGCATCGGACTACGGTTACGTGCTGGAAAACGGCCGCATCGTGATGGAAGACACCTGCGCCAAGCTGCGCGACAAAGACGACATCAAGGAGTTCTACCTGGGCATGAAGGAAGAAGGCGTGCGGGGCGAGCGGCGGTGGAAGAAGAAGAAGAATTGGCGGTGAGCGTCATGGAACAACGAAATTTAAGACTTGAACGCAGAGAACGCAAAGGATTCGCAGAGGGCGCAAAAGAACAGCCTGTGGGCCCTGGCTTACTTCTGCGACCTCTGCGCGACCTCTGCGACCTCTGCGTTCAGATGTCACAGGAGCCCACATGAGCAACCTCTGGGACTTGTCCCACATCCAGCCTAACCCCAGCGTGGTGATGCCCGGCGACACCATTCCCGCCATGTTCTGGAATGCCGTCGAAAAACGTGGCCCCAATGTGTGGATGCGCCAGAAAAAGCTGGGCATCTGGCGCAGCTGGACCTGGGACCAAACCGCCACCGCTGTGCGTGAAATTGCAGGCGGCTTGATGAGCCTGGGTTTTGCGCCGGGGCAAACCGCCTCCATCCTGTCCAACACCGTCATTGAGTGGGTGCTGACCGACCTGGCCGTGCTCAGCTGCGGCGGCGTGGCCAATGGCATCTACCCCACCGATGCGGCAAGCCAGGTGCACTACCTGTGCGAAGACTCGTCCACCACCGTGCTGTTTGTGGAAGACGACGAACAGCTGGACAAGGCGTTGGAGGTTCGCGATCAACTGCCCGGCTTGCAAAAAATTGTGGTGTTTGACATGGAAGGCCTGCGGGACCTGGACGACCCCGGCGTCATCAGCCTGGAGGCCCTACGCAAGCAAGGCCGCGACTACCTCGGTGCCCACCCGCGAGAGTTGACCCAGCGCATCAAAGCCTGCAAACCGCAAGATCTGGCCATCCTGGTCTACACATCAGGCACCACTGGGAAACCCAAGGGCGCCATGCACAGCCACAAGGGGCTGGTCTACACCGTGCGTGGCTACAACACGCTGGTGGCGCAAACCGACGCTGACGAGCGCATGTGCTTTTTGCCGCTGTGCCACATTGCCGAACGGCTGGGCGGCGAGTACCACGCGCTGTACACGGGGGCCAAGCTGAATTTTGTGGAGAACCCCGAGACGGTTCCCGAAAACGTGCGCGAGATTTCGCCCACCGTATTCACAGCCGTTCCGCGTGTGTGGGAAAAGTTTTATTCCGGCGTGATGATCGCCCTCAAAGAGTCTGGCCCGGTGCAGCAAGCGGCCTACGCGTGGAGCATTGGCGTGGGCCACCAGATTGCTGACAAGGTGCTGGCAGGCCAGCCTGTGGACGGTTTGCTGAAATTCAAATTCACCCTGGCACGCTGGCTGGCTTTGAACAATGCGCGCAAGCTGATCGGCATCCACCGCGCCCGCTTTTGCGTGACCGGTGCGGCACCCATTTCACCTGACCTGGTGCGCTGGTACCTGGCCCTGGGTGTGCCCATGCTGGAGGTGTGGGGTATGACCGAGTCGTGTGGTGCGTCAACCGGCGTGCCCGCCAATCTCATCAAACCCGGCTCCATTGGTCCGGCGGCGGGATACAACGAAGTCAAGCTGGATCCGGCCACCGGCGAGATTCTGGTGCGCGGCGGCAATGTGTTCATGGGCTACCTGAACCAGCCCGAAAAAACGGCGGAGACGATTGACGCGGACGGCTGGCTGCACACCGGCGATGTGGGCTTGATGGACGAGGACGGCTACTTTCGCATCACCGACCGCATGAAAGACATCATCATCACCGCCGGCGGCAAAAACGTGACCCCCAGCGAGCTGGAAAACGACCTGAAGTTCTCGCCCTACATCACCGATGCCGTGGTCATTGGCGACAAGCTGCCCTATCTGACGGTGATCATCATGATCGACCAGGATAACGTCGAGAAATACGCACAAGACCGCGACGTGCCTTTCAGCAACTACGCCAGCTTGACCCGTTCGCCGCAGGTGCAAGAGCTGATCCAAAACGAAATAGACCGCGTGAACAAGAAGTTTGCTCGGGTCGAGCAGATCAAAAAGTTCTTCCTTCTCGATACACAACTCAGCGCTGAAGACGAAGAACTCACGCCCACCATGAAGCTCAAGCGCAAGTTGGTCCAGACTAAATACGCGCCGCAAATTGAGGCGATGTATCGCTAGCCCTGAGTCGCCGTACCAAGGGACAAGCCTAGTCCTTTGCTGGTGTCTTGTGTCTCACGCGTGATCGTTGCACCTTCGCCCGACATTGAAAATTTAATCCCTCACACCGAAAGCCAAAACATGATGAAGACACCTCGCTACACGCTCTTGGCCTTGCTGGCCTTTAATGCGGCAGCCGCAACGGCACAAACCAGCCCCGGTGTGACCCGCACCGAGATCACGCTGGGCACTATTCAAGATCTTTCAGGCCCCTTGGCGGGTTACGGCAAACACCTGCGCGACGGCATGCAGATGGCCGTTGACGAAGCCAACGAGCTGGGTGGGGTGCAGGGCCGCAAGCTCAAGCTGCTGGTGGAGGACTCCGGCTACGATCCCAAAAAAGCTGTGCTGGCCGCACAAAAACTAACCACCCAGAACAACGGCATTTTTGCCATGGTGGCGCATCTGGGCACCGCGCAAAACATGGCAGCGCTGCCGATCCAGCTGGAAAAAAACGTCATCAACTATTTACCAATCAGCTCCGCACGGGAAATGTACGAACCGCTGCACCGGCTGAAATACTCCAACGCTGCCACGTACTTTGACCAGATGAAAATTGCCGCGGCCCGGTTGGTCAAGGACGGTAACCTCAAAAAACCCTGCATCATTTACCAGGACGACGATTTCGGGCTGGAGGTGATGCGAGGCGCCGAGGCGGGATTGAAAACCGTTGGCTCAGAGTTCACCGAAAAAACCACCTACAAGCGCGGCGCCACTGATTTTTCGTCACAGGTGGCCAAAATGAAAGCCGCAGGTTGCGACCTGGTGGTGCTGGGCACCATTATTCGCGAGACAGTTGGTACCGTCGCCGAATCCCGCAAGACGGGTTTCAACCCTGTTTTTGTCGGCTCCAGCAGTATGTACTCCGACCTGATTCCCAAGCTGGGCGGCAAATTGATGGACGGCGTTTACGCCACCATGTCAGCCCAGCACCCGTATCAGGATGCCGCCGAGCAACCGGTACGTTTCTGGGCCAGCAAATACCAGACGCGCTTTAACGAAGCCCCTTCCGTGTTTTCGGTGTACGGGTACACCGCCATGGACACCTTTATCAAGGCGGCTTTCAGGACCGGGCCTAACCTGAGCACGGACAGCTTCATCAAGACCATGGACGGCATGACCTTCAACCGCAACATGTTTGGCGCTGCCGAGATGACGTTCTCCCCTACCAAGCGCTTGGGCAGCCCGTATCCGCGCTTGTCGCAAATCCAGGAAGGCCGCTGGAAAGTCACCTCCGACTATGTTGGCTTTGCCGGCCTGCGCCCGGTGGTTCAGAAGGACGGCAAGTTTAAGATCGAGTCGGAATTTTTCAAGGATCAGTGACGCGGCGCGCGGGTCAACCCCGCTTTCCTTTTGCGCATGTCAGAGGCGGAATCGGGCTTCACGCGTCACGCTGGATTCGGTCCTTAGTGAATACGCCAGCTTGACAGTTATCGCATCTGAAGAACAATGCGAAACATCAAAAACTGCTTATCCACAGGAGACACCATGACGTTAAAACAGCTTGCAGCCCTTGCTGTATGCGCTACAGCAGCTACGCTTTCAATAGCACAAAGCCAGGGTGTCAGCAAAACTGAAATCACCCTGGGCACCATTCAAGACCTGTCTGGCCCGCTCGCCGGGTTTGGCAAGCAGATACGCCTGGGCATGATGCTGCGGGTCGACGAAATCAACGAACAAGGCGGTGTGAATGGCCGCAAGATCAAGCTGAATATTGAAGATTCGGCCTACGACCCCAAAAAGGCCGTGCTGTCCGCGCAAAAACTGGTGAATCAGGACAAAATTTTCGCGATGGTCGGCCATCTGGGCACGGCGCAAAACCTGGCTGCCATGCCGGTGCAGTTTGACAAGAACGTGATCAACTTCTTCCCCGTTACTGCGGCGCGTGAGATGTATGACCCATTCCACAAACTCAAATACGCTTTTGCCGCCACCTACTTTGAGCAGATGCGCAGCGCCGTGCCCAAAATGGTCAAGGAAAAGAGTGCTAAAAAAGTCTGCACCATTTACCAGGACGATGAGTTTGGCCTGGAGGTGGTCCGCGGTGCGGAGGCGGGCCTGAAAGCCATCAACATGGAGATGGCTGAAAAAACCAGCTACAAGCGCGGTGCCACGGACTTCTCCAGCCAGGTGGCCAAAATGAAGGCCTCGGGCTGCGACATGGTGGTGCTGGGCACCATCATCCGCGAGACCATTGGTGCCATTGGTGAGAGTCGCAAAACCGGCTTCAATCCGGTGTTTCTGGGCTCCAGCGCTGCCTATACCGACCTGATTCACAAGCTTGGCGGTAAAGCCATGGACGGCCTGTACGCCACGATGACGGTGCAACACCCCTACCTGGACGAAGCTTCGCAACCCATCCGTTTCTGGGCTAACAAATACAAAACGAAGTTCAACGAAGACCCAACCGTGTTCTCGGTGTATGGCTACGTGATCATTGACACCTTTATCTCCGCAGCCCAAAAAGCAGGCCCTAACCTGAGCACGGACAGCTTCATCAAAGCCATGGACAGCCTGACCGTACCGCCCGACATGTTCGGCAGCGCTCCCGCCAACTTCACCCCCACCAAGCGCCTGGGCAGCGACGTATCCCGCCTGTCTCAGATCACCGAGAGCAAGTGGAAAGTGGTTTCGGAATACATCAAGCCGCTGTGAATATTTCCCTGCTTTGACCGAAAGCCGCCTGCGGGCGGCTTTCTTTTTTGCGATGGTTGATACGGCCCACGCTGCCCCGGTGAAGCATGCGTACCAAACCCAGATTTTCCATTAGGCGCACCTTCGGTGCTGTTTGGATTCCAACGGCGCATTTGCGGCCATTTTCGCCCCTCTTCTTCGCCCATGGCACAGGCCATGAGCTCCTCAGTCGGGCCAAAACTGACTCGCAACTGCATCCGTTGTCTATCCAAACCCTAATGAAAATTCTGGGCTAAAACCAACCGGTTGCGATGTCGATGAATCGAATATCAAAGGTCTTGTTCGCTAACGGACCCTCCATTTCGCAAGACGCATAGTCTTTGACGTTGTTGCACAGCACGCCAATGCCCCAACCGCCATTGGCATCTGAATGGGGCACGCCCGGCTGGGCCAGCGTGGCGCTACTGACCAGGCTTCCGCCTTCGTCTGAAATCCAATAGCTGATGTGGGTGGGATTCACGTGAATCTGCACGGAAAACCAGGCGTCGTCGCGCGGGACAAATTGCCTTCCTGCATGCGAATCCACCGCTTCATAAATTCCTGTCGTGGCGTCGGTATTGAACACTTCCACCGTGGCACCTGAAATATGGGGCTGCCCCGGAAGCAGGGGAAAAATGGCCAGTCCACGACCGGTGTATTTCATGTAGTCCAGCGCACGATCAGCGACACGTTCCACATTGAGCGTGGTCGGCGCAACGAATCTGCCTCTCAGCAAAACAGCCAGGTGGCTTCCTACGTCGGTGCCGTAAAAATCAGTAGCCTTGAATTTGAAGCTGATCCACTGTGTGGCTGTTTGGGGTATCGCACAGTTTCGAACAAATGCCGGCCCATGGTCTCCGCGTTGCGCCGGGTTTTTATGCTTTTCAACAAATACAGATGAACCCGGATAGCGTTCCAGTCTTTTGTTCAGCGTTTTATTGACTGACGCATCACGGTATCGCTTGAAGACAATTTCTTGCGGAATGTTTGCGCAATAAACCGTGTCCGTCCATTGCGCCCACGCTGTACCCGAGATGCTCATACCAGCGCACATCAGGGCAAGTGCCAGCGCATAGTGGGTAGAGATTTGATGTGCTGAACGAATGAAGCGAAAGACGGAAAGCGACAAATCTGTGAATACGGACATAAGGCAATTCATGGAACACGTCACACCCGGCGGCAACGACAGGGGAGTACTTTATGACACAAATTACAAACCTTGAAGCACAGCCGTGCGTCAGCACCCGTTTGTGGCGCATCGGCGACTTAGCGCACGCTCACCGAGCCTTTCTTCCACAGCGGGTCTTGCCAGCGCTGGAATGCGCCCAGGGTGCTGGGGTCGGGGGATTGCCGCTCAATGCTCAGGTCGGCCAGACGGGTGACTTCGTAGGCGCGGCGGTAGCGGGCGCCGTCTTCTTTGTTGCCGCGGGCTTCCCTTGCCACCAGCATTTGCGCGCCGCCGGGCACCCAGCCGGCAAATTCGGCGTAGCCCAGCTCGGGCTGGAACGTGGCGGGGGGCAGCACATCGATGCGCCAATCTGATCCGGTTTTCTGGAACACCCACAGTTCGCGCCAGGCCTCCATCGGTTGCACAGCCAACGCCAGCGCCGTACCTTCGCGGTTGGCGGTGGCCGATTGGGGCCAAACCACGCTGAAGGTGCAGCGACGGGCAAGGGGTTTGGTGGCATTGTTTTGAGCATCGACCAGCAGCACACAGGTTTCACCCGGTTGGCCCGGTGCGGTCATGAGCTGGGGTAGCCTGGATGTAGCGGTGGCGGCAAAGGGCACGGCAGCCCAGCGGGAGGCGTTCACGCGCATGGCGGCGTCGTTGTAGGCGGGCTGGTCGTCGTCGGGCAGCTCGGTTTTGCTGACGCTGGCCAGCTCGGAGATGGCGCGCTGCGCTAGCGCTGTGCCGTCAGGTGAGTCCGGTCTACGGGCTTGCAGATACGCCAAGCTGCTAAACACCGTCGCACGGCGCATATGAACGCGGTTTTTCAGGTAGACGGGCAAGGGCTGCAGGTCGACCTTGTCCAGCACATCGGCCCGCCAGACTTGCAGGCGCTGGTAGTCGCTGGCGGGGCGTTGGGGGTCTGTGCATTCCAGACGCGTCAGGCCCAACGCGGCGCGGGCCTGCATTTCAGACACTGCACGCCCGTGGGCCTGCATTTCAGACACTGCACGCCCGTGGGCATGCATTTCCGACACGGCACGCCCATGGGCATGCATTTCCGACACGGCACGCCCGTGGGCATGCATTTCCGATATCGAACGCAACTGCGGTTCTGGCAGGTCGCGCCGCAGGGCGGGCGCCATGCCCAGCACGCGGCGAAACATCTCGCCTTCGTAGCACACCTGCATGCGACCAGCCTGCTCGTAGCTGGCGAACTGCAGGCCGTAACGGGCAGCCACTTCCAGGTGCGCGGCCAGGCTGGTTTCGGCAGATTTGCCCAAGGCCTGGCCAGAAGAGGCACGACGAGCCAACCGGTCGGCCATGGTGCCCAGCGCGTCAAACACCTCCAGCCCGGCCAGACCCTGCAAGGCTTGCGCCGGAGCCGCTTCTATATAGGCGGCTGCCAAGCCAATGCCCAGCGCCTCTGAGCCGGGCGTGCCCTGCACCAGACGGACCTGGGCCAGCAGCTCGGGCGCGTCCACCGCTTGCAAGGGGGTGCGGCGCAGCTGGCTGGCGCGCACATAGCCGCCGCGCTCACGCCGGTGGTCCCACACCTGCACATAGTCCATGCGCTCGCCGCGCACCTCCACCCGCTCGCCAGGCCACAGCACGGCTTGCTGCTGGGCCGAGTCGCGCGGAGCGGCGCGCAAGTGCGTGGCATCGGTGGTGATGAGGGCTGTGGGGGTTCCTGCAGATGCAGCCACAGATGCTACTGAAAACATAGCTGCTTGAGCAGTAAACACAAGGGCTAGAGGGCTAAAAGGCTTAAAAAGCATGATTTACTCCTGCTCTTTCTGCGGGGCAGCCGGGTCAGACACCTGGGTGGCTGGCATCGCCTGCATGGCTTGCTTATTGCCCCCCAACAAAGCCGACGCAATGAACCCGCCATCGGTGGGCGGCGGCGTGATGATCACTTGAATTTTGTCTGACAGCTTGTCGGCCAGCGCCTTTTGAATCAGCAGCGGGTGGCGGGTGACCAGCACGCCTTCGCGGGCCATTTGTTCGCTGTTGACCTTGCCAACCTTGTCCAGCCGGTACACCTCGGCATCGGCCAGCTTCTGGCGCGCATCGGCTTCGCCATTGGCCTCAATGCGGCGGGCCTGGGCGCTGCCTTCAGCCGTTTTGACACGGGCCTGCTTTTCGGCTTCGGCTTCCAGCTGGCGCTGCTCGATCTGCTTCTGTTTGAAGGGCAGCACATGTTTCATGGCTTCTTCCTGGGCCTTGGCGGCAATCACCTGCTCGTTAGCGGTGGCTTGAGCGGCCACTTCGCGCTTGACCTTGTCGGCCATCGCATCCAGCTCGTTTTCTTTCACGCGCTTGTCTTTCAGCTCAATCGTGTAGCGCATTTTTTCGCTGGCCAGCTCCTCAGCCAGCAGGCCTTCCATGCCGCGTTTGTAGTCAGGTGGCAAGTCCACCTTGCCCATGAGCACGCTGCGCAGCAACACGCCGTCTTTGGCCAATTGAGTCTTGATTTCAGCCTCAATGGTCTGCGCAATTTCTGCGCGCTTGGTGGAAAACACCTCGCGTACCGTGTAGCGGGCAAATACCTTGTAGATCACGCCTTGCACCACGGGAGCCACCACGTCGCGCCCAATGTCGTCGGGCAGGTTGGCGGCGTTGGCGGTGAGGCGAGCGGGGTCCAGCGCATAACGCACCGTCAAGTCCACACCCAGCGACAAACCTTCGAGCGACTGCAGCGGTGCCGGGCCATTGGCCTGCGCCACCTCGGCAGGTTTGAAGCTCTGGTCACGCAGCGAATAGATGCGCAACTGGTGCAGCACCGGCAACACCAGCACCGAACCATTGCGCCACTCGGTCGCCTGGCCACTGAACTGGTTGACGCGAATGCCCACCTCGCCCGCAGCCACGTTTTGAACGGGTGCGTGTTGTACCAGCCACCAGGCGGCAATGCCGGTTGCAGCCAGCGCGACCAGTGTTTTGTTGATGCGAATGCGGGGGAGTGTGCGGTTGGTACCTTCCGGCGACTGGGAACGCTTTGGAAGCGCATTGGAAATGAAACGACGGGTGGCGCGGGCAATGACGTTCAAGCGGTAAAACATGTTGATCTCCTGGGTGAGTGGGGTGTCGGCAAATGGTTTGTCGACGCCCTTGATTCTTCGCAGAAGCCGCGGAAGTAACAATGCTGTGACAGGGTGATTCGGCTCACAACGGCGGCCAGAACGCTCCGGGCGCGGAAGAAACACTCACACCAGCAGCCTGGCGTGGCCTGGATAATTTGCCCATGACTCACATCGCGGTAATAGAAGACGACCCCCCCACCAGCGACCAGCTAGCCGGCTGGATACGCGCCGCACGTCCCGGCATTCAGGTGGACCAGTGGTTCACCCGCGACGACGCTGAAAGCGCCCTCGCCCGCGAGCACTACGACATGGTCGTGCTCGACATCGAGCTGGGGCGCGAGCGGCATGCGGGCGTGGCCATCATCAACACGATCAATAAGCAGCGCCCCGGCACACCCGTGCTAGTGGTCTCCGCCATGCCCGCGTCGATTTATCGCAGCATCATGAAAGCGCTGGACGCCTGGGACTATTTGCAAAAAACCACGTTTGATGAAAACGAATTTGTCGAGACGCTGCTGGACATCTTGCGGGTGACCAAAACCACCAGCGCAGCCAAACCGGCGCCCGTTAGCAGTGCGGATGAGCTTTCGCTCGACCCGCTGTGGCAGCGCACGCCGATGTGGCGCGGGCAGCGCATCAACCTGCCACTCACCGCCCAGCGCATTCTGGCCACACTGCACCAGCGCACAGGCCAAGTGGTGTCTTACGAGGAATTGTTTGAGGTGGTGAAAAGCGGGCGCAATCGAGACAACGTGCGCAAACACGTGAGCACCATTCGCGACGCTTTTCGCGAGGTAGACCCGACATTTGAAGGCGTGGAAAACGTGCCCATGCGCGGCTTTCGTTGGGTGACATCCACCCCTTCCACCCCTGCGGCTCGATGAAGATCAGCGTGCCCCGGCTGGAGGTGCCGCAGATGCCCAGACTCGGCCTGGCGTCGTTTCGCCAGCGCCTGATTGTTCGCAGCGTGTTTGTGCTGTTGATCGCCGCCACGCTCGCATTGGCAGTGGTGCTGCTGCAGGAAGAAAAAGAGCGCAGCTACCGCAGTTACAGCGAAGGTTTTCGCAAAACGCAGGCCGAAGTGTTGGCACAGTTGCGCCACCCGGCCGGGCAACTGGCGCTGCTGAATCCCGACGTGCGACCCGAGCCCTCAAAGCCGCTTCGCCCGTTGCTGCTGCCCTATGCCGCGCTTGACTTTGACGACTACAGCAAGGCCCAGCAAGCGGTGGAACTCTCGGGCTGCTCCACACGCTTTCCCGACGGCAGCGCCATCTGCGTGGGCATTGGCAACAACCCGTATTCAGGCGGCTTTATCTATCTGGTGGGCAGTCTGGCCACGGGCCCGCTGGTGGGCCGCGAACGTGGTCGCCTGGAACTTGACGGCGTGCACCGCGCCCGTGTGACGCTGACGATGCGCGGTGAAACCAGCCGATGGATAGCGCCGTTCGAGTCGCAGAGCGAGCCGGACAGCCTCACCGTCAAAGGCCGCTTGACGGGCTTTGCGGCCACGCCGGGCGATGCGGCGCTCAGCCTGCAACAAGACACCCGGCCGGTGCGCGACTTTCGGGGCTGGTTGTGGCAGACCGGCGCTTGCGTGCAGGGCGTGGGCACGCCGCCGGCGGGCACAACACCTGTAAGCACGCCGCCCGCGGGCACAACACCTGTAAGCACGCCGTCAGCGTGCGTGCGCACCGCATTTTTCTCGGTGCGCTTGCCGGTGGAAGCGTTTCGCGAAGCGCTGTTTCCCAAAGGCCGCGCGGTGCAGTGGCCGCCGCCTGATCTGGATCAGATTCGGGTGCGCTTTGAGATGATGGCACCAGGCAGTGACGCGCCTGTGTTTGACAGCAACGCGTCGGGTGCGGCGATGCCGCTGTCGCTGGGCGAACTGGGGCAAAGTCTTCTGCCTGGGGAACGTATCAACATTCGCTCGCTGGCCAGTACCAACGCGCCCGCCGTCGTCCTGAAAGGCAGCAGCACGCAGGTGGAGCCCTCGTCGCCGTGGCTAAGCCAGCTGATTAAGAAGCTACCCGTTCAACAGGTGGTGGCTCCCCTGTCCAGCCGCGACACGATCCGTACGGTAGCGGGCAACTACGAGGTACAACTCACGGGCAATGTGCGCGCCATCGAGCAAGGCTTGAGCGTGGTGGCCACGCGCCTGTCGTGGTTTGTGGGCGGCATGGTGGCTGCTATTACGCTGGCCTGGCTGGTCATTGAAGTGGGTTTGATCCGGCGCATTGCTGTGCTCACCAAACGTGCGGCTGCCGTGTCGTACAACGCGCGTGACCCCGCGGTGCAGCAGCGTCTGGGCGGGCTGGACCTGTCCGACCTGCGCGGCAACGACGAGCTGGGCATTCTGGCGGGCGGCCTGGACGACCTGCTGCAGCGCGTGAAGGACGACGTGCAGCGCGAGCAGATTCGCGCCCAGCAAGAGCGCGACATGTGGAACGCTGTGGGCCACGAAATCATGTCGCCCTTGCAGTCCCTCATGGCCATTCATCCGCAGCCACAAGACGTCAGCCACCGCTATGTGCAGCGCATGCAGCAAGCCGTGCGGGTGCTTTACGGCAGCGCATCGCCCAGCGAGGCGCTGCAGGCGGCAGACCTGACGGTGGGCACGATGGACTTGAACGCCTTCCTGCAAACCGTGGCCGCCAACGCACACTTTGCCGGCCTTCGCGATGTGTTTTTTGCGCCAGGCACCACGCCCGTCAACGTGCGCGCCGACGAGTTTTCGCTGGAAGACGTGGTCACCCACATCCTGCGCAACGCCAACCGCTTCCGCCCGGCTGGCACTCCCATCACCCTGAAACTCGGCGCCACCGACAGCACCGCCAGTGTTGAAATCCACAACCAGGGCCCCGCCATTGACCCCGCGCAACTGGGCCAGATTTTTGAATACGGCGTGACCGAGCCATCAGGTTCACCGCAAGACAAAGAACACCGGGGTCAAGGCTTGTTTGTGGCCAAAACCTATATGGCCAAGATGGGCGGCACGGTGAGTGCGGGGAATGTGGAAGGCGGGGTTTGTTTTACGTTGACGCTGCAGCGGTTGGCTTGAGGGCTGCGCGGGCGTGCGGTTCGGGATGAGCAATCGGGGTCGGATCAAAATTCAGGACGGGGTTTGCTTCGGCGCACGGGGTACTCATACGAAATTTTGCTCTGACCCCGATTGCGGGGTGACCGGGGACTGCATAACTTCGCGCGCCGTACCCGTCTATCGCTTCGAAGCAACATGACGACGTCCTGAATCGGGATCCGACCCCAGTTTTTCTGCCACGCAGCGGTTTAAGACCAAAACAGCCAGAAGCCCCTGTATTCATTGCTCAAGCAGCTATCAAAATCGTAGTGATTGCATAAGTGAAGTTGCCGGCATGACAGCTCAGTCGGCCACCCACAGGCAGCAAACCGGATTCAAACCCGCCTGGCTTGGCAATGCTAAACTGGTCAGCCAACTAGTCAGCAAACCACACAGGAGTCACCCATGCAAACATGGCCTATTCAAGACGCAAAAGCGCGGTTCAGTGAATTTCTGGAGACTTGCCTGGCCCAGGGCCCGCAGATGGTGACCAAGCGGGGCAGCGAGGCTGCTGTGCTGGTTCCCGTTGACGAGTGGAAGCGTCTACAGGCGGCTGCGCGGCAGTCGTTGAAGCAGCTGCTGCTGTCAGACCAAGGCCGGGCGGAGCTGAGCTTGCCCAGCCGCGGAAAAGCCCACCGACGCCCGCCGCTGGCCTTGGGTTGACCCGATGTACCTGCTAGACACCAACGTGGTTTCGGAGCTACGCAAGCCCAGGCCCCATGGCGCCGTGGTAGCGTGGATTCAAGCTGTAGATGACCTGCAGTTGCATGTGGCAGCGGTGACGATTGGCGAGATTCAAGCGGGCATTGAAATCACCCGCGAGCAAGACGCCGTCCGGGCGGGCGAGCTTGAAAGCTGGCTGGAGCTGGTGGCCGCTTCGTACAACGTGATTGCGATGGACGCTGCGGCCTTTAGAACATGGGCCCAGCTCATGCATCGCAAATCCGGCACCCTGTACGAAGACGCCATGATCGCCGCAACGGCCAAAGTGCACGGGCTGACCGTGGTGACGAGAAACACCGCAGACTTCAAGACATTCGGCGTCCCTTTGTTCAATCCGTTCAAGGGCGGATGAACGCTATTACCCACGCTTCGGAACTCAAAATTGGGGTTGGAGCCCGATTTCGTCATTGCGTTTCCTGACTAGATACATGCCTCAAATCGTCATTCCCGCGCAGGCGGGAATCCACCTTTAGCGTACTCAAATCCCTTGCTACGGCGACACACAAGCACCTGGATTCCCGCCTACGCGGGAATGACGGATTGGTAGCGTCTGAGGCATGCATCTAATCAGGTTGCGTTATGAGTCACCTACGACCCCAATTTTTCTGTCACGCAGGGATTCAAGACAAAACAGCCGCCAGCCCTTGTATTTATTGCTCAAGCAGCTATTAAACTCGTAGCAAACCAGCACCCTTTTCTTACCGAAAAATCGGCAACGTCTTGCTGGCAAACCGCCCCGCCAGCGGAAACAGCGTGTCCAGCTCGGTGGCCGACACGCCAAACCATTGCGCCACGCTGGCACCCAATTGATCGACGCTGGTGGTGGGCAAAAACGTGCCGTTGCCCACGTCGTCTGGCCCGTTGAGCGCCAGGTTGGGGAACTGGCCGAAAAGCTGGCCGCCGCGCACGGCCCCGCCTGTCACCAGGTGATGGGCACCCCAGGCATGGTCGGAGCCCTGGCCGTTGGATTTGAGGTTGCGGCTGAAATCGCTGGCAGTAAACAAGGTCACTTTGTCGGCAATGCCCAGCGTGGTGGTGGCAGCGCTGAAGGCGGCCACGGCGGCGCTGATTTCGCCGAGCAACTGGTTTTGCCGCTGCAGTTGGTCGTCGCCATGCGTGTCAAAACCACCGATGGATGCGAAGAAGGCCTGGCGTTTCAAGCCGAGGCGATTGCGCGCCACGATCAGGCGGGAGATCATTTGCAATTGGCGGCCCAGGCCCGTGTCGGGGAAGGTAATGCCCGCGCCCGGTGCGCTCAAGGCGCTTTGCAACACGCGCTGGTTTTCAATGGAACGGTCAATCGTCTTGGTCCAGGTTTGCTCCAGCACATGGGTGCGCGAGGTGGCCAACAACTCGGCTACGCCAGCCGATACGGGGTCATTCACATTCGCCGGGTTGTAGAAATCAAAACCAAAGTTACCCGAGGGTGAAACCTTGTAAGCCTGAGTCTGGTTGCCGTTCAAAAACGTGGTGTTCCCCGCCACCGACACACCGCCATACAGCGCATTCACGCCGTTGCTCGCTGCCTGCATTTCGGTCAAGCGCCCCGCCCAGCCGCTGCGCAGGGAGCCGTCGGGTGTGCCGATTTGCCAGGCTTGTTGCTGGTCGGAGTGGGAGAACAGGTTGGGCGGACGGGCGGCGCCGGTTTCATATTGGGCCTTGGTCATCGGGGCTACCAGCGTGCCGATGTTGGCAATGAACGAGGCCTTGCCCGTGTTCACCAGCCCCTGCACACCCGTCATCGCCGGGTGCAGCCCGTACTGGCGGCCCGACGCAGCTCCCGCCAGGGCGACGGGCAGCAGGCTGCTCTGCGCCAGGGTCAATACGGGCGTGCGGCTGACGGCGTATTGGGCGTGGCTGGCAGCGTCCATCGGCACAAGCAGGTTGTTGCTGTCGTTACCGCCAAACAGGAACAAGCAGACCACGGCTTTGTAGTCATCAGACTGCGCATCGGCCGTGGCGGCAGCGGTCATTGCGCCCAGCATCGACAGGGCGCTCAGGCCTGCGCCGGCGTGAACGCTACGGGCTAGAAACTGGCGGCGGTGAATGGCGGTTTGTGGGGAGGCGCGTGATGGGGCGGCGTTTGTCATGGTGAGGCTTTCTTATTTTTGAATCACAAAGTCGGGTGCGACTGCGGTGAGCATCAGCGCGGCTTTCACACGGCGGGTTTTGTCGGTGGCGTTGATGCGGTCAATGGCCTTGGCCATCGTGGCGCGGGTGGTGGTGCTCATGCCGCCAGCAAACAGCACCGTGTTGGCTTTATCGAGCAGCGCATCGCGGTTGGCCGCAGCGGCTTCCCAGGCCGCAAAGTCCATCTTCACTTTGGACTTGTCGTTGCCGTAGCCCTGGTCATTGATCAGGCGCGAGAAAAAATTGAGCGAGCCCACAACACTGATTTCGGTGGTGATCTGAAACTCAGGTGCCACCACACCTTGTCGAGCCGCTTCGCCGGGCGGTGTGTAAAACGGGCTGTAAAAGTTAAACACTGACGGTGCCAGCAACGGGCTTTGGCCCAGGCCCTCGTCGGCACTGTCCAGGTAGTGAATGCGGTTGGTGCCGTCCTGGCTTTTGGCAGCGGTGGCGCGCAGCAAGTTGGCCATGCGGATCACTGGCTCGCGCTGCTTACCAAAGGTGGGGTCGGCCGCTTTGGTGATGTCGCGTGCTTCAGCGTCCAACAAAACCGCACGGGCTACCGCCTTCAAATCACCGCGAACGCCCGAGCCATTGTCGACAAAGACCTGGGCTACGCGCTGCACATAAGCCGGGCTGGGGTTGCTGGTGACCAGGCGTTGGATCAGCTGGCGGCTGATGAAGGGCGGCACGTTGGGGTGGTTGAAGATGGCGTCCAACGCGGCTTTCATGTCCTGTTCAGGGCTTCCGCCTGCGGCCAGTTTCTGACCATTGAGCAGCAACTTTTCGCCCGGCGAGTGGTAGGCAGCCCAGGCCTTCAGGGGTACCAGCCAGTTGTTGTCGGCTTCGTCGTCATGGTCGTGAAAGAGCTTGTTGTTTTTGTTGTCCAACGAGCCGTAGCTCCAGCCCGAAAAAGCCTTGGCAAAGCCCTTGATTTCAGGTTCGCCAAAGGTGGAAATGGGCGAGCCTGCATTCAACTTGCGGGTGCCATCCATGTTCAGTTGATACAGGCCAATGGAGAACAGTTGCAGCACCTCGCGCGCATAGTTTTCGTTGGGACTGGTGCCTGTTTTTGTGTCTTCTTTTTCAGACTCCAGCATGTTCAGGTAATAGCCCATCGCGGGGTGCAGCGTGACCTCTTCCAGCAGTTGGCGGTAGTTGCCAAAGGCGTTGCGGTTGAGCATGTCCATGTAGCTGCTCATCGCCAGCGGGCGAATGTCGGGTGCCACGTTGCTGATCACAAAAATCTGCAGCAGCGCCCAGCTCATGCGGCCACGCAACTGGTCTTGCCCTTCCAGCCACTGGCGCCACACGGCCTCGTAGCTCATCTCTTCGCTGAAGCGTCCTTGCGGGTTGTCTTTGTTGATCTCGCGCGGCTTTTGCGATTGCAGGTAGTCCAGATGCGAAGCGGCTGGCGTTTGAAATTGGTCCCACAGCCAGCGCTCGTAGCCTTGACTGGCCAGCGCCTGAACTTGCGCCTCGCCTGTGGCACCGAAGCTGGCCTGCGTCAAAAACCGTGCTGCATCACGGGTGCTGGGTGACTGGGCAGGCGCGGGCGGCGGGTTGGCAGCCAGCGCGTTTTGACCAACCACGGGGAGGTTGGCCCCGGGATCCGCGGCTACCGTGCCGGGAGCGGGTGTGGCGGGCGGGGCCGGGCTGACCGTTGACGTGGCTGGCGCTACAGAGGGTGCCGCGCCCCCACCACCCCCGCCGCAAGCGGCCAGCGCTGCAGCAGCGGCCACCGACAAGAACCACCGCGCAAGAAAAGGAACGGGCGTATTCGGGCAATTCAGCATGGCGTGTCCTCTTTGTTTTAAAACTAAAGTGGACGCGATGCTAGGTGGCAAACTGGATACAAACACACCGGCAAACGTCACGTGTGCAACGGTGGGTATCTGACGAACTGCAACCCCATACCACGGGGTAATTTAGAAAAAAATAGTCACTAGCCCCTATAAATACTGCTCAAGCAGCTATCGAATCAGGAGCGATCTATCAGAACCAGAACTGCCCACCCGGCGGCAAATCCGGCGGCTGACCGATGAGGCTCAGCGGCAGGTTGCCCGCGCCACCCGTGACGGCAATGCTGCCGTTGGCAATGCCGTCTGCATCAAACACGCCGCCGTCGGTGATGGCAAAGTCAATGCGCACCTTGTCGCCTACGGTTTCAATGGCCGTGGCGATGTTGTTCCACGCACCGTTGGCGGTTTTGATCCAGTAGCCGTTGGGGTTGGTGGCTGCATCCACAAAGATGCTGAAGGTCTCGGTTTGGCCTGCCCCCCCGATGGCGGCGTTGAAGCTGATCGGGTTGGGCAAATTGGCTCCGTTGGGCAAACCGGTTGGGGGCGCTTGAAACGCAAAGTTGGTGATGACGGCCTGGTTGGGGTCGATGTCAGTGATGCCTTTGTTCGCATCGGCTACCACGGTGATGAAGCGGTTGGGGCTGTTGGGAACTGGGGCTGAGACCACGTTGATCTGCGCGCTGTCCAGCGCACCGTCGCCATTGCCGTCGCCAGTCAAACCGGTGGGTGTGAGAGGTCGCACCAGGTTCTCTTGCGCAGTGGGTACGCCGTCGTTGTCTGCGTCCAGGCTGGGCTCAGGTGCTGGGGGTGGTGGTGCCCCCGTGTTATTGACCACGCTGGTGGCGGTCAGGGTCGCGGCATCGTTGCCCACGGCGTCTTGAATCGCATTGACGTCGTTGCCCGCCGTGGGGTCGTTGTAGGTCACGAAAACGGCTTCGCCAAAGAGGATGGGCGTTGTCAGGGTGAGCGTGACGGTTTTGGCGGCGGCGTTGACGGCCACGGCGGTCACCGCATTCGGGTTGCCGCCGGTGGTCACGGCAAAGGCAGTGTTGGCAGGGCGGTTGACGGCGTCCAGGTTGCTGGCGTCGCTGTAATTCATCACCAGCGTGGTGCCGCTGGCTGCAGCGCTGGTAAACAGCGGCCGCGTGGTTTCCACCGCATACGTATTAGAGACGGTGGTGGCCACACCCGCATTGCCTGCCAGATCGGTGATGCCGGTGTTGTCCAGGGTGACCGTGTTGACTGCCGCCACGGCGTTGGCGCTCGGCGTGAGGGTGGCTGTCCAGGTGATGCCGCCGTCGGCCGTGGCAAGCGTCGAGACGACGCCATTGCCCACCGTCAGGTCAGCGGTGGTGAAGCCGGTGACGGCTTCGGTGAAGGTGAAGGTCACTGTGGCGGTATCGCCAATCTTCAAGGCCGGGTTGCTGATGGTGATGGCGCTGGCCAGGGCCGGGCGGGTGGTGTCCACTGCCAGGGCGGGTGTGGTGCCTGCTGCGCCGCTGTTGCCTGCGGTATCGTTGTAAGTGGCGTTGGCCACCGTGATGCTGGCGTTGGCCGTGGTGTTGACAGCCGGCGTGAAGGTGGCGGTGCGGGTCAGGCCTGCGCCGCTGAAGGCTCCCAGGGTGCCGCCGGTGGTAAAGATGTCGCCGTCTGAGAAGCTGCCGCCCGGGTCTTCGCTGAAGGTGAAGGTGATCGTTGCGGTTTCGCCAATTTTCACGGCGGCGACGTTGCTGGTGATGGCCACTGTCGGGGCCAGGGTGTCGATGGCAATCGTCGGTGTGGCACCTGCACTGCCGGTGTTGCCTGCAGCATCGGTGTAGCTGAGGTTGGCCACCGTGATGCTGGCGTTGGCGGTGGTGTTGACGGCGGGGGTGAAGGTGGCGGCGCGGGTCAAGCCAGCTCCACTGATCGCGCCCAGGGTGCCGCCGGTGGTGGTGATGTCACCTGCCGTGAAGCTGGCACCCGGGTCTTCGCTGAAAGTGAAGGTGACAGTGGCGGTCTCGCCTGCTTTGACGGCGGGGACGTTGCTGGTGATGGCTACGGTGGGGGCAATGCCGTCAATGACGATGGCTTTGTTGGCACCCAGCGAGCCTGCCGCGCCCGGTGCGGCAAGGGCGAGGATGGCGTTGTTGCCCGCTGCGTCGCGGATGGTGCCGCCGCTCAAGGCCAGGGCAGTGTTGCTTAACTGATCCAGGTCGGCACTGGTGTCGCCAGCTTGCACGGTGTAGGTGAATGTGAGGGTATTGGTGCCACTGCCGCCGGCGTAAGTGGCGTTGCGGTCAATCGTGCCGGTTTCCAGTTGCAGGGTGGGGGTGCCGGTGACGAGGACGTTTTCGTTAAAGGCCACCGTGAGGGTGATGACGCTGCCCACGCCATAAGTGCCGTTGGCGGTGCCGGAATTCACCGGTGCGACGGTGTTGTTGAGCTGCACCAGGATGTTGCCATCACTGTTGCCAATCCAGGCATCAAGGTCGCTGTCGCCGTCGATGTCCACCAACCTGGGGCTGGCAAAAAGGCCGACATTCACCAGGCCATAAGGATTGGTAGTGACCGTGCCAAAAGCCGCAGCCGTTGCGCTGCCGGTGTTAAGCCGTACCAGGGTGTCGCCAGCGTTGTTGCCAATCAGCGCGTCCAGATCCCCATCGCCGTCAATGTCCACAAAACTGGGGTTGGCGAAGGCACCCACATTCCCCAGGCCGTAGGGGTTGGGGGTGGCCGCTGCGAAGGCCGGCGCTGTGGCGCTGCCGGTGTTGAGCCGCAGCAGCGTGTTGCCATTGCTGTTACCAGTCAAGGCATCCAAATCACCATCGCCGTCGATGTCCACAAAGCTGGGACTGGCATAGTTGCCCACATCCCCAAGTCCAAAGGCATTGGTAAAAGCTGTGCCAAAAGCCGCAGCCGTGGCGCTGCCGGTGTTCAGCCGCACCAGCGTGTTGCCAGCTGTGTTGCCAATCAAGGCATCCAAATCACCATCGCCATCAATGTCCACAAAGCTGGGGCTGGCAGAGTTGCCCACATCCCCCAGGCCATAGGCATTGGTAATAGCCGTGCCAAAAGCCGGAGCAGTAGCACTGCCGGTGTTGAGCCGCACCAGGGTATTGCCATCGAAGTTGCCAATCAAGGCATCCAGATCACCATCGCCATCGATGTCCACCAAACTGGACCTGGCCACGGCGCTTACATTCGCAATGCCATAAGGGTTAAGGGTTGGTACTGCAAAAACAATCAATGCCCCGAGCGGGGCGGCACCGTCAATCACGATGGCTTTATTGGCCCCCAATGAGCCTGCAGCACCGGGTGCAGCCAGCGTGAGCACGGCGTTGTTGCCTGCGGCGTCGCGGAGGGTGCCGCCGTTGAGCTTCAGGGCGCTGGCGTTGACCACGTCCAGGTCTGCCGAGGTGTCGCCTGCGCGCACGGTGTAGGTAAAGGTCAGCGTGGCGGTGCCGGAGCCTGAAGCGTAGACCGCTGCGCGGTCAGTAGGGCCGGTTTCCAGTGCCAAGCTGGGCGCGCCAATCACCGTGACCACCTCGGAAAAGTTGACTTGAATGCTGATGATGTCGCCCACTTTGTAAGCAGCATCGGCGGTGCTGGAGGTCACCGAGCTGACAGCAGGCGGCGTGCCGTCAATCACGAGGGCTTTGTTCGCCCCCAGCGAGCCTGCCGCGCCCGGTGCGGCAAGGGCGAGGATGGCGTTGTTGCCTGCCGCGTCCCGGATGGTGCCGCTGTTCAGCGCCAAGGCGCTGCTGCTGGCCTGGTCCAGGTCGGCCGACGTGTCGCCAGCCTGTACGGTGTAGCTGAATGTCAAGGTGCTGGTGCCGGAGCCGGAGGCGTAGGTCGCATTGCGGTCCACTGCACCGGTTTCCAACAGCAGCGTCGGCGTACCGGTGACGATGACGGCTTCGTTGAAAGCCACCGTCAGCGTGATCATGCTGCCCACGCCATAGATGCCGTTGGCAGTGGTGGCAGTGACGGGGGCCACCCGGTTGCCAGTGTTCAATTGCACCACTGTGTTGCCAATGCTGTTGCCAATCAAGGCATCCAGGTCACCGTCACCGTCGATGTCTACAAAGCTGGGGCTGGCGAAGGAGCCCACATTGGACAGGCTGTATGGGTTGGTGGTGGGGGCCGCAAACGCAGGGCTGGTGGCGCTGCCGGTGTTCAGTTGCACCAGGGTGTTGCCATAGCGCTGACCAATCAAGGCATCCAGGTCACCGTCACCGTCAATGTCCACCATGTTGGGGCTGGCGCCGAGGCCCACATCGGCCAGGCCGTAGGGGTTGGTGGTGGCCGCAGCAAAGGCGGGGCTGGTGGCGCTGCCGGTGTTCACTTGCACCAGGGTGTTGCCAAAGTCGTTGCCAATCAAGGCATCCAGGTCACCGTCACCATCAATGTCCACCAAGCTGGGGCTGGCGGAGAGGCCCACATCGGCCAGGCCGTAGGGGTTGGTGGTGGCCGCAGCAAAGGCCGGGCCGGTGGCGCTGCCGGTGTTCAGTTGCACCAGGGTGTTGCCATTGCTGTTGCCAATCAAGGCATCCAGGTCACCGTCACCGTCTATGTCTACAAGGCCGGGGCTGGCGTAGAAGCCCACATCGGCCAGACCGTAGGGGTTAGTGGTGGTGGCTGCAAAGGCGGGGGTGGGCGGCAAAGCGCCGCGCGGGGCGGTGCCGTCGATCACGATGTTGGCGTTGGCCCCTAGCGAGCCTGCAGCACCGGGAGCTGCCAGGGTGAGGATGGCGTTGTTGCCTGCGGCGTCGCGGATAGTGCCGCCGTTGAGCTTGAGGGCGCTGGCGCTGATCACGTCCAGGTCAGCGGAGGTATCGCCTGCGCGCACGGTGTAGCTGAAGGTGAGCGTGCCGGTACCGCTGCCGCTGGTGTAGGTGGCTGCTCGGTCAGTTGCGCCGGTTTCCAGGGCGATGGAGGGGGTGCCGCCAGCCGTGTTGACGATGACGGCTTCATTGAAGGCAATGGTGAAGCTGATCACGCTGCCCACGCCGTAGCGCCCATTGGCTGTGGTGGGCGTGATGGCAATAACCGGGTTGGCGGTGTTCAGTTGCACCCAAAGGGTGCCGGCGCTGTTGCCTACCAGGGCATCGAGGTCGCCGTCGCTGTCAATGTCGACAAAGTTAGGGCTGGAGTAGTTGCCAAAGGTGACCAAGCCGTAGGGGTTGATACTGGCTGCGGCAAAGGCGGGGCTGGTGGTGGTGCCCGTGTTGAGCTGCACCAAGATGTTGCCGTAGCTGTTGGTACCTATGAAGGCATCCAGGACACCGTCACCGTCTATGTCGACAAGTTCAGGGCTGGCGGAAGAGCCCACATCGCCCAGGCTGTAGGGGTTGGTGCTGGCTGCAGCAAAGGCGGGGCTGGTAGCGCTGCCAGTGTTCAATTGCACTACGGTGTTTCCAAGGCGGTTGCCTATCAAGGCGTCCAGGTCGCCGTCGCCGTCTATGTCGACAAAGCTGGGGATGGTGTAGAAGCCTGCATTGGCCAGGCCATAGGGGTTGGTGCTGGCTGCGGCAAAGGCGGGAACGGCGCTACTGCCGGTGTTCAGTTGCACCAGCGTGTTGCCAGCGCCGTTGCCAATCAAGGCATCCAGGTCGCCGTCGCCGTCTATGTCGACAAAGCTGGGGTTGGCAAAGTAGCCCACATCCACCAAGCCGTAAGGGTTGGTACTGGCTGCTGCAAAGGCTGGGAGGGTAGCGCTGCCGGTGTTCAGTTGCAGCAGGGTGTTACCAACGCGGTTGCCAATCAAGGCATCGAGGTCGCCGTCGCCGTCGATGTCGATCAAGCTGGGGCTGGCGAAGTTGCCGGGAACGGTCAAGCCGTAGGGATTGGTGGCGGCTGGGGCGAAGTTGATCGGGCCGAAGAGGGTGCCGCGGGGGCGGGTGGTGTCTGCCATGGTGTGAATGCTTTCCGGTGTGTTGCAAAGCTGCTGGAGTCAACGTGACAGAAGGGGGATTGTGTCCTTAGGTGACTGAATGTCAAATTTTGGTCAGCAAATGCTGCTGCCCCGGTTACGCGACCCAATCGCCTTACCAAATTTTTAGGCTTTTTCAAGCGTTTTAGGGCCCTAGCCCTTTCAAATACTGCACAAGCAGCTATTTATTTAGGAGCGTTTTACCGGGCTGTGGCAGGCTCTGGCAGCGGGTTCAGCTGCGCCGCACGTTGCGCGTACTGCTCGGCCACGGTGCGGTGCAGCCGCGCCAACGCACGCACGGGGCGGGACAGCAAGGGGTCCAGCCCCATGGCGCGTTCCAGGGCTTCGCGGGCCATGGGCAGGCGGCCTTGTTTCATGAGGCAGTGGCCTAGAAAACTGTAGGCATGGGCGTCGCTGGGGTCCAGCCGCACGGCGGCGGTGAAGGCGATGCAGGCCTGGGTGATGTCGCCGCTTTGCAAGGCTTCGATGCCTGCGGCGCTGTGCTGCTCGGCTTGTGTGCTCAAGTCCAGACGGTGGTGGTTGGCGCTGAGCCCCAAGCTGTCGCTTTGCCAGCCAGGCAAGGACAGCAGCGGCAGGGTTGACGCGCGGGTCAGCAACGGGGGCAGCTTGTCGGGCACCGGCGTGGCCTGCATGCGCGTGATTTGCTGGCGGTAAAACTGCAGGCGCTTGTCGGCATGCTGCTCGATGCGGCGCTGGGTATGCAGGTAGTCGTACGCGGCGTCGGCCACGCGCAGGCGCAGCGCGGGGGCGGCGAGCAGTTGGTCGAGCACGGTCGCCAGGTGCTGGGGGTTGTCGAACAAAAAGCCGGTTTCACCGTCGCGCACGGTGGCGTAAGGCTCCAGGCGCTGCACCACGGGCACCACGCCATGGCTGGCATATTCGAGAAACTTCACGTCGGAACGGCAACGGTTGTAGGGGGTGGGCAGCAGCGGGGCCAGGCCGATGTCCAGGCCTTGCAGCCACTTTAAATAGTGGGCCAGGGAACCGGCGTGGTGAAACTGGAATTGCGCGGGCGGCACGCCGGCAAACGGGGTGGCCAGGGACGGGTCGGCCATGATTTCCAGACGAGCGCCGGGGTGGCGTTGCAGCCAGGCGATGAGTGTGGGCGCGATGTGTTCCAGGTCTTGCAGGTGGCCCAGGGAGCCGCCCCAGCCAATGACGACTTCACTTCGCTGTGATGGCTCCCGCTTGGCAGGCAGATGCGCCAGCTGGTTGTCAAAGACCGCCAATTGCGCGCTGAGGTGCGCCACGCGCTGACCGAGGGCGGCGCTGCTGACCTGAACGGCGTCGCTGCGGCCAATGAGCTGCTCGAACAGGTGCTGGCCACGCGGGTCGGCCCAGGTGCGGTGGGCGGGGTTCCAGGGTTGCACGTCGGGCAGGTAGTCGTTGACCTCGCACACGGTGGGTTTGCCCAACAAGCGGCGCTGGTGAATGAGGCGAAACACCTCCACATCAAGCGTCATGGTGAGCACCAGCACGTCGGCGGCTAGCGCAGCCGCGTTGCGGTGGCGCGACTGGGCGTGTACCTCAAACACCTGCACACCGGGCAACTGCGCCAGTGCCGCGCAGGGCTGGTGCACGCGGTAGATGTTGTCGCCAATGGTGCCCAGACTGGCCACCTGGACGATGGTTAAAGGTGCTGTCTGGGGCTCTGACATTTAGCCACCCGTCGTCAAACGAATTGCTGAAGAACGCGACTGCCCCACGCCCTGCAAAAACGGCAACAAGTGGCGCTGCTGCACCCGCAAAAACGCCGTGCTGTCGGGCGCAATGGCGGCTTTGGCGTGCGGTATGCCGGCGCGCTGCTGGCGGCTGAAACCTTCGGCCAGCAAGGCCAGGCCCCGGGCGCGGGCGCGGTGGGCAGGTGCCACGTACAGGCTGGAGTAGCGCACGGTGTGCGCATCAACCCGGTGGGCGATCAGCCAGCCGACCAGTGCGCCATTGCAGCGCAGGCCCAGGCTCACACTGGGCTCCAGGCCCTGATTGGATGCGGGCGGCAGCAACTGCGCCGGGGCACCCAGGCCAGGAGCTGTGGCCAGGTCATGCGGCGTGGCTTGCAACCAGGGGAAAAGCGCGTAAGGCGCGGCCAGGGCGAAGCGGGTGTTCCAGCCGGTGGTCGCCAGCAGGTCGGCGCTGCTTTGAATGAGCACAAACTCAGTCTGCGGGGCAGACCAGGCCAAACGGCGCAGCAGGGGCTCGAAGCTGGCGCTGATGGCGGCGTTGGTGTGGTAGCGCACACGCAGCTCGCGCACGCCTTCTTGTGCGAGAAACTTTTGCAGGTTGGCCACCATGCGGGTGGCCAGGCCACGGCGGCGCCTGTCGGGCTGCACCATCAACGAGATCAGTACCGCATGACCGTCGGCTTGGCGCTCGGCCACAGCCATGCCGACCATGGTGCCCTCGGCCATGGCCGATACGGCCAGCAACTCGCCAGTGACCTGTGCCAGACGCGGGCTGCCGGGTGCCAGGCTGGGAAAGGTCATGGACGCGTAAGGCGCCAGGGTTTGCGGGGTGAGCTGAAAGACTTGCTGGTAGCGAACGGCTAGCCCGTCGGTCTGTTGCGCCGCCTCGGGTTGCGTTTCAAGCGCTACAGGCAAGCCAAAAACCGGCGGGGGCTTGGCCTGGTGCGGGTTGCCGCTAGGGGCTTTGGGGCGAATGGTGGTGAGGGTGGCGCGGCCCGGCAGCTTGACCAGGCAGTGAATGTCTTCCCCTTGCAGGCCGAGGGCCCGCGGCTCGCGCACACCGGGCAGAGCCACCACGTCAAACAGCTCGTCGATGGGCTCGGGTAGATCCAGCGTGTGCGCCACGGTGCCGGTGGCCAGCTCAATCACCCGCAAGCCGCAGCAACCGCCGGGCAGGCCCATTTCGGTCAACTGCTGCTCCAGCGGCAGGCCAGTGAACTGTGGCGAGCGCAACTTGGACAGGCCGACCACGGCACAAGCCTCCGCACCCTCGCCCACAAACGCCAGCCCACGCACAAAGCCGGGCACAAAACACAGCGGTACAAAGCGCTCGTTTTCAATAAAGCCCAGTTCGCCCGTGCCCGAGTTCAGCAGCCACAGCTTGCCCTGGTGCCAGCGCGGCGAATGCGGCATGGACAAGCCGGTGGCCGCAATGCGGTTGCTGGGGATGTGAAGCACCACACCGCCGCCTGCACGGTGGTCGCGCCAGCCCGCCGGGGTGTCGCTGGTACCGCAAGCGGTGACCCAGGTGGGCACGCCATCGACCACAGCCAGGCCATTCAGGTGGCAACGGTCGTCTGGCGTGAGCTGGGTGATGAAGGGCGGCTGCCAGGTGGGCGCAAAGCTGACCCCAATATCCAGCCGGGCCAGGCAGCTGAAGGCGGTGTTGACGAACAGCGGTTGGCCGTCTGGCGTGAGCACGATTTCATGCGCGTTCACCTCACCCGTCGTGAAGCACGCCGCCGGCACATACAGCCGGTCGCCGCCTTCGTGGCGCTGGCTGGGTGCCAGCAGGTTGTCCAGCCGCCACACCTGGCTGCGCCCGGCCATCCACAGGCAGTGGCCGTGTTCATGGTCTTGTACAAACAAGCCCATGGGCCGGTCAAACAAACGCTCGTGCAGCTTGAGTTGGCCGCTGTCGCTGCGGCCCACAAACATCAGGCGGTTGGCGCGGTAGGTGGAAAAGGCCAGGGATACGTCGTGCTGCTGGAGCCAATGGGCGAAACCGTCAGAAGCCCCCGCAGTTTTGGCAAGGGTGCTGCGCGCAGAAGTGGGATGAAGGGTCATGAGGTGGGGCGGTTGACAAGTGATGTGAGCAGCGCTTCCAGGCTACGCACCCAGGCGGCAGTTTGGAACAAGGGCAATTGATCGCGTCGGGTTAACAAATCACGGCGTAACGCGGCCAGTTTAGAAGGCTGGCGGCCCAGCGCAATGGCTTGGTCTCGGTAAGCGTTTGATTCAGCGCAAATCAGCGCGTGCAGGCCAGTGGCAGCGCACAGGCTGGCACCCATGCGCGAGGCAAAGCTCTCGCCGGGGCAAGTCAGCAGTGGCAGGCCTGCCCGCAAGGCAGCCACGCCCGTGGCACCAGCGCCGTAGTGGGCGGTGTCCAGCATCAGGTCGGCCAGGGCGCACACATCCGCAAAGTCGGTTGATGGCACTGCGGCGCTGAAGACCAGGCGGGCAGCGTCCACGCCAGCAGCTGTAGCCCGCGCGCGCAAGCGGTCTTGCACCACAGAAGACTCTTGAATGAGCCACAACACGCTGCCTGGCACGTTGGCCAGTACATCCATCCACAGGTCAAACGTGTGTGGGTCCAGTTTGTGCGCACGGTTAAAGCAGGCGTAGACCACGCCATTGGCTGGAAGGCCGAGCTGGGCCCTGCTGATGGCGTCGCTGGCGGGGCGCGCCACGGTCTCGGGCGAAGGGCTCCATACAAAAGCGCAGGGCAAGCGGTGCACTGACTCGCGGTACTGCGGCTGCAGGTGCGAGGGGATGAGTGCGTCGTCGGCAATCACGCCGTCGACAAACTCAGCCGCCAGCAGGCCGGGGTAGCCCAGGTAGTGCAGCTGAACAGGGGCGGCGCGCAAGGCCAGCACCTCGGGGCGCGAGTGGTGGGTGTAGCCCATCAAATCAATCAGCACGTCGATGCCATCGGCCCGCATGCGCTGCGCGATGGCTTGCGGACTGTCGACGTGCACCTGGCGAAAGTGGTCCACGCCGCGCTGCACAGACGCCGTGTAGTCATCAGCCACATCAACCAGCGAATACGCAAACACCTCGAACTGCGGGCGCCGGTGGTGGGCAAACAAACCATGAACCAGTCCGCCCATCGCATGCTGGCGAAAGTCTGCGCTCAGGTAGCCCACGCGAATGACCCCCGGCGGGCGTTGATGGGTGGTCGGCGGCGTCACCCATGGCTGCATGGCACGGCTGATGCTGTTGGCCCAGTGCTGCGCAAGGCGCGCTTGCAGCGACGCGCGCACGGGAGAGCTCAGCAGCCGCAGCGGTGCCAGAGACGGTGCATCGCTGTGCGTCAAGTAGGTTGCCAGGCGGGTTTGCAACGCCTCAATACGGGCGTCATAGTCCTGCCAGTCGCACAGCGTCAGCCTGAGAAATGCGTGGTGATAAAGCGCCCGCGTGTCTGTGGGGTCGCGCTGCAGCACGGCTTGATAAGTCTGCAGGGCCTTTTCGGTGTGACCCTGTTCTTCCAGTGCCTGCGCCAGATTGAAGAGCGCCAGCCCATACAAGGCAGAGTTGGGGCTTTGGTAACGCAGCAGACGCGCATAGCACTGCTGGGCCAGCGCCACCCGGCCTTGCAGCATCAACAAACCACCCATCTCCAGCAAAGCATCGGCATGACGGGGTTCCTGGCGAAGCACACCGCGCAACACGTCCACCGCCTGTGCATATCGACCTGCTTGACGCAGCAGGCGAGCCCATTCGTAGCGCAGCCGGGTGTTGTCGGGGTCAGCCTGCAAGGCCGCCTGCAGGGCTTGTGCGGGTGCCAGCCAGGAACTGGCGGGGCCAGGCGAATCAGGCGTCATGGTGGCGCGTTACAGATCAATAAAATTTGAAGGAAAACAGCCTGCAGCCCCTTCAGAAACTGCTCAAGCAGCTATATTTTGAATAGCAAACCGCGATTGTCGCCCACAACAAGGCTTACGCGGAAATTCCCTTACTCACGCACCCGTCCCTGCGAGTCAATCAGCCCCAGTTCCACCAGGCGCGAGCCCACGCGGTCTTCGGCGAAGTGAATGCGAAAGCCGCCCAGGTTCAAGTCGTCCATGCCGTCCAGCGCTTTGCGTAGCCGGGCGCGGTTGGGCGTGGCGTCTTTGCCGGGAATACGGCGCAGCGCTTCCACCAGCACGCGGGCGGCCAGGTAGCCTTCCAGCATGTAGACGTTGGGCTTGCCCGCGCTGGCTGCAGTGGCATCTGCCTGCAGCTCACGCACCACGGGCAGCTTGGCGTTGTCACTCTTGGGCACTACACGAACCACCACCACCCCGGCACCGGCAGCGCCCAGTTGTTCGGCCAGCAGGCTTTCACCGGTGTTGGAAAAACCGTAAATCGGCCCGCGAAAGCCCAGCTTGCGTAACTCGCGGGTGGCTGCGGCAGCGGCTTTGGTGTCGCCAATCAGCAGCACCGACTCGGGCTTGACGGCGACTGCCTTGTCCACCGACTCAATACCCACCTTGATGAGCAGGTTGGCCCCCAGACTGGTCATGGTGCGCTCGGCTGACTCGAGCGCGGCCAGACTTTCGCTGTCTTTGGCGTGCAGGATGGCCAGCTTGCGCGCGCCCAGCGTTTCGGCATGGCGGGTGATGGCTGCGGCTTCTTCCGAGTAGCCGGGGCGCAGGTGGTACATGTTGGGATACAGCGCACCGCGAAACTCGTCGGCAGCGGCCATGGGGGCAAACATCAGCACGTCGCTGTCTTTGATGGCGGGATAGGCGGCCGTCACCTGCGGGGAGCCGGTGTAGCCAAACAGCAGCAACACGCCCTGGTCGAGCAGCTTCTTGGTATTGGCAACGGTGGTGGCCGGGCTACCCGCGTCGTCCAGGCTCACCAACTCCAGCTTGCGGCCGTTCACACCGCCTGCGGCATTCACGCGGTCAAAGTACAGCTTGGCACCGCCGGTAAACGCCAGCGCCAGCGGCGCTGCAGGGCCGGTGAGCGCGGCAGACTGGCCGATGGCCACGCTGGTTTTAGAAACGCCGTCTTGCGCTTGGGCACCGCGAAGATGCACCAGCCACACACTGGCCGCTACCATGCACGCGATTTTCAGTATTTGTTGGTATTTCATATGTTGGGCTGCAAAACTGGCAAAAAGTGTTTCATCAATATAGGCCGCAGGCATGCAAAAAAACATAGCAATCACACCTAGTGCCCACAACGCGAAAGGCGTTTTAATCGTTCGCGGCGCGTGTCCGCACGACTGCCCCGATACCTGTGCGTTGCTGACCACCGTGCAAGACGGCGTCGCGACCCAAGTTCACGGCAACCCGGACCACTCTCACACCGCTGGCGTGTTGTGCACCAAGGTGTCACGCTACACCGAGCGCACCTACCATCCGCAGCGCATCACGCAGCCGTTGAAAAGAGTCGGCGCAAAAGGGGCTGCAAAGGGTGCTGGGCAGTTTGAGCCAGTGAGCTGGGACGCCGCGCTGGCCGACATCGCCGCCCGCCTGCAAACCATTGCGGCGCGTGACCCGCAGGCGGTTGTGCCTTACAGCTACGCGGGCACCATGGGCCTGGTGCAGGCGGAATCGATGGCTGCGCGGTTTTTCAACAAACTGGGGGCTTCGCAACTAGACCGCACCATTTGCTCGTCAGCCGGTACCGAAGCGCTGGTGCAAACGCTGGGCGGCAAAGTGGGCATGCGGGTGGAATTCTTTGCGGCTAGCCGTCTCATCATCATTTGGGGCAGCAACTCGATTGGCAGCAACCTGCATTTCTGGCGCCTGGCGCAAGAGGCCAAACGCGCTGGGGCCAAGCTGGTGTGCATCGACCCGCGCCGCAGCGAGACGGCTGATAAATGCCACGAACACATTCAGCTGTTGCCCGGCACCGATGCCGCGCTGGCGTTGGGGTTGATGCATGAATTGATCACGCACGACTGGCTGGATCACGACTACATCGCGCAGCACACGCTGGGCTGGGCAGCGCTGCGTGAGCGGGCTTTGCTGTGGAATCCGAAGCGGGCCGCCCAGGTATGTGGCGTGCCAGAGGCCCAGATTGTTCAACTCGCACGCGACTACGCGACCACCAAACCCGCCGCCATTCGCCTGAACTACGGCATGCAGCGCGTGCGCGGCGGCGGCAATGCGGTGCGGGCAGTCGCTTGCCTGCCCGCCCTGGTGGGCGCATGGCGGCACCGCGCGGGTGGGCTGCTGCTGTCCAGCTCGGGGCATTTTCCGGTGGAAAAATCAGCTTTGCAGCGGCCTGATTTGCTGGGAGGCAAAACACCCAGAACCATCAACATGACCACCATCGGAGACGACTTGCTGCGTGAAACCAGCGCCGCATTCGGCCCCCAGATCGAAGCCCTGATCGTCTACAACAGCAACCCCGTGGCGGTTGCGCCCGACTCGTCCAAAGTGGTGTCGGGCTTTGCGCGCGAAGACCTGTTCACCGTGGTGCTGGAGCACTTTCAGACCGACACCGCCGACTACGCCGACTACCTGCTGCCCGCCACCACGCAGCTGGAGCACTGGGACATTCACCTGAGCTACGGCCACACCGATGTGCTGCTGAACCAGCCCGCCATCGCCCCGGTCGGCCAGGCCCTGCCCAACAGCGAAATCTTCCGCCGTCTGGCCCAACACATGGGCTACACCGACCCGTGCTTTGGGGATGACGACCTGACCTTGTGCCGCGCCGCATTTGGCGCATCGGTGGACTTTGACGCGTTGTTGGCCACCGGCTTCACCAGCCTGAAGCTGCCCGAAGCGCCGTTTGCCAACGGCCACTTTCCCACACCCTCAGGCCAATGCGAATTCTTCAGCCAGCGGCTCCAGGACCAAGGCATGGACGGGCTACCCAACCACATTTCCAACGACGAGCCCGCAGGCGCCAACGCGCAGTTCCCGCTGGCCATGATTTCGCCACCCGCCCGCAACTTTTTGAACTCCAGCTTTGTGAACGTGCAAAGCCTGCGTGACATCGAAGGCGAACCGCTGCTGGAAATCCATGCTGATGACGCGGCGGCGCGTGGCATACAAACCGGCCAGGTGGTGCGCGTGTTCAACCCGCGCGGCACCTACCGCTGCAAAGCCAAAGTGAGCAGCCGCGCCCGCCCCGGCGTGGTTAACGGCCTGGGCATCTGGTGGCGCAAGCTGGGGACGGATGGCACCAATGTGAATGAACTCACCAGCCAGCGCTTGACCGACATGGGGCGTGGGCCGGTGTTTTATGACTGCTGGGTGCAGGTGGAAACAGATCAGGCTCCCTCCCCTTCCGGGGGAAAAGATCAGGCTCCCTCCCCTTCCGGGGGAAAAGATCAGGCTCCCTCCCCTTCCGGGGGAAAAGATCAGGCTCCCTCCCCTTCCGGGGGAGGGTTGGGGTGGGGGCATGCGCGTGAAACCGCTGATTAACGTGAGGCCCTCGCTTGAATCGACTGCTCAAATGGATGCTTCGCGTGGGCATTAGCCTGTCCGCCCTCGCCGCACTGGGCGCCGCCGTGGTCTGCCTGTCGGGCTGCGCCAATCTGGGCTACTACTGGCAATCGGTGGCCGGCCACCTGCAAATGGTCAATGCCGCCAAGCCTGTCGACGAATGGCTGGCTGACGAGGAAACCCCGCAAAAGCTCAAAGACCGCCTGGCGCTCAGCCAGAAAATTCGCGCCTTTGCCAGCAGCGAGCTCAAGCTGCCCAACAACGCCAGTTACCGCCGCTATGCCGACCTGAAACGCCCGGCCGTGGTGTGGAACGTGGTGGCCGCGCCGGTCGATTCGCTCACCTTGAAAACCTGGTGTTTCCCTGTGGCGGGCTGCGTGGGCTACCGGGGTTATTTCAACGAGCAAGAGGCCCGTGCGCTGGCAGGGCAGCTCGCCCGTGATGGTTGGGAAACCAGCGTTTACGGCGTGCCCGCGTACTCCACCTTGGGCAAAACCAACTGGCTGGGCGGCGACCCGCTGCTGAGCACCTTCATCAACTACCCCGAGGGCGAATTGGCCCGCATGATTTTTCATGAGCTGGCGCACCAGGTGGTGTATGTTGCCGACGACACGATGTTCAACGAGTCCTTCGCAACCGCCGTGGAGCGCCTGGGCAGCAGCCGCTGGCTGGCCACGCAAGCCCCCGCTGCCGCCAGCCAGGAATACAAAGAGTGGGACGCACGGCGCACCCAGTTTCGCGCACTGACGTTTGCCACGCGGGGCCGCCTGGAGGCCATTTACAAGCAAAAAGTGCCTACCGCCCTTGTAGATACTGCTCAAGCAGCTATGAAAAAGATAGTAATGGACGACTTTCGGGCACAGTACCAAAGCCTTCGCGCAGGCTGGCAAGGCGATCCCGCGCGTTGGCGCGGCTTTGACCAATGGGTGGCGCGTGCCAACAACGCCTCGTTTGGTGCACAAGCCGCCTACAACGAAGGCGTGCCCGGTTTTGAGGCTTTGTTTGCGCGCTGCAACGAGAACTGGCAGCAGTTTTATGATGAAGTGCAAAAGCTCGCCGCCCTGCCCAAAGACCAGCGCCGCCGCGCTTTATCTATCGCACCCTAGCTCACATATCCAGGAGAACCCGTGCCCGACATTCACATTCACCGCGAACACGACCTGGGCCTGACCGAAGCCCGAAAAATCGCCTTTGCCTGGGCCGAACAAGTGGAACAAGACTTCTCCATGGCCTGCACCTACGAAGAAGGCACAGAAGACGACCGGGTCAGCTTCAAACGCTCGGGCGTCAGCGGCCAGCTGCAAGTGACCCACACCACCTTTGTGCTGCACGCCAAACTGGGTTTTTTGCTGGGCGCGTTCAAAGACAGGATTGAAGGCGAGATTGTGAAAAACCTCGACACCTTGCTGGCGGCCAAGCCGCCAGCCACGGTGAAGTCGGTGGCGAAAAAAGCGGTGACGAAGAAGAAATAGGCTTGATCCTGCCTTGGGGGCAAGGGCGACCGGCCAGGAATCTCAGCACAACCTCTGGCGAGCCAGCGCGGATGCAGATCGGGATGCAGCGCAAGGCAAAAAATGAAACCAATAGCTTCACTATTGGTGAGTTTTTCAACGCTGCGATGCGCCCGAGGCTGCGTTTGGGCTGGCCGTCAGGGGTTTTGCAGAGGTTCTCTAGGGTCAGGTTGCTGCTGAATTGGTCGTGTCTTTTTGCTGTGAATTCACGGGTGATTAAAGTTTGCTTGCATCGACAAACTTTTAATTACAAAATGGCGTGAGTTTTTCCACAAAAAGGCAGTGCATTTCATGGCCACAACAACACCGACTCTTCAGCCCCAGTTGTCCTTTGCCGTTACCGCTTTGCAGGCGCAGCTGACCCAGTTCGCGCAGCAGGACAATTTTTTGAACATCATGCGTGGCGCGTTTGGGACCGCGTTTTCTGACGAAGCCGCGCTGGCGCTTCAGCAGCAGTGGGCCAACGGCGACTTTTCGGCGATGCCCGACATTCAAGTACGACCGGGCGGCGAAATGGGGGGCGTGTGGGGTGCCTATTCGGCTCAGAACCGCACCATCTATTTAAACGAAGACTTCCTGGCCAACGCGCCTGCCGACCGGGTGCTTGCCGTGTTGCTGGAAGAATTTGGCCACGATGTGGATGCCCGCATCAACACCCAGGACAGCGCCGGCGACGAAGGCGAGATTTTTTCGGCCCTGGTGCGCGGCGTGGATCTGTCCCCCGCGCGCCTGGCCGACCTGCGCGGCCAGGACGACACGATGGTGCTGAACATCAACGGCGTGCCCACCACCCTGGAGACAGCCTCCTTGCTAGGTGAATCGGTGACGGTTGACGTGCGCTACACCGTGACGACGCAGGAAGGGGTGCCGGTCAACGTCTCGCTGTACAGCGCCACGTTTACGGTGGTCGCCGGAGCAGAAGTTTCCGGACAGGCCGTGAGCACCACCTACATGTCAGGCGGCTTCAACCAGACTTTGAGTGGCAGCATCAATATTGACGTGGGCACTAACACCCTGGCGGTCAATTTCGCTGGCACCCAGCAGCCCGGGGGCATCAGTTACATCTTCACCTCACTGGCGGGGCAATCTGCCAGCTCGGTGACGGCAGTGACTCAAACCAGCGTCAGCGGCTTTATGGGAGGCGTGAATCAACCCCTTGCGCCGTCAGTGAGCGCCAGCACGGTGACCGTGGGGTTTCAACCGTTCGGTTTTCAACCCGGCGTAAACCTCAGCCAAACCTCCACACTGACATTCGTCGATGCGGTGGGCGACACCACACCACCCACCGTCAGCTCGATCAACCGAGTCAATGCCGCCACCTCCAACGCCACCAGCGTGCAATACACCGTCACGTTTTCCGAGAGCGTCACCGGAGTGGGCACCAGCGACTTTTCGCTCACCGGCACGGCAACGGGCGCCATCACCGGAGTGACGGGCAGCGGCGCCACGTACACCGTTTCCGTAAATACTTTCGCCGGCCAAGGCAGCTTGCGCCTGGACTTGAACAACACCGGTACCGGCATTCAGGATGCTGCCGGCAACGCCATTGCCACCGGCTTTACCAGCGGTCAGGTCTACACCATTGACCGCGTTGCGCCGACTCCCAGCGTGATCGGCCTCACTGACAACGCCCTGCGGGTGGGTGAAACCGCCACACTGTCGATTTCGTTCAGTGAAGCTGTCACTAATTTCACGACTGCTGACTTGACCGCGCCCAACGGCGCACTGAGCAACCTGATCTCTTCCGATGGCGCACCACCTGGACCGCTACCTTCACACCCACCGCCGGCATCACCGACGCCACCAATGTCATCACGGTGAACATGACCGGCATCACTGACGTGGTGGGCAATGCCGGTACCGTCATCATCTCCGGCAGCAACTACGCGGTCGACACCGTCCGGCCTGTGCTGGCCAGCGCCATCACGATCAGCGACACCGCTTTGAAGATTGGCGACACCGCAACGGTTGGCTTCACGTTCACCGAAGCCGTCACTGGCTTCACCATCGCTGACTTGACCTCGCCCAATGGCGTATTGAGCAACCTGACCACGGCCGACGGCGGCATCACCTGGACGGCCACACTCACGCCCAACGCCACCACCACCGCCGCTGCCAACGTCATCACGCTGAACTACACCGGCATTGCCGACCTGGCGGGCAACGCGGGCACCGGCAACGCCACCAGCGGAAACTACGCGGTCGACACCGCCCGACCCGTGCTGGCCAGCGCCATCACGATCAGCGACACGGCCCTGAAGATTGGCGACACCGCCACCGTCACGTTCACTTTCACCGAAGCGGTGACCGGCTTCACCATCGCTGACCTGACATCAGCAAACGGTGTACTGAGCAACCTGACCACGGCCAACGGCGGCATCACCTGGACCGCCACCCTCACACCCAACGCCACCACCACCGCCACGACCAACGTCATCACGCTGGACTACACCGGCATTGCCGACCTGGCGGGTAACGCCGGCACAGGCACCGCCACCAGCGGCAACTACGCGGTAGACACCGTGCGCCCCGCCCTGGCCAGCAGCATCACCCTCAGCGACACGGCGTTGAAGGCGGGCGACGCCGCCACGGTCACCATCACATTCACGGAAGCGGTCACCGGCTTCACGACTGCCGACCTGACATCGCCAAGCGGTGTGTTGAGTGCCCTGAGCAGTGCCGACGGTGGCATCACCTGGACAGCCACCCTCACGCCCAATGCGAGCACCACCGCTGCGACCAATCTTTTGACGCTTGATTTGACCGGCGTGACCGATCTGGTGGGCAACGCAGGCACCGGCAGCGCCACGAGTGGCAACTACGCGGTAGACACCGTCCGCCCCGTGCTGGCCAGCGCCATCACGATCAGCGACACCGCCCTGAAGATTGGCGACACCGCCACCGTCACATTCGCCTTTGCAGAAGCCGTCACGGGCTTCACCACCGCTGACCTGACATCGCCCAATGGCGCACTGAGCAACCTGACCACGGCCGATGGCGGCATCACCTGGACCGCCACGCTCACGCCCAATGTCGCCGCCACCGCAGCCGCCAACGTCATCACCCTGGACTACACCGGCATCGCTGATGCGGCAGGCAACGCAGGCACCGGCAACGCCACCAGCGGCAACTACGCGGTGGACACAGTGCGCCCCACCGCCACCGTGGTGGTGGCCGACACCTCGCTGATCGCTGGCGAAACCAGCGGCGTGACCATCACCTTCTCGGAAGCCGTCACCGGCTTCACCACGGCCGACCTCACGGTGGGCAGCGGCGTCGTCTCGGCGCTTGCAACGGCTGACGGTGGCATCACCTGGAGCGCCACTCTCACACCCGGTGCCAATACCATTGCCGCCATCAACACCATGACGCTGGACAACACCGGCATCACCGATCTGGCAGGCAATGCAGGCGTTGCCACAACTGCCTCCAACGCCTACGCGGTTGAAACCACACGCCCCGCATTCAGCAGTGCCAGCGCCATTGGTACCACCCTGGTGATGAACTACACCGACGCCGGGAACCTCAACGGTGTGAACATTCCCGCAGCAGGGGCCTTTGCCGTGACCACCGGCGGCGCGGCCAACACGGTGACCGCCGTAGCGGTCGATGCCGCCGCCAAAACCGTCACCCTCACGCTGACCCGTACCATCACCTTCGGCGAAGCCATCTTTGTGGCGTACACCGACCCCACAGCGGGTGACGACGCCAACGCGATTCAAGACGCAGCAGGGAACGACGCCGCGAGCCTGACCGCCACCATCGCCGCCAACAACACGGCTGCACCCCCACCGCCCCCCGCGCCTGCGCCAGCGCCCAGTTCGGACACCGACAGTGACGGTGTGCCCACCGCCCAGGAAAACCTGGTTCGCCCGCTCCCCCCCTCAGGTTTGACGGGCGATGGCAACGGCGACGGAGCGCTGGACAGCGCGCAAGCCAACGTCGTCTCGGCACCTGTTCCCGGCATTCCCAACAGCTTTGTGACCGTGGTGGCAGATTCCAACAAAGGCATCACCGACACAGACCCCAACCAGGCGGTGATCACCAACTTCAAGTTCGAAGCTCCGTCGGCGAACCTGCTCACCCCCATCAGCTTCAACGCGGCCATTGGCACGGCAGGACAAACCGAGACCTTCAGCATCTTTGTCGATGTCAATGACACCATTCCCAACGGCTACTGGATCAAAACCGCCAACGGCGCCTGGAACAACATCGCCACAGCCATTCAGATCGTGGGTGACAAGATGCGCATCGACTTTGCGATCACCGATGGCGGGGCGTTTGATGCCGATGGCCTGGCCAACGGCAGCATTGCCGTCACCGGTGGCGCAGGCAACCTGCCGCTGACCATCGTCGGCCAGCCGCCTGACCTGCCACCGGGTAATTTCTGGGTCTGAGCAACTCAGGCCCCCGCCAAACCCGCTGCACAGTCTGTCTTAGTTACGCTTGCGTCGGACTCCCACCGTCCACCAGCGCAGCACGTGTTCGAGCGGGCCACGTTGTGCATACCGTTGCCAGCCATGGGCTGCCACATCAATCAGCAGCCACGTCCCCAGGGCAATGGCCGTCACCGCACCCGCGCCGAGTTGGCCCATCAATCCCAAACCAAAGCCACAAAATAGTGTGGCGAGCAAAACGGATTCGCTCACGTAGCATGTCAGTGACATGCGGCCCGCAGGGCGAAACACGGCAAGCCAGCCAGGGTTTTTCATATGGATGATCGCCAGCGCCGACACGTAGCCCGCAGACAGTGCAGGTGCGGTGAAGAAGCCAATCGCCAATGCAGCCAGTTGCTGCGGCGTCTGCGCCTGCATTGACTGATTGAACCCCACGAGCCCCAGCGCGGAGACCAGCGCGCCAGGCAGCCCAACCAGCAAACCAAGCCACAGCCCGCGACGCCACCATGCTGCATACAGCTCGGGTTTGCGCAGGCACTGCCGACGTCCCGCCACCAGGCCGACGCAAAACAGACCCAACACCGCCAACCCGTTGAGCACCAGACTGGTTGTTTGCGCATACGGCCACAAACGCATACGCGCAGCCACAGCCTCGGCAAACGACCCGTTGGCCAACGCGATGTCTATTTGCAGCACGTAACGCTGCCAGGCGCTGTTTACCGCTGCGTTTTCGGTTACGGGCCAGGCAATGGCTACCAACAGCGCGCCCCACAGCACAGCGCAAACAGCAGCCGTCCACAGTGCTACCCGGTCAGAGCGGGACGACAGCAGCAGCATCACGGTTCCCAGCAGCGCATAAAGCAACAGAATGTCGCCAGCAAAAAACAGGGTGCCGTGCAGCAGGCCCATCACCGCCAGGCCGAACAGGCGCCGTCGATAGGCGCGACGGGTCACCGCCGTGTCCACCTTGAGCAGGTAGCTCAGGCTGTAGCCAAAAAGAAATGAAAACACCAGATAGAACTTGGCTTGCGCAAACGCCACCACGGCAAAAGCGACCAGTCGATCGGATGCAGACATCACCGATGCATCGTTAAAACCACTGGACGAGATGCCGATGAAGGGCGCGTTGACCACGATGATTCCCAGCAGGGCGAATCCCCGCAGCGCGTCGGCAAGCGTGTCCCGCACGCGGTCGGTTGCGCCTGGGGCGTGTAGTGTCTCGGTTTCAGTGTTTTGCATTTTTCAGTCGGATCGACCGTGAGAGAAACCCGCATCCAGCCCTTGCCAATACTTCTCAAGCAGCTATTGAAATAATAGCGCTTCAGGCTTTCAACATGCCCCGCGTTTCAATGAACGCCACCACCTGGCCCACACCCACCTGCGTTTTCAGGTTGGTCATCACGTAGGGCTTGGTGCCGGCGGCCGACTGGCGCATGCGCTGGGTGTCGGCTTCCATCACCGCCAGGTCGGCACCCACATAGGGGGCGAGGTCGGTTTTGTTGATGATGAACAAATCGCTTTTGGTGATGCCAGGGCCGCCTTTGCGGGGGATTTTTTCGCCGGCGGCCACGTCGATCACGTAAATCGTCAGGTCGCTCAACTCAGGGCTGAAGGTGGCGGCCAGGTTGTCGCCGCCACTTTCTACAAACACGATGTCGGCATCGGGAAAGTCCACCAGCATGCGGTCAATCGCTTCCAGGTTGATGGAGGCGTCTTCGCGGATGGCAGTGTGCGGGCAGCCGCCGGTTTCTACGCCCATGATGCGTTCAGCCGCCAGCGCACCGCTCACAGTGAGCAAGCGCTGATCTTCCTTGGTGTAGATGTCGTTGGTGATGGCCACCAGGTCGTATTGATCGCGCATGGCTTTGCACAGCATTTCGAGCAAAGTGGTTTTGCCGGAGCCCACCGGGCCGCCAATGCCCACGCGCAGGGGTGGGAGTTTTTTGCTGCGGTTTTTGATGTGGTGAAGAGCGGATGTATTCATGATCGGAAAAGTCTGGAGTATTGGGTTTCGTGTTGGGCCGACAAGATGGCCAGCATCGGCGAAAAGGCCTGGCGGTCTTCGTCTGGTGTCTGCAAAGCTTGGTCAACCGCCTGAGGAATTTCAGCGGCTAACCGAGCCAGCATGCGCTGCCCAGCGCTTTGCCCCAGTGGCACAGATTTCACCGCAGCGGCCACCATGTTTTCGGCCCAGCCGAAGGCAAAAGTCAGGCAAATGCTGCGCACGCTGGCGGTGGTGTTGGCAGCGGCGCGGGCAAAAACGAGGGGGTAAGCGAGAGGGAAGGCCAGTGCGGGGGGCGTTGCAGGCAAACCGGTCTGCACCTCAGGCCGCAGGTCTGGTTGTAAGTTCTCCAGCCACTGCGTCATGGAGTGCCCCATTTGCACGGTTTGTGCGCGCAGTTCGCTGGTCTCGCGGGTGGCCAGCACCCACTGGTTGAGGGCAGCAATGCGCTCGTCATCTCCCACTCGAAACGCGGGCACCGCTTGCGCCAGCACCGCCAGGTCGCTGCGCGCCAGGCTCAGGTGCAATTGATCGACCAGCCACTGCGTGATGTCTGTATCTTTAGCTGCCTCTTTTTTGATAGCTGCTTGAGCATATTCCACAAGGGCTTCAAGCCCTTCCGAGTATGAAAAGCCGCCAATGGGCAACGCTGGCGATGCCAGCCAGATAAGTTGCAGCAGGGCGTCGTCTTCACGGCGCTCTGCACCACTATTCCCGACCGTTCGCCCTGAGGTATCGAAGGGCTCGCGGGGGCATCGATACCTCAGAGCGAACGTGGATTTGGCAGTGAACCGTTCCAGTTCAATGGCCATAAATCGGCCCCAGGCCCACAGGCGCAGCAGATTTTTCGCTGGCTGCATGGGAATGACTGCCATTCCCGTGCGCATGCCCGTGCGAGTGCCCGTGCGCAGCACCCGCGCCATGATCGCCATACGCACCCGCCTCCGGCTCAAACGCTTCATCCGCCGCCCGCACGATCAGGTGCATGGCCCGCAGCATGTCGGCCAACACATGGTCGGGCTCAATCTTCAGATGGTCGGGCTTGAGCTCAATCGGCACATGCCGGTTGCCCAGGTGGTAGGCCGCGCGGGTCAAATCAAATGGCGTGCCATGGGCCTTGCAATGCGTGATGACCAGCACCGGCTGCGGCGCCGCCAGCACCCGTATCAACGAGCCGTCTTGCGCCACCAGCACATCGCCCCCGCGCACCACCGCGCCACGCGGCAAAAACACGCCGAGCTGACGGCCTTGCGAATCGGTGGCCTCGAACCGGCTTTTCTGGCGTATGTCCCAATCGAGTTCGACGGTGGCGGCGCGCTTGAGCAGCACCGGGGCCAGGCCACGGGCTTGGGGGATGAGTTTGTTACAGGGGGTCATAGGTGGTTCTCGCTTCTCATTCGTTGTAGTGGTAGCGCAGTTTGGCCAGCTCCAGCGTGTCGCCTTGCACCCGGTAAACCATGCGGTGCTCGTCAGTAATCCTGCGGGACCACCAACCAGCAAAGTCGTGCTTCAAGGGCTCAGGTTTACCGATACCCACAAACGGCTCCCGCTGCGCGGCGCGTATGAGTTCGTTCAGCCGGCGTGCCACCGCTTTGTCTGTTACTTGCCAATACTGATAGTCGTCCCAAGCCTCGGGGTCAAATTTGACGGCCAGCCTCATGGCTCGATCAATTCGTGCACTTGCCCTTCACCGCGGTTCAGCCGCTCAATGGCACCCCGTAGTCGCCGCGCATTCTCCGGGCTGCGCAGCAAGTAAGCCGTCTCGTCCAGCGCGTTGTAGTCGTCCAGGCTGATCAATACGGCGGGCTTGCCTTTTTGCCGGGTGATCAGCACCGGCGCGTGGTCGTCATTGACCTTGTCGAGCATGGCCGCGAAGTTAGCGCGGGCTTCGGAGTAGTTGACGGCGTGCATAAATGACCTTCTTGGAGCAAATTGAGTACGTGAAATTGTACGCGTCGCTGTAATTCGTACGGGTATTGCCTCATCACCCCCGCCACCCGCGCTCCTCGCGCCGCGCGCGGCCCAGCACTTCCAGGGTTTCCAGAATGCGCGGCAGGCTGCGCTTCCAGGGGCCGCGGCCTTTGAAGTGGGATTCGATGACCGGCAGGGGCAGCGCGCTGGCGCTGCTGGCCAGCAGGTGCGCCACGGCGCGAACTTGTTCGGGCAGGGTGGCGGGCCAGGCTTGGGGGGTGGCAGCTGCAACAGGCATTTCAGGCAGATTGAGTGTCATTTCGGTCTGTAGCCCTTGTGGAAATTGCTCAAGCAGCTCTAGATTTGATAGCGACTGTTCGGCGTTTTGTGCCGGGTTTTGATACGCCGGGCGCAGCCAGCGGATGGTGCCGGTGCGTTCTTCCTGCGCGCGCTGGGCGTTCAGCGCCACCAGGTGGTGCAGCCAGCCAGCAGAGGCACCCGATGTGCGGCTGCCCTGCACGGCAGCGCCCAGGCCGTAAGCCGCCAGCACGGCGGTGTCCAGCTCGTCGTGTAGTTCTTTCAGCACCGCCACCAGGCCCTGGGCGTGAATGGTTTTTTCCTTGTCGGTGAGCGTGCGGCCCTCGCGCAACGCTTCCAGCACGTTGTACAGACCAGTGAGCGTGAGACTGGGGTGGGCGGCTTGCTGGCACCTGCGGTGCGCGTCGATCTGCTCGGCCAGGGTGGCGATGCGCTGGCGTAGCGCGGGGGTCAGGCCGGTGTCTTCGTCGGGGAAGGGGAAGGTCTCAAAGCAGCGGGTTTTGATATAGCGCGGGTCGTTGCCCACGCCCAGGCGACCACCGGTTGCCAAAGACCAGGCCACATGAACGCCACTTGAAAGAACGCCCAGGTGGAAAGCATCGTCGCTGGCGATACAAATAAGCGCGTCGTCTGGGAGGATGGCCACATCCAGGAACTGGAAGCAGCGGTGCTTGGCAGTAACTGGGGTCGCGATGTAGCGGCGCAGTTCGACGAGTGCTGGCCGCAACTCTCGCCGGGGTTCGCCAAAAATCCACCAGTTGTCGCGGTAGCTTGCTCGGTTGTTTTGGTCCCGCTCTGGCTTTACCCTTTCCAGCACCCTCTGGTACACCGCCGGGTAGCGTCGCCGCACCTGTTCAGCAGTCAAGCCGAACAAATCGATTACCAACATGTCGCGGGGCGTACCGGTTAAATCGCGACCATTGCGATAGTCGCGAATGATGGTTGATGCGCTGCGGCCCTCACCCCTGCCCTCTCCCGCACGCGGGAGAGGGAGTAATTCAGCAGCCTCGTCTGCCGTGACGATGAAACCGGCCCCAAAGAGCTGTACACCACGGCTACTAAGGTTTTGGTTGGCCTGCAGTGGCAGCGCGTCACTCACGTTCGCCCCCACCGACAAATCCGCATGAATCAAACCAGCGCTCTCCGCCAGCACCACATTCACCTCGCCCTGCTCACCCGGCAGCTCCTGCAACACGTTGAACAAGCAGCCTTCCCCGGCGGAAATTGCCTCGGCTAGGCCCGGGCTGGCTGCGGGCTTGCGGCGCATGACCGTCATGGCAATGCGCACAGCCGCGCCGTCGCTGCTGTCGACCCACGGGTGGTCGGGTATGGCAAAAGCCAGCTCCACGCCTTGGGCCATGGCGACTTGCACCACCCGGCGGTTGAATATCTGCGTAAAGCTGTTGGTGGTGATCAGGCCGGCGCGGCGCAGTTGACCGCTGGCCACCAGGGCGGCCGCATGGCTCCACCAGTGCATCACAAAATCAGCGCTCTCGGGCACCTCTGGCCAGGTACTGCGCAGGGTCTGTGCATAGCCATCGCCCAGCGTTGATCGCAAAAATTTCGCGCCAATAAACGGCGGGTTGCCCACCACAAAATCAGCCTTGGGCCAGGTGGCTTTGCGCGGGCTGAGGTAGCGCCACTGCGGCACCTGGGCGGCTTCGTCGGGCACTTGTGCGCCGGTGGTGGGGTGGGTTTTGAAGGTTTTGCCGTCCCAGCGCATGAGCGTTTGCCCCTGCGCATCGCGCGCAAGGTCCATATCGGCCCAGGCCAGCACAGCGTCGCGGCATTCGATGTTGCCGTAGTCGTGCACCACGGGCTCGGCCACGGCCTGGTTGCCCCGGGTACGGATGTGCCACTGCAGGTAACCAATCCACAGCACCAACTCGGCCAGTGCGGCGGCGCGGGGGTTCAGCTCGATGCCCAGCAGTTGCTGCAAGGTGACGGTTTCGCCGTCCAAACCCAGGGCCGATTGGGTTTGCCCCAAGGCTTCCAGCTGGTTGACCACTTCGCCCTCCAGGCGCTTCAAGTGCTCCAGGGTGACGTACAAAAAATTGCCGCTGCCGCAAGCCGGGTCGAGCACGCGCAGGCTGCACAGCTGGTGGTGAAAGGCGCGCACCTGGGCAATGGCTTCGGGCAATTTGCCGTCTTGCGCCAGCACCAGCGCGGCGGCCTGCGCGTCGGCCCAGTCGGCCCGCAGGGGCTGCACCACGGTGGGCAGCACCAGGCGCTCCACGTAGGCGCGGGGCGTGTAGTGGGCCCCCCAGGGCGTGGCGCTCGGTGGGGTCTAGCGCGCGCTCCAGCAGGGTGCCAAAAATGGCGGGCTCCACCTCGCGCCAGTTGCTTTTGGCCGCTTGAATCAGCAGGTCAATCTGCGGGGCGTTCATCAGCAGGGTGTAGCCGTCGGCCATGCTTTCTTTGAACAACTTGCCGTTGAAGCGCAGCACGGGCGCCGCCAGCGCAGCCGAGAAGCCACCACGGTCCATGTCGGCCCACAGCACGCGCAGCATGTTGGCCAGGGTGAGTGGCTGGGCCTGGTGGGTTTGCAGCAGGCCCAGAAAGCTTCCCACGCCGTTGATTTTGGGCAGCAGTTGCACGTCTTCGGCAAACATACTGAACAGGCAGCGGGTGAGAAACGCGGCCACCTGGTGCGGCGGGTAGCCCGCGGCGTAAGGCGACGCACCGGTGCTTTCAAGCGACTTGGCCAGCTGGGCCAGTTTGTCGGCCACCTCGCGCGTGACGCGGGCGCTGATGCGGGCGGGGTTCAGGCTTTCGGCGTCCAGCCAGATGCGGCGCAACTGCTCGCGCACCTTTTCCAGGGCCAGGTCGGCCAGCGCCAGGCGGTGGCTGCGCGGGTCGGGAAAGGGTGTGTAGGTGGCACCGCTGCGGGTGAAATCGGCGTACAGCTCAATCACGTTGCCCACGTCCACCACCAGCAAAAACGGCGGGCGGCCCTGGGCAATTTCGTCAGCGGGCAGGGCGCGGGCATAGCCTTCGGCCTGGGCACGGGCGCGCAGCAAGGCATCGTCAAAACTTTTGGGTTTGGGCCGTGCATCGCTGCTGGTACCTGATGGGGTGCGCAGCTTTTTGGCTTCCAGCACAAAGCAGTTGCGCCGGTAGCAGTCAATGCGTCCGGCGCTGGAGGTGCCGTCGCCATGGCGGAAGGTGACGGGCCGCTCGAACATGTAGCTTTGGTCGGCGGTGGCGTGGGGCTTGGGTACGCCCAGCAGTTCGCACAAATCGGTCACAAAGCTCTGCGCGGTGGCCAATTCGCTGGCGGTGACGCCGGTCCATCGCGCGATGAAGGCGGCTGCGTGAGTGGCGTCGCCTGGTGCGGGGTTGATCTCTGTGTTCATTGCTTCTTTTTTAATAGCTGCTTGAGCAGTATTCACAAGGGCTAGACCCCATTTTTGCTTAAAAACAAGCTGCCCCGCAGCGCTGTCAGGTCCAGCACTCTTAGCCCCCCATATTCAATCCGAATACAGCCCTGATCTTGCAGCGCGGCCAGGGCTTCGTTGACGCGCTGGCGCGACAGCCCGACCAGGTAGGCCAGCTCTTGCTGGGTGATGCGCAAGATGTCGCCCACGCCGGGGTAGAGCACGGGGTTGAACAGGGCGGCCAGGCTGCGGGCCACGCGCACGTCGGGGTTGGTCAGGCGGTCAATTTCGCGGGCGGCGATGAACTGGCCCAGCCGCTCGTTGAGCTGGTTCATCACAAAGCGGTTAAAGCCAATCGAGTGGTCCAGCAGCCAGTGAAAGCTGTCGACCGGCAGGCCCGCCACCACGCTTTTGCGCAGGGCCTGAATGTTGTAACGGTAGGGCTCGCGCTTCATGGCCGTGCCCTCGCCAAACCAGCCGCCAGGCGGCACGCCGGTAAACGTCATGGTCACGCCCTGGGCGTTGTCGGTGCTCATTTTGAGCAGGCCTTCGACCACGCCAAACCAGTACGTGACCGGCTTACCCAGGCGGCACACGTAGTCGCCAGGCAGTGCGTCGCCCACGGTAAGTTGCTGCACGGCTTGCTGGCGCTCGTCGGGTTTGAGCAGGCCCAGCCAGGGGATGCTGTCCAGCTCAGCCGAGGTGGGCAGACGGCGGCGTTGGTGGAGGCTGAGATCGGCGGCCATGCGGGAATGTCCTGTTGGTACACACCCGTAAATTGTCGTCCAAACGACAAGATAACGTCAAAGTCCTTCCTACTATGCAGTCTATGCAGACCACCTTCCCCCGCTTGTTGCTCGACCACGCCGCACAGCGCCCCCAAGCGCCCGCCATGCGCGAAAAGGAATATGGCATTTGGCAAACGCTGACCTGGGCCGACCTGGCCACGTTGGTTCAGCGCGTCGCCTGCGGCCTGCACGAGGCGGGCCTGACACGCGGCGAGCACATGGTGGTCATCGGTGCCAACCGGCCCCGCCTGTACGCCACCATGCTGGCCGCGCAGGCGCTGGGCGCTATTCCCGTGCCGCTGTACCAGGACGCGGTGGGCAGCGAATGCGTGTTCCCCATCAACAATGCCAGCGTGCGCTTTGCGTTTGCCGAAGACCAGGAGCAGGTCGACAAACTGCTGGACATTCGTGCGCAGTGCCCACAGTTGGGTCACATCTTTTTTGACGACCCGCGTGGTTTGCGCAAATACAGCGAGCCGGGCTTGGTGAGCATGGACGCGTTGGTGGAGTCGGGCGCAGCGTTTGCGGCCAAAGCACCCGCCTTCTTCAAAACCGAGGCTGAAAAAGCCCAGCCGCACGACGTGGCGGCGATGTTTTTCACCTCGGGCACCACCGGCCAGCCCAAGGGCGTGGTGCACACCCACAACAGCCTGCTGGACCGTGCCCGCGCCGGGGCTGAGTTCGACAAATTAACTGCGCGTGAAGAGGTGCTGGCCTACATGCCGGTGGCCTGGATTGGGCAAAACATCTTCAGCTATTCGCAGTGGCTGGCGTGCGGCTATGTGGTGAACTGCCCCGAGTCGGCCGCCACGGTGACCATTGACTTGAAAGAGGTGGGGCCAACGTATTACTTCGCCCCACCGCGTGTGTTTGAAGCGCTGCTGACCAGCGTGATGATTCGCATGGAAGACGCGGGTGCCATCAAGCGCAAGATGTTTCACGCCTGCATGGCCGTGGCCAAGCGCGTAGGGCCTGCGCTGATGGACGGGGGCTCGTCCGTGAGCCTGCTGGACCGCGTGCAGTACGCACTAGGCAACTTTCTGGTGTATGGCCCGCTGCGCAACAACCTTGGCATGAGCCGGGTGCGCGTGGCCTACACCGCGGGCGAGGCGATTGGGCCGGATCTGTTCACGTTTTACCGCTCGATTGGCATCAACCTGAAGCAGCTCTACGGCTCCACAGAAACCGCCGTGTTCGTGTGCCTGCAACCCGACCACCAGGCCCGTGCCGACACGGTGGGCGTGCCGATTGCTGGTGTGGAAATCAAGGTAGCCGAGAACGGTGAAATTCTGGTCAAGTCGCCCGGCCTGCTTAAGGAATACTACAAAAACCCGCAGGCCACGGCCGAGGTGCTCACCGCCGAAGGCTGGTACCACACCAGTGACGCGGGCTTTATTGACGCGCACGGCCATCTGAAAATCATCGACCGTGTGAAAGATGTGGGCCGCATTAAAACTAAAGTATCGGGTGGCGCGAATGATGGCGCGATGTTTGCGCCCAAATACGTAGAAAACAAGCTCAAGTTTTTCCCCCACATCAAGGAAGTCGTGGCCTATGGCGACCAGCGCGAAAAGGTTTGTGTGATGGTCAACATCGACTTTGACGCCGTGGGCAACTGGGCCGAGCGCCGCAACCTGCCGTACGCGGGCTACACCGATCTGGCACAAAAAGCCGAGACTTACCAGCTCATTAAAGAATGCGTTGAAAAAGTCAACGCTGATTTGGCCACTGATGCGCTGCTCGCGGGCAGCCAGGTCAGCCGCTTTTTGATCCTGCACAAAGAGCTGGACGCTGACGATGGCGAGCTGACCCGAACCAACAAAGTGCGCCGCGGTTTCATTGCCGACAAATACATGCCGCTGATTGACGCGCTGTATGGCGGGGCCACCGAGCAGTTCATTGAAACCGTGGTGAAGTTTGAAGACGGCCGCACGGGTAGCGTGAGCGCGACCTTGAAGATCATGGACACGCGGACTTTTGCGCCGATGGCGAAGGTGGCTTAAATGAACTACCGAATTTTTTTGAACGCAGAGGACGCGAAGGTTTCGCAGAGGACGCAAAAAAATGCCGATGAAAATTTTCTTCTGAATTCCTCTGCGTTCTCTGCGGAATCTCTGCGCCCTCTGCGTTCAAAAAATCCCCGGCCTGCCCCATGACCAAGAAAATCGGTGACGTCATCCTCGACGTGAAGAACATCTCGCTGAGTTTTGGCGGTGTGAAAGCGCTGCAAGACATCAGCTTCGACGTGCGCGAACACGAGGTACGGGCCATCATTGGCCCCAACGGAGCGGGCAAAAGCTCCATGCTCAACTGCATCAACGGCGTGTACACACCACAGCAAGGCAGCATCACCTTCCGCGGCAAAACCTTCAGCCACATGAACAGCCGTGCGGTAGCCGAAATGGGCGTGGCGCGCACCTTTCAAAACCTGGCTTTGTTCAAAGGCATGAGCGTGCTGGACAACATCATGACCGGGCGCAACCTGAAGATTAAAAGCAATATCTTCCTGCAAGCCCTGCGCATTGGCCCTGCGCAGCGCGAAGAAATCAAGCACCGCGAATACGTGGAGCACATCATCGATTTTCTAGAGATTCAGGCGTACCGCAAAACCCCGGTGGGCCAGCTGCCTTACGGCCTGCAAAAGCGCGTCGACCTGGGCCGGGCTCTCGCTATGGAGCCGCAGGTGCTGCTGCTCGACGAACCCATGGCGGGCATGAACGTGGAAGAAAAGCAGGACATGTGCCGCTTTGTGCTGGACGTGAACGACGAGTTCGGCACTACCGTGGTTTTGATCGAACACGACATGAGCGTGGTGATGGACATCTCCGACCGCGTGGTGGTGCTGGACTACGGCAAGAAGATTGGCGACGGCACACCGCAGGAGGTGCGCAACAACCCCGACGTGATCAGCGCCTATTTGGGAACGAGTCATTGATGAATCACACACGACTTTCACACGCTGCAACCTGGTTCCTTCCCCCGCTGGGGGAAGGAGCAAAGCCCGCGATTTCACGGATTGCCATGGACTTCGTTCCAGGGATACCGTGGAACCGGCTTCGCCGGGCCACTGGTATCGCCCCCTGCAGGGGGGAGGCGGCCTGGACTTTTACGTCTGGAAGTGAGCAAGCAACGGGGGGGTGCGTTGCGTCCTCGTGGAACCGGCTTCGCCGGGCCACTGGTATTGCCCCCTGCAGGGGGGAGGTGGCCTGGACTTTTACGTCTGGAAGTGAGCAAGCAACGGGGGGGAGCACATCATGGGCGCAGTAATCGAAACCATCATCGGCGGCCTGATGTCGGGCATGCTGTATTCGCTGGTGGCGCTAGGCTTTGTGCTGATCTTCAAAGCCTCGGGCGTCTTCAACTTCGCCCAAGGTGCCATGGTGTTGTTTGCTGCGTTGGCGATGGCACGTTTTGCTGAGTGGATTCCGCAGTGGACGGGGCTCTCCGGCAAGTTGTGGCCTAACGTGTTGGCTTTCATCGTCGCCATGCTGGTGATGGTGGTGGTGGCGTGGTTGATTGAAAAGCTGGTGCTTTCCAAACTGGTCAACCAGGAGGGCGTGGCCTTGTTGATGGCCACCTTGGGCGTGTCTTACTTTCTGGATGGTCTGGGGCAAACAATTTTTGGTTCCAGCATTTACAAAATTGATGTGGGCATGCCCAAAGACCCGATGTTTCTGCTGGAAAGCACTTTTCCCGGTGGAGTACTGGTCAATAAAGAAGACCTCATTGCGGCACTGGTCGCCACCGCGCTGGTGATTGCCCTGGCCGCGTTCTTTCAATACACCGGCACCGGCCGCGCCTTGCGCGCTGTGGCCGACGACCACCAGGCCGCGCAGTCGATTGGCATTCCCCTGAACCGTATCTGGGTGATTGTGTGGAGCGTCGCAGGCTTCGTGGCGCTGGTGGCCGGCGTCATTTGGGGTAGCAAGCTGGGGGTGCAGTTTTCCCTGACGGTGCTGGCGCTGAAAGCCTTGCCGCTGGTGATTCTGGGTGGACTGACGTCGGTGCCTGGCGCCATTGTGGGCGGGCTGATTTTGGGCGTCGGTGAGAAGCTGGCCGAGGTGTTTTTGGGGCCGCTGCTCGGTGGCGGCATTGAAATCTGGTTTGCCTATGTGCTGGCGCTGGGCTTCTTGCTGGTGCGTCCGCAAGGATTGTTTGGCGAGAAAATTATTGACAGGGTATGACGACCATGAACCCGTCATTCCCGCGCAGGCGGGAATCCACCCCCAGCCAGCCACAGCACAGCTTTGCTGGGTGTTGCTCACACCTGGATTCCCGCCTGCGCGGGAATGACGCTAGCCGCACAACACACACTTCAATGATGCGGCTGTGCCGCATGACCCGTCGCGCGCCAGCAAATCATCTGTCGTCATCAAATTGAGAAACAAGCATGTTCTACAGAGAAAACGGCCAATTCAAAACCAGCTACCGGGCAGATCAACAGATCTTCCCGATTGCGCAAGATCGCATTGCCGTGCTGGCCATCCTGGCAGTGGCCTTCTTCCTGGTGCCGCTGCTGGCCAGCGACTACTTGTTTCGCGCCATCCTGATCCCCTTTCTCATCATGTCGCTCGCCGCATTGGGCGTGAACATTCTGGTGGGCTACTGCGGACAAATCTCGCTCGGCTCGGGCGCTTTCATGGCGGTTGGCGCTTACGGGGCTTACAACTTCTTCGTACGCCTGCCCGGTCTGCCGCTGATTCCGGCCTTGATTTTGGGCGGCTTGTGCGCGATGTTTTTTGGCATCCTGTTCGGGCTACCCAGCCTGCGGGTCAAAGGGCTTTATCTGGCCGTCACCACACTCGCCGCGCAGTTCTTCAGCGACTGGATGTTCCTGCGCATCAAGTGGTTCACGCTGGACACACCATCGGGCTCGGTGTCGGTGTCCAACCTGCAGGTGTTTGGCCTGCCGATTGACAGTGCCACCAGCAAGTACTGGTTTTGCCTGGCCATGTTGTCGGTTATTGCATTGCTGGCCAAGAACCTGGTGCGCGGCGCGATTGGCCGGGAGTGGATGGCCATACGCGACATGGATGTGGCTGCTGCGGTCATCGGCATCCGCCCGATGTACGCCAAGCTAAGCGCCTTTGCCGTCAGCTCTTTCATCATTGGCGTGGCGGGTGGCTTGTGGGCCTTCGTATACCTGGGTGCCTGGGAGCCTGCCGCTTTCTCCATCGACATGTCGTTTCGCCTGTTGTTCATGGTGATCATTGGCGGCATGGGCTCGATCATGGGCAGCTTTTTTGGGGCGGCATTTATTGTGGTGCTACCCATTGCGCTAAACCAGTTTTTGCCGATTCTGGCGGGCCTGTTTGGCATCAGCATTTCCACCGCAGGCATCTCGCATGCCGAGTTGATGATTTTTGGCAGCCTGATTGTGTGGTTCCTGATTGTGGAACCACACGGCCTGGCCAAGCTCTGGTCTATTGGCAAGCAAAAGATGCGGCTATGGCCCTTCCCGCACTGAATGACTGCCACCGTTTTTCCCGCGCAACCTCACCCTTTTCACCACAGGAGACATCCATGAAACTTCGCAATCTCGTTTTGGCCCTGGCCGCAGTGGCCGCTGTCAGCTCGGTCACGTCGACCGCGGCGTTCGCTCAAGCCAAAGAGCAATTCATTCCGGTGCTGTCGTACCGCACCGGGCCGTACGCACCGAATGGTGTGCCGTGGGCCAACGGTTATGTGGACTACATGAAGCTGGTGAACGCCCGGGGCGGTATCAACGGCGTGAAGCTGACGTTTGAAGAATGCGAAACCGGTTACGACACCGCGCGCAGTGTGGAGTGCTATGAGCGCCTGAAGGGCAAAAATGGCGGCGCCTCGTTTGTGCAGCCGCTGTCCACCGGTGCCACCTTTGCCATCACCGAAAAAGCACCCACAGACAAAGTGCCTGTGGTCACGGTGGGCTATGGCCGCAGCGAAAGTGCCGACGGCACCATTTTCAAATGGAACTTCCCACTGGCAGGAACCTACTGGGTGGCAAGCGATGCAATTTTGCAAGCCATCGCCAAAAAAGAAGGTGGCTGGGACAAACTCAAAGGCAAAAAAATTGCCCTGGTCTATCACGACAGTCCGTTTGGCAAAGAGCCGATTCCGTTGATGCAAGAGCGCAGCAAGATGCACGGCTTTGAGCTGCAATTGCTGCCGGTGACTGCGCCTGGCGTGGAGCAAAAAGCCACCTGGCTGCAAATTCGCCAATCCAAGCCTGACTATGCGGTGCTGTGGGGCTGGGGCATCATGAACACCACCTCCATCAAGGAAGCACAAGCTACCGGCTACCCGCGCGAAAAGATGTACGGCGTGTGGTGGGCCGGCGCTGAGCCTGATGTGAAAGACGTGGCTGACGGTGCCAAGGGCTACAACGCGGTGACCATGCAACACGGTGCCGAGCCGCAGTCCAAACTGGTCAAAGACGTCCTGGAGATGGTGCACGGCAAGGGCCAGGGCACCGGCCCCAAAGAAGAACTGGGCCAGGTGCTGTACATGCGGGGTGCCATGAGCGCGATGTTGGGTATCGAGGGCATTCGCGCAGCGCAAGAGCGCTTTGGCAAAGGCAAGGTCATGACGGGCGAACAAGTGCGCTGGGGCCTGGAAAACCTGAACCTGACGCAAGCCAAGCTTGACGCGCTGGGCTTCGCCGGCGTGATGCGCCCCATCAGCACCTCGTGCGCCGACCACATGGGCGCCGCCTGGGCACGCATTCACACCTGGGACGGTAGCCAGTGGAAGTTCACATCGGACTGGTTGCAGGCTGACGAGCAGGTGATCAAACCGCTGGTTAAAGCCACGGCTGCGAAATACGCCACCGACAAGAAACTGACGGCCCGCACGCCTGCGGATTGCCAGAGCTGATTTGGCTCACCCCCAGGCTGCGCGCACTGCGTGTCGCTTCGCCACCCCCCTTGCAGGGGGCAATACCGGTGGCCCGGCTAAGCCGGTTCCACGGTATTTCTGGAAGGATGCACGCGGTGTGCTGCTACGTTTTTAATAGCTTCTTGAGCAGTATTTACAAGGGCTAGCGCGCTAAAACACTAAGAATTGTCACTTTGTGGTCACTCGTCATGAATAGCACTGAACCCAAGATTGTCCTGAACGTCAACGGCATCGAGGTCATTTACAACCACGTGATTCTGGTACTCAAGGGCGTGAGCCTGCAGGTGCCGGAGCGCGGGATTGTGGCGATTCTGGGTGGCAATGGCGCAGGGAAAACGACCACCTTGCGCGCCGTGTCCAACCTGCTCAAGGGCGAGCGTGGCGCGGTAACCAAGGGCAGCATCGAGCTGCGCGGCGAGCGCATTGAAAACCTGTCCCCCGCCGACCTGGTGCAGCGCGGCGTGGTGCAGGTGATGGAAGGGCGGCACTGTTTTGCGCACCTCACCATTGAAGAAAACCTGTTAACCGGTGGCTACACCGTCAAAAGTAAAGCGCAAGTTGCGGCGAATCTGGAGAAGGTCTACACGTACTTTCCACGCCTGAAAACCCGCCGCACCTCACAGGCAGCGTACACCTCCGGCGGCGAGCAGCAAATGTGCGCCATTGGCCGTGCGCTGATGGCCAACCCCACCATGGTGTTGCTCGATGAACCGTCGATGGGCCTGGCGCCGCAGATCGTGGAAGAAGTGTTTGAAATCGTGAAAGACCTGAACGCCAAAGAAGGTGTGACTTTTTTGCTGGCGGAGCAAAACACCAACATGGCGCTGCGCTATGCCGACTATGGCTACATCATGGAAAGCGGCCGCGTGGTGATGGACGGCCCGGCCAAGGAGCTGGCCACCAATGAAGACGTGAAAGAGTTTTACCTGGGCACCGGCGGTGGAGACGGTGAGAAAAAGAGCTTCAAAGACATCAAGAGCTACAAGCGGCGCAAGCGCTGGCTGGCTTGATGATTGACTCAATGCCGTTATTCCCGCGCAGGCGGGAATCCAGCGGTGGTTCGATCAAGCGGCCGATATCTGGATAGTGCCCGCGCCTGGATTCCCGCCTGCGCGGGAATGACGCAACGCGCTGATTGGCGTTGCATAACAAACGAGGGTTTTTTATGAGCGATTTTTTCGACAGTCTGGAAACCCGCGACCCGCAGGCACGCCAGACACAGCTGCTGGCCGAACTGCCACGCCAGATTGCCCATGCGCAAGCCCGTGCACCCGCTTACGCTGAAATTTTGCAGGGCCTGGATGCCGCCAGCGTCACCAGCTTGGCCGCATTGGCACAACTACCCGTTACCCGCAAGTACGACTTGCAGGCCCGCCAGAAAGCCCTGCGCGAACAAGCCGGTTCGACCGAACTGTTTGGCGGCTTCTCCGCCCTGGTGCGCGGCCCGCAGATGCCCCGCATCTTTGCTTCGCCGGGCCCCATTTACGAGCCAGATGGCGCGACAACAGACTACTGGCGCGCCGCGCGCGCCTTGTACGCAGCGGGTTTTCGCTCCGGCGAGCTGGTGCACAACGCCTTCAGTTACCACATGACGCCCGGCGCTTTCATCATGGAATCAGGCGCGCACGCGATTGGCTGCACTGTGTTCCCGGCGGGCGTGGGCCAGACCGAGCAACAACTGGAAGCCATTGCGCAGCTCAAGCCCAGCGCGTATCTGGGCACGCCCAGTTTTCTGCGCATATTGGTTGAAAAGGCGCTGGAGTCGGGCAGCGACATCACCTCGATGCGCAAGGGTCTGGTGGGTGGTGAAGCCTTCCCACCGTCGTTGCGCGACTGGTTCGCCGAGCGCGGCCTGGCCGTCTACCAAAGCTACGCCACCGCCGATTTGGGACTGATTGCCTTTGAGACGTCCGCCCGCGAAGGCTTGGTGATCGATGAAGGCGTGATCGTTGAAATCGTGCGCCCCGGCACCGGCGACCCCGTTCCGGAAGGCGAAGTCGGCGAACTGGTCGTCACCACCCTGAACCCCGGTTACCCGCTGATCCGCTTTGCTACCGGCGATTTGTCGGCTGTACTGACAGGTACCTGCCCCACCGGCCGCACGAATACCCGCATCAAAGGCTGGATGGGCCGGGCCGACCAGACCACCAAAATTCGCGGCATGTTCGTACACCCCGGCCAGGTGGCAACGATCACCCGCCGCTTTCCGCAAGTGCTCAAAGCGCGCCTGGTGGTCAGCGGCGAAATGGCCAACGACCTGATGACGTTGAAAGTGGAAACCACGTCTGACGACTCGGCCCTGCAAGCCCAGATCAGCGAAGCCATTCGCGACGTGACTAAGCTGCGTGGCGACGTGCTGCGCGTCAGCCCAGGCAGCTTGCCCAACGATGGCAAAGTGATTGAAGACGCGCGCAGTTATCAGTAATCGTTAAAACTGCTATGTTTTATATAGCTGCTTGAGCAATGTCTATAAGGGCTGCTGGCCAAAAAGGCTTAAGACCCCGGTGCAAACTCGGTCAAAAACGCTAAAAACGCCTGGGTACGTGCCGGGATGAACTTGCGGGTCGGTAAGGCAGCATAAATTGTGAAGCGGCCAAAGATCCAGTCGGGCAGCAGCTGCACCAACCGTCCCTGAGCCAGATACGGGGCCGCCAGCAGCCGCGACAGGAATGTGAAGCCAGCGCCATCCACTGCGGCACGCAGCAGCACATCAAAACTGGTGGTCTGCAAGGCTGGGCGGATGTCCACCTCTACGTCACCATTCACCCCCGAGCCCTGCCCGCTGGCGGGCCGTAAGCGGGTGCGGCGACCCGCGTGTCCCGAGCTTTGCGGCCACTGGAACTTCAGGTAAGCGTGACCTGCGAGATCAGCAGGTTGCAGGGGCGTTCCTGCGCGGGCCAAGTAGTCGGGCGAGGCGCAGGCAATCCATTCGGTGGTGGACAAGGGCCGGGCAACGATGTCCGCGTCAAACCCCTCATCGACCACCAGAAACGTCACGTCGTGTTCTTCAATGCGCGGCTGCGGGAACGGGTCAATGGCCAGATCCAGCAGCACCTTGGGATGGCGCGCATGCCAAGTGGCAATGCGCGGGGCCAGGTAGTAGGAGGCCAGCACGGGTGTCGCCAGCACATGCAACACGCCCTGCAGTTCGTGGGTGTGTGCCGCCGCTTCGGCCTGCGCGTCATCCACCTCGTGCAGGATGCTGCGCACCCGAAGCAAATAGGCCTGACCCGCGTCGGTCAAAGACAGTTTGCGGGTGGTGCGCTGCAGCAGCCGCGCGCCCAGCTGCGCTTCCAGTGCGGCCAGCATGCGCGTGACGCCTGCAGCCGACATGTCCAGCGCCCGCGCGGCGGCAGCAAAGCCGTCCAGATCGACCACTTTTTGAAATACTCGCATGGCTTGAAGCGTATCCATATGAAACAGATTCTATGGTTTCTAAATATTGTTGCAATAACTGAAATGGTTAATTGCAGACTGAATAGTATGCAACTGACGTTTGAAGTCGTACATTCACGCATCGATGAGCGAAACCCTGAAGACAGGCCTCACCGAGACGGCAGCAGCCTGACACGATGGTTTGGGCAGCCGCTGGATCTGTAACTTGAACTTTGAAAGGAAATCCATCATGCAAATCTCCAAACTCCTCGCCGTAACCGCTTTGGCAACCTTCGCTTCTTTCGGTGCTTACGCCGACGAAGCCGACGGCTCCGACCGCGCCCTGCAATTTACATCGACCCGCACAGCGTCTGAAGTGCGCGCCGAAGCCCTGAACCCCGTGAAAATCAGCAACGGCAGCACGGGCGTGATGGCTCTGGCTGACTCGAACGTGGATCGCCAGGCGCTGCGCAACGAGACCATCATGGCTGTGCGCGCAGGTCAAACATCGCAGGGCGAAGCTGGCCTGATGTAAGCGCAAGCGGTATAAAGCACGCGCTTGTGCCAATAAAAGCCGCCTTCGGGCGGCTTTTATCGTTGGACGAGACCACTATTGTTTCTGCCCGATGAAGTCGAGGTTTCCGTTCGGGCTGAGGTATCGAAGCCCTCGCGAGCCCTTCCTTCGATACCTCAGGACGGTCGGAACAACCTCAGGGCGAACGGTTGATACTTTATCGGGCCTGATCCACACGTTGCCTGCGGAATCCACGGCCAACGCCCTGGCAAAACTCAGATTGCGTTCGGGCTGTGTAAAAGTTTGGGCGCGTCCCTGGCCATCAAACTTCAACACGGCACCATGGCCTCGGCCGCCGCCACCGCCTAAACTTTCAGGCAACGATGCAGTGATGACGTAAATGTTTTCTGCCCGATCGGCTGCTAAAGCGCTAAATGGTGGCGCGTTGGGCACTGGCCCAACCAAAGGCGAAATGCTGCCGTCGCTGGCTACTTTGTGAACGGCCACTGCGGGACTAACGCCACTCAACACATACAAATTTCCCGCGCCGTCCACCGCAACATGCGTGGGCGATTGAAGCGTTGCCACGGTTGACCTGTTCGAAAACGGGGCATGGTCGATCTACAAAACGCTATATAAATAATAGCTGCTTGAGCAGTATTTACAAGGGCGAAACCCGGTTTTTATCTAAAACGCAAACGCAGCATCCACCTTATCCCGATACGCCCGTTTGGCCGACGCATCGGCAAAGCTGGCTTCAAAGCAGTTGCAGGCCAATTGGTAGGCGTGCTGCGCATTCAGGCCTGTGGCCGCAAAGGTCTGCGTGAAGTTTTCGTTGATGTAGCCACCAAAGTAGGCGGGGTCGTCACTGTTCACGGTGGCCACCAAGCCTGCGTCGAGCAACGTGCCCAGGTTATGCCGGGCCAGATCTGGAAACACGCACAGCTTCAAGTTAGACAGCGGGCATACAGTCAACGGTATGCGGTCTTGCGCCAGGCGCTGCATCAAAAGCGCGTCTTTGCTGGACTGCACGCCGTGGTCGATGCGCTGCACCTTCAGCACGTCCAGCGCCGTCCACACATAGGCCGGTGGGCCTTCTTCGCCGGCGTGGGCCACGAGATAAAAGCCCAGTTCGCGGCAGCGTGCAAACACACGCGCAAATTTCTCTGGCGGATGACCCACTTCGCTGGAGTCCAGCCCCACGCCAATGAATTTGTCACGGTACGGCAGCGCCTGCTCCAGGGTTTCAAACGCTTCCTGCTCGCTCAGGTGCCGCAAGAAACACAAGATCAGCGAGGCGTGAATGCCCAGCTGGGTTTTTGCATCCACACAGGCGCGGTGCAGGCCGTTGATCACCACATCCATCGCCACACCGCGCGCCGTGTGGGTTTGCGGGTCAAAAAACATTTCGGTGTGCAGCACGTTGTCGGCCTGGGCTTTGAGCAAATAGGCCCAGGCCATGTCGTAAAAGTCTTGCTCCTTGAGCAACACGCTGGCACCAGCGTAGTAGATGTCCAGAAAACTTTGCAGATTGGTGAACGCATAGGCGGCCCGTAGTTGCTCGACGTCGGCATACGGCAGCGCGACCCCATTGCGCTGCGCCAAGGCAAAAATCAACTCCGGCTCCAGCGAGCCTTCGATGTGCATGTGCAGCTCGGCTTTGGGCATGCGGGCCAGGAGCTCAGTCAAACGGTCAGGCGTGAGTGCAGGGATATTGGAATGCGGGGCCATGGTGATTCCTCAAGGAAGTTTTTGCAAGCATATTGGATGCTTGCCCTGATCAGATATGAAGCAGAATTTCTGCCATACAAATTGACAGAGGAAACCCATGATGGATGCTCGCCCCTTCACCAATTCCTGTTGGCGCATGTGTCTTGCAGCGGGTTTGCTGTTCGTCGCGCTGTCGGCGCAGGCGTACAAGCCGAGTTACGCAATGGACGCGTTTTTTGCCCCCGGCAGCGCGGTCGTGACTCGGAAAGATCAACTGCGTTTAGAGGAGTTTGCGTGTCGCCTCAAGCACCGAAGCCACGATTTTGTTATCGCTGTTGGCCACACTGACAACACGGAGCGGGCAGCGAAGTAGCTTTCCATGGCTCGCGCTCGAAATGTCATCGCTGCACTCGCCGCCGCTGGCGTACAAATTACACAAAGCTATGCGGACGGCAAGAGCGAGCTACAGCCAGTTGCAGACAACAAACTTGCCGACGGAAGGGCTAAGAACCGCCGTGTGAAAATTGAGACGCTGTCCTTTCCGACGCCGGAAAGCGGTGCATATTCCCGGGAAAATTGTTCGCCTGCATGGCGGGCGCGATTGCTCTCGATGACCGAGCGTGAAGCGCTGGCCTTTGCACGAACGCAGGTGCGTGAGGGCTGGGTGGATCCTGAAACGCTCATGGAAACGGTCATTGTGAACGGGCGGCTGGACTTATTCCAAGCGTTCTGGCGCCCACGTACGGGTCTGGCACTCGACCAGAAGCAACGTCGTATCGTTTTCCTACAGGTGCTGGGCAGGGGTGACCTGCCAATGGTCGAAGCGGCGCTTGACTTGGGATGGCCCCTCTTGCTGTCACAGCGTGAGCCGCTGGCGCACGTGCTTTGCAATTCTTCTGATAGGACAGCGCCACTCATACGGCTGCTGATTGCGCGCGGTGCCAGGCCGAGTCCTGCACCATCAGGCCAGCTGCCGCTGCTGAATTGCGCATTATCAAAAGGCTTGGAAGTCGTGCAACTGCTCCTTGAGGCTGGCGCAAACCCACGCGAAGTGCAAGGTGTTGTCGCTTTAGCCGCTTCAAACCGGGAGATGCTTGACCTCTTGCTGGCAGCCGGAGCCGACCCGCGGGACAAGTTACCGACAAGCTACGGCGGTGGCACTTTGTTCCATGTCATGACCCTGCGGGAGCCTGCCGACATTCATTGGTTGCAAAGCCTTGGCCTGGACATCAATGAAAAGAATGCCAGTGGTCGCACCCCATTGGCCGTAAAGCTGGATAGAGCACATGTGAAACTACTTGACGCCATGGTCGCGGCCGGTGCAACCCTCGATGAGCCGGACCATGGTTTGCTGAACGCCGCACAAAACAATACGGCCGTGCTTTTGTGGCTATTGGAACGCGGCGCCTCACTCACCCGAAATCCGGCCTTGCTCGCCCAGTGGGTGCGAAGGGGCGACAGCGCCCTTCCTGTGATGGAAGCGTATCGAGCACGCGGCGGCGATATGAACGCGCGAAACCACAAGGGACACACTGCGCTGGCAGAAGCGATCTACTGGCTGCAACCAACGGCGGTTGCCTTCCTGCTGGGCGCGGGGGCAGATCGCTTGCAAGTGGCCCCTGGTATTTCGGCTGAAGCGATGGCTATGGCCCTAGACGTGCGGCCTCTACAGCCGTGTAGTTCGAGAGGTTGTGAGCCTGCGGCACCGCCCGGTTCGGTGGACGTTTGAAAGCCAAAACCGAAATTCTTCGGCTGCTGCGGGAGACCGACACACCTCGTTGAAAAGCAAAAAGGGCCGCGTTTACAGGCCCTTCGCTCACGCCACCGCGGCTACTTTGCTTACTTCTTGTCCCCGCCCGGAATCTTGCCTTCCACGCCCTTCACGTAGAAGTTCAAGCCGCCCAGCATCTTGTCGTCGGCCACAGCGTCTTTGGCCAGCCATTCCACGTCTTTGCCGTCGACCTTGACCATCACGGGTTTGCCGTTTTGGGCCAGGATCGGGCCTTTCCAGATGTTGAAGGTGCCGGCTTTCAGACCGGCCTTGATGTCTTCCACCTGCTTTTTGGTCTCTTCCGGCACATCGGCGGCCACCGACACCATGTCAATCGCGCCTTCTTTCACGCCCCACCAGGCGCTGCCGGTGGCCCACTTGCCGTCCAGCGCTTCGCGCGTGGTCTGAATGTAGTAAGGGGCCCAGTTGATGATGGCCGAGCCCAGGTGGGCTTTGGGGCCGTAGGCGGTCATGTCGCTGTCCCAACCGAAAGCGCGCTTGCCCATTTTTTCGGCGGTTTGCAGCACGGCGGAGGAGTCGGTGTTCTGGAACAGCACGTCAGCGCCGCCGTTGATAAGGGAGGTCGCCGCCTCTGTTTCCTTGGGTGGGGCAAACCACTCGTTGACCCACACGACTTTGGTCTTGACTTTCGGGTTGACCGACTGCGCGCCCAAGGTGAAGCTGTTGATGTTGCGGATGACTTCGGGAATTGGGATCGAGGCCACCACGCCCAAGGTGTTGCTCTTGGTCATCTTGCCGGCAATCACGCCCGCCATGTAAGCGCCTTCGTAGGTGCGGCTGTCATAGGTGCGCATGTTTTCGGCGGTTTTGAAGCCGGTGGCGTGCTCGAACTTGAGGCCTTTGTTGTCGGCTGCCACTTTGAGCATGGGCTCCATGTAGCCAAAAGTGGTGCCAAAAATCAGCTTGTTGCCTTGGGCTGCCATGTCGCGGATCACGCGTTCGGCGTCGGCGCTCTCGGGCACGCTTTCGACAAAGGTCGTAACGACTTTGTCGCCAAACTCCTTCTCGATGGCTTTGCGACCGTTGTCGTGGGCAAATGTCCAGCCACCGTCGCCCACAGGGCCTACATAGGCAAACGCAATCTTCAAAGGCTCAGGTTTGGGAGGGGGCGCAGGGGCCGCCACTGGGGCTGGCGCAGGCGCAGGAGGAGGTGGGGGCGGCTTGGCCTCACCACAGGCAGCGAGGGCGGCTACGGTCAACGCCGAGAGCGCGGCGGCTTTGAACAGGGAGCGTTTTTGAACATCGGTCATGGGGCAGTCCTTTGGGTTGCTGAGAAATTAAATTATGGCTCGGGTGTGAAAGCGGGGAGTTTGAACGCAGAGGTCGCAAAGATTACGCAGAGGTCGCAAAAGGAATACTAAAAACTCAATTTGAATTTGTCTTCCTCTGCGTACTCTGCGTAATCTTTGCGTCCTCTGCGTTCAAATTCTCCCAATCCGTCACCCCGGGTGAAACGGTTTACCCAGCGAGGCCGGCATGTTTACGCGTATCCAGGTGGGGTTGCGCGAGATCAGCACCAGCACCACGATGGTGGCCAGGTAGGGCAGCGCGGTGAGCAACTGGCTAGCAACTTCCACGCCCGCGCCTTGCAGGTGGAATTGCAGCATGGTCACGCCGCCAAACAGATAGGCACCCAGCAGCACCCGCACTGGCCGCCAGGTGGCAAAAGCGGTCAGCGCCAGCGCAATCCAGCCTTTGCCCGCCACCATGCCTTCGACCCACAGCGGCGTGTAGACCACCGAGATGTAGGCCCCCGCCAAACCGCACAAAGCCCCGCCTGCCACCACTGCAGCCAAGCGAATACGCCGCACCGGGTAGCCCAAAGCGTGCGCGGCTTGGGGCGACTCGCCCACGCTGCGCAGCACCAGACCGGAACGGCTTTTAAAGAGAAACCAGACCAGGAACACCACCAGCGCCACGGCCGCGTAAACCAGTGGATGCTGGCGAAACAAGGCGGGACCGATCAGGGGAATGTCGCTCAAAAAAGGAACCGCAAACGAGGGCCGCTCGGGCAGCTTTTCCTGCACATATTGAATGCCTGCAAACGCCGAGAAGCCCGCACCAAACAGGCTGAGCGCCAGGCCGGTGGCGTATTGGTTGGTGCCCAGCCAGATCACCAGCACGCCAAACAGCGCAGCCAGCAGAGCCCCCGCGCCCATGCCCGCCACAAAGCCCAGCCAGTCGTTGCCGGTGTGCACCACAGTGGCAAAACCTGCAATGGCCGCGCACAACATCATTCCTTCCGCGCCCAGGTTGACGACGCCCGCCTTTTCGTTGATCAGCAGCCCCAGCGCCGCCAGCGCCAGCACAGTACCTGCATTCAAGGTGGCGGCAAGGAGCAGGGCGTAGGTTTCCAATTAATTTGCTCCCGAATTCATAGCTGTTTGAGCACGTTTTACCTGGGCTACCAGCCGATATGACACCAAAGTGTCGCAAGCCAGCAGCGTAAACAGCAGCAATCCCTGAAACACCCCAGTGATCGACTTGGGTAGCCCCAGGCGCGATTGCGCCAGCTCGCCGCCGATGTAGAACATGCTCATCAGCACGGCAGAAAACACCATGCCCACCGGGTGCAGCCTGCCCACAAACGCCACGATGATGGCGGCAAAACCATAGCCTGCGGGCACATACGGCGTGAGCTGTCCAATCGGTCCGGCCACTTCCAGCGCGCCCGCCAAGCCAGCCGCGCCGCCGCTGGCCAGCAGCGTCACCCACAAAGCCTTGCGCGAGGAGAAGCCGGCATAGCGTGCTGCCGCAGGGGCCAGCCCGCCCACCTGCTGCGCAAAGCCCGCGCGGGTGCGAAACAGAAATACCCACAACGCAGCCACCCCCAACAGCGCGAGCAGCAGTCCGATGGACACGCGCGAGCCTGCCATCAAGCGGGGAATCTGCGTGACGGATTCAAAGGTTTTGGTTTGCGGAAAGTTGTAGCCTGCAGGGTCTTTCCAGGGGCCAAATACCAGGTAACTGAGCACCATATGGGCCACGTACACCAACATCAGGCTGACCAGAATTTCATTCGCATTGAAGCGGTCGCGCAGCAGGGCGGTGATGCCGGCCCAGACCATGCCGCCAGCCACACCGGCCAACAAAATCATCACCACGATCCAGCTGCCGGTGGATTTGTCGGCCAGCAGCGCCACCCCGCCCGCGCACACCGCGCCAATGATGAACTGGCCCTCCGCGCCAATGTTCCACACGTTCGAGCGAAAGCACACCGCCAGCCCTAGCGCAATGATGAGCAGCGGCGTGGCCTTGACCATGAGTTCACCCAGCGCGTAAGGCGATTTGATGGGCTCCCAGAAGAAGATTTGCAGGCCCCGCACCGGGTCTTTGCCCAAGGCTGCAAACAGCAAGGTGCCAATGACCACGGTGATGAGCAGCGCCAGCAGCGGGGAGGCGTAAGTCCAGAACGCTGAGGGTTGGGGGCGGGGTTCGAGCTTAAGCATGGCGTGTCGCTGCCTCTGACTTTGCATGGCTCCTTCCCGCCTTTGGGGGAAGGTTGGGATGGGGGCTTTGTGCGCTCATACGTTGGTAGTTTCTTCAGGCGCCTGCCCCCATCCCAGCCTTCCCCCGGAAGGGGAAGGAGTAAGACCGGGGTCATTGCAAACGTCATCCCACAAGCCACTCATCCACTGCCCCACCAATTCAACGCTTGCCTCCGCCCTTGCCACCGGTGGCGACAAACGCCCGTTGGCCATGACTTGCAGCACATCACACAGCTCAAACAATTCATCCAGCTCTTCGCTGACCACCAGCACCGCACAACCCATATCGCGAAGGGCCAGCACCTCGCTGCGAATTTGCGCGGCGGCGCCCACATCGACGCCCCAGGTGGGCTGCGCCAGCATGAGCATCACGGGCTGCGAGACAATCTCCCGCCCGACGATGAATTTCTGCAAATTGCCGCCCGACAGCGATTGCGCCAGTGCCATAGGGCCACTGGCCTTGACCTGAAAATGCGCAATCACCGCCTGCGCCTGCTGCTGCAAGGCGCCCAGCTTGATCCAGGCCGATGGCTGTTTTTGGCTGAGGATCAGGTTGTGCGAAAGGCTGAGCTGGGGCACTGCGCCGCGCCCCAACCGCTCTTCGGGCACAAACTGCAAACCCAAGGCGCGGCGCGGCTGCGGCCCCAGATTGCCGACACTTTTGCCCGTGAGCTGAACAGCATCCGCAGCGGCACGCGTGTCTTCGCCCGACAGCGCGCGCAGCAGCTCTTTTTGCCCGTTGCCCGACACACCGGCTATGCCCAGCACCTGGCCCTCGCGTACCTGCAAATTCACATTCACCAAGGCCACACCAAACGGGTCGTCGCTGCCCAGGCTGAGGTTTTTCACCTTCAGCACCACTTGCCCGGGTTGCACCTCGCGGTGTGCCAACACGGGCGGTTCGGCCCCAATCATCAGGCGCGACAGGCTGGCGTTGCTCTCGTTTTGCGGGTTGCACACGCCCGTGACCCGGCCACCACGCAACACGGTGCAGGCGGTGCACAAGGCGCGAATTTCATGCAGCTTGTGACTGATATACAAGATGCTGCAACCTTGCGCGGCCAACTTTTTGAGCACCACAAACAGCTTGTCCACCGCCTGCGGTGTGAGCACCGAAGTGGGCTCGTCCAGGATCAGCAAACGCGGCTCGGAGAGCAGCGCGCGGATGATTTCCACCCGCTGCATCTCGCCCACGCTGAGCGTGTGCACCGGGCGCAGCGGGTCCATGTCCAGCCCGTATTCGCTGGCTTTTGCGCTGATGCGCTGGGTGACCTGGGCTAGCGATAGGCTTTTGTCCAGCCCCAGCCACACGTTTTGCGCCACCGTGAGCGTGTCAAACAGGCTGAAATGCTGAAACACCATGCTGATGCCCAAAGCACGCGCCTGCTGTGGGTTTTTGACGTGAATGAGGGTGCCATCAAATGCCACTGTGCCAGCGTCTGGTTTCACCGCACCGTAGATGATCTTCATCAAGGTGGATTTGCCGGCACCGTTTTCACCGAGCACGGCATGGATTTCGCTTGGGGAGACCGTGAGCGACACATCGCTGTTGGCAACGACGGCGCTGTAGCGTTTGCTGATGTTTGCCAGCGCTAGGCGTGGGGTGATCACAGAGGAAATAGGGCTAGCTGCCATACCATTGATTTTTTGGCATTGATTTTTGGCATCGTTTTTTAGGCATTTGTTTTTATGCACACGCAAGCAAGTCTTATGCACACGCAGACCGTTCAATTCATTCGTCGCGGCCAGATCGTCTCGCTGGGCAATGTAGCACCCGACCGCACCTTGCTGGACTTGCTGCGCGAAGACTTGGGATGCACCGGCACGAAAGAAGGCTGCGGGGAGGGTGACTGCGGGGCTTGTACGGTGGTGACCGGGGAAATTGAAGGCGATGGCGTGCGCTTTCGGGCGGTGAACAGTTGTATTCGCCTGGCGCATTCGGTCAACGGCCTGGCGCTGTGGACGGTGGAGGATTTAGCTTCTGAAGAGGGGCTGCACCCAGCGCAGCGAGCCATGGTGCAGTGCCATGGCTCACAGTGCGGTTTTTGCACGCCTGGCTTTGTGATGAGCCTGTTTGGCATGTACCAAAACCATGTGCGCAAAGGCCGCGAGATCACCCGCGAGCTGGCGCAAGAGGAGCTGTCGGGCAACCTGTGCCGTTGCACCGGCTACCGGCCCATTCTGGACGCCGCGCAGGCGATGGGCAGCCTGCCACGGGTTGCGGTGGATGAGGTTGGCTTGCTATCAAAATTGAAGCTGCTTGAGCAGTATTCACAAGGGCTGGATGCTGATTTGACTCTAAAACCGGCCTTAAAACCAGCTTACATGGCCCCCACCACCCTGCCCGCCCTGCTGCAAGCACGCGCCGCCCACCCGCAAGCCCAACTGGTGGCCGGCTGCACCGACGTCGGTTTGTGGATCAACAAGCAGCACCGCCAGTTTGCCCAGGTTCTGGATGTGACGCGCACTGCGCAGCTGCGCCGCGTAGAGCACTACCCAAACCACATCGCCATCGGGGCTGCCGTGACCTTGGTCGACGCCTTTGCTGCCTTGGTTGATTTGTGGCCGCACCTGAAAACTTTTTCCAACCGCTTTGCTGGTTTGACCGTGCGCAACAGCGGCACCCTGGGTGGCAACGTGGCCAACGGTTCACCGATTGGCGACTCCATGCCGCTGTTGATTGCGCTGGGTGCGAATGTGGTGCTGATAAGCTGGCGCGATGGGCAGGCCTGTCACCGGGAACTTCCGATTGAGAAGCTTTACACGGGGTATCGCACGAATGTGATGGCGGGCGATGAGGTTTTGGCGTGGATCAAGGTGCCGCGGGGTCGGCCAAACCCGCAGCTGCGCGTCTACAAAATCTCCAAACGCTTCGACGACGACATCTCCGCTGTCTGCCTGGCGATTCACGTGCACGTCAGTGACGGGCTGATCCAGCACGCCAGCATCGGCGTCGGTGGTGTCGCCGCCACCCCGGTACGCGCTATCAAAACAGAAGCTGCTCTAGCAACAAACACATGGGCTCAAGCCACTTTTGATCATGCAACGACAGTTTTACAGGCTGAGTTCAATCCCATTAGCGACATGCGTGCCAGCGCCACTTACCGTACCCAGGTGCTGGGCGCACTGCTGCAGCGCTTCTGGCTGGAAATGCAAGGCATGCAACAAATCAATCTGGAGCGGTTTGAGCTGAGCGAGGTGGTGGCATGAACCAAGGCCCGCACGAATCCACGCCCATCGAACCGCACGAAAGTGCGGTGGCCCACGTCACCGGCACAGCCACCTACATCGACGACATCCCCGAGCTCAAAGGCACGCTGCATGCCGCGCCCATCCTGTCCACCGTCGCCCACGGCACGCTGCTGGGTATTGACGCCACAAAAGCCCTGCAAATGCCCGGCGTGCGCGGCCTGGTGCTGGCCGCCGACATTCCCGGCGACCCGCTGTTGGCCACCTTCGTGCACGACGAACCCATCTTTGCCACGGGCACGGTGCAGCACATTGGTCAGGTCATTGGCCTCGTGGTGGCGAGCAGCACCATGCAAGCGCGCCGCGCCGCTCGCCAGGTGCAGCTGAACATCGAGGCACTGCCCGCCATCCTCACCGTGCAGCAGGCGCTAGAAAAACAAAGCCACGTGCTACCACCCGTCACCGTGCGTCGCGGCGAGCCCGAACTAGCGCTTGCCAAAGCCCCGTACACGCTGAATGGCAGCCTGTCCGTCGGCGGCCAGGAACATTTCTATTTAGAGGGCCAAATCGCCTACGTCCTGCCCCAGGAGCAAGGCCAGTGGCGCGTTCACAGCAGCACCCAGCACCCCGGCGAGGTGCAGCACTGGGTGTCGCATGCGCTGGGCATTGCCAACAGCGATGTGACGGTGGAATGCCGTCGCATGGGCGGTGGTTTTGGTGGCAAGGAAACGCAGGCGGGGCACCTGGCGGTGTGGGCCGCATTGGCGGCGCGCAAGTTCAAAGCGCCCGTAAAACTGCGGCTGGACCGCGACGACGACTTCATGGTCACCGGCAAGCGTCACCCATTTGAATACGCCTACACCGCAGGGTTTGACGACACGGGCTTGTTGCTCGGTTTGAAGCTGCAAATGGCGGTGAACTGCGGCTTTTCCGCAGACCTGAGCGGCCCGGTGGCCGACCGCGCGATCTTTCATGCCGACAACGCTTATTTCTTGAGTGACGTGGAAATCACCTCCGTCCGCTGCAAAACGAACACCCAAAGCCATACCGCCTTTCGCGGGTTCGGCGGGCCGCAGGGAATGATCGTGATCGAGGCCATCCTGGGTGACATCGCGCGGGTGCTGGGCCTGGACGCGCTGGATGTGCGCAAACGCAACCTCTATGGAACCGACGCGCGCCACACCACCCACTACGGCATGAAGATCGAGGACAACATCCTCGAACCACTGCTATCGAAACTAGAGCTGACTGCGCAATACAGGAAACGGCGGGAGGCACTTTTGGCTTGGAACGCGCAAAGCCCCGTCATCCAGCGCGGCATTGCCATCACCCCGGTGAAATTCGGCATCAGCTTCACGGCCACCCTGTTCAACCAGGCCGGCGCGCTGGTGCATGTCTACACCGACGGCAGCGTGCAGGTCAACCACGGCGGCACCGAAATGGGCCAGGGCCTGCATACCAAGGTGGCCCGCATCGTGGCCGACACTTTGGGCATTCCAGCAGACCGGGTGCGTAGCACGGCGAGTGACACCAGCAAGGTGCCCAACGCCAGCGCCACTGCAGCCTCGGCGGGCACCGACTTGAACGGCCGCGCGGCGCAATTTGCAGCGCGCCAGGTGCGTGACAACCTGGCCGCGTTTGTGGCCGGGTTGGACGGCTGCGGCGCAGGCAGCGTGGGTTTTGCGGGCGGTTTCGTGACCACCGAAAGAACCACCCGCAGCTTCAACGAGGTGGTCAAAGCCGCCTACGCCAACCGCATCCAGCTGTGGAGCGACGGTTTTTACCGCACGCCCAAAATCCATTACGACAAAACCACACTCACCGGCCGCCCCTTCTATTACTTTGCCTACGGCGCGGCCTGTACCGAAGTGGCCATCGACACCCTGACCGGCGAGAGCCGCGTGCTGCGCGTGGACATCCTGCACGACGTGGGCACGCCGATTCACCACGCCATTGACATTGGCCAGATCGAAGGCGGTTTCATTCAGGGCATGGGCTGGTTGACCACCGAGCAACTGGTGTGGAACGAGGCCGGAAAACTCACCACTCACGCCCCCAGCACCTACAAAATCCCCGCCACTGGCGACGTGCCCGCGCACTTCAAGGTAGACCTGTGGCACGAGCCGAATCGCGAAGACAACGTGGGCGGCAGCAAGGCGGTGGGCGAGCCGCCGTTTATGTTGGCGATCAGTGTGTATGAGGCGCTGCGCGACGCAGTCTCGTATGCAAGGGAGGGTGATGCCATCGCGTTTGCACGGGACGCCTCGCCAGCGCGCGGGAGCAAGCCCGTGCAACTAACAGCCCCCGCGACCGCCGAGAACGTATTGAAATCACTGCACAGCGATTAATCGCCTCAGCGCGCAGGTGCCACGCGTCCCAACACCGCCTCCACAGCCAGGCCAATCGCAATCAGGCGCCGGTCGCTGTTGGCAGGTCCATCCAGCTCTAACCCAATTGGCAGCTTGCTGTTGGCACCCATGCCCATAGGCAGCTGAATGCTGGGAATGCCGGCATTACTGCTCGGGTCGGTGTTTTGAATAAACAGGCCGAAAGTCTGCAAGCTGCTCGCATCGGCATTGGCTGGTGGCGGTGTGCGCGGCACAGTCGGAAAGATCAACGCGTCCAGCCGGTTGCTCGAAAAGGTGTCGGCATACAGTTTGATCAGCGCGGGGCGGTGGACAGTCATCGCGGCGCGGTACACCTGGGCAGCGTCAACCAGGCCGTTGGGTGCTGGCAGCTTGCGGGGAATCACCAGGCCGTCGTACGTGCCCTTCACATCGGGGCTCACAGCCGCAGCGGCCAGTTGGTGAATGGTGACGCCGGTTTTGTAGGCGGCGAGGTAGGCCACCATGTCGTCAAAGGCCTCGTACAGCGCCACCGGAAAGCCGATATTCCCATTCAAGCCCGCCAGCGCAGGCATGTTGATGTTGACCACCGTCACACCTGCGGCTTTCAGACGCGTCAATGCTGCGTCAAATGCGGCTTGGGTGTCGGCATCCAGATTGGCCAGAAAGTCAGGCACCAGCCCCACCCGCACGCCTTTCAAATCCGCCGCGCTGACTGCGCCAGCGCCGGTGACCACACGGTCCATCAACTCGACATCGCCCATGCTCACGGCCATGGCACCCGGTGTGTCGCGGGTGCGTGAAATAGGCGCAATGCCGGTGGCGGGGTAGCGACCTATGGTGGGTCGCAAGGTGGCACACCCGTTGAGCGCACAGGGAATGCGTAGTGACCCCCCAGTGTCGGTACCCAGGCCCGCCGGTGCCATGCGCGCGCCCAGCGCCGCGCCCGTGCCCGATGAGGAGCCACCCGCCATCTTGCTGGGGTCATACGCATTGCGTACGCCGGGCTGCGGGCCGGTATTGAAAGCAGTATTGAATCCCGAAATGCCAAATGCCAGTTCGTGCATATTGGTTTTGCCCAGCACCACCGCACCCGCGTCGCGCAGGGTCTTCAGCACCGGCGCATCGGTCGTGGGCATAAAGTTTTTAAGCGCTGGGGTACCCGCAGTGGCAGGCAAACCCTGCGCTTGAATGTTGTCTTTCACCACGATGGGCACGCCTTCCAGCGCCCGGCACGACGCGCCGCCAGCGCGTCGTGCATCAACCGCGCGCGCCGCGGCCAGCGCACCGGCTTCGTCCAACGTGACAAACGCGTTTAGCGCGGTGCGCGCCTTGGCACGCGCCAGGTAAGCGCTCACCAGCGCTTCGCTGGTGAAAGTGCCGCTGCACACGCCGGCAGCGGCCTGGGTGGCGGTGAGGGTGTCGATATCCGGTGCGCCGCGCTGTGGGCTGGGTGTACTGGCGCAACCAGCCAGCAGCGTAGCGGCAATCATCGGCAACAGAATTGGCGCGGACAGTCGCTTGGGCATGGGGTTTCCTTGTGTGTTGGAACTAGTAGGCTGAATCAGTGAAATCGCTGGCAAGCGGCTGACCAGCGGCGTGCCATGCAAGGCGCAAAGCGCAGGCGGGCCGGGTGGCCCGGCGAGCATTTGTAACGCTGGAGGGCGCGGCGAGGGGCAGACGAGTGGCAGTGAATTTCATTGATTCAACCTACTAACCCCCATCATGGACCGGGGTCAGGTGCTTGTCTGTCGTTCATTTCGCTGACACGGGTCATCCCCCACACACGCCCGTCGCACTTGACCAGCCAAACAGATTGCCCTTAGGCTGATTGCTTTTGTTGACCCGACACGATGTATCTGTCCAGTACCGAACAAACCGCCCTTGCAGCCTGCTTTGCGCTGCTGGCCGAAGACCTGAACGCGCGCGAAATACGCGAACGCATGGGCCGTGTGGCACTGGACTTGTTCCGCGCAGACCACTTTGCATCGTTTGTGTGGGATGCAAACCAGCAGCGCTTTGGCGACTGCGTGGCGCTGAACATGGACCCCGGCAACCTGCTGCGCTATGAGGCCTGGTACCAGTACCACGACCCGATCACGTTTGCGCTGCAGACGTGCCGACATGCCACCCTGGTCAGCGAAGTGCTGCCCCGGCGCGACTTGGTGCGCAGTGAGTTTTTCAATGATTTTCTGGCCCGTGACGGCTTGCACTGGGGCATCAACCTGCATGCGTTCGAAGGCACTGCTGCACTGGGCGACCTGCGCATCTGGCGCGGGCGCTCCCGGCGGGAATTTGACGCACGCGACAAATTACTGCTCAACCTGATCGAGCCCGCCTTTGTGGCGGCATTGCGCCGAGCCCGCGACGCCCGCCAAGGCCCGGCGCCAGGCATTTCTTCGGCAGTCCTCAGTCCTCGCGAGCTTGATGTGGCCCGCGGGGTGAGCCAGGGCCTGACTGACAAAGAAATTGCCAGGGAACTGGCCATCTCGGTGCCCAGCGTGCGCACTTATTTGCACCGCGTGTTTGACAAGCTGGGCGTACACCGCCGCGCGGGCATTGCGCAAGTCGCGCAGCGGCTGCATTGATTTGAAGTCAAAACAGCCAGTAACCCTTTCACTGATTGCTCAAGCAGCTACAAAAAACATAGTGAACCGAGACTGGCTTTTTCAATAGATATCCAGTCCAATTTTCACGAAAGTGACACTGCCGCGTCACACTTGGTAACATAATGCAGCGTACAAATCTGACCAAGCAAGCCACTTTCCCGTGATCAAAACCACCTCCCGCCGAAACCGCCTGGCCGGTGCACTGACCGTGCAAGCCCCCACCGATGGCGTGAGCTTGCGCATGCGCCAACTCGAGCAATACCTGAGCCTGAGCCTTGCAGCACTAACCGGCTGGATGGGCATGGTGGCGCCCCTGCACAACGCCTGGACCGTGTGGGGCGGTGTTGCAGTGGCACTGGGCGTGCATGCGTGGTGCAGGCAGTTTCCTGCGCGTCAACCGGCGATTCTGTTTGCCCGGGCAGCTTTGCTGCTCTGCATGGCCAGCCTGGTGCAGTTGCATTCGGGTGCGGCGGGGCCATTTTTCTTCTGGACAGCAACTGTCGCCGCCGGGTACGCCATCTTGCTCACCCCGCGCTGGGCGATGGCCGTGATGGCCTTGGCGTTGGCGCAATTTCTGGGTGTTTCGCTGGTCGCCGGTGTGCAGGGCTGGTCTGATTGGTTGATCCACCTCGGCATGTTGGTGGCGGGCATGGGGTTGGCCACTCGCTTTGCCCAGTCGCTGCAGCGCACGGACCGCGAGCTGGAGGCCAGCTTGAAAGACCGCGAAACCGGGCTTTACAACGTCACCGGCTTGTTTGCCCACGGCGCGCAACTGTTGGCGGCTTGCCGACGCGACAACGAGCCGATTTGCCTGACCGTGCTGCAAAGCCCCAACATTGGCGAGGTCAGCAATATTTTGGGTCGCGACGCTGTGCGCGACCTGCTGGCAGACGCCGTCAAAGGCTTGCTGGCGTCGGCGCAGTTGTCGGGTCTGGGTCTGGCCGCGCGCACCGACTCAGGCGAGTTTGTTTTGCTGTTGCCCGGTGTCAACCTGGAGCGTGCCAAAACCTTGCTGCGCAAGCAACTCGGCAGCCCACCGCGCGTGGTTTTGCACGTGCGAGACCGCGAGGCGACGGTGTTTTTAGACAATGCCTCGCTGGTCGCAGCAGCCGAGCACCACACACCCGAGTCGCTGTACGAATCGGTGCGCAGCGTGCTGGAGCGCAAGCGCGAGAAACTGGCCCAGCGCATGAGCAGCAGCCAGTGGTTTGAAGCCAGCCAGGCGCCTGAATCACAGCTTCCTGTGGTCGAGACCCCTCCAGCGGTCTCTCGTTGGAGGGCCGTCATGCCAAAGCCCAAACCCAAAGAGGTGGACAGCTCACTCATGTCGCGTCTGGAGCCGAACCTGACTTTGCCCATGCCGCTGAAACGGTCACCTTGAGCACACCGTGGCATGCCTGTCGGTAGCCACAACCCTCCTGTATCCTTTGCCCCCTGTCCACAACCGCACGTCCTGCACCCCTAGGCTGTGTCCGAACCGCACCCCGCGCGCGAACTTTCACGTTCCGCTGCCCGCTCCCACGAACGCGAAGACAAGCGTACGTTTTTGCAAAAACTGGCCGAGTTCATTCACCCCGGCCCCGACTCTCGCGAAGAGCTGATCGAAACCCTGGTTGACGCGCAGGACAATCAGGTCATTGGCTCCGAATCACGCCAGATGCTGGAAGGCGTGATCCGCATGGCCGACATGACGGCAGGCGATGTGATGGTGGCGGCGCCCCGCATGGATCTCATCAACATCGACGCGCCGTTTGACGAGCTGCTGCACACCATCATTGAAACCGCGCACTCGCGGTTCCCCGTTTACGAACGGGACCGTGAAAACGTGATTGGCATCCTGATGGCCAAAGACCTGCTCAAGCTGCAACGCGCGCCCGAGTTGAACCTGCGCGCCCTGTTGCGCCCGGCGGTGTTTGTGCCCGAGAGCAAGGGCTTGAACGATTTGCTGCGCGACTTTCGCGGCAACCGCAACCACTTGGCCATGGTGATTGACGAGTTTGGCCGCACGGCGGGCCTCATCACCATTGAAGATGTGCTGGAGCAAATCGTCGGCGAGATTGAAGACGAATTTGACATTGCCGAAGACGAAGGCGACATCTTTGCGCTGGTCGACAAAACCTATCGCGTCAGCGGCGACACGGCCATTGAGCGCGTCAATGAAGCCTTTGGCGTGCAGCTATCCGCCAGCGACGAGGAGCAGAGTTTTGAAACGATTGGCGGCCTGATTGCGCACGAGATGGGCCACGTGCCCAAGCGCAACGAGCGCCATGCGATTGGCGGGCTGGAGTTTTTGGTGCTGCACACCAAAGGCGGCGCGGTGCGCTGGTTCAAGGTGTCGCCGGTGGCTGCAGCGTCTGCGCCAGCTCATGGCCCGCAGCTGTTTTAGCGACATGTTCAGGCGCAAAACGCGTCATTCCCGCGCAGGCGGGAATCCAGCCCCAGCGCGCCATGGATTCCCGCCTGCGCGGGAATGACGACTTTGCGGCTACCGCATGTTTGAAACCAAGCCCAGGCCTGTCGGTTTGTTGAGTTGCCTCTGGGCTGCGCTGGCGGGGCTGGCACAAGCCCTTTCTATCGCCCTGCCCTGGAGCGAAGCCTCGGGCATTCCCTTCAGCGGTCAGCCGGTGTGGTGGCTGCAAATTCTGTCGCTGGCGGTGCTGGTGGGGCTGGTCAACCGCCACCCTTCGTTCAAAAACGGCTTGATTCTGGGCTGGGTGTTTGGGCTGGCCTGGATGGCGGGCACATTTTGGTGGCTGTTTATTTCCATGCATTTTTACGGCGGCCTGGCTGCGCCGTTAGCAGTAGCGGCGGTGCTGGCGTTGGCTGCGTTTCTAGGGGCTTTTTACGGGTTGGCGTGTGGCATTTATGGGTCTTTTATGGCATCAGCCCCTGTGAAACCTGCTCAAGCAGCTATCATTTTTGGAGCGTTGTGGACACTGGCCGAGTTGATTCGTGGCACCTGGTTGACCGGTTTTCCGTGGGGTGCGGGGGGGTATGCGCAAATAGACGGGCCGCTGGCGGCATTGGCACCCTGGGTGGGCGTCTATGGCATTGGCGCGGTCGCGGTGCTAGGAGCGGCTTTGTTGGCCGGATTGGCGACCGTCAATGCCAATCCAACGCGCACGGCCAACCGCGCGGGACTGGGCCTGCTGACAGCACTGCTTCTGGCCATCTCGGCGGTGGTGGTGTTTGGCAAACACGATGCGGCACAGGGCCGCGCCACCTTGTCCGTCACCCTGCTGCAAGGCAACATCCCCCAGGACGAAAAATTCCAGTCGGGCAGTGGCGTGCCGCAAGCACTGCGTTGGTATGGCGAGCAACTGGCCGCCAGCCAGTCGCCGCTGGTTGTCACCCCCGAAACTGCCATTCCGCTGCTGCCAGAGCAATTGCCCGACGACTTTTTTATCGATCTGGGCCAGCGCCTGGCGCCGGGCAGTGCGGCACTGGTGGGCGTGCCGCTGGGCAACTCGCGTGACGGCTACACCAACTCGGCGGTGGGCTTCCGGGCGGGCCAGCCACCTTCGGCCAAGAGCGCCTATTTCCCGGCGGGCACTTACCAATACGACAAGCACCACCTGGTGCCCTTTGGCGAGTTCATTCCGCCGATGTTCAAGTGGTTCACGCAGATGATGAACATCCCGCTAGGCGACTTCAACCGCGGCGCAGTGGGCCAGCCGTCCTTCAATTTCGCGGGCGAACGCCTGGCACCTAACATTTGCTACGAAGACCTGTTTGGGGAAGAACTCGCCGCGCGCTTTATTGACCCGTCCACCGCGCCCACCATCTTGGTGAACATCAGCAATATCGGCTGGTTTGGCAACAGCGTGGCCATTGACCAGCACCTGCACATCAGCCGTATGCGCGCCCTCGAATTGGGCCGCCCGATGATCCGCGCCACCAATACTGGGGCCACTGTCATCATCGACCACACGGGCCACGTCACGCATGCGCTGCCGCGGCACACACGCGGCGCGTTGGTGGGCACGGTGCAGGGGCAAACCTACACCACGCCCTATGCGTGGTGGGCAGCCCGCTTCGGTTTGTGGCCGCTGTGGGGGCTCATGATTACTATCATTTTGATAGCTGTTCGAGCAGTTTTTACTGGGGCTAGATGACGAAATGACTGCCGCCTTCGGCGTGCTGTGACAGATGACTCAAGCCTCCGAGTCGCATGAGCTCGTCATTTGTCATGGGTACAGGCGCAGCCAGACCGTCATCTGTCATCGGCCCATGCGCACCAACTTCCCCGGTCGCGCCGCCGTCACCACGCCGCTTTGCTGCACACACTGCCCCGCCACCCAAGTTCCCAAATAACCGCCGGCGGTTTGCACAAAACGCTTGCCGCCAGCGGGCAAGTCAGCCAGCAGTTGCGGTTTGGGCAAAGCCAGCGTGGAAGGGTCGATCAGGTTCAAGTCGGCTCGCAAGCCCACCGCAATCGCCCCCCGGTCGGCCAGGCCCAGGTAGCGCGCATTGCGCTGGCTGAGCATGTGCACGGCCTGCTGCACGCTCATGTGCCCGCGCGCCACCCAGTGGGTGAGCATGAAGGTGGAAAAGCTGGCGTCGCAGATGGTGCCCACATGTGCGCCCGCATCACTCAAGCCAAGTAGCGCCCGCGGGTGGCGCAGCATGTTGGCCACGCAATCGAGGTTGCCTTCGTTGTAGTTGAAGATGGGAAAGTAAACCAGGTTGCTGCCGTCACCCTGGGCGAAATGGTCGTACAGCGCGGCCAGCGGCGTGATGCCCTGAGCCTTGGCCCGCAGCAGCATGCTGTCTTGCAGCGTAGGTTCGTAGTTGGGCACGTCGGCCATGGCAAACATGCGGGCTGACAGCATGTCAATGCGGGCCAGCAGTAGATCGACCAAGGGCGGCACCGACGAACCATCTCCAGCCAGGCGCTCTGATGGCTCACCCAGGATGCGCGCGCGCCGCGCCGGTTCGCGCAACGCAGCTGCGCGCTGGGCCAGCGGCAGGTGCGCCAGCTCTTTGTAACCGGGAAAGCCCATGAAGGGGTGAAAGCGTGCGTCCAGGCCGTTGATCACACCGATGCCGCGCGCGGCCGTTTGCAAATACAGCGGCAGGCCGCGTGCCACAGCGGCGTCGACCCGCTGGGCCATGGCCTGGTATTGCGCACCGCCAGGGTCGCGTTGCAGCCAGGTCATTGACAACGGGCGACCGCTGGCCTGTGCCAACTGCTCAACCAAATCGAACTCGGCATCAAAGCGCTCGGGCGAGCGCAGCAGGTCAAAGTCGCTGACGATTTGCACCACGCCGTGTTGCAAACCGTCGAACGCGCTGGCTAGTCCTGTCAGCTCGGCCGCGCTGGCTTCCGACGCGGGTGTCTCCAGGCCTTTCGATGTACGGTGGTTGTCGGTGCGGCCGGTGGAAAAACCGATGGCGCCGGCTTGCAGGGCTTCAAGCAACAGGACGCGCATCTGCGCCACGTCTTCGGCGGTGGCGCTCTGGTGGGCCAGCGCACGCTCGCCCATCACATACATGCGCAGCGGGTCGTGCGGCACCAGGCAGGCAAAGTCCAAGCTGTGCGGCTTGGCGGCCAGCGCGTTCATGTAGCTAGGAAAGCTTTGCCACGAAAAATCGATGCCCTCGGCTAGCGCCGCACCCGGAATGTCTTCCACGCCTTCCATCAGGCCGATCAGGCGGTCTTGCTCGTCGGCACGCAGCGGCGCAAAACCCACGCCGCAGTTGCCCATCACCACTGTGGTCACGCCGTGGTGAATGCTGGGCGAAAAGGTTTCGTCCCAGCTGGCCTGGCCGTCGTAGTGAGTGTGAATATCGACGAAGCCGGGGGTGAGCCAGGCGCCGTCGGCCTGCACCGTTTGGTGCGCTGCGTCGGTGATGCGACCGATCTGCGCGATGCGGCCCTGTTGCACCGCTACATCGGCCGTGAAGGGCTCGCCGCCCGTGCCGTCGACCACGGTGGCCGACTGAATCAGCAAATCAAACATGTTGCATCTCCTGTTGTCTGTCTACCCTGCGCCACCACAGCGCGCAGGCCATGCCGCTGACGATGTGCCACATGCCCCACAGGCTGGCAATAATGACCATGCCCAGGTCGCTGTTGAACTGCACGGCAATGATGCCCAGCGCCAGCCCCGAGTTCTGCATGCCGCCTTCAATCATTACGGCCCGGCGGTCGCGCACGCTCACACCCATGGCCACACTGGTCAGGTAGCCAAACAGCAGGCCGCTGGCGTTGTGCGCCACCACCACGCCCAGCATGGGCAGCAGGCCTAGCGTCAGCAGTTGCCGCTCTTTGATAAGCCCCAGCACAATGAAAGCCAGCAAGGCAATCAGCGAAAAATTGGCCAGGGGCTTCTGAACGCGGGCGGTCAACCCCGGCCATTGGTGCGACACCCATAAACCCAGCGCCATCGGCAATGCCAGCAGCACAGCCAGACTGAACCAGATGGCCGAGGGGTCAATGTTCAGGGTGCGCAGCCAACCGGCGGTGTCGGGGTTGTTGGCCACCATCCAGCTGAAGTTAAAGGGCGTCAGCACCAAAGCCATCAATGCAGCCACCGCCGACACGCTGACCGACAGTGCCGTGTTGCCCCGTCCAAAATGTGTGATGACGTTGGACAGCGAGCCCCCAGGGCAAGCAGCCACCAGCATCATGGCCGCCTCCACATTGGGCGGCAAGTTCAAAGCCAAGGTAGCCAGCCAGGTGCCCACGGGCAACAAAATGAACTGCGGAATCAGGCCACACACCACTGCCTTGGGCGTCTGTGCCACACGCTTGAAGTCATCCAGTTTCAACTCCAGCGCGACAGAAAACACCATGGTGGCCAGCACCAGGCTCAAGATCAGTTGTTGGGTTGTCATGGCCTATCCTTGCGGGTAGGTTAAACCGCGATATGGCCCGTAAAATCAAGGGTTTACGCGGGTTTGGCAGCCCGCGTCGTCTATTTTTTGATCTCAGGTCATGCTCACATTCCAACAAATTATTTTGAAATTGCAGTCGTACTGGGCCGACCAGGGCTGCGCCTTGCTGCAGCCCTACGACATGGAAGTGGGCGCAGGCACCAGCCACACCGCCACCTTTTTACGCGCCCTGGGCCCCGAGCCCTGGAAGGCCGCTTATGTGCAGCCCAGCCGCCGCCCCAAGGACGGGCGCTACGGCGACAACCCCAACCGCTTGCAGCACTACTACCAATACCAGGTGGTGCTGAAACCGGCGCCCAGCAACATCCTGGAGCTGTATTTGGGCAGTCTGGCGGCGCTGGGTTTTGACTTGAAGCAAAACGACATCCGCTTTGTGGAAGACGATTGGGAAAACCCCACCTTGGGCGCCTGGGGCCTGGGCTGGGAGGTGTGGCTCAACGGCATGGAGGTCACGCAGTTCACGTATTTTCAGCAAGTCGGCGGCATCGATTGCAAACCGATTACCGGCGAGATTACCTACGGCCTGGAGCGCCTCGCCATGTATTTGCAAGGGGTGGACAACGTCTACAACCTGACCTGGACCGAAAACAAAACTACCGGCTACAAGCTGAGCTATGGCGATGTGTATTTGCAAAACGAAAAAGAGCAATCGGCCTATAACTTTGAACACTCCGATGCTGATTTCCTTTTCACCGCATTCACCGCCCACGAAAAGCAGGCCAAGCATTTGATGGAGCAGCAACTGGCCCTGCCCGCCTACGAGCAGGTGCTCAAAGCCGCACACAGCTTCAATTTGCTGGACGCGCGCGGTGCCATTTCTGTGACTGAGCGCGCCACCTACATCGGCCGCATCCGCAACCTGGCCCGTGCCGTGGCCGCCAGCTACTACGAATCGCGCGAGCGCCTGGGCTTTCCGCTGGCACCTCGCGAGTGGGTGGCGCAGATGGGCAAGAAGGCGGCTTGAAACTATGACTATCAAAAATCTACTCGTTGAACTTTTCGTCGAAGAGTTGCCGCCCAAGGCCTTGAAGAAGCTCGGCGATGCGTTCGCCAGCGTGCTGCACGAGCAGCTGAAGACGCAAGGTCTGTGCGGCGCTGATTCAGCCGTCACTGCCTACGCCTCGCCTCGCCGCCTGGCCGCGCATGTGACCGCCGTGGCCGCGCAAGCCGCTGACAAAGCGGTGTCGCAAAAGCTCATGCCCGTGAGCGTAGGCCTGGACGCAACGGGCAACGCCTCGCCCGCCCTGCTGAAAAAACTGCAAGCGCTGGGGGCTGATGCGTCTGCGGTCACAAGTCTCAAACGTGCGATGGATGGCAAGGCCGAAGCCCTGTTTTACGACAGCACGGTGCGCGGTGCCACTTTGGCGGCGGGCCTGCAAGTGGCCTTGGCAGAAGCCATTGCCAAGCTGCCCATTCCGAAGGTGATGAGCTACCAGTTGGAAAGTGGCTGTGAGCTGCCCGGCTGGAGCAGCGTGAGCTTTGTGCGGCCTGCGCATGGGCTGGTGGCGCTGCATGGCAGCGAAGTGGTGCCGGTGTCAGCGCTCGGCTTACAGGCTGGCAACACCACGCAAGGCCACCGGTTTGAAGCGCCCGTGTCGCCAGTAGTTTTCAAAGACGCCGACAGCTACGCCGAGACCCTGGCGCGTGAGGGTGCTGTGATCGCGTCGTTTGACGCGCGCCGTGCGGAAATTGTGCGTCAGCTCGCGGCTGCTGCCGCCTCGCTGGGCTCCGACCTGAAACCCATTGACGACGACGCCCTGCTCGACGAAGTCACCGCCCTGGTCGAGCGGCCCAAAGTGCTGGTGTGCACGTTTGAAAAACAGTTTCTGGACGTGCCGCAAGAGTGCCTGATTCTCACGATGAAGGCCAACCAGAAGTACTTTCCGCTGCTCGATGCGCAAGGCAAACTGACCCACCAGTTTCTGGTGGTCAGCAACATCAACCCGGCCGATGCCAGCCTTGTGATCGGCGGCAACGAGCGCGTGGTGCGTCCACGTCTGGCCGATGCGAAATTTTTCTTTGACCAGGATCGCAAAAAGACGCTGGCTGAGCGTGTGCCGGGCCTGGCCAAGGTGGTTTATCACAACAAACTGGGCACACAAGGCGAGCGCACCGAGCGGGTGCGGGCGATTGCGCGGGCGATTGGCCAGCAGTTGGGCGGAAATGTGCTTTCCCAACAATGCAACTCCGCCGCCCAACTGGCGAAAACCGACTTGCTGACCGACATGGTGGGCGAATTCCCTGAGCTGCAAGGCACCATGGGCGGCTACTACGCGCGGCACGACGGTTTGAGTGAAGCCATCGCGTTTGCCATTGAAGACCACTACAAGCCGCGTTTTGCAGGGGACGAATTACCGCGCAATGACGTGGGTGTGGTGGTGGCGCTGGCAGACAAGCTGGAGACGCTGGTGGGCATGTTTGGCATCGGGAATTTGCCCACGGGGGACAAAGATCCGTTTGCTCTGCGACGGCATGCGTTGGGTGTGGTTCGGATGTTGATTGAGCGTGCCCTGCCTCTGCAATTTCACGAATTGACCCGGATGGCCTTTGCGGCCTTTGCCCCAGGCCTGCTTAAAGACGAAGCCGTGGCGCTCGATGGATTCTTGATTGATCGTCTCAAGGGTTACTTGAGAGATGGCGGTATAGGAGAGAACTATTCAGCCGCTGAAGTCGATGCCGCCATCTACGCCCAGAAGCTAGGTGCCTGGTCCACGATTCCCAAACGCCTGTCCGCCGTCCGCGCCTTCGCCACCCTCCCCGAAGCCCCCGCCCTTGCCGCCGCCAACAAGCGCGTGGGCAACATCCTGAAAAAGGCCGGCGGCACGGTCGAGCCAAGAATCAACGAGTCACTGCTGATAGAACCCGCCGAAATCGCCCTGGCAAACGCTCTAAAAACAGTAGCGCCTCTAGCAGATTCCGCCTGGGCTGCCGGCAATTACACCGCCAACCTGCAAGCCCTGGCCGCCCTCAAGGCCCCAGTCGACGCCTTCTTCGAACACGTCATGGTCAACGCCGAAGACCCCGCCCTCAAAGCCAACCGCCTGGGCCTGCTGGCCACCCTGCACGCGCAGATGAACCGGGTGGCGGATTTGTCGCGGCTGGCGGCTTGAACCGAATCTGAAGGTGTCCGTATATGAAACTCATCATCCTTGACCGCGACGGCACCATCAACCGCGACAGCGACCACTACATCAAGTCGGCTGACGACTGGGAGCCACTGCCCGGCGCGCTGCAGGCCATTGCCAAGCTCAACCATGCGGGCTGGCAGGTGGTGATTGCGTCAAACCAGTCGGGGCTGGGGCGCGGGCTGTTTGATGTGGCGGCGCTGAACGCGATTCACACCAAGATGCACAAGCTGCTGGCCGCGCAGGGCGCGCGCATTGACGCGGTGTTTTTCTGCCCGCACGGGCCTGACGACGGTTGTACCTGCCGCAAACCTGCCAGCGGGCTGTTTGAGCAGATCAGCGAGCGATACGGCGTGGATTTGAAAGGCGTGCCCACGTGCGGAGACAGCGTGCGCGACCTGCAGGCAGGGGCTGCTGTGGGCTGTGACCCGCACCTGGTGCTCACCGGGAAAGGCGCCACGCACAAAGACCGCGTGGCAGCCGGTGAGGGCCTGCCGCCGGAGTTTCCGGCCCGCACCACGGTGCATGAAGACCTGGCCGCCTTTGCCAGCTTCATACTGGCGCGCGAGGCACGCAGTAAAAAGGCCGCTGCATCACCGGTGCCGACGAATTGAACGCTATGTATTCAATAGCTGCTTGAGCATATTTTATAAGGGCTGACAGGCTAAAACACCATGAATCTCCTTCGCTCCATACTCCACGCGCTGTGGATGCTCGTCACCGTCATGCCCTGGGGAATCATCATGGTGGTGGCCTCCATCTGGCGACGCGGCGAGCCCCTGTACTGGATGGCGGCGCGCTGGAAAGGTTGGGCCATGGACGGCGCACGGGTGATTCTGGGCATTCATCCACGCGTCACCGGCATGGAAAACCTGCCGCAGGGCGACAAAGCGCCCGCCATCCTGCTGGTCAAGCACCAGTCCACTTACGAGACTTTGCTGATGGGTACTTTGATGCCGCGCCCGCTGGCCTTTGTGTTCAAGAAAGAGATCTTGTACATCCCCTTTTTCGGCTGGGCCATCGGCCGCCTGGACATGATCCACATTGACCGCAGCCAGCGCGCGCAAGCCTTTAAAAAAGTCGTCACGCAAGGCCAGGCACTGCTGGCCAAAGGCGTCTGGATCATCATGTTCCCCGAGGGCACGCGCATCCCACGCGGGCAAAAAGGCGTCTACAAAAACGGCGGCACCCGCCTGGCCTGCGAGACCGGCGCACCGGTCATCCCCATCGCGGTGACTTCCGCCAAATGCTGGCCCCGCAAAGCCTTCATCAAAACACCTGGCATCGTCGACGTGTCAATCGGCAAACCGATTTCCAGCGTGGGCCGCGAGCCCGATGAGCTGATGCGCGAGGTGGAAGCCTGGATCGAGGCGGAGATGCACCGGCTGGATCCTGAGGCTTATGCCAAGTCCACCTGATGGCCATGCGGCAACTGCTCCAGTTCACCCTCGACTTGTTTGACACCCTGGCTGCGCCCGCGCCAGGGCGCGCACCGGCCAAGCCGCGCCGCTTGCCGAAACCGCGTGTTTTTAAGCCAAATCAGCCTTCCGCCCTTGTAGATATTGCTCAACCAGCTATCGATTCAGTAGCATTTCAATCGCTACCTTCCGCCAAACTCCATGGCCCTTATCAGTCTGCCGTGCCGTTGGCGCCGCTGCTGGCCCCCGCCAACTTCGTACATCCGCGCGCCAACCGCCAGGCGCTGCTGGATGGCGGTGCCAAGCTGGGCGGTACCTGTGTGGTGGCGTACGAATTGCGCCGTGGCAAGCGCCGCACGATTGGGTTTTCGGTGGGCCCCGACGGCCTGACGGTGAGCGCGCCGCAGTGGGTGCCGCTACACGAGGTCGACGCTGCGCTGCGCGAGAAAACCCGCTGGGTGATCGAAAAGTTGGGCGATGCGCGGCAGCGGCAGCAGCGCCAGAGCGAAGCGCGCATTGAATGGAAAGACGGCGCAGAGTTGCCATTTTTGGGTCAGCCGCTGGTGCTGCGGCTGGATGCGCGGCACGGTGGCGCGGCGGTGCTGCTGCCTGCCACAGGCGAGCAAGCCAACACCCTGCAAATCGGCCTGCCGCCCACGGCCACGGAAGCCCAAGTCCGCGACGTGGTGCAAGCCTGGCTGATGCGCCAGGCCAAGCGTATTTTTGTGGAGCGGCTGGACCACTTTGCCCCGAAACTGAATGTGAAATGGCGCAAGCTCAGCCTGTCCAACGCGGGCACGCGCTGGGGCAGCGCCAGCGCCGACGGCTCGATTCGTCTGAACTGGCGGCTGATTCACTACCGCCTGCCCATCGTCGACTACGTGGTCGCCCACGAACTGGCCCACCTGCGCGTGATGGACCACAGCCCGCGCTTTTGGGACACCGTGGCCACCGTGGTGCCTGATTACGCGCAGCTGCGCCGGCAGTTGAAAGACGATTCGGTGCCGCGCTGGTAAACCAAACGCGCAGCGCGACGACCGGTCGTGTCTTCTCGTTTTGTCCTACGGTGACACCCGGCACCGGGTGACTGGCTGGTTGCAGGTGCCAGCAGAAGATGCGTGCATGAGCCCCGCGTGCAGCAATGAATCTTGATCTCGTGCAGTGGCCGGCCATGCTGGTGACGGTGATCGCTTCGTGGCTGGTTGCTTCGAAGAGCGAAGGTCGCCGCAATGCGGGTTTCTGGGTCTTCATGTTGAGTAATGGGCTGTGGATCGTGTGGGGTGTGAGCGCGGGTGCAACCGCGCTGATCGCCCTGCAACTATGCCTTGCCGCCATGAACATTCGCGGCGCGATGAAGACTGACGTGTGAGCGTCTCAGACGCCAACCAACCCATGCCCATGCGGCGAAAGCAAACCAATGACCCAAGCCACCCCGATGCGGTTGAAAGACATCGCCAAAGAGATGCGCGAACTCGATTTCTCGCTGCTGACTCCAAGTACACAGGAAGGCAGCCAGGCAGCCAGGCCGCGGAGCAACAAAGG
>JANOQJ010000067.1:0-18432 GCA_031414805.1 Comamonadaceae bacterium
CATGACCAGCACCAGCGGCTCCCACGAAAACGGCACCTTTGAAGCCACGCCCCCCGATGAAGCCCACATCGACGCCCTGATCGCCCAGGCGCAAGGCCTGCGCCTGCCGCCCCGCCCCGCCGACCAGGGCGGCATGAGCGACCTGCAATACGACTACATGGTGCAGGCACGAAACGCCGTGGTGCCGGTGGCCGTAGCCAATCAGGTGCGCGACGACTACACCGCCCAGATGGCAGCGGCCAACGGCCTGGATGCCCAGATGGCCCAGATTTATGCCGAAGCACAAGGCTTGATGACCACCATCGATCACCCAGGCCAGGGGGAAGACCAGCAGGGTGCCTGGAGCGAGACCGTCAGCAAAGACCCGGCGCGCAGCGCGCAGCTGGCAGCGCTGCTGGCGCAACTGCAACAACAGGCTGCGCAGATTCGCGCAGATGCCCGCACCACGCTGGTGAACTTTGTAGCGCCGCCACTGGCGACTACAACTGCTGCACCTACATCCGCCAGCTCAACCGCCTCCACCACAGCCACCGCAGCAGGCGCAGCTGCAGCCGCCGCCGCAGCAGCAGCCAAAGACCCCGCCGCCCTGGCCGCCGCTAATGCAGCCCTGGCCGCCGCGCAGGCCGCAGCCCGCACCGCCGCCTGGCTGGCCGTGGTCAACAAACACATCACCGTCACCGCGGGTCAACTGACCTCCACCACCGCCTACACGGTAGCCAACACCACCGTGCAAACCGTGGTGACCCTGACAGCAGGCGACAGTCGCATCACCCAGGGCGCAGCTGGGCGCGTGCTGACAGGCCAAACCGCCGGGCAGCAAGCCATGCAGATTGCAACGGCAGGCCAGGTGCAAAGCGGCCTGCCCGCAGGCTGGGCACAAACCGTGGCCCAGCAGCAGGCGGCGCAGAGAACAGCGGCGCTGATGGCGCAGCTGCAGGCCTTGCAGGCGACGTTGAATGCGCCTGTGGCACCGCGCCAGACGGTGGTGGTGACGGCGGCGCTTCCTTCTTCTGCCCCCCTGGCCTCACTCCCTCTCCCTCTGGGAGAGGGCAGGGGTGAGGGCCCGAGCGCTACAACCCTTACCAACAACCAACCATCCAGACCCATCCCCGCCCCCGCCGTCATCAGTGGCCAAGTGGCTGGGGCCCAGACAGTAGTCGCCGGGCAGTTGGTCAGCGGCACCAGCCCCCACCCCCGCCCTCCCCCAGCGGGGGAGGGAGCCGGTCAGGGAGCCAGGCCAGGGGCGAGCCCTGCAAGCTTCACCGTCACCCCCACAACTGCCCCCACCCCCGCCACCCTCACAGTCGCCGCAGGCAGCGGACGCATCACCAGCGCACCTGCTGCCGTGCTGCCTGCCAGTCCTTCCCAGACCGGCCCAATCAGCCCAAGCCGCTCTGCCCCCATCGCCTTCACCCCCACCGGCCCCACCACAGCGGCCCAGGCCAGCCAGGAAGTCACCGCCAGCATGATCGCCAGTGCAAATAGCGGCCTGTTTGGCAGCGGTGGTCTGAACGGTGCGCTCAGGGGTATCGCCCTGGGCGCGGGGGCGGTGCAGTACGCCGGGGCCACACCTGCAGGTTCTGGAACAGGCGGCAGCTTGCCCAGTGGATTGACAACTGGTAATCCCAGCAGTCCCAACGGTTCAACTAGCCCCTACACCCCCATTTATGCACCAAACAGCCCACCCGCCCTTGTAAATACTGCTCAAGCAGCTATTGAAATAGGAGCAACTGGAGACTCTGGGGGTTCAGGTTCAACATCTTCAGGCTCTGGCGGCGGTTCCTCGGCTGGTGCAGGTAGCGGCGGTGGCGAGCAGCAAGTCATCTTCACGCCAGATGCCAACTACAACGGCCTGGCTAAATCCAGTCCAGCATCGAAAGAGCGGCGAAGTGGCATGCGCAGATGTCGGGGTCGCCCGACAGCGACTCACTTTTCTTTGCTTCGCCAAAGAAAAGTAAGCAAAAGAAAGGCGACCCGCAGTCTGGGTCCCTTCGCTTCGCTGCGGGCAACTTGCGGTGCTCAAACCCAGTGGGGTCACGTGCAAACTCGCCTGCGGCTCAAACAAGCACGTGCCCTGATCCACTGGCTTTTGCGCTCCTCAGCCCAGCCTGAACGGGGTTTGTTGCGCTGCGGCACCGGGGTTTCTAATCGCTGGCTCAGGCCGATGTGATCGTTGGAATCTATGATTCGCTACAAATTTAGTAGCTGCTAGAGCAGTATTTGTAGGGGCTGGCGAGCTGTTTGACGTACAACCCGGTTGCCCTTCGTCATCTGTCATCCACGGCGTAGCCGAAGTCATCCCGTCATCCGCTCAAGAAAACAGCCTTCTGGCCAGCGGCGAACCCGCCGACAAATCGCGCTGGTCCAGCGTGTCATACAACTGCTCCAGGCCGGAGCCGATCACGTCCAGGCCGTCGGCGCGGATCATGTGGCCGTTGTCGTCGGTGATGATGCCGTCCATCGCGGCAGCCAGCGCAATGGCGGCTTCGCGCATGCGTACAAACGGTTGCTCGCTGCGGGGCACCTGAGGTACGTCCAGGCTCAGGGTCATCTCGCGCACGGCCGATTGGGCGGGGTCGTCGGCCAGCGCGGCCTGGGTGTCAAAACTCAAGCCCAGCAGCGGCGGCACATTGGGAATGCGCGCGGGCAGCACCAAGCGACCCGGAATAGCGCCAGCCACAAAGCCCACGCGGGCCGCGTTTTGCTGGATGTAACCCGGGCTCCAGGCGGCGCTGCGGGCGCGCAGGGTGAAACCCAGTTGGGCGTCGTGGGTGCTGGAAAACTGGTCCAGCTCGCGGGCGCGGGCCACCTCGTGGAGCATGTCAGGGAACTCGGGCGAGCCGCTCAGTGCATCCGCAAAGGCTTGGACCTTCACCACAAACTCGGAAAACTCGATTTCATTGAGCGCGCCCGTGCGGTTGGCCATTTGCACACCTGCCTGGAACGCGCTGTAGCGCCGACCGGCCACCGGTGCCTCCCACTGCCGCGTGTCACTCAAGCCCTCGATAGCAATGGGCTTGCTGCCCGCGCGGCGCGTGGATGGCAGCGCGGCGATGGCGGCGTCGCCGGACACCGGCGCATCCAGTGCAATCGGGGTCAGCACATCAATCAAGGCGTCCAGCGCGTTCTTGCGATCCAGGCTGGGTAAGGGAACCGGGGGTAGCGGTGGCAATGGCGCATCAAACGAGGATTCGACAGAAGGTGCCTCGCCCAGGCCGGGCTCAACGCGCGCGGCCTGCACACCGTGCCCACCCTGGGTATGGGGCTCTGCCTGCCGGGGCGCATTGCGCCGCGACGTCCAGGCCCCGTGCGCCACGATGGCCGCCAACACCAAGCCGCCCAGAATGGCCAGACCCACTGTGAAGTTACTCATGCACGCTGTTCCTGTGTTGTTTGCTAGGCTGCTTCCACCATCCCCACCGCCGACTCCATGTCCACCGCCACGATGCGCGAGACACCCTGCTCCTGCATGGTGACACCAATGAGTTGCTCAGCCATTTCCATCGCGATTTTGTTGTGGCTGATGAACAGAAACTGCGTTTCGCGACTCATGGCTGTGACCAATTTGGCGTAACGCTCGGTATTGGCATCGTCCAGCGGCGCGTCCACCTCGTCAAGCAGGCAAAACGGCGCGGGGTTGAGCTGAAAAATCGCAAACACCAGGGCAATCGCGGTCAGTGCTTTTTCACCGCCCGACAGCAGCGCAATGGTCTGGTTTTTCTTGCCGGGCGGTTGCGCCATCACCTGCACACCCGAGTCCAGAATTTCGTCACCCGTGATCACCAAGCGCGCGTTGCCGCCGCCAAACAGCTCGGGGAACATGCGGCCAAAGTGTTCGTTCACGCTGTTGAAGGTGCCCGACAGCAGGTCGCGGGTTTCGGCGTCAATCTTCTTGATGGCGTCTTCCAGCGTGGTCATGGCCTCGGTCAAGTCAGCCGTTTGCGCGTCGAGAAACTGCTTGCGCTCGCGGGCGGTGCCCAGCTCTTGCAGCGCGGCCAGATTCACCGCGCCCAAGGCTGAAATCTCGCGTTGCAGGCGGTCGATTTCGCCTTGCATGCCGGGCAGCTTCACGTTGTTTTGCGTCACGCTCAGAGCGACAGCTTCCAGGTCGGCCTGGGCATCGAGCAAAAGCTGGGTGTATTGCTCAAGCCCCAGCCTGGCGGCCTGCTCTTTGAGCTGCAACTCGGTGATGCGCTGGCGCATCGGGTCCAGCGCGCGCTCACCTAACAAACGGCGCTCATCGCTGGCACGCAGTTTGGCGGTCAGGTCGTCGTATTCGCTGCGCTTGGCACCCAGGGCCTGCTCGCGCGACAACTTCAGCGCCAGCGCGGTTTGCAGACCTGCTTGCGCTGCGGCATCGGTCAGGCGGCTCAGTTCGTCTTGGGCGCGCTGCTGCTCCAGGGCAATCGATTGCAGTTGCTGGGTGGCGGTGTCGATGGCGCGGGCCAGCTCGGCCTGGCGCGCTTGCAGGCTACGCTGGGCAAAGCTGGCTTCTTGCGCTTGGCGTTCCAGGCTGCGTTGCTGGTCGCGCGATTGGGCCAACAAGCGTTGGGCTTCGATAACACGTTCGTCGAGCTGGGCGTGGCGCTCCTGCGTGTCGGCCAGTTGCATGTCCAGCGACTCAAATTGGGCTTCGGCGGTCACGCTGCGTTCTTGCAGCTCGTCCAGCTGCGCATCCACCTCGCCCAGGTCGCCTGCCAGTTGCTGGCTGCGGGCGCGGGTTTGCTCGGCCAGCTGGGTCAAGCGCAGGGTTTCAACCTGCAGCTCGTGCGCACGGCTTTGGCTTTCGCTGGCCTCGCGGCGGCCTGCCACCAGGCGCTGAGACGCGTCGGTGTAAGCGGCCTCGGCACGCACCAGGGCTGCGCGGGCTTCTTCGCTGATCAAGGCTTGCGCCCTGATCTGCTTTTCCAGATTTTCAATTTCCTGGCTGCGCGCGAGCAAACCGGCCTGCTCGGAATCGGGCGCGTAAAAACTCACGCTGTGGGCCGCCACCGCATGCCCGGTTTTGACGTAAATCACCTCGCCGGGCTTGAGCTTTTCGCGCGCCGCCAGCGCTTCTTCAAAGCTGGCGGCGGTGTAGCAACCGTGCAGCCAGTCGCCCAGCAAGGCACGTTGGCCCGCGTCGTTCAGGCGCAGCAGATCGGCCAGGCGGGGCAAAGCAGCCGCCGCTTCAGGCGCACCGGCAGACGGCGGGCTGTAAAAGGCCAGCTTGGCGGGCGGGGCATCGGAGCCAAACGCCCGCACCATCTCCAGGCGCGAAACCTCCAGCGCGCCCAGGCGCTCGCGCAGCGCCGCTTCCAGTGCGCTTTCCCAGCCCGCCTCGATGTGAATGCGGCTCCACAGCGCCGTCATACCTTGCAGGCCGTGCTTGGCCAGCCAGGGTGCCAGCTTGCCGTCGGTTTTGACCTTTTCCTGCAGGGTTTTGAGCGCCTCGATACGGGCCGACAAGGCAGCCAACTGGCCGCTTTCGGTGTTCACAGCTTGCTGGCGCACACGGCGCGCGTCGTCCAACTGCGGCACCTCGGCTTGCAGCTCGTGCAGGCGGGCATCGGCCACTTCGGCGGTTTCTTGCGCGGTGGCCAGTTGGCCTTGCAAGCTGATCAAACGGTCTTCGTCGGGGGCCGACAAGGTTTTCTGGTCGGCCAGCAGTTTTTCCCGGCGCACATTGAGCTGGCGCGATTGCTCCGAGATGCTGCGCTGCTCGGCCGCCAGAACCCCAATTTGCTGCTGCACCTGGGCCACGCTGGCGCGCTGCGCGTCGGCACTGGTCTGGGCCTGGCGCAAGGCGTCTTCTTGGGCGGGCAGCGCGGCGGCCTGGTCTTCTACCTGGGCGGCCAGCACAGCGGCTTGTTCCTGCGATTCCTCGCCTTTGGCAGCCAGTTGTTCTGACTCCACGCGGGCGTCATCCGAGCGTGCGGTCCACTGCGTGGTTTGCTCTGTGAGCTGCACCAGCCGTTGCTCCACCCGCTGGCGGCCTTCGACCACGAAGCGGATCTCGGCTTCCAGTCGCCCCACTTCGGCGCTGGCCTCATACAGCAGACCTTGCGACTGGTTCACCTGGTCGCCCGCGGCGTAATGCGCCTGGCGAATGGTCTCCAGGTCAGATTCCACGTGCCGCAAATCGGCAATACGCGCTTCCAGGTCGTTGACCGCCTTGTCAGCCTCGGCCTTCAAGCGGCCCTGCTCGACTTCGCTTTCAGCCCGCTTCAAAAACCACTGCTGGTGCTGGCGCAGGGTGGCGTCGGCCTGCAGGGTTTGGTAGCGCTGGGCTACCTCGGCCTGCTTTTCGAGCTTGTCCAGGTTGTTGTTCAGCTCCCGCAGGATGTCATCGACGCGGGTCAGGTTTTCGCGCGTGTCGCTGAGGCGATTTTCGGTTTCGCGCCGGCGCTCTTTGTATTTCGATACGCCAGCTGCCTCTTCCAGGAACAGCCGCAACTCTTCGGGGCGCGATTCGATGATGCGGCTGATGGTGCCCTGGCCAATGATGGCGTACGCCCGCGGGCCCAGGCCCGTGCCCAGGAACACGTCTTGCACGTCGCGGCGGCGCACCGGCTGGTTGTTGATGTAGTAGCTGCTGGTGCCGTCGCGCGTGAGCACGCGCTTGACGGCGATTTCTGCAAACTGCGCCCATTGGCCGCCGGCACGGTGGTCGGCGTTGTCAAACACCAGTTCCACCGCCGAGCGGGAGGCCGCCTTGCGGGTATTGGTACCGTTAAAAATCACGTCCTGCATGGACTCGCCACGCAACTCGCTGGCCCGCGACTCGCCCAGCACCCAACGCACCGCGTCCATGATGTTGGACTTGCCGCAACCATTGGGCCCCACCACGCCGACCAACTGGCCAGGCAGCATGAAATTGGTGGGCTCGGCAAACGATTTGAAGCCGGATAACTTGATGGAATTGAGACGCACGAGAGCCGCTAACTTATTGATTTCATTGAATATATTGGCACAGTTTGGAGTCTTGCCGCCTCTACCATGATAACGCGCCAAGCGCTACTATTTTTATAGCTGCTTGAGCAATTTATACAAGGGCTGGTGGCCTGTTTGACTTAAATAGGACTTGCGCAAACACCCTGTTTCCGTCATTCCCGCGCAGGCGGGAATCCACCTTGGCGAACTGCAAAAACCCTTGGCTTCACAGCCCTCGCGCCTGGATCCCCGCCTGCGCGGGGTGACTGCACTAGCAAACCTCTGCGCCAGAAGGCACGTGGATGATTTGTGCATTCAACCCCTGCACGCGCGCAAAACCCGCATCGCCTGTGAAAAAAACGCAGTCAGCGCCCAAACTGAGTGCGCAGGCGGCTTGTAGTGCGTCTGGCGTTTTCAGCCCTTGGTGTGCGCGTAGGTCGGTGGCCAAGGTGACCACTTCGGCGCTTAACTCCACGATGGGCGTTTGCGCAAAGAAGGCATCGTAGGCGGCAAGCAAGCTCGTGCTGCCTTCACGCAGCGGCTTGACGCGGCATTCCATCACGCCTAGCCGTGAAACGGCGACTTGTGCGCTGGCATCTTTGCTTTTGATCGCTGCAAGCGCCAGAGCCACGGCCTGCCGATAGCGCGGTGCGCCTTCAAAGTAATAAATCAGCGCACTGCTGTCTAAAAACGCAATCACCGCGCAGGCCAGTCGCTGCTGAGTTCGGCCAGGCGCCTGGCCATCGCAGCGCCTTCCAATGCGCCTCCTGGCGGCAATGACGAGGCGCTGAGTAACCAGTCAAGGGCGCTGCTAGGGGCGCTGTTTCTGGCGGCTTTAGCCACAAGGCAATCATAGTCAGCGGGGGACAACACGATGGCTGCAGGGCGGTTGCGCTTCATGATGGTGGCTGCGCCGCGCTGCAAAGCCACATCGAGCGCGGCCATGCCGCCACTTTTGATCTCAGCTATCGTCAGGGTATTCGTTAAAGTGCTCATTTCAGTACCTTATTCAGCATCGATAAAGGTATCAATTTAGCATGGCTTGGCACGCCACCGCAATGGCCCGCACCCCAGGTAATCAGATTTTTGACTACGCTGCAGGCACCAAAAAGTCGCGGCTGATGCGGGCACCCAGTTCGTTAACCTGGTTCAGAAACTGCGTCAAAAACGCATGCAGGCCGGTGGCGAGAATCTCGTCGATGTGGCCGTATTGCAGGTCGGCACGCAGCTTGCCCGCGCGGCGCTGGGTTTCCTGCGACTGGTCGTTGGCCACCATGGCCAGGTTGCTGACCACCTCGTTCAGGCTGGCGTGAAGCGAGCGGGGCATGTCGGCGCGCAGGATCAGCAGGTCGGCCACGCGCTCGGGTTTGATCACGTCGCGGTAGACCTTGCGGTAGATCTCAAAGCCGCTGACGCTGCGCAAAATCGCGCTCCAATGATAAAAATCGTACTCCTGGTCTTTCTGGCTGGCGTTGCCAAAAAAGTCGCTCTGCACCGCGTGAAATTTCACATCGACCAGGCGCGCGGTGTTGTCGGCACGCTCCAAAAAGGTGCCCAGGCGCATGAAATACAGGGCTTCGTCCATCAGCATGGTGCCCACCGTGACGCCACGCGACAGGTGCGAGCGGAATTTCACCCATTCAAAAAACTGGGCGGGGTCGCGCTCGAACTCGTCGTTTTTCAGCATGCGGTTGACTTCCAGCCAGGTCTGGTTTTGCGTCTCCCAAGCCTCGGTGGTCAGCGAGCCGCGCACCGCCCGGGCGTTTTCGCGGGCTGAGCGCAGGCAGGAAATGATGGAAGACGGGTTTTCCTCGTCTTTGACCATGAACTCCATCACTTTGCTGGGCACCACCTCGCCGTGCTGCTTTTCGTAGGCCGGCAGCAATTCGCTGATGGACAGCAAACCTTGCCAGCCGACCTGCGCCACGGCGGCTGACTGCGGCAACAGCGAGGTCTGGTAGTTCACATCCAGCATGCGGGCGGTGTTCTCGGCCCGCTCGGTGTAGCGGGACATCCAGAAGAGGTGGTCAGCGGTGCGGCTTAGCATGAAATTCCCTTGATCAATTGAGTTGAAAGTGTGTCCCGCAAGGCTTCAAACTTCCAATATCCACGTGTCCTTCGTCCCCCCGCCTTGCGACGAGTTGACGACCAGCGAGCCTTCTTTCAGCGCCACGCGGGTCAAGCCGCCCGGCACCATTTGCACCTCTTTGCCGCTGAGCACAAACGGGCGCAAATCAATGTGGCGTGGGGCAATGCCACTTTCAACATAGGTGGGGCAGCTGGACAGGCTGAGCGTGGGCTGGGCGATGTAGCCATCGGGGTTGGCAATCACGGCTTTTTTGAAGTCTTCCACCTCAGCGGCGGTCGACGCAGGGCCGACCAGCATGCCGTAGCCGCCTGCGCCGTGCACCTCTTTGACCACCAGGTCTTTCATGTTGGCCAGCACGTATTTCAAGTCGTCGCTCTTGCGGCACTGGTAGGTGGGCACATTGCTCAAGATCGGTTTTTCACCCAGGTAAAACTCGATCATTTGCGGCACATACGGGTAGATGGATTTGTCGTCTGCCACGCCGGTGCCCACCGCATTGCAAATGCTCACATGGCCCGCGCGGTACACGTCCAGCAGGCCTGCGCAGCCGATGGTCGAATCTTCGCGGAAGGCTTTGGGATCCAGAAAGTCATCGTCCACCCGGCGGTAGATCACATCCACCCGTTTAGGGCCGCGCGTGGTGCGCATGTAAACGAAGCTGTCTTTGACAAACAGGTCTTGTCCCTCGACCAGCTCAATGCCCATTTGCTGCGCCAAAAATGCATGCTCGAAATAGGCGCTGTTGTACATGCCGGGGGTTAGCACCACCACGGTGGGCTCTGCTGTGGTCGCGGGGGACGAGGCGCGCAGGGTCTCCAGCAGCAAGTCGGGGTAATGCGCCACTGGGGCCACTCGATGCTGGCTGAACAGGTCAGGGAAGAGCCGCATCATCATCTTGCGGTCTTCCAGCATGTAGCTCACGCCGCTGGGCACGCGCAGGTTGTCTTCCAGCACGTAGTACTCGCCCTCGCCTTTGGCGTTGGGGGCGCGCACGATGTCTACGCCAGCGATGTGCGAGTACACGTTGTTCGGCACGTTCACACCCATCATTTCAGGGCGAAATTGAGCGTTTTTGAGGATTTGTTCAGCGGGAATCAGACCAGCCTTGATGATTTCCTGGTCGTGGTACACGTCGTGAATGAAGCGGTTCAGCGCAGTAACGCGCTGCACCAGGCCTTTTTGCATGCTGGCCCATTCGTGGGCGGGAATGATGCGGGGAATCAGGTCGAAAGGAATCAGCCGCTCGGTACCGGAGCCGTCTTCATCTTTCGCACCGTAGACCGCAAACGTGATGCCCACACGGCGAAAAATCATCTCCGCCTCATCGCGCCGGGCGCGCATCACCTCATGGCTCTGGCGCGCCAGCCACTTGGCATAACCCTCATAGTGCTCACGCACGCCCTGGCTTTGAAACTGGCTGCCTGAGCCCTGAGACTGGCTCTGTGACTGTGATTGCGACTGTGACTGGCCGCCCGCTGAGGTCACCTGGGAATACATCTCGTCAAATTTGTGCATGGTCACATCTCCTGACAACAGCATAGCAACTTGCGCGCCATTGCCCATATTGCGGTGCTATCGGTTGATGAAAAGCCGGGCGTACAAGCCATCAAGAGTATTGCGCCAGAGCTGCCGCCAATGCCCGGCAAGTACAAAACACGCGGACGTGACTACGAATACAAACGCCTGGGCACGCTGAGCCTGCTGGCCGGACTGGATTTGTTGACGGGCAAGGTCTTTGCGCAGATCCACGAACGCCACCGCAGCGTGGAGTTCATCAGCCTGCTCAAAAGCATCGATCAGGCCTAGCCTGAGCAAGCACGTATCGTGGTGATTGCCGACAACCACTCGGCCCACATCTCCGAGGAAACCCAGGCCTATCTGCAAATACGACCCAACCGGTTCGCATTTACCTTCACGCCCAAACATGGGCTTGCTGAATCGGTTATGTGAATACTTAATTTGGAACCTATCTACTAGTTTGGGCGAGTTCCGCATCAACTTGTTGATTTGGCGAAGGGACTCATCGGTATGGCCTTTTCCAGGCCGGCATTTCGATTTGTGTGATCACACTCACCATGGGGTGTTGCACTTTCATGCAACGTAAAATCGTGGTGTCTTCCCGCACCCTCTTTCTTGCATCCACACCCCAACACCGGCATCAGCATGACTGACCAAGAACTCAAAGACCTCGTGGCCGGACTGGCCGTTAAATCAGATCGGCTGGATGCTCAACTTGCTGCATCTCAAGCCAAGTCTGACCAACAAATGGCCGACATGAAAGCCGAGGTCGCCGAAACCAGCCGCGTGCTCAAAGAAGTCGGCCGTCGCATGGGTGCCATGGCCTCCAACCAGGGCGATGTGGCCGAAGAGTTTTTCTACAACAGCCTGGACGCCAACCCGGTGATTGGGCTGATGGAGTTTGATACTGTCACGCCCAACCTGATCATGGGCTCCAAGCAACAGCACACTGAATTTGACATCGTGCTGGTCAATGGTCAGAGCGTGGCGCTGGTGGAAGTGAAATACAAAGCGCACCTGTTCGATCTGGATCAGGTGCAAGGCAAAGTAGACAGCTACCGCCGCCTGCGCCCCGAGCACAAGGACTACAAAATCTTTGCGGGCCTGGCCGGTTTCAGTATCCCCTCCGATGTGGTCAAAACCGCCCACGAACGCGGCATCTTTGTGCTGCAGCGCAAGGGCGATGTGCTTGAGGTGGATGCACAGACTATGAAGGCGTTCTGACCTTCACAGAGCCGGGCACCGGAACTCAAAAAGCGGCCTGAGGGCCGCTTTTTTGCTTCTTTATTGATAGCTGCTTGAGCAGTATTTACCAGGGCTGTAGATCGATTTTCCCTCAAGAAAATACGGGGCACAACAGAATGCAGAGAGTAAGAAAAGGAAAGTCAGGTGCAGGTTTTCAAAAGGTTTCCAAAAACTCTGCTCTTCCCTCTTCCCTGTGTGCCTCTGATGAGAGCTTATGTAGACCCGAATGCAGCGCAAGGCGAAGAATCAAACCAATAGTTTGCTATTGGTGAGTTTTTCAGCCGCTGCCTGATCAGCGCGCAGACAGCGCCGTATCGGGGAAATCGCTGAACAGGCCATCCACGCCCGCCTTGTAGTACAGCTGGTACTCCGCCTTCGGGTCGGCTTTGAAATCCGACGCCAGGCGCGTGGGCTCGTTGCGGAAGGTGAAGGCGTGCACGATCAGGCCTTCGGCGTGGGCGTTTTTGATCACGTCGCTGGGCGGCATCATCACGCGGTCGCGCTGGTCAATGCGGCCGTCACCATTCAGGTCTAGCGGCTTGCCGTCCGCGCCGTTGTTGAACTTCCACGAAATCAAATACGGCTTCCAGGGGCCTATGCCGTCGGCATAGGTCTTGATTTCTTTCAAACCTGCAGGCGTGAGCATGGTGACGAAAGTGCGTGGGTCTTTGGCCACGGCAAAGTCATACGGCTTGTCGTACGGCGCTGCCAAAGCAATGCTGCCGTCAGCGTTCACATCGTCCGCATCAATCAGCTGCACCAGACGCACCTGGGTGCGGGCACGCAGATACTTCAGGTTGGCCACTTCAAAGGACTGCACGATGACCGGCGAAGCCTTGGTGGTGTAGCCATTCTTGGCCAGAATGGCCAGCAGGCGGTCTTCCAGATTCAGGTTCAGCGCATTGTGGAAGGTGGGGTGCTTGGTTTCGGGGTAGATGCCCACGGTGCGGCTCTGCTTGGCACCCTCTACCTTGGCCAGCTCAATCACTTCTTCAAAGGTGGGAATGCGGAACTTGGTGTTTTGCGTCTGATCGCGGTCGGCCACGGTCTGCTTGGCAAACAGGGTCTTGATTTCGGCCAGCGTGAAGTCCGATGCAAACCAGCCCTCTTCTTCCACGCCGTCCACCATTTTTTTGGTCTTGCGCGCGGCAAATTCGGCGCGGGTCGACACGTCAGTGGTGCTGGTGATGTTCGGCTCGTGGCGGGCAATCAACACACCATCTTTGGTGGCCACCAGGTCGGGCTCAATGAAATCAGCACGCATGTCGATGGCCATTTTGTAAGCCTCCAGCGTGTGCTCGGGCAGGTAGCCGCTGGCACCTCGGTGGCCGATCACCAGCGGCAATTCGCCCGACAGGGTCGGGTATTTGGCTGCAACGGCAGGGGCTACGGCATCGTCGCCGCCACAAGCGGCCAAGGCGGCCAACGTGAAGGCGGACACAGCCATGACACGGGTGGTTTTGTTCATTTTCGAAAACTCCAGTTAGTTTTGTTGCCAAAAGGCACTGCACCGTAGGCCCTGGATATGACAGTTGCGCGACTTACTGCGAGGCAATCGTCAATAGTTGTGACAGGCCCTGGGCGGCGGACCGTGCGCGTTAATGCTCAAAAAAAGAGCCAAATCGGCCGCCAGCCCTTTCAAATCCTGCTCAAGCAGCTATTAAATTCGGAGCGTTTTCTTCTAAACCGCTATGTGCATTTCTAGAACGACCCCAGGCTCCAACACTTCCCCGCTCATGTTGCGGTGCTCAAACAGCTCGTACCACCCAGAGCCTGCCACCGCTTTCTGAAACGTATTGGCCCCGGCAGCATCCGGGCATTGCCAGATGGCCCAAAAGTCATAGTCGGCGCGGTGGTCGGTGGCCGGGTCGTTCAAACCGAAACCCAAGGTGGTGATGCCTGCTGCAGCCAGCTGGCCTACCGCCGCGCCCACACCGGCCACAAACGCTTGCCGGTCGGCGGGCGGCAACGCTTTCCAGGTGGCTTTGTAGCGCCACTGCTCAATGACCATGTGCATGAATTGCTCCTTGTTGAATAAAAGAGCAGGCATGGTGCCCGCGTGGGCGGCTGCGTTCAATCGCGAAGATTCGCTATTGCTGCGCGCTGCCCGGCGTATTGAGAACCAGCACCAGATGGGCGTGGCTTTGTGCTTGAAGCTTGCGCCGGATGGATCGCAGCTGGTGGTCGACGGTTGATGCCGATTTATTCAAGCGGCGTGCAATAACTTTGTACCCCGCGCCAGTGGCCGCGATGGCTGCCACCCGGGCTTCGGCAGGTGAAAGGCTTGCGGGGTGGCTGTGTGCAGTTTTCAGCGCCTGCGCGGCGGCCAGCACCGGGGCGGCTGCTTGCTGCACAAAGTCAAACAGCCTGGCCACGCGGTCAACCCGCCATTGTCTGGCTGACGTCACATGATCCAGGCACACCACGCCCACCCCCGTGCCCGCGTGCTGCACAGCCAGGCTGACGAGGGCCTGCGTGCCGCTGGCTCGCAGCAGCGCCACCAGCGGTCGGTCCAGGCGGCTGTCGGCATGCAAATCACTGGTCACCAGCGGCTGGGCGTTGTGCCAGAGCCATTGCACGCCCGCCGTTTGATTGGGCAATTGCAGGCCCACCACGTTGGGCATGGGTACGTCTGCGCGAGCGGCTTGCACGCACGGGCTGTAGTGCGCGTCGCTGCGCGTACACCGTCCCGCGTCCACCCGGTCGCAGTCGGCATAGCAGCGCAGTGCCTGCGCCAGCACGTCCCAGCAGGCCTGTTCGTTGTGAATATTCAGGATCATTTCAGCGCACACACCGCGCAACGTAGCGTCCAGAGACTTCCAGGTGGTGTCCAGGAGTTGGGTTTTCAGGCGCTGTTGGGTGGACAGGTAGAGATGGGTTTGCATATCAAGGGGCATATTGCCAGTAACGCCGCTTCGTGGCCCGCTGACAGCTGACAACTTGCGGTGCCACAGATTGCCACAGCGCAGCACCACAAACAGGCGAATCCACCACTTGAATTCCCCGCTGCACATAGCGCTGCGCCACCTCCGGCGCGGGGTGGCCGAAGCGGTTGCGAAAACCGGTTTGCAGCAGGGCCAGGCGGGGCTGCACCGCCTCTAAAAACGCGGGGCTGGACGAGGTTTTGCTGCCGTGGTGCGGCACCAGCAGCACGTCGGCTTTGAGCTTGTCGGGCTGTGCCGACACCAGCTGCGCCTCTTGCGCCTGCTCGATGTCACCCGCCAGCAAGGCCGTTTGCACCCCATTGCTGATGCGCAGCACGCAGCTGATGGCATTGCTTTTCAGGTTGCGGCTGTAGTCACCGGGCTGGGGGTGCAGCACCTCAAATTGAACGCCATCCCACTGCCAGCGCTGGCCGGCCTCGCAGCGGGTGGCGGGGCGCAGGGTTTGTAGCTCGTGGTCGGGTTCTATCGAGCTGAGCAGCGCCGCTTGCGGCTGCATGGCGAGCACGGCAGCTGCGCCGCCGGTGTGGTCGGCGTCGCGGTGGCTGAGCAGCAGCGTGTTTACCCGCTCGCCGTACGCGCGCAGCAGCGGCACCAGCACGCGGTGACCCGCGTCGCTCTCGCGGCTGTAGCGAGGGCCTGCGTCGTACACCAGCGTGTGGTGGGCGGTGCGCACGATGACGGCGTTGCCCTGGCCAATGTCCGCCGCAATCAACTCAAACTGCCCCAGCTCGGGGCGCGGCGCCTGCCACAGCAGCACAGGCAGCAACAGGGGCACGCCGAGCAGCCGAAACCCCCAGGGCATGCGCAGCACCAGCAGCACGCCACCCAACACGCCCGCCGCGCCCGCCCACAGCGGCGCGGCAGGCACCGACACGCTGGCCCCAGGCAACACCGCCAAAGCGCCCAACACGACGCCCAAGCCCTGCACCGCCAGCGCCGCCAGGTCCCACAGCGGGTTGAACGCCACACCCAGCAAAGCCAGCGGCGTAACCACCAGGGTCACCCACGGAATGGCGAGCAAATTGGCCACCAGACCCACCACCGAGGCCTGGCCAAACAGCAGCAGGGAAAGCGGCGTGAGCGCCACTGTGACCACGCCCTGCTCCCGCATTAATGAAACAAATCGGCCTCCCGCCCTTGTAGAACCTGCTGAAGCAGCTTCTGTATTGATAGCAACTGAATTACTCGCAAACAGCACCCCCACCGCCACAAAGCTCAGCCAGAAGCCCGCCTGCATCAGCGCCCACGGGTCTACTGCCACCACCACCGCCGCCACCAGCAACCACACCAGCGGCCAGGGCCATTGCAAGCCAAGCAGGCGCAGCGCCGCCACGGTGGCGAGCATGAGCACGGTGCGCTGCGCGGGCACGCCCCAGCCGCTGAACAGCGCATACGCCGCCGCCAGCGCCACCCCGCCCACCAGCGCCGCGTGGTGCACCGGCACGGCGGTGCACAGGCGCGTGCTACGCCGCCACAGCAGCCCGATCAGCGCCACCGCCACCCAGGCAAACAGCGTGATATGCAAGCCGGAAATACTCATCAAATGCGCCACACCAGTGGCCCGAAACACGTCCCAGTCGGCCCGTTCGATCGCGCTTTGGTCACCCGTGATCAGCGCAGCAATGATTCCGGCCGCCTGGCGGTTGCTGATCTTTTCAAACACCGCATCGCGCACCGCCTGCCGCGCCCGCTCCACCGGATGCCGCCAGGTGTCGCCCAGCCGCCGCGGTGCCACGTCGTTAGGCCCCGCCCGCACATAGCCGGTGGCCTGCAAGCCCTGCTCCCACAGCCACAGCTCGTAGTCAAACCCATGCGGGTTGCGGTTGCCATGCGGCGCTTTGAGCCGCACCGTCATCTGCCAGCGCTCCCCCGCACGCAGGTTGCCCGGCACGCGTTGCAGCCCCTCGGCCTGCACCCCGCCCCACCACCCCAGCCACAACCGTGGCGGTAGTTGAACAGCTGCGCCCTCCAACGTGGCCGATTCCACATCCAGCCGAAACCGCAGCCCCGCATCCGAGCGCTGCGGCATGGCCGCCACCACCCCCACCACCTGCACATCACGCCCCTGCACCGCGGGGTTGAGCGCCTGCTGCGCAAACAAGCTGGCCCGCAAGCCGCATGCGCCAAACGCCGCCACCAGAGCCGCAGCCAGCACCAAACCGCTTTGCAAGCGGGTTCTGTTCACTCCCAATTTGATAGCTGCTCCAGCAATAACCACAAGGTCTAGAGCCCCAAAAGCCATATAAATCCAGATGGGCCACAAAGCGCTTTGCTGTAACTGCAGCCCGCTACCCAGCAAGAGCCCCACCAGCGCCAAGGTGCCCAGGCGGGCCAGTTGGGCACCGGGGTTGTAGGGGTGGTCGAGATCGTCGGGTCGTGAGGGCTGCATCGGGGCGTATATGACCACAGCCCCGTGAGCAGGCTCACGCGAAATGGGGTGCCACCGAACCGGCCAACAAGGCATCCAGCGGACTGGCCGTGCCACCCGCCGCCACCTTGAGCACATGCGTGTAAATCATGGTGGTGGACACATCGCTGTGGCCCAGCAGCTCTTGAACCGTGCGAATGTCGGTGCCAGATTGCAGCAGATGGGTGGCGAAACTGTGGCGCAGGGTGTGGACGGAAACGGGTTTGACGATGCCCGCCAGTGGCACGGCCTTTTTGATGGCGCGTTGTAAACGCTCTTCAAACAGGTGGTGACGCCGCTGCACGCCTGAGCGAGGGTCTACCGACAGTGTTGGCGAGGGAAACAGCCAGAACCAGCCCCACGTAAAACCCACCTTCGGGTATTTAACATCCAGCGCATGCGGCACCTCAACACCGCCACGCTGGGCCACCCGGTCTGCCTCCCATTGCGCCCGTGCAGCCAGCATTTGGGTGCGCAGTGCAGGCGCCAACGAACGCGGCAACATCACCACACGGTCTTTGCCGCCCTTAGCCTCCCGCACGATGATGGCGTGGCGGTCAAAGTCCACGTCTTTCACGCGTAGGCGCATGCCCTCCATCAAACGCATGCCCGTGCCATAAAGCAAGCGGGCGATCAATGCCGTCTGACCCTCCATATGGGCCAGCAAGCCTGCCACTTCGTCTTTTGTCAGCACGCTGGGAATGCGCTTAGTGCTGGCTGGGCGTTGAATGCCCTCCATCCACGGCAAATCAACCGTCAGCACCTCGCGATACAAAAACAAGATGGCGCTGAGCGCCTGGTTGTGAGTTGACGATGACACTTTTCGCTCGTTGGCCAGCATGGTCAAAAACGCCTCCACCTCCCGCACGCCCAGTTCGCGCGGATGGCGCATCACACCGCCACGCCCATTCCAGCGAACAAAAAATTTGATCCAGTGCAGGTAGGTTTTTTCGGTGCTCAGGCTATAGTGAAGATAGCGAATCCGCTCACGCACCTGATCCAAAAGCCGCGTTGACTGCAAGACAGGTGTGCCGGGTTTCATGGTGGTTTTTATAACTGTATGAAAAAACAGTCTACCCGCTTGAAACCCAGACTACAAGCCATTTTTTAGATAAGCCGATGACAGATTTAAATCGCAAGCGCCAGTTTATGTTGCAGGTTTTGCGGCATACATTACGTTGAACTAAACCGCTAGCGCGGTGGCTGTCTGCAAAGACCGCCACCGCGTTTTGCTTTGCGGGCGCGCTTGCGTTAGGGTGCCATGAGGGCAAGCCTTGCGGCTGGGGAATGTTCCCCGGCTTTCAAGGAGAAACCTT